>CAYQDN010000036.1:0-42572 GCA_964416335.1 uncultured Azospirillum sp.
CGTCTAGCGCCCGGCGATCTCGCGCGCGTGGCGCCTGAACAGGCGCACCAGCGCATCGGCCGTCGCGCGCACGGCCGCCACGCGGCGCAGGTCGCGGTGGATGACGAGATACATGTCCTCGTCGAGTTCCGGGATCGGCCCGGTCAGCCGCACCAGCCGCTTCTCGGCATCGCCCAGATGGCAGGGCAGCAGCGTGGCACCCAGCCCGTCGATCGCCGCCTGGTGGCGCAGGACCGTTTCCGACACGCGCATGACCGTGCGCACGCGCGGGGCGATCGCGTCGGAGAAGACGGCCTGCGGCGATTTCTCCGAGCCCGTCTCGCGCGCGATGAAGTCGATGCCCTCGTACCCGTCCTTGGCCTTGCGGCGATTGCGCGAAAGATAGTCGCGCGACGCGTAGATCGCGTTGGCCACGCACGCGACCTTGCGTCCGGCCAGATCGGGCGCGTCGGGCAGGTTGAGCATGCGCAGTGCGATGTCCGCCTCGCGGCGCGCGAGGTCGACGGCCTTGCGTGTGGCCGTCAGCGTGATGACGGTGCCGCCGAGCTCGCGCTTCAGGGCCGGGAAATGGCGCACGAGGAACCAGGCGATCGAATTCACGGAACTCACGACGACCGGCCGGCGGGCGGGCTCGCGCGCGATCTTGGCGCGCCGCGACAGCGTGGCCGCCCCGTCATCCATCGCCTCGGCCCCGTCGAGCGCCTCGCGACCGAGGGACGTGAGCCGGAGCGCATTGGGCAACCGGTCGAACAAGGGGGCGCCCAGCCGGCGCTCGAGCGCCTTCAGGTGGCGGCCGAGTGTCGCCTCGCTCAGCCTTGCGGCACGCGCGGCCTTGGCAAGGCTGCCCGCCCGCGCGATCGCCAGAAAAGCCCGGATGTCGTCCCAGTCGGTCGCGGTCATCGCCGCAATCGTCGCGCAATCCGCATCCAGAGGGAAGTGAGGTTCGACAGCGGCAGGATCGCCGCCTCGCCGATTTGCGGCGGGCGCCGGCCGCGGCCGGCAAGACCCAGATCGATGAAGGGTGCGTATTTCATGACCCGGACGCTAGCCCGGATGGATCCCCCTGCCAGCCGCCCGAAGCCGCGACCGGACCCCCTCAGGATCGGGGGGCTAGGCCTTGCCGGCCACGCCCGCGTCGCCGAACGTCGCCATGCCGGTGTGGCAGGCAAGGGCCGCGCGCACGATCGCGATGGCGAGTGCGGCACCGGATGCCTCGCCCAGCCGCATGCCGAAATCGAGCAGCGGCGTGCGGCCGATCTTTTCGAGGAGGCGCCGGTGGCCGGGCTCGGCCGACATGTGCGCGACCTGGCAATGGTCGAGCCCACGCGGGTCGAGGGCGCGCACGATCGCACCCGCGACCGTGCAGGCGAAACCGTCGAGCAGCACGGGCACATGCGCGAGGCGTGCGGCAAGGATGGCACCGACGATGGCCGCAAGCTCGAACCCGCCGACGCGCGCGAGGATGTCGAGCGGCGCACGGTTTTCGGAGAAATGCAGCTTGGCGGCGATCTCGACCGCCTCGATCTTGCGCGCGAGGGCCGAGCCCGCCACACCGGTTCCCGGCCCGACCCAGTCGGAAGCCGGCCCGCCGAACAGGCCCACGCACAGGGCCGAAGCCGACGTCGTGTTGGCGATGCCCATCTCGCCGAGACACAGGAGGTCGATGCCCGGCTCGACTGCCATCATCCCGTAGGCGATGGCGCGCGCGCATTCCTCTTCGTCCATCGCGGGGCCTTGGGTGAAGTCGGCCGTCGGCCGCTCCAGCGCCATCTCGTAGACGCGCAGCTCGGCATCGAACGCGGTGCAGAGCTGGTTGACCGCCGCCCCGCCGGCGATGAAGTTCTGCACCATCTGGGCCGTCACGTCCGCCGGGAAGGCCGACACGCCGCGCGCGGCGACACCGTGGTTGGCGGCGAACACCGCCACGCGCGGCCGGTTGACGCGCGGCGGGTGCGTGCCCTGCCAGGTCGCCATCCAGCCGGTGATCTCCTCGAGCCGGCCAAGCGCCCCGGCGGGCTTGGTCAGCTGGGCCTCGCGCGAGGCGGCCTTGGCGGCCGATTCGAGGTTGGGCCCCGGCAGCTCGGGCAGCAGGGCGAGGACCTCGGAAAAGCGGGCGACGGGCTGGGCCATGGCGGAACCGGGCTTTCTTGGCTGGCGTTGCTTGCGCAGGCGTCCTATCTTCCCGCGCCCGTCTCCGCAAGCCCGCACTTCAATTTACGTTGATCCCCCGATGTCCGCCGCTCCCGATCCCGACTACGTCACCGCCCGGCCGGGCTTCGGCAACGAGATGCGTCTCGCCCTTGCCTTCCTGACGCGGATCCCGGTCCGCCTGCCGCCGCACGTCGCCGACCATCCCCTGGCGGCGGCCGCACGCGCCTTCCCGCTGGCGGGTCTGCCGGTCGCGGCCGCCGGATCGTTCGCCTATGCGCTGGCCTGGACGCTGGGCATCGCACCCGCCCTCGCGGGCCTGCTCGCCCTTGCCGCGATGATGTGGACGACGGGTGCCTTGCACGAGGACGGGCTTGCCGATTTCGCCGACGCGGGCGGCGGGCGCAGCGCCGAGCGGCGGCTGGAGATCATGCGCGACAGCCGCATCGGCACGTTCGGCGTGCTTGCCCTCATCGTCTCGGTCTCGCTGCGCGCCGGCGCCCTCTCGTATCTCGCCGATCCGCTCGACGTGGCCTGCGTGCTCGTCGCGGCCGCGTGCGGTTCGCGCGCCTGCGTCGTCTACGCCATGCACGTGCTTCCCTTCGCAAGGGCCGACGGCATGGCGCAGCGCGCGGGCCGGCCCGGCCAGGCGCGCATGTTCGACGCGCTTGCCATCGGGGCGGTCCTGCTGCTGCCGATGGGGGCGCTTGGCGCCCTCTTCGCCGTGCCGCTTGCCGCGATCGCCACGCTCGCCACGATCCATCGCGCGCGCGCACTGCTGGGCGGGCAGACCGGCGACGTCCTCGGCAGCGTCCAGCAGGCGAGCGAAATCGCCATCCTGCTCGCCGCCCTCATCGCACAATCCTGGTAAAGGGGTTCCCATGCTCGAAGGCCTGATCGAAACGCGTTTCTGGCTGGTGCGCCACGCACCCGTCGTCGGCCAGCAGGGCCGCTGCTACGGCACCAAGGACGTCGAATGCGACACGACGAACGAAGCGGCGTTCGCCGGCCTCGCGCGCATCGTGCCCGACGTGGGGGCATGGCACGTGACGCCCTTGTCGCGCACGCAGCGCACGGCCAAGGCGATCTGGGCCGCCAAAGGCAAGCCGCAGCCCGAACCGACGGTCTCGCCCGGCATGATCGAACAGTGCTTCGGCGACTGGCAGGGCAAGACGTACGTGGAGATCGGCGCCTACGGCTTCGGCCCGCCGGAGAAGTCGCACCGCCACTGGCTGACGATGGCCGACATCAAGCCGGACAACGGCGAGAGCTTCAAGGAAGTGCGCGCGCGCGTCGGCCGCACGCTCGACGAGCTGGGTGAGAAGTTCCGCGGCCAGGACGTGCCGGTCGTCTGCCATGGCGGCACGATCCGCGCCTGCGTGGCGCACGCACTGGGCCTCGAAGCCGAAACCGCACTGGCGCTGACCATCGACACGCTGTCGGTCACGCGCATCGACCGGCTCGAAGGGGCCGGCATCGGCCATTCATGGCGCGTGGGTTTCGTCAACCGCCCGCCGGCGTGACGGCCTAGGGCCGCGGCAGCGACAGGTATTTGTCCAGCGCCGCGTCGACATGGGCGGCGTTGCGCAGGAACGTCGTGCGGTTGCCCGCCGGGTCCTCGATGAACAGTTCGTTCTTGCCGCCGAAGCGCTTGGCCGCGTTGAAAGCGCCGCGCATGGTGGCGCAGCCCGCGCGCTCGGGCTCGGCATCCTTGCCGCCGCAGAAGAACATCCAGCGCGTGTCGTCGAACGGCCCGAGGCCGAACTGGCCTTGCGCCACCTTGCGGTTGGCCGGCAGGTCTTCGGCCATCGCCCCCGAATTGGCGAGTGTGGCCGCGAAGAAGCGGCTGCCGGCGTGCCGGTCGATCGCCTGCACCGCGAACGCCGTCTCGGCCCCGCGGCCGATCCCGTAGAGCAGGACCGAACCCGGCTTCATGCCCATCGTGCGCATCGCCTGGTCAAGTTCGCGATAGATGACGTCGGCCTGCGCGTAGTTCGCAGGCCCATCGCCCGTGCCGTACCACCATTGCGAGGCGATGATGCCGATCTGGCGGCGCACCAGCGTGGGATGCCAGAGGGCGATTTCCTCCTGCGCCCATTCCTTGGCGTCGGGGAGCACGACGATCCAGCCCTTGGGGCTGGGCACGGGCGACCAGGTCGCCACGAACAGGCGGCCGTCGCGCGTGACGCGGTTGGTGACGCCGATCTGGAAGGCGAATTTCAGCTTGTCGGGGATGACCTCCTGCGCGCGCTGCAGGATGGTCGCCTGCGGCGGTCCGGGCGACTGCGCCGCGACCGGCAGAACCGCAAGGAAAGCCGCGATTCCCGCAAGAATTCCGACGAGTCGCGATCGCATGGGGCTCCGCCTTCTGGCCGCTGGTTTCCACCAAATTGGCGTGATAGTAAGTCCCTGCGTCCGGACAGGGAAGTCCGGTGAAGCGTCTCTAGGTATAGTTTTTACTTAGGACGCCAACCCGGCGCTGCCCCCGCAACTGTAAGGGCTAGGCCCGCCGCCAGACCGATCGCCACTGGTCCCCTCCGGGACCGGGAAGGCACGGGCGGCAGGCCGTCGATCCCGAGCCAGGAGACCTCCCGGACCGCCGAGCCCGCGCGCCTTCGCGCGGCGTTCGACCACCCATCAACCGTCCTCGGCGGGAGGAACAGGTGCGAAATGGCCGGAAGACCGTCCGCGCGTAAGGCGGGCAAGAAAATCCCCCTCGTGCTGGTGCTTGGCGGTGCCCGCTCGGGCAAGAGCGCATTCGCCGAGATGCGCGCGCTCGCCCTGCGCGCGCGCGCGCGCGCGGCGAAAGCGCTCTATCTCGCGACGGCGCAAGCGGGCGACGGCGAAATGCGCGAACGCATCGCCGCCCATCGCGCGCGCCGCGGCGGCGCATGGACCACACACGAAGAGCCGCTCGATCTTGCCGGGGCCCTCGGCCGGCTGGCGAAGCCGGGTGCGCCCGTGCTCGTCGACTGCCTCACGCTTTGGCTCTCCAACCTGCTGGAGGCGAAGCGCGACGTCGCCGCCGAAACGGATCGGCTCTGTGCGGCCCTCGCCAACGCCAAGGGGCCGGTCGTGCTCGTCTCCAACGAGGTCGGTCTCGGCATCGTGCCCGACAACAGACTTGCCCGCGAATTCCGCGACGCGGCCGGCCGCCTGCACCAGGCGGTCGGCGCGATCGCGACCCACGTCGTTTTCGTGGCGGCCGGCCTGCCGCTGTTCCTGAAAGGACCCAAGACATGAAGCGCATTCCCGCCACCGTCGTCACCGGCTTCTTAGGTGCTGGCAAGACGACGCTGCTGCGCCGCATCGCCGAGCGCGCCGGCGGCCGGCGCATCGCCTTCGTCATCAACGAATTCGGGGCGCTGGGCATGGACCGCGAGCTGCTGCTGGGCTGCGCGGACAAGGGCTGCGCGCCCGGCGACGTGATCGAGCTTGCCAATGGCTGCATCTGCTGCACGGTCGCGGACGATTTCCTGCCCACGCTGGAAAAGCTGCTGGCGCGCGTGCCCGCCCTCGACCATATCGTGATCGAGACGTCGGGCCTCGCCTTGCCCAAGCCGCTGGTGCAGGCGTTCAACTGGCCGTCGGTCAAGGCGCGCGCGACGGTCGACGGCGTGATCACGCTTGTCGACGGTCCGGCACTTTCCGCCGGCCGCTTCGCCGACGACGAGGCAGCCCTGGAGGCCCAGCGCGCGGAAGACCCCGCCCTCGACCACGACAATCCGCTGGAAGAGGTGTTCACCGACCAGCTCGCCTGCGCCGATCTCGTTCTTCTCACCAAGGCCGACCTGCTCGACGTCATCGACCGCGCGCGCCTGGAAGGCGAATTGTCCGACCGGCTGCGCAAGGGCGCCAAGCTCGTCACGACGGCACACGGCGACGTGTCGCTCGACGTGCTGCTCGGCCTCGATTCGCGCGCCGAGGACGATCTCGCCACGCGGCCCAGCCACGCGGACGCGGCGGGCGAGCACGACCACGACGATTTCGACAGCTTCATCGTCGAGCCCGGCACGATCGAGGATCCCGCCGCGTTCGAGCGCCGGCTGGTCGACACGATCGAGCGGCACGACGTGCTGCGCGCCAAGGGTTTCCTCGACGTGCCCGGCAAGCCGATGCGGCTTGCGCTGCAGGCCGTGGGCCCGCGCGTCGAGCGCTATTTCGACCGCGCGTGGAACGAAAGCGAGCCGCGCGCCAGCCGCCTCGTCGTGATCGGCAAGAAGGGCATCGACGCCGCAGCGATCCGCGCGGCGCTCGCCTGATGCATCTGCTGGCCGCCACGCCGGGGCTGGTCCTCGACGACGACCGGGCGGTCGATCTCGCCCAGTCGGCGGCCGGCATCGTCTGCCTGACGATGGCCGACAGCGAGATCGCGGGCCTCGCGCGCGCAAGACGCGCGACGGGTACGCAGCTGCGGCTCGCCAACGCGCTGGCGCTGAAGCATCCCTATTCGGTCGATCTCTATGTCGAGCGCACGCTGGCGGGCGCCAAGGTGATCGTGGCGCGCCTGCTCGGCGGGCGCAGCTACTGGCCCTACGGTGTCGATCGCCTAGTCGAGACCGCGCGCGCGACAGGGGCGAAGCTTGCCTTGCTGCCGGGCGACGAGAAGCCGGATGCCGAGCTTGCCCAGCTTTCGACCGTGCCGGCCGAGACGCTTGCGCGCCTGCACGGCTATTTCAATCACGGCGGCCCGGCGAACTACGAAGGGGCCCTCGCCTTCCTCGACGATCTTGTCGCGGGTACGGCGAAAGCCCCGCTGCCGGTTCCCGTCGCGCGCGCCGGGCGCCATGCGCATGCGCATGCGCGGCCGGGTGCGCCGGTCGCCGCCCTCGTCTTCTATCGCGCGCATTATCAGGCGGGCGATCTTGCCGCGGTCGAAGCGCTGGTCGAAGCGCTCGCGGCGCGCGACCTCGATCCGCACGCCTTCTATGTCGCAAGCCTGAAGGACGCGGCCGTCGCGGCCTATCTTGCGGCCGAGCTTGCTTCGCTGAAACCCGACATCGCGATCAACCTGACGGGCTTTGCCGTCGGCGAGGGCGATCCGCTCGCCGCGTTCGACATCCCCGTTCTGCAGGCCGTGCTCGCCGCCCAGACGGTCGAAACGTGGCGCGCCGACACGCGCGGGCTTGCCCCGCGCGACATCGCGATGAACGTGGCCCTGCCCGAACTCGACGGGCGCATCCTCGCGCGCGCCATCGGCTTCAAGGGGCCGCTGGGCCGCGACGAGGCGTGCGAGACCGATCTGGTCGGCTTCGTGCCCGAGCCGACGCGTATTTCGTTCGTCGCCGATCTTGCCGCCAACTGGGTGAAGCTGCGCCGCAAGATTCCGGCCGAGCGCAAGGTAACCCTCGTGCTTGCCAACTATCCCGGCAAGGACGGGCGGCTGGCCAACGGCGTGGGGCTCGATACGCCGGCTGCCGCCTGCGCGATCCTCGCGGCCCTGACGGAGGACGGCTATGCGGTCGAAGGGGCACCGGCGGATTCCGCCGCACTCATGCGCCTGCTGCTCGACGGGCCGACGAACCTGCGCAAGCGCGCGTCGGGCGGCGTGCGCTATCCGCTCGAATCGTATCTCGCCTTCTGGCGCGCACTCCCCGATGCGGTGCGCGCGGGCGTGGAGGAACGCTGGGGACCGGTCGGGCGCGATCCGCGGCTCGACGGCGACGCGTTCGTGCTGCCCGTCCACCGCTTCGGCAATGTCGCGGTCGCGATCCAGCCCGCGCGCGGTTACGAGATCGATCCGGCCGCCACCTATCACGATCCAGCCCTCGTCCCGCCGCACGGCTATCTTGCGTTCCACGCGTGGCTGCGCGAGGGCGATGCGGCCGTGCATGTCGGCAAGCACGGCAATCTCGAATGGCTGCCGGGCAAGGGGATCGCGCTTTCCGACGAATGCTTCCCGGAAGCGGCCCTCGGACCCCTGCCCAATCTCTATCCCTTCATCGTCAACGATCCGGGCGAGGGCACGCAAGCCAAGCGGCGCGCGTCGGCCGTGACGATCGACCATCTCACACCGCCGCTGACGCGCGCGGGCGCCTACGGCCCGCAGGCCGCCCTCGAACGGCTGATCGACGAATATGACGAGGCCAGCCGCCTCGACCCGCGGCGCATGGTCCCGCTTGCCGCCGAGATCCTCGACATCGCAAGACGCACCGGGCTTGCCGCCGAATGCGGCATTGCCGAGACCGATGCGGCCGGTACCGCCTTGCCCAAGCTCGACGGGTTGCTGTGCGAACTCAAAGAGCACCAGATCCGCGACGGGCTGCACGTGTTCGGCACATCGCCGGACGGCACGCAGCGCCGCGACACGCTCGTTGCCATCGCGCGATCCCCGCGTCTCGGCGCGCGCCCGCAGGACGAATCGCTGCAGCGTGCGATCGCGCGCGATCTCAAACTCGGCTTCGACCCGCTCGACTGCGACATGGCCGTGCATGGCGACGACGTCGAACGGATCGAAGAGCACGCAGCCCGCCTCGTCGATGGCGAAACCCCGCCTGGCCCCGCGAGTGCGGCCGTGTGCGGCTGGATCGCCGGCACGCTTGCACCTGCGTTCGACGCGAGCGGGACGCGCGAGATCGAAGCACTGCTCGCCGGTCTCGCCGGCCGGCGCGTGGCGCCCGGACCCTCGGGTGCCCCCTCGCGCGGGCGGCCCGACGTGCTTCCCACCGGACGCAACTTCTATTCGGTCGACCTGCGCGCCGTGCCCACGCCGTCGGCCTGGGCGCTGGGCTGGAAATCGGCGGGGCTGCTCGTCACGCGCCACCTGCAGGAGCACGGCGAATGGCCGCGCGCCGTGGCGCTGTCTGCCTGGGGGACGGCCAGCATGCGCACCGGCGGCGACGACATCGCGCAGGGTCTTGCCCTGATGGGTGTGCGTCCGACGTGGGATCCGTCGAGCCTGCGCGTGACCGGTTTCGAGATCCTCCCCACCGATCTTCTCGACCGGCCGCGCGTCGACGTGACGCTGCGCGTCTCCGGCTTCTTCCGCGATGCGTTCGCCGGGCTCATCGACCTGTTCGACGCGGCCGCCCGCAAGGTGGCGAGCCTCGACGAACCGGCGCATCTCAACCCGCTTGCCGCGCGCGTGCGCGCCGAAGGCGGCGGGCGCGATGCGGCCACGCGCGTCTTCGGCTCGAAGCCGGGCGCCTACGGGGCCGGGTTGCAGGCCCTGATCGACGAGGGCGGCTGGGCGGACGCGGGCGATCTCGCGCGCGCCTATGTCGCGTGGGGTGGCTATGCGTATCGGGCCGGAGCCGAAGGAACGGCCGCGCACGACCTGTTCGAGAAGCGCCTGTCGCGCGTCGAAGCCGTGCTCCACAACCAGGACAATCGCGAGCACGACGTGCTCGACAGCGACGACTATTACCAGTTCGAAGGCGGCCTCGCCGCGGCGGTGACCGCACTTTCCGGCCGCACGCCCGCCCTCTACCACAACGACCATTCGCGCCCCGATGCGCCGAAGGTGCGCACGCTGAAGGAAGAGATCGCCCGCGTCGTGCGCGCACGCGCGGCCAACCCGAAATGGATCGAGGGGTGCAAGCGCCACGGCTACAAGGGGGCCTTCGAGATGGCAGCGACGGTCGACTATCTCTTCGCCTTCGCGGCGACCACGCCTTGCGTCGAAAACCGCCAGTTCGATGCGCTGTTCGACGCCTATCTGCGCGATGCCGACACGCGCGGGTTCGTCGCATCCGTCAATGCGCCGGCCTTGCGCGAAATGGCCGAACGCTTCGCCGAGGCGCGACGTCGCGGCCTGTGGCTTCCGGGTGCCAACGACGTGCCCGCCCTTCTCGACGAAATCCGGGGAACGACATGACCGACGACATCCACGCCGCCAAGATGCGCCGCATCAAGGAAGCCCGCGACCGCATGATGGCGGAGAAGAAAGGCGAGGTGGGCGTCCTCCTCGTCCATACCGGCAAGGGCAAGGGCAAGTCGTCCTCGGCCTTCGGCATGGTCATGCGCTGCCTTGGCCACGGCATGAAGGTGGGCATCGTCCAGTACGTGAAGGGCGCGTGGGACACGGGCGAGGCCCGCTTCCTCAAGCGCTTCCCCGAGCTTTGCGAGATCAAGACGCTGGGCGAAGGCTTCACCTGGGAAACGCAGGACAAGGCACGCGACATCGCCGCAGCCGAACGGGCGTGGACGGAATCAAAGCGCATGCTCGCCGACGAGAGCTACCGCATGGTGGTGCTGGACGAGCTCAACATCGCGTTGCGCTACGAGCTGATTCCGCTGGAACCGGTGCTGGAGGCCATCGCCGCGCGCCCGCCGCTGCAGCATTGCGTGGTCACGGGGCGCAACGCGCCGCAGGCACTGATCGACGCGGCCGACCTCGTCACCGAGATGACGATGGTCAAGCATCCGTTCCGCGCCGGCATCAAGGCGCAGGCGGGCGTGGAGTTCTGATCGGCATGGCCGCACGCGCCCTCATGTTCCAGGGGACGGGGTCCGACGTCGGCAAGTCGCTGATCGTCGCGGGCCTCGCGCGCGCGTTCGCCAACCGCGGCCTCAGCGTGCGGCCCTTCAAGCCGCAGAACATGTCGAACAACGCCGCCGTCACCGCCGACGGCGGGGAGATCGGGCGCGCACAGGCCCTGCAGGCGCGCGCGGCACGCACGGCCGCAACCGCCGACATGAACCCCGTGCTGCTGAAGCCGCAGTCGGAGACGGGTTCGCAGATCGTCGTGCAGGGCAAGGTCTTCGGCACGGCGAAGGCAGCGGACTATCACGCGCTGAAGCCGCAGCTCATGCCCCGCGTGCTCGAAAGCTACGCCCGCCTTGCGCGCGAGGCCGACCTCGTCCTCGTCGAGGGGGCAGGCTCGCCCGCCGAGATCAACCTGCGCAGCGGCGATATCGCCAACATGGGGTTCGCGGCGGCGGCCGACGTGCCCGTCGTGCTGGTCGGCGACATCGACCGCGGCGGCGTCATCGCGTCGTTCGCCGGCACGATGGCCGTGCTGGCGGCGGACGAACGCGCGCGCGTGGCCGGCTGCATCGTCAACAAGTTCCGCGGCGACATCGCCTTGTTCGACGGCGGCCGCAAGGCGATCGAAACGCATGCGGGCATCCCCTGCCTTGGCGTCGTGCCGTGGTTTGCCGCGGCAAATCTGCTGCCGGCAGAGGACGGCGCGTCGCTCGCCGCGCGCTATGCGCGCAAGGCAGGAGCGATCCGGATCCGCGTGCCGCGCCTGCCCTGCATCGCCAATACCGAGGATCTCGACCCGTTGGCTGCCGAGCCGGACGTCGATCTCGCCTTGCTCGAACCGGGCGAGGCGCTGCCGGGCAACTGCGATGCGGTCCTGCTGCCCGGCTCGAAGGCGACGATTGCCGACCTCGCCTTCCTGCGTGCGCAGGGCTGGGACATCGACATCGCGGCCCACGCGCGCCGCGGCGGTGCGGTCGTGGGGCTATGCGGCGGCTACCAGATGCTCGGCCGCACCATCGCCGATCCGGGCGGCATCGAGGGTCCGGCCGGTAGCTTCGCCGGGCTCGACCTGCTGCCGGTCGACACGGTTCTCGCGCCGGAGAAGACGCTGCGCGAGGTCCGCGCGCGGGACGCGAATTCGGGCTGCGACGTGCACGGCTACGAGATCCATCTCGGCCGCACGACCGGCACGGCCGCCCCGCTGCTGTCGCTCGACGGACGGCCGGAAGGTGCCGCATCGGCCGATGGCGCCGTCATCGGCAGCTACATCCACGGCCTGTTCGCGTCGGATACGTATCGCGCACACTGGCTGGCGGGCTTGCGCGCGGGACGCGGCACGGCGACGGCGTACGAAGCGCAGGTGGAAGCCACGCTCGAGGCACTCGCCGTCCACGTCGCGGCCGCGATCGATCTCGACCGGCTGCTGGGAATCGCGCGATGCGTCTAGGCGAGCAGCATCAACCGGCCGGTGGCGAGGGCCGCGACAAGGGCCGCCTGCACGAGGCACGCGGCGACGAACAGCCACAGCGCCCGGCGCATGTCGGCGACCGTCGCGCGTGCGCGGCCGCTGCCGATCCACTTGTCGTCGACCGTCTCCCTGCCGTAGCGGCGCGGGCCGGCGAGTGCGATGTCGAGCGCACCGGCAAATGCACCCTCCGGCCAGCCCGCGTTGATCGAACGATGCTTGCGCGCATCCTTCCATGCGATCTGCAGGGCGGCGACCGGCCGGCCGCCGGGGGCGACGAAGGCGGCGAGCATGACGATCGCCGCACCGAGCCTGGCCGGAATGAAGTTCATCGCCGTGTCGAGACGGGCCGCGTAGCGGCCGAAATCGAGATAGCGCTCGTTGCGGTGCGCGATCATCGAATCGAGCGTGTTGACCGCCTTGGCGACCATCAGGCCCGGCAGGCCGAAAAGGGCGAACCAGAAGACCGGGGCCACGACCGCGTCGGAGAAATTCTCGGCCAGCGATTCGATGGCCGCGCGCGCCACGCCGTGCGCATCGAGGCTGTCGGGATCGCGGCCGACGATGCGCGACACCGCGATCCGGCCGCCGGCCAACCCGTCCTTGTCGAGCGCGTTGGCCACCGCCGCGACATGGTCGTAGAGCGAGCGCTGTGCCACCAGCAGCGAGGCAAGCAGCGCTTCGAGCGCCCAGCCCCAGCTGTGCCGGCGCGTGTAGCCCAGGATCAGGATGCCGGCGAGGCCGGCAAGACCCGCGACCAGCGCCACGGTCAACGCACCCCGCACGCGGCGCGCGCGTGCACTGCGCTGCGGCCGGTTGAGGCGTGTCTCGAGTGCGGCGATCAGCGAGCCCAGCCACTGCACCGGATGGCCGATCCGGCCGAACAGGAAATTCATTTCCCCGAAGGCGGCATCGAGCAGCAGGGCCGCAAGCAGGACCAGCAGCGGTTCGACGGTCGGCGGGGCGGGGAAAAACGGCATGCCGTCGAGAGTGCCGCGCGGCGTATAAATGGTCAACGCAAGAGGAGTGGACGATGAACGAACCCGCCGTGATGATCTGCGGCCATGGCAGCCGGGACCTGGACGCGATCCGCGAGTTCGACGCGATGGTCGCCGCCCTGCGCGCCCGCCTGCCCGGCCGCGAGGTGGGCTCCGGCTTCCTCGAATTCGCCACGCCGATCATCCGCGAGGGGCTCGATGCGCTGAAGGCCAAGGGGGCGACGCACATCCACGCGGTCCCGGCGATGCTGTTCGCCGCCGGCCACGTCAAGAACGACCTGCCGTGGGAGCTCAACACCTGGGCCGCCGAGAACCCCGGCATCAAGGTCGAGTTCGGGCGCGACCTCGCCATCGACCTCAAGCTCATCGAGGCGGCAAAGCAGCGCATCGAGGAAGCCGAAGCGAAGGCGAAGAAACCCGCCACGCGCGAGGACACGCTGCTGGTCGTCGTCGGGCGCGGCACCAACGATCCGGACGCCAACTCGAACGTCGCCAAGGTCGCGCGCATGCTGTGGGAGGGCATGGGCTTCGGCTGGGCGACGGTCGCCTATTCCGGCGTGGCGCATCCGCGCACCAACGCGTGCCTTGCGCGCGCCGTGCGGCTCGGATTCAGGCGCATCGTCGTGTTCCCCTATTTCCTGTTCAACGGGATCCTGATCAAGCGCATCTACGACCAGACCGACGAGGTCGCGGCCCTCAACGCCGACGTCGAGTTCCTGAAGGCCGACTATCTCGGCACGCACCCCAAGGTGATCGAGGCGTTCCTCGAACGGCTGGGCGAGATCGGGGCCGGCAAGACCGACATGAACTGCCTCGTCTGCAAGTACCGCACGCAGATCGTCGGCTACGAGGCCGACGTGGGGGCCGTGCAGGCCGGCCATCACCTGCATGTGCGCGGCATCGGCACCGACGGCGACCCTTCGCACGGCCACGATCACGGCCATCATCACCATGACCATCATCATCACGATCATGACCACGCGCACGGCCATGCCCATGCCCACCCGCACAAGCACCGCTAGGCGATGATCGACTACGTCCGCGACCCGGCCGAGATCTACCGGCGCTCCTTCGCGACGATCCGCGCAGAGGCGAAGCTCGACGGCTTCGCCTCCGACATCGCGGCGGTGGCGCTGCGGGTGGCGCACGCGTGCGGCATGGCCGAGGTGGCGGGCGAACTGGTCGCCACACCCGACGTCGTCGCGAAGGCGCGTGCGGCCCTTGCCGCCGGTGCGCCGATCCTGTGCGATGCCGCGATGGTCGCGAACGGCATCCAGCGCCGGCATCTTCCGGCGGACAACGAGATCGTCTGCCGCGTCGATACGCCCGAAGCCGCGCGGCGCGCGGCCGAGCTGCGCTCGACCCGCTCGGCCGCCGCGGTCGATCTGTGGGGGCCGCGCCTTGCCGGTGCCGTCGTCGTGATCGGCAACGCACCCACGGCCCTGTTCCGCCTGCTCGAGAATATCGACGTCGGCGGCCCGAAGCCGGCGGCCCTCTTCGCCTTTCCGGTCGGTTTCGTCGGTGCCGTCGAATCGAAGGCCGAGCTGGTCGCCAATCCGCGCGGCCTTGCCTTCGTCACGCTACCGGGGCGACGCGGCGGCAGTGCGATGGCCGCCGCCGCGATCAACGCGCTTGCCGGCAATCCGGAAGAAAGTGCCGGCGCATGAATGCCTGGCTTTGCGTGATCGGGATCGGCGAGGACGGACTTGACGGTCTTCCGGCCGCCGCACGCGCGACGATCGACGCTGCCGAAGTGCTGGTCGGCGGCAAGCGCCATCTCGCCTTCGTGCCGGCGAATGCGGCCGAGCGGATCGTCTGGGACAATCCGCTGGCCGCCACGCTCGACGCGATCGCCGCCTGCAAGGGGCGGCGCGTCGCCGTGCTCGTCTCGGGCGATCCGATGTGGTTCGGGGCGGGTGCCACGCTCGCGCGCCGCTTCGCGCCCGGCGAGATGCGCATCTTGCCGCATGTCTCGTCGTTCGCCCTTGCCGCCGCCCGCCTTGCCTGGCCGCTTGCCGAATGCGCCGCGATCTCGCTGCACGGGCGGCCCCTGGCGGCCCTTGCGCTGCATCTGGCCGATGGCGCGCGGCTGATCGCGCTCACGCATGACGGCACGACGCCCGCCTCCGTCGCCGCGTTCCTTGCCGCGCGCGGCTATGGCGGCTCGCGCCTGACGGCGTTCGAGCGCATGGGCGGACCCGCCGAACGCGCGGTGACCGGCTTCGCGTGCGACTGGGCGCATGCAAGGCTCGACGAACTCAACACGCTGGCGGTCGAATGCGTCGCGGGCCCCGGCGCGCGGCCGCTGTCGCGCCTTGCCGGCCTGCCCGACGATTGTTTCGAGCATGACGGGCAGCTGACCAAGCGCGCGGTGCGCGCGGCCACGCTCGCCGCCCTCGCCCCCCTGCCCGGCCAGCTGCTGTGGGACGTGGGTGCCGGCAGCGGATCCATCGCGATCGAATGGCTGCGCGCTGCGCCCCGCACGCGCGCCATCGCCATCGAGCGGGACGCCGCCCGCCGCGCCCGGATCGCGCGCAATGCCGAAACGCTCGGCGTGCCCGAGCTTGCCGTCGTCGCGGGCGAAGCGCCCGCCGCCCTCGACGGCCTGGAAGCACCCGACGCGGTCTTCATCGGCGGCGGGGCTTCGATCCCCGGCCTGATCGAACGTTGCTGGGCGGCGCTGGAACCCGGCGGCACGCTGGTCGCCAACGCGGTGACGCTGGAAAGCGAGGCCGTGCTGGCGGGCTGGCACGACAGGCATGGCGGCGACCTCGTGCGCCTGTCGGTGGCCCATGCCGAGCCGGTCGGCCCGCATCACGGCTGGCGCCCGGCGATGCCGGTCACGCAGCTTGCGGTGAAGAAGCCGTGAGCGGGATCCTCTACGGCATCGGCGTGGGTCCCGGCGACCCGGAACTGCTGACGCTCAAGGCCGTGCGCCTGATCGCCACATGCGACGTGCTCGCCTATCCGGCACCCGAGGAAGGCACGTCGCTCGCGCGCAGTATTGCCGCCCCGCACATCCCGGCCGGCAAGATCGAATGCCCGGTGCGCCTGCCCATCGAGATCGCCCGGCATCCCGCGCAGGACGCCTACGACGCCGGTGCCGCCGAGATCGCCGCACATCTGGAAACCGGCCGCAGCGTGGCGCTGCTGTGCCTCGGCGATCCGCTGTTCTACGGCTCGTACATGTATCTGCACGCGCGCCTGGCCGAACGCTTCGAGTGCCGGATCGTGCCCGGCGTCACCTCGTTCGCGGCGTCGGCCGCTCTTGCCGGCCACGCCATCGCCGCGCGCGAGGACAGCGTGGCGGTCGTCCCGGCCACGCTGCCCGACGCCGAGATCGAACGGCGCATCGCGGGTCACGACTCGCTCGTCTTCCTGAAACTCGGCCGGCATTTCGGCCGGCTGCGTGCGCTCCTTTCGCGCCTCGGTCTTGCCGGGGGTGCGGCCTATGTCGAGCGTGCGGGCATGGACGGCGAACGGCGCATGGCTTTGGACGCCGCCACCGGCGACACGGCCCCCTATTTCGCACTCGTGCTCGTGCATCGACGGAAAGCGGCATGGAAATGAAGCCGGCCCTGATCTGCCTGACCGCCGACGGCGCGGCCCTCGCGCGCCGTCTCGACGGCGAGATCCACGGGCTTGCCGGGCGCGTGGCGGATGCCGACGTGACGTTCGCCGATGCGACGGCGCACGTCGCCTCGCTGTTCGCGTCCGGGCGGCCCGTCGTCGGGATCTGTGCGGCGGGAATCCTCATCCGTGCGGTTGCCCCGCTGCTCGCCGACAAGACGCGCGAACCGCCGGTGATCGCCGTTTCGGCGGATGGCAGGCATGTCGTCCCGCTGCTCGGCGGGCATCGCGGGGCCAACGCGCTGGCGCGCGACATCGCGGCGAAGCTGGGGGCGGTCGCCGCGATCACGACGGCGGGCGATTCCGGCCTCGGCCTGTCGCTCGACGAGCCGCCGCCGGGCTGGCGCATCGGGAATCCCGCCGCGATCAAGGAATTCGCCGCTGCCCTGCTCGCCGGCGAAGCCGTGCGCATCGAGGGCGAGGCCCCCTGGCTTGCCGCACTGAAACAAGACGGCAAGGCCGCGCGCACGATCCGCATCACCGAAAAGGCCGACACGGGTGCTGCCGGCCGGCTCGTCTACCATCCACCCGTGCTCGCCCTCGGCATCGGGGCCGAACGCGACGCACCGGCGGACGAGGTCGCCGCACTCGCGCTCGCCGCACTCGCCGAAGCGGGGCTTTCGCCGCAGGCCGTCGCATGCGTGGTTTCCATCGATCTCAAGTCCGACGAGACGGCGATCCTTGCCCTTGCGGACGCGCTCGGCGTGCCGGCGCGCTTCTTCGACGCGGCCACGCTGGCGAAGGAAGAGCCGCGCGTGACCGACG
Organism: uncultured Azospirillum sp.; assembly: GCA_964416335.1. Lineage (GTDB taxonomy): Bacteria > Pseudomonadota > Alphaproteobacteria > CACIAM-22H2 > CACIAM-22H2 > Tagaea. The sequence goes on from CAYQDN010000036.1 coordinate 17,435, forward strand.
CGTCGGAATATGTCCGCGCCACGGTCGGCACGCCGTCGGTGGCGGAGGCCGCCGCCCTTGCCGCCGCAGGACCCGAAGGGCGCCTGCTTGCTCCCAAGCGCAAATCCGCGCGCGCGACCTGTGCGGCCGCGATGGCACTCGCACCGCTCGATGCAAGCACGATCGGCCGCGCGCGCGGGCATCTCGACATCGTCGGCATCGGCCCCGGCTCGGACGCCTGGCGCACGCCGGAGGCAAGTGCGGCCCTGCAGGGCTGCGACGAGGTCGTCGGCTACGGCCTCTATCTCGATCTCGTCGCCGGCCGGATCGCCGGCAAGCAGCGCCACGAGACCGGGCTTGGCGACGAGACCGGGCGCGTCGAACGGGCATTGGCGCTTGCAGCACAGGGAAGGCGCGTCGCCCTGGTCTGCTCGGGCGATGCCGGCATCTACGCGCTTGCCACGCTCGCCTTCGAGCGCATGGAAAAGGGTGCGCCCGAATGGCGGCGGATTTCCGTGCGCGTGTGCCCGGGCATCTCGGCGCTGCAGGCGGCGGCGGCCCGGCTGGGCGCCCCGCTCGGCCACGATTTCTGCGCGATCTCGCTGTCGGACCTGCTTACACCGGTCGCCGACATCGAACGGCGGCTTGCCGCGGCCGCCGCCGGCGACTTCGTCGTCGCGTTCTACAATCCCGCCTCGCTGCGCCGGCGCACGCTGCTGCCGCGCGCGCGCGAGATCCTGCTGGCGGCCCGCGGACCCGATACGCCGGTGGCGCTGGCCCGCAATCTCGGGCGCGACGGCGAGAGCGTGTCGGTGCGCCGTCTCGGCGAGGACTGGGTCGGCGACGTCGACATGCTCACGCTGGTGCTGGTCGGGAGTACCGCCACGCGCCGGCTCGAACTTTCCGGCGGCACGCGGCTCTACACGCCGCGCGGCTACGAACGCAAGGAAACGCCATGACCGTCCATTTCATCGGTGCGGGACCGGGCGCACCCGACCTCATCACGTTGCGCGGCCTGCGGCTCATCGAGGCAGCCGACCTCGTGCTCTATGCGGGCTCGCTCGTGCCCGAAGAGGTCGTCGCGGCACGCCGCACGGCCGTCGAGGCGGTCGATACCGCATCGATGGATCTCGACGCCATCGTCGCGCGCATGGCCGCGGCGCACGCGAAGGGCTGGAACGTCGCGCGCGTGCATTCGGGCGATCCCTCGCTCTACGGTGCGATCGCCGAGCAGATGCGCCGGCTCGACGCGCTGAAGATTCCCTACGACATCGTACCCGGCGTGCCCGCCTTCGCCGCGATGGCGGCGGCCCTTGGCCGCGAGCTCACGCTGCCGGGCATCGTGCAGAGCGTGGTGCTGACGCGCACCGCCACGCGCGCCTCGGCGATGCCGCCGGGCGAGGAGCTGGCGACCTTCGCGAAATCGGGCGCCACGCTCGCCATCCATCTTTCGATAGCCAATCTCGCCAAGGTCGTGCGCGAGCTTTCGCCGCTCTACGGACCCGACTGCCCGGTCGCAGTGGGCTGGCGCGTGAGCTGGCCCGACCAGAAATTCATCCTCGGCACGCTGGCCGACATCCGCGACAAGGTGAAGGAAGAAGGCTTCACGCGCACGGCCCTGATCCTCGTGGGCCGCGGCCTTGCCGAAGGCGCACCGGCCGGCGAGAGCCGCCTCTACGCCGCCGACCACAGCCACGTGCTGCGGCCGCGCGCGAAGGCGTAAGGCGTCAGGCGGCCTTCGCGACCCCGCGCACGAGCGTCTGCTCGACGAGCGTGGCCCAATAGGAAGCGCCCACCGGCAGGATGTCGTCGTTGAAATCGTATTTGGGATTGTGCAGCGAGGCCGTCGTCCCGTTGCCGACGAAGACGTAAGCACCGGGCTTCGCCTCGAGCATGAAGGCGAAATCCTCGGACCCCATCGTCATGATGCCGTCGGTCGTCGTGCGATCGGCACCGACGACGGCGGCCATCGCGGCCGCGGCGATCCCGACCTCGCGCTCGGAATTGACCAGCGGCGGATAGCCGTGGTCGTAGACGAGGTTCATCTCGCAGCCCATCGCCTTGGCGATCCCGCCGGCGATGCGCTCCATCGCGGCCGGAAGGCCCGCGCGGATCTTCGGGTCGAACGCGCGGATCGTGCCGCGCAGCACGCATTCGTTGGGGATGACGTTGTAGGCCTCGCCCGCATGGATCTGCGTGACGCTGACGACGACCGCATCCAGCGGATCGGTCTCGCGCGAGGCGATGGTCTGCAGCGCTGTGACGATCTGGGCGGCGCACACGACCGGATCGACGCCGCGATGGGGCATGGCACCATGCGTGCCGAGACCGCGCACGACGATGTCGAACCGGTCGGCCGAGGCCATCATCGGACCGGGGCGTACCGAGAAGCGCCCGGCTTCGAGCCCAGGCCAGTTGTGCATGCCGTAGACCGCCTCGACCGGAAACCTGTCGAACAGGCCTTCCTCGACCATCACCTTGCCGCCGCCGCCGCCTTCTTCGGCCGGCTGGAAGATGAAATGCACGGTTCCTTCGAAGTTGCGCGTTTCGGAAAGATACTTCGCCGCCCCCAGCAGCATCGCCGTGTGGCCGTCGTGGCCGCAGGCATGCATGCGCCCGGCATTGAGCGAGCGGTAGGAGAAGCCGTTGTCCTCGGCCATCGGCAGCGCATCCATGTCGGCGCGCAGGCCGATGGCGCGCGTCGAGCCGCCGGCACGCAGCGTGCCGACCACGCCGGTGGTCGCAAGGCCGCGATGCACCTCGATGCCGAACGACGCGAGCCGTGCGGCGACCAGGTCGGCCGTGCGGTTCTCCTCGAAGCACAGCTCGGGATTGGCGTGGATCTCGCGGCGCCAGGCCTTCATGTCGTCGTGGAACGCGGCAACGCGGTTGATCACGGGCATCTTCGGTTTCCTTCGGGAAAGCGTCAGCGCGGCGCGTTGTTGCGCCGCAGGAATTCGACGACCTGGCGGCGGTTCGCCGACTCGGCCAAGGCAAGTGCGGTGCGCCCGGTGACGTCGGCGACCTTCATGTCGGCGCCGGCGCGCACCAGCGCCTCGACGATCGGCAGATGGCCCTCGCGCGCGGCGATCATCAGGGCGGTCATGCCGGAACCGCGCTCGTCGAGATTGACGTTGGCCTTGCCGGCGATGAGCTGCTGGACGGGGCCGACATGGCCGCGTTCGGCCGCCCACATCAGGGCTGTCCGCGTCACGCGGTCGCGATAGTCGGGGTTGGCCTTCGCCTCGAGCAGCATGCGCACGGCTTCGGTATGGCCGTTTGCCGCGGCGTTGACGATGGCGGGGCGGAATTCGAGATCCTGCTGGTTGGGCGACACGTTCGCGGCGATCTGCGCGCGCAGCACGTCGAGATTGCCGTCGCGCGCCGCCTCGGCGAGCGGCCGGCGATGCAGCACTTCGATCTGCAGCTGCGCATGCGCAAGACCCGGCGACAGGAGCAGGAACAGGGCGAGGAACCGGAAGCGCATGGCCCGATTAGAGGGAAGAACGCCCCTGCGGGTCAAGTCCCAGCGTCGCACGCACCCAGAGGCGCGCGGCGGCGATACCGTCCGCCTGCGGGCCCGGCGGCGACGGCGGGCGGCGCAGCAGCACGACCGGCAGGCCCAGATTGCGCGCCGCGTCGAGCTTGGCGCGCGCGCCCTCGCCACCGCTGGCCTTGGCGAGGATCGCATCGATCCCTTCGGCGGCGAACAGCACCCGCTCGGCGTCGCGCGCGAAGGGGCCGCGCTGGACCCGCACCTGCGCGCCCGGCAGATCGACGGGGCCCGGCTCGGCCCGGCGCACGACGAATTCGAGATCGAGCTCCGCGAGCGGTCCGAGCCCGTCGGCGAAAGCGACGAAGACGCGCTTGCCCATCGACGGCAGCAGGCGGGCGGCCTGCGCCACGTCGTCGACGAAGATCCAGCGGTCGCCGTCGACCTGGACCCATTCCGGCCGCACGAGCGCCAACCGCGGCACGCCCCGAGCGGCACATGCCGAAAGCGCGTTGCGCGACATGCGCGCGGCGAAGGGGTGCGTGGCATCGACGCAGGCCGCGATCCCTTCGGCATGGAGGAACGCAGCGAGACCCTCGGCCCCGCCGAAACCGCCGCTGCGCATGCGCGCGGCACTTGCCGCGGGTGCCGCCGTGCGGCCGGCAAGCGACAGGATCGCGTCCAGCCCGTCGGCCACCAGCATGTCGGCAAGTTCGCGCGCGTCCTGCGTGCCGCCGAGGACGAGGATCCGCGGAACGCTCAAGGCCCCGCCCTGCCGACGAGTTCGCCCGCACGGTCGACGACGACGACGTCGAGCACCACGCCGTTGCCCGCGACCCCGGAAGCGACGGCAAGCGCGCTCCGCGCGACCGCATCGCCGATATCGATTCCTGCCTTGCGCGCCTCGGCGAGGACGATCCCGGCCGTCGCACCGCCCGCCGCGGTCTCGACGAGCGATGCGGGCGCACCGAGCCCGGCGAGTGCGCGCGCGAGGAACGTGCCGTCCACGCGGCTGCGCGCGGAATGCAGGTCCATGGCACCGGCCGCGAGTTTGGCGAGTTTGGCGAAGCCGCCGGCGAGCGTGACGCGCGCCACCGGCTTCTCGCGCAGGTACTTGAGCGTGCCGCCGGCGAAATCGCCCATGTCGATCAGCGCATGCTCGGGCAGGCCGTAGAGCTTCTGCACGAAGGCTTCGGAGGTCGAGCCCGTCGCCGCCGCGACGTGGGCAAGTCCCGTCGCGCGCGCCACGTCGATGCCGCGATGGATCGAGTGGATCCATGCCGCGCACGAATAGGGCGTGACGATGCCGGTGGTGCCGAGAACCGACAATCCGCCGAGAATGCCGAGGCGCGAATTGAGCGTCTTGGCCGCGAGCGCCTCGCCGCCCGGGATCGACACGGTCACGCGCCAGTCCGCCGGGCCACCGAAAAGCGAATGCACCTCGGCAAGGGCGGTCGCGATCATGCCGCGCGGACCGGGATTGATCGCCGGTTCGCCCACCGCCAGCGGCAGGCCGGGGCGCGTGATCATGCCCACGCCCCTGCCGGCGGCGAACGCGATGCCGCTGCCGGGGATACCCGGCTCCACTCGGGTACGGATTTCCGCCCCGTGCGTGACGTCCGGGTCGTCGCCGGCGTCCTTGACGATTCCGGCCTCCGCCCAGCCCGGCCCGGACGCCGGCGACACGACCGCGAATTCGGGCGTCTGGCCGCGCGGCAGGCGGATCGTCACCCGCTCCGGCATGCGGCCGCAGGCCAGCGCCTCGCCTGCCGCACGCGCGGCGGCGGCGGCACAGGCACCGGTCGTCCAGCCGCTGCGCAGCGGGCCCTCGGGTTTGGGCGGAAGCTCGTCTTCTGCCATGGTTTCAGTAGGCTAGCATCGACCGCCCGGGGCGGATAGACTGCCCCCGATGGAGTCACTCGGTCTGGAAATGCCGGATTTCGCACCCGGCTCGGTCTGGCTGGTGGGGGCCGGGCCCGGCGATCCGGGCCTGCTGTCGCTGCACGCCCTCCATGCGCTGCGCCAGGCCGACATCGTCGTCTACGACGCGCTGGTCGACACGCGGGTGCTGAAGCTCGCCCGGGCCGGCGCCATCCTCGAATTCGCCGGCAAGCGCGGCGGCAAGCCCAGCCCCAAGCAGCGCGACATCTCGCTGCGCCTCGTCGACCTGGCGCGCGAGGGCAAGCGCGTGCTGCGCCTCAAGGGCGGCGACCCGTTCGTGTTCGGCCGCGGCGGCGAAGAGGCCCTCGCCCTCGCCGGGGCGCGCATCCCGTTCCGCATCGTGCCGGGCATCACGTCGGGGATCGGCGGGCTTGCCTATGCCGGCATCCCCGTCACGCACCGCGACACCAACCAGTCGGTGACGTTCGTCACCGGCCACGGCGTGACCGGCGACGTGCCCGACGGGCTCGACTGGCATGCGCTGGCGCATGGCGCATCAACCATCGTTTTCTACATGGCGCTCAAGCATCTCGAGCGCATCGCCGCACTGCTGGTCGGCGGCGGCAAGAGTGCCGCCACGCCCGCCGCGATCGTCGTGCGCGCCAGCACGCCCGACCAGCGCGTGCTCGAAACCACGCTCGGACATGCCGCGCGCGACGCCGCGGCTGCCATGCTGGAACCGCCTGCCCTGTTCGTCGTGGGCGAGGTGGTGCGGCTGCGCGCGGGCCTCGATTGGCTGGGTGCGGCACAAGGACGGATACTTGATTCCAATCCGCTCGGCCTCGACGGCCGCGGAACGGCGGAATCGGCATGAAAGGGGAATTCGCGATGGGTCGGTTGACGGTACTTGCGGCAGTGATTGCGGCCTTCGCGGTCTCGGGATGCGAATCGCGCACGTCGTGGATCAAGGAAAGTGCGGGCCCCGGCCAGCTCGAATACGACCAGCTCGATTGCCGGCGTGCGGCCTCCGACTACGGCTATGCCGACCGCGGCGAGTACGGCACGGAAGCCGGGCGCACGGGCGTGACTTCGATGACGGCCGAGGAATACCGCCGCTGCATGGAGAAGCGCGGCTGGCGGCGCGAGCGTGCGCCGGAAAAGCCGGTCGGCGCATCGCGCGCCACTTGAGCGACACAGGCGGCCTGATCCTCGCAGCACCCGCCTCGGGCAGCGGCAAGACGACCCTCGCCCTCGGCCTGATGCGCGCGCTTGCGCGCGGCGGCATGCGCGTCGCACCGGCCAAGACCGGGCCCGACTATGTCGATCCGACCTTCCACGCGGCGGCCGCCGGGCGCGACAGCGTCAATCTCGATCCCTGGGCGATGCGCGAGGCCACGCTCGAGGCACTCGTCGGCGCGCTTTCGCGCGAGGCCGACCTCGTGCTGTGCGAAGGCGTCATGGGGCTGTTCGACGGCATCGACGCGCGCGGTACCGGCTCCACCGCCGACCTTGCCGAACGCACCGGCTGGCCGGTCGTGCTCGTCGTCGACGCGCGCGGGCTTGCCGCATCGGCGGGGCCGCTGGTCGCCGGATTCGTGAACGCGCGCGCCGGACTGCGCTTTGCCGGCGTGATCTTCAACCGCTGCGGCGGTGCCTCGCACGTCGCCCTGCTGCGCGAAGCGCTCGCACTCGCGTGCCCCGGGCTCGCATGCTTCGGCGCCCTCGCGCGCGCGGCCGATCTGCAGCTGCCCGAGCGGCATCTGGGGCTCGTCCCCGCCGGCGAGACGGCCGGGCTCGATGCGTTTCTCGAGCGCGCGGCCGACGCGTGCGCGGCGGGCATCGATCTTGCGGCCCTTGTCGCGGCGGCGGCGCCGGCAAGGAATCCGGCCGGCAGCGATGCGGCGTGTCCGCTCGCACCGCTCGGCCAGCGCATCGCGATCGCGCGCGACGAAGCGTTCGCGTTCATCTATCCCGCGACGATCGCCGGCTGGCGTGCACAAGGGGCCGAGATCGCCTTCTTCTCGCCGCTGGCCGACGAAGCGCCGGATCCGGCGAGCGACGCTGTCTTTCTTCCCGGCGGCTATCCCGAGCTGCATGCAGGGCGCCTTGCGGCGGCATCGCGCTTCAAGGCCGGCATGGCCGCCCATGGCGGTGCGATCCACGGCGAATGCGGCGGCTACATGACGCTGGGCGCCGGGCTTGTCGATGGCGATGGCATTCGCCATGCGATGCTCGGGCTGCTTGGGCTCGAAACCTCCTTCGCCGCGCGCCGGCTGCATCTGGGCTATCGCGCCGTCGAGCTTGCCGACGACTGCGTCCTCGGCAAGCGCGGCACCCGGCTGCGCGGCCACGAATTCCATTACGCGACGATCGTCCGCGAGGACGGTGCCGCCGCCTTGTTCGAAATGCACGACGCGCGCGGCAATCGGCTAGGATCGGCGGGCCGTCGAGTCGGGCGCGTGGCAGGCTCGTTCGTCCACCTGATCGACCGGGCCGGCTGATCGACCGGGCTGGACATTCGACGGCAGACGACTAAGTTGGCCGCGCGCGGGCACCCCCGGCCGCGCGCGCCGAACCGGAGTACGAATGCTCTATCACCTCTACGACATGCAGCAGACCCTGCTCACGCCCGTGCGGCTTGCCGCCGAAACCGTGCAGAACGTCTTCAGCCATCCGATGATGCCGATGGCGTACACGCGCTTCGGGCGCGCGATGGCCGCGGGTGCGGAAATGGTCGAGCGCGCGACGCGCCGCTACGGCAAACCCGCCTTCGGGCTCGACACCGTCGTCATCGACGGCGTGGAAGCGCCGGTCGTGGAAGAAGTCGTGCTCAGCCGGCCGTTCTGCGATGTCGTGCATTTCCGCCGCGACACCGGCGCCGAGCGCGACGATCCGGCGGTACTGGTCGTCGCCCCGATGTCGGGCCATTACGCCACGCTGCTGCGCGGCACGATCGAAGCGCTGCTGCCCGACCACGACGTCTACGTCACCGACTGGGTGAACGCCTCTCTCGTGCCGGTCATCGAGGCGGCGAAGTTCGATCTCGACGACTATGTCGACTACCTGATCGAGTTCATGGAATTCCTCGGGCCCGAGACGCACCTGATCGCGGTCTGCCAGCCGTCGGTTCCGGTGATGGCGGCGGTATCGCTGATCTCGGTCCTCGACCCGGCGGCGGCCCCCCGTTCGATGACGCTGATGGGCGGTCCGGTCGACACGCGCGTCAACCCGACCAAGGTCAACAAGCTTGCCGAGGAACGCTCGCTCGAATGGTTCGAGCGCTCGGTCATCACGGCCGTGCCGCCGGCCTATCCGGCCTTCATGCGGCGCGTCTATCCGGGCTTCATCCAGCTGTCGGGCTTCATGAGCATGAATCTCGACCGGCATGTCGGCTCGGCGATGAAGCAGTTCCAGCACCTCGTGCGCGGCGACGGCCTGAGCGCCCACGGCCATCGCGACTTCTACGACGAATACCTGTCGGTGATGGATCTCGACGCCGCCTTCTACCTGCAGACGATCAAGGTCGCCTTCCAGGACCACGCACTCCCGACCGGGACCTGGGTGTCGCGCGGCCGCGCGGTCGATCCGGGCGCCATCCGCAACACGGCGCTGCTGACGGTCGAGGGCGAGCTCGACGACATTTCCGGCGTCGGGCAGACCTTCGCGGCCCACGCGCTATGCCCGAACCTGGCGTCGGACAAGCACCGGCACTGGCTGCAGAAGGATGTCGGCCACTACGGCATCTTCAACGGCAAGCGCTGGCGCAACGAGATCCTGCCGCAGGTGCGCGGCTTCATCCGCGAGAACCGCTAGGCGCGCCCCGCGCGCGTGACGAGGGCAAGCCCCGCGAAGATCGACGCCATCGCCGCCCAGACCCAGGCGCTGTGTGTCTCGCCGAACAGCAGCCAGCCCCAGAACACGCCGGCCAGCGTCACGAGAAAGCCCGTCTGGCTGAAGAAGACGGGCCCGGCGAGGCGCATCACCTCGAAGAACAGCAGCGAGCCGAGGCCCGCCAGCCCGCACTGGACGAGCAACGCCGCATCGGCCGCATCCTGCGGCGGGAACGGCATGTGTGCGGCACCGGCGAACAGGGCGAGCGGCAGGATGCAGGCGGCCGAGCCCAGCTGCATGCTGGCGGCAAGCGCGATCGAGTCCACGTCGTCGGGCCGGGCGCGCGCGATATAGACGTTCGACAGCGCGTAGAAGAACGGGACGAGCAGGCACAGCGCCACCCACGGCAGCATCGCCGGGTCGGGCAGGCTCGTGCGCGGGCCCAGCACCATGACCGCGCCCGCGAAGCCGAAGGCGATGCCGAGCAGGCGCAGATTGTGCCGCTTTTCCATGCCCAGCGCCCACGCCATCGCATAGGTCATCACCGGCGACAGCGTGTTGAGCACCGCGGCGAGCCCCGCCGGCACGTGGCTGACGACGACCGACACGATCGAATTGGGGATCGCGATGGCGGTCGCCCCGGCGAGAAGCGTATAGACGAAGAAATCGCGGCGCACCGGAATCCCAGCGCCGCGCAGCCGCGCCACGAGCGTCAGCAGCGTGCCGGCGGACACCGACGTGGCCAGCGTGAAGCCGAGCGGATGAATTCCGCCTTGCATGGCGATCTTGGCCATCGAAAACTGCAGGCCCCAGACCAGCCCCATGGCAACCATGTAGGCCAGTGCCAGGGCAAGGCGGGAACCGTCCAGCGGGGGAGAGGAACTAGCCATGTTGTTCGCGAGCTATAACATCCAGTACGGGACCGGCAAGGACGGAAAGGTCGATCTGGCGCGCATCGCCGCCGCGGTGAACGGCGCCAACGTGATCGCGCTGCAGGAGGTCGACCGCCACTGGCCGCGCACCGGCGACGTCGACCAGGCCGAGGCGCTGGCCAAGGCCCTGCCCGGCTATCACTGGGTCTACGGGGCCGGGTACGACATGCATTCGCCGGGCGGTGCCCCCGGCAACCGGCGCCGCCAGTTCGGCAACATGCTGATGAGCAAGACGCCGATCGTCAGCTCGCGCCACCACCTGCTGCCGAAGTTCGGGGCCGCGAACCATTATTGCGTCCAGCGCTCGACGATCGAGGGCGTGGTCGAGACGCCGAAATCCGGCGCCGTGCGCGTCTATTCGGTGCATCTGTCGCACATCGGCGACGGCGACCGCGGGCCGCAGGTCGACCGGCTGCTGGCGATCCACCGCGATGCGCCCGCCGAAGGCGGGGCGTGGTGCGGCCGGCACACCAAGTCGGAATGGACGCTGGACCAGCCGCCGCCGCCGATGCCGCAGCCGGCCCTGTTCATGGGCGACTTCAACCTGAAAGTCGATTCGCCGCTCTACGCGAAGCTGGCGGGGCCGATGTCGAACTACGGGCGCATGACCTCGATCGGCGGCCTCGTCGACGCCTATGTGGCGGCCGGCAATGCCGAGGCGAGCGGCATCACCTGCGACAGCAGCGAGAGCGCACCGCTGCGCCGGATCGATTTCTGCTTTGTCAGCACGACGCTCGCGCCGAAGATCCGGCGCGCGTGGGTCGACAACGAGGCGGTCGGCTCGGACCACCAGCCGATCTGGACGGAGCTCGATCTCTAGGCCGCTCAGGCGCGCCGCAGGCTCTTGCCGCTGGCGGGGTCGAACAGGTGGACGGCGCCGGACACGGTTCCAACCGCGATCTCCTTGGCCGGGCTCGTCACGTCGGCCGGCATCGCCAGCACGAACGCCTCGCCCGCCAGCGTGCCGTGCAGCAGGCGCGTCGCACCCAGTTCCTCGGTCACGTCCCACCTGAGGCGCGGCGCCCCGCGCGCGGAATCGGCCTCCGCCTTGGCGTCCTCGGGACGCACGCCGACATCGACCTTCGTGCCTGCCTTCACGTCGAAATCCGCGGCGTCGTAGGCAAAGCTCGTCCCGTCGGACAGCGCCACCGTGCCCGCGGCGGCGACGGTGCCCGAGAACAGGTTCATCGCGGGCGACCCGATGAAAGTCGCGACGAACTTGCTGGCCGGCCGCCGGTAGATCTCGAGCGGCGTGCCGCGCTGCTCGATCTGGCCGCCGTTCATGACGACGACCTGGTCGGCCAGCGTCATCGCCTCGACCTGGTCGTGCGTGACGAAGATCGACGTGGCCTTGAGCCGGTTGTGGAGCTTGCGGATCTCCAGGCGCATCTGGACGCGCAGCTTGGCGTCGAGGTTGGAAAGCGGTTCGTCGAACAGGAAGGCGGCCGGTTCGCGCACGATGGCGCGACCCATCGCCACGCGCTGGCGCTGGCCGCCGGAAAGGGCGCGCGGCTTGCGCTGCAGGAAGGGCTCGATCGCCAGCATGCGCGCGGCTTCCGCCACGCGCCGGTCGATCTCGGCCTGCGGCGTCTTCCGGTTGCGCAGGCCGTAGGCCATGTTGTCGTAGACGCTCATGTGCGGGTAGAGCGCGTAGTTCTGGAACACCATCGCGATGTCGCGCTCGGCCGGCTCGATCTCGTTGACGATCCGGTCGCCGATCGCGACCGTGCCGCTGCTGATGTGCTCGAGCCCCGCGATCATGCGCAGCAGGGTCGACTTGCCGCAGCCCGACGGTCCGAGCAGCACGGTGAAGCTGCCGTTGGGGATCGTCAGCGAGATGCCCTTCACGGCCTCGACGCCGCCGGCATAGACCTTCTTCACCTTGTCGAGGATTACGCTCGCCATACCCGATTCCCCTCAAATACCCGAATTCACTTCTCGGTCTCGACGAGACCCTTCACGAACAGCTTCTGCATCACGACCACGACGAAGACCGGCGGCAGCAGCGCCAGCACCGCCGTCGCCATCGCCAGCTGCCACTCGGTCAGCGCGTCCTGCGTGACGATCATCTTCTTGATGCCGATGACGATGGTCTGCATGTTGTCGCGCGTCGTGATCAGCAGCGGCCAGAGATACTGATTCCAGCCATAGATGAACTGGATCACGAACAGGGCCGCGATGGTCGTGACCGACAGCGGCAGCAGCGTGTCGACGAAGAACTTGAACGGCCCCGCCCCGTCGATCTTCGAGGCCTCGACCAGTTCCTCGGGCACCGTCATGAAGAACTGGCGGAACAGCAGCGTGGCCGTCGCCGACGCGATCAGCGGCACCGTCAGGCCGGTGTAGGTGTCGAGCAGGTTGAGGTCGGCGACGATCTTGTAGGTGGGGAAGATGCGCACCTCGACCGGCAGCATCAGCGTCATGAAGATCATCCAGAACGCCGTCATGCGGAACGGGAAGCGGAAGAACACGATCGCGTAGGCCGAGATCAGCGAGATCGCGATCTTTCCGACCGAGATCACCACCGCCATGATCAGGCTGTTGATCAGCATCGTGCCGACCGGCTCGCGCGTCGAGGAGGACGTTCCGGTGAAGATCAGGCGCGTGTAGTTGTCGAGCATGTGGCCGCCGGGCATCAGCGTCATCTGCCCGGTCTGCACGGCCGCCGCATCGTAGGTCGAGGCGAGGAGTGCAAGATAGACCGGGAAGGCGACGATGCCCACGCCGATCAGCAGGACGAGGTGCGGCAGATAGCGGCTGACGAATGTCTGGCGTTCGACCATCAGTACTGGACCTTGCGCTCGACGAACTTGAACTGGATGGCCGTGAGCGCCACCACGATGACCATCAGCACGACGGACTGGGCGGCCGAGCCGCCGAGATCGCTGCCGCCCTTCCCGTCGGCATAGACCTTGAACACCATCGTCACGGTATTGCCGGCAGGGCCGCCGCCGGTGACCGAGTCGATGATGCCGAACGTGTCGAAAAACACGTAGACGATATTGACGACCAGCAGGAAGAACGCGGTCGGCGACAGCAGCGGGAAGATGATCGTCCAGAAGCGCCGCAGGGGTCGTGCCCCGTCGATCGCCGCCGCCTCGATCACGCTCTTGGGAATCGCGGCAAGGCCGGCGAGGAAGAAGAGGAAATTGTACGAGATCTGCTTCCATGTCGCGGCAAGGACGACGAGGATCATCGCATGGCTGCCGTTGAGTAGCGGGTCCCAGTCAACGCCCCAGCCGCGCAGCATCTTGGAGAGCATCCCGAGCGACGGCTGAAACATGAAGAGCCACAGCACGCCCGCGACGGCCGGGGCCACCGCATAGGGCCAGATCAGCATCGTCTTGTAGATCGTCGCACCCTTGATCTGCTTGTCGGCCATGACCGCGAGCAGCAGCCCGCTGCCCAGCGACAGGAAGGCGACGAGGGCGGAGAACACGGCCGTCGTGCCCATCGTTCGGTAATATTCAGGAGTGGCCGCAAGGACGGCATAGTTCTCGAACCAGACGAACTCGGTCGAGATGCCGAACGCATCCTGAATCTGGAGCGACTGCCAGATCGCCTGGCCGGCCGGCAGATAGAAGAAGACGAGAATGATCGCGAACTGCGGCAGCAGCAACGCATAGGGCAGGATCTTGCCGCCGAAAAGCGCGCGTCGTTCCATGTCTTGCGGTCTCCATCGTACCTGAGAAAGGACGAAGGCGGGCCGGGTCGCGAACGACCCGGCCCGCCCGTCGATCCCGGTTCAGCGCGTGACGGTGCGCTCGAACTGGCGCAGCATCGTGTTGCCGCGGCTCACCGCCGCGTCAAGCGCCTGCTGGGCCGTCTTCTTGCCGGCGAGCGCGTCTTCCATCTCTTCCGACCACACGTCGCGGATCTGGACGAGGTTGCCGAAGCGCAGCCCCTTCGAGTTTTCCGTCGGCGGCTTGTTGGTGAGCTCGAGCAGCGGGGTCTCGAGATAGGGGTTCGTCTTGTAGAAGCCCGAATCCTTGACCTTCGCGTACGCCGCCTTGGTGATCGGCAGGTAGCCGGAGTCCGTGTGCAGCTTCGTCTGGCGGTCGGTGTCCGACAGGAAGGCGAAGAACTTCGCCACACCCTTGTACTCGTTGGCCGACTTGCCGCCCATCACCCACAGCGAGGCACCGCCCAGCGTGGAGTTCTGCGGGGCACCTGCGGCGTCGGGATAATACGGCATCGGCGCGTTGGCCCAGTCGAACTTGGCGTTCGCCTTGACGTTGCCGTAGAAGCCCGACGAGGTGATCAAGATCGGGCACTCGCCCGACGTGAACGTGCCTTCGCCCGTGTTCGTGCGGCCGCCATAGACGAACGTCTTGTCCTTGGCGAGCTCGGCGAGGTTGGCGAGGTGCTTGACGTGCAGCGGCGAGTTGATCTTGAGCTCGGTGTCGAACCCGTCGATGCCGTTGGACTTCGTGCCGATGGCGATGTTGTGCCACACCGAGAACTGCTCGATGTTGACCCACGTCACCCACGCGGTCGAGAAGCCGCAGGTCGGCGTGGCCGACGCCTTGAGCTTCTTGGCGGCTTCGAACACTTCGGGCCAGGTCTTCGGAGGTGCATCGGGATTGAGGCCCGCCTTCTTGAAGGCGTCCTTGTTGTACCACATCACCGTCGACGACGAGTTGAACGGGAAGGACAGCATCTCGCCCTTGGCCGTCGAGTAGTAGCCGGCGACGGCCGGCAGGTACGAGCTGGGGTCGAACGCCTCGCCCGCATCCTTCATGACGTCGGCGACCGGCTTGATGGCGCCTTTGGCGGCCATCATCGTCGCCGTACCCACTTCGAACACCTGCATGATGTGCGGGGCGTTGCCGGCGCGGAACGCGGCGATGCCGGCACTCATCGTGTCGGGATACGAGCCCTTGTAGGCCACGACGACCTTGTAGTCCTTCTGCGAGGCGTTGAAGTCCTCGGCGAGCTTGTTGACGACGTCGTTGTTGGCGCCGGTCATCGCGTGCCACCACTGGATCTCGACCTGTGCCGAGGCGGGGGCCGCGAGCGTCAGGGCGGTGCCCGCGAGCAGCGCGCCGCAAAGATGCTTTGAAATCGAACGTCCGATAGTCATGGGGTCAGGTCCTCTCCATTTTCGCGCGGCAGGTCGATCCTCTGGATCGATGTCGCGTCGTTTAGGCTTCCGGCGTGTCCCGTCCGGGACGCTTCCGTGAAGCTTTTATGACTTAGCTTTAGCACGGGGCCGCGTGGTGCCCAAGCCCCTCCGCGCCAGGATTGCGCCGAAATCCGACCGCGTGCGGGCCACCGCGTCCTGCCAGCCTGCATACAATTTATCATTCGCGACGCGGTCGCCCTGCGGCTTGAACAGCCGCTCGGCCTGGCGCGCTTTGGCGACGTCGTCGATCGAAGCGTAAACACCGGCACCCAGCCCCGCGAGGGCCGCCGCCCCCCAGGCCGTCGTCTCGGTGACGAGCGGCCGGTCGACCTCGAGACCGAGCTGGTCGGAAAGGAACTGCATGACCCAGTCGTTGGCGACCATGCCGCCATCGACCCGGATCGTCTTGAGTTCGGCCTTCGGCCCCATGTCGGCGCGCATGGCCCCCATCAGGTCGCGCGTCTGGTAGGCGGTCGATTCGAGGGCGGCGCGCACGATCTGCGGCAGGCCTGAATCGCGCGTCAGGCCGAAGATGGCGCCGCGCGCGTCGGGATCCCACCACGGCGCCCCCAGTCCCGTGAAGGCGGGTACGAGATAGACGCCGCCATTGTCGGGAACCGACTTGGCGATCGCTTCGCTGTCCGACGCCTTCGCCACCGCCTTGAGCCCGTCGCGCACCCACTGGATGACTGCACCCGAGATGAAGATCGAGCCTTCGAGCGCGTAGGCGACCTTGCCCTTGAGCCGGTAGGCGACCGTCGACAGCAGCCGGTTCTTCGAGCGCACGAACTTGGCACCCGTGTTGAGCAGCATGAAGCAGCCGGTCCCGTAGGTGCTCTTGACCATGCCGGGCTGGAAGCAGGCTTGGCCGACCGTCGCGGCCTGCTGGTCGCCGGCGATGCCGCGGATGGCGATCGGCCCGTCGAAGAGCTTGGCGTCGGTCGTGCCGAAATCGGCCGCACTGTCGCGCACGTCGGGCAGCAGCGAAGCCGGGATGTCGAAAATCCTGAGGAGTTCGGCGTCCCATTTCTGGCTGCCGATGTCGAAGATCATCGTGCGCGCGGCGTTGGTCGCGTCGGTCGCATGGACCTTGCCGCCGGTCAGCCGCCACAACAGGAACGTGTCGATCGTGCCGAAGGCAAGCTTGCCCGCCTTGGCGGCCGCGCGCGCGCCCGGCACGTTTTCCAGCAACCAAGCGATCTTCGAGCCGGAAAAATAGGCGTCGAACAGCAGGCCCGTACGCTTGCCGAGTTCGGCGTCGCCCACTTCGTCGCGCATGCGCCGGCACCAGTCGGCCGTGCGCCGGTCCTGCCAGACCAGCGCCTTGTGGATCGGCTTGCCGGTCGCGCGGTCCCACAGCACGGTCGTCTCGCGCTGGTTGGTGATGCCGAGGGCCGCGATGTCGACCGCCTTCAGCCGCGCGTTGGCAAGGGCGCGCCGCACGACGGAAACCGTCGCCGTCCAGATTTCCTCCGCATCGTGCTCGACCCAGCCGGGCTGCGGGTAATGCTGCTTGAGCTCGACCTGCGCCGAGGCGACGGGGCCGCCGTCGGTCCCGAACACGATGGCGCGCGTCGACGTGGTTCCCTGATCGATGGCAAGCAGATACGGGCCGGGCATACGGGCGTGGCTCCCTGGAATCTTCGTTGGCGCGACAATCGCCCATCCGCGTGGGCGTCGGCAAGCGGGACTTGCCGGGCGCGCCTAGAGCTCGGACCAGTCGACCGCGGCGAGCCGCTCGTATTGGCCAATGTCGTTGTAGATCTGCGCGGAAATGCGCACCCACAGCCGGCCGCCGAACGCCATGACCGGCGCCTGGATGCGGTGACGGTCGTAGAGCGCCCCCAGCAACGCGACCGCGCGCGTCTCGTCGGCCGGGCCGTCGAGCGGCAGGCCGATCGAGGCAAGATGCCCGTGCATGTCCTCGGGCCCGCCGACCGGCGTGCCGTACGCAGCGGCGATCCGCTTGGCGGCCGCCGCACGCAGCGCGTTGTTGTGCGCACGGATGGCCGGCCAGCCATGGCGCTCGCCGAACGCGATCCCGTCGGGGACGGATAGCCACGCGCCGACGTCGCGCGTCCCGACCCAGTCGAACTCCGCCGCCAGCCCCTTGCCCAGCCCGTGCGAGATCGTCGTGGGATGGATGCGGTCCCGCCATTGCGGGGCAACCGACAGGAACGCCGCCCCCTTGGCCGCGAACAGCCATTTATGCGCGTTGCCGACATAGAAATCGGCACCCAGCGCACCAAGATCGAGATCGAGCTGGCCGGGTGCATGCGCCCCGTCGACCAGCACCGGCACGCCGCGTTCCCTTGCCAGCGCCACGAGGCGCGCCGCCGGAAGCACAAGCGCCGTCGGCGAGGTGATGTGGTCGACGACGACGAGCTTCGTCTTCGGCCCGATCGCAGCGGCCACGCCGGCGACGACCGCGTCGGCCGTGATGTCGGGGAACGGCAGCGGCACGATGCGCGGCACGGCCCCGATGCGCGAGCACAGATGCTCGATCGTGCGCGTCACGGCGCGGTAGCCGTGCGCGGTGAAGACGATCTCGTCGCCGGGCGCGAAATCGAGCGAGCGCAGCACGGCGTTCGCCCCTTGCGTGGCGTTCTCGACGAAGACGAGCCCCTCGGGATCGGCCTTGAGGAATTTCGCCAGCACGGTCCGCGCCGCAGCGACCGCACTCGGCCACACGCGGCGCACGAAGCCGGTCGGGTCGGCCTCCATGCGCCGGCGCCAGCCTTCGGCGGCGTCCATCACCGCGCGCGGCGTGGCGCCGAACGAACCGTGGTTGAGGATCGTGACCGCGGGATCGAGCAGGAATTCGCCGCGGCAGGCGGCACCGAACTCAGGCATCCGGCTTTTCCGCGAGGGCCGCGTCGATCGCCTTGCGCATTTCGGCCGACATCGGCTCGACGCGCGAGGGCCACGCGCCGCGCGGCCTTCCGTCGCGCCCGATCAAGTACTTGAAGAAATTCCAGCGCGGCAAGGCGCCCTCGCCCAGCTCCTGCGCCAGCCACCGGTAGAACGGATGCGCCTTGGCACCGACCACGACGTTCTTCTCGGCGAGCGGGAACGACACGTCGAAACCGTCGCAGAATTCCTTGATCTCGGCGTTCGTTCCCGGTTCCTGCTGGCCGAAATCGTCGGACGGCACGCCGACGAGAACGAGACCCTTGTCCTTGTAGGCCTGCCAGAGCTCTTCGAGGCCGGTGTACTGGGGCGTGTAGCCGCAGAACGAAGCCGTGTTGACGACCAGCAGCGGCCGGCCGGCGAAATCGGCGAGCTTCAGGGGTGCCCCGTCGATCGACACGAACTCGAAATCGAAGGCGGTCATTCCGGTCTTCCCTTTCGTCGCGGCGATGCTGCCGGCCTGCGCCGTGCCGATCAGGCGGCCGCCGTAATAGCCGCCCATCGCCACCGCGAAGGCGGCGACCGAGAAGACGCGGCGCGAGATGCGGCCCAGCGGCCCGTCGTTGCCCTTAGCCATATCGTTCCTCCGTCCACGGATCGCCGCGCATGTGATAGCCGCGCACTTCCCAGAAGCCGGCGCGGTCCTCGGCGACGAACTCGATCCGGGTGAGCCACTTGGCGCTCTTCCACAGATAGAGCTTGGGCAGCACCAGCCGCACCGGCCCGCCATGCTCGCGGCTGATCGGCCCGCCTTCCCAGCCGTGCGCGAGCAGCACGTCCTCGTCCGCGAAATACGACAGCGGCACGTTCGTCGTGTAGCCGTCATAGGCGTACTGGACGACGTATTTCGCTTCCGGTTTCGGCTTCACGATCTCGACGAGACGGCGCGTGGAAACCCCGCGCCAGCGGTTGTCGAAGCGCGACCATGCGGTCACGCAATGCATGTCGCTGGTAAAGTCTTCCTGCTTCTCGGCTTCGAACGCGGCCCAGTCCCAGTTGACGGGGTTCTCGACCAGCCCGTCGACGGTCAGGCGCCAGTCCTTCTTCGTCACCGGCGGCTGGATGCCGATGTCGAGGATCGGCCAGTTCTTGACCTCGCGCTGGCCGGGCGGCAGGCGCAACGCCGGATCGGCGGCTGTACCCGTCAGCAGCCGCCCCTCGTCCGCCCATTTGCGCTTGGTATCGACCAGCTTCTGCTTGATCTGGCCCAGGATGCCGTCGTCCGTCATCGCCCGCTCCGTCGGAACCCGTACGCCGGAGAATATAGGCCGGATCGGCCGGCCGCGGCTATTGCGCCTTCAGGCTCGCGCGGATGCGCTCGAGCGCCTGCTTGGGACCGGGCTGGCCGAGCAGCTGCTCGTCGCCGTAGGTCAGCACGATCAGCACGTCCGGCCCGTCGACGACCGTGCGCACGATGAACGCGACCTCGTCACCCTCGTCCTCGGCCGAGCCGGCGAGCGTGTCGCCCTCGTAGTCGACCTCGTCGAGCTCGGCCTCGACGAAGGCCTTGGCGCGCGCGGCGACAGCACCGGCGGCGCCCGGCAGCCGGGCAGCGACGACCTGGATCGTGTTCTGCGGGTTGTGCGCGATGAAATTGGGCTTGCCCGTCTCGACGACCCACGGATCGGGCGTCCAGATCGTGAAGCGGCCGTCGGCGCGGACATTGTCGCCCGCCATCGCGGCCGGTGCGGCAAGCGTCGCCGCGGTCAGCGTGAGACCGAGCAACAGGATTCGTCTGCGCATGGAATTCTCCCTCGTAGGCATGGCGTGTTTCAAGGTCGGGGGGATCGGCGAGTCTTACACCGAATCCGCCCGAAAATCTCCAATCAGGCGCCGGCACCCGACGGCGTCTGCCGCCACAGGCGGCGATAGGGTCCGTCGGAAGCGACGAGCTCGGCGTGGCTGCCCTGCTGGACGAGCCGGCCTTCCGACAGCACGAAGATCCGGTCGCACGCGACGACCGAGGCAAGGTCGTGCGTGACCGTGACGAGCGTGCGGTCCTTGCCGACCTTGGCGAGCGTGGCGAGGATTTCCGTGCGCGTCGCCGAATCGAGCGCCGAGGTCGCCTCGTCGAGCAGCAGGATCGCCGGGTTGCGGATCATCGCGCGCGCAATCCCGATGCGCTGGCGCTGGCCTTGCGAAAGCGTGTCGCCGCGCTCGCCCAGCACCGTGTCGTAGCGATCGGGCAGCGAGCGGATGAAACGGTGGATGCCGGCCTGCTTGGCGGCCGCGACGATGTCGCCGTCCGTCGCGTCGCGCCGGCCGAGCCGGATGTTCTCGCGGATGGTCGTGCCGAACAGCACGTTGTCCTGGAAGACGATGCCCATCATCGCGCGCACGCTGTCGCCCGACACCTCGGCCATGTCGATGCCGTCGATCAGGATGCGCCCCGTCTTCGGGTGATGCAGGCGCAGGAGCATCATCAGCAGCGTGCTCTTGCCCGAACCGCTTTCGCCCACGATCCCGATCCGGCTGCCGGCCGGGATCGCGAACGAGACGCCGCTGAGGCCGCGCTCGGATTCGTCGTAGTCGAACCCGACATTCTCGAAGCGGATCTCGCGCCGGAAGGGTTCGGCCGGCGGGGCACCCGGCGTTTCTTCCGGTGCCGTCGGCGCGTTGCGGAATTCGTCGAGATGCTTGAGGGCCCCAGCACCGGCAACCAGTTCGGGCACGAACTGCGTCAGGTGGACGATGTTGTAGCTGAGTTCCCAGAACACCGATTCGAACGCGATGAAGGTGCCCACGCTGATCGTCTCGTCGAACGTCAGCACGGCGCCGAATCCGAAAATGGCCAGGTGCAGGATCAGGACCGAGATCGACGCGGAACGCTCGATCAGCGCCTCGAAGAACCGCACGCGGAAGGCCGCATGGCGCACGCGCGCGTTGCGGCCGCGATACCAGGTGCCGATGCGGCGCTGGAGCGCGAACGCGCGGATCAGTTTCTGCGCACCCAGGCTCTCGCCCGCGGTCGACAGCGCGTCGGCCGTCTGGCGCTTGTGCACGTAGCCCGCCTCGACCGCCCGGGGCGCTATCAGGCGCGGACCCAGCAGCGTCAGCGGGAAGATCGTCATCGCGACGATGGCCATCACCGGCGACAGCCAGAACAGCAACGCGATGGCGCCGACCAGCTCGAGCAGCGGCAGCAGGCCCCAGTCCGCGCCGTGCATGACGATCGCGTCGATCGTCTGGACGTCGTTCGACAGCCGCGACAGGATCCGGCCCGATTGCGTGCGCGCGATGAAGCCGAGCTTCACCTGCTGGATGCGGTCGAACAGGTCCTGCCGGATGCGCGACATCGCCGAGGCGCCGAGCCGCGCGTTGAGCCATTCGCCCGCCACCATCGCGACCGCGGCGACCGCACCGAGCGCTCCCAGCAGCCCGAGCAGCAAGACGAGCGTTTCCCAGCGCTCCTCGTCGAGGACGGAGTCGAGCAGGTATTTGAGGCACAGCGGGAACGCGACGTTGAACGCCGTCTCGACCCCGATGCAGCCGGCAAGCAGCCACAGCGCCTTGGGCCGCCGCGCGAGATAGGGGGCAAGGAAACGCCCGAGATCGCGCATCGCCGGCACGACGTCGCGCAGCGACACGCGCAGCCGCTCGGCCTCGCTCGGCTCGTCGTCCTCGAAATCCTCGTCGTCTTCTTCGTCATCGTCTTCGTCGTCGATGACGCCCGGTTTGCGTTCCATTCCGCCCCGCTAGCCCGCCCGCCTGTAGAAGCAATGGCGCAGGCTTTCGGCGTCGTCAAACCACACGCCGGTACCGAAGCCCGATGCGGCAACGGCTTCCCAGAGCTTCGCGAGCAGGGTCGGGTCCTCGACCGCGAACTCGAATCCGGCGTCGCGGAACAGCTCCGACCACTCCCAGAACGACCGCAGCCGCGGCACGCCGTCGACCAGATCGTACTTCGCCATCAGGTCGACGGCGAGATCCGCCGTGACCGACCCGAAGAACACGCCGTGGCGCGACACGCGGTGCAGTTCGGCCAGCGCGTCGGAAAGCGAGGCATCGGGAACGTGCGCCAGGCACGTCTCGTAGACCACGTCGAAATGCCCGTCGGGGAACGGCAGCTCGCGCACGTCGCCGAGCTTGTTGAATGCGGCAACCGAAGCCGGCGTGCGCGCGTGCATGCCGGCGTCGCTCTCGATGCCCCACGCGTCAAGCCCCTGTGCCCGCAAAGCTTCCACACCGAAGCCGCAGGCCGAACCGGCGTCGAGGACCGAGAAATCCCCGCGCAGTCCCCACGCTTCCTGCGCCAGCGCCTTGAAGGTGCGCGCGTCGAGAAACCGGTTCCAGACCTGCTCGTAGGGGCCGAGGCCGCGATAGTTCCTGAAATGCGAACGCCCGATGCGCCGGGCGGGCGCCTTCTTGCGCGGCTGGCGGCGCGCGATCGCGTCGAGTGCCAGATCGGTCGCAGCATCGGCCGAATCGATGACCGCGTTGATCGTCGAATCGAACAGGTAGTCGCCGACGACGTAGAGCGCCGGGTGTCCCGCGGGTTCGGGCACGTGATTGGTGAAGATGTCGAGCTCGGGTACGCCGCCGGGGATCGCGTTGACCGAGGCAAGCCAGCGATGCACGCCCGCTTCGCGCTTGAATGCCGCACCGGCCCGCAGATCGGCCGGAAGGCTCGCGAGCACGCGGGCGACGATCTCGTCGTCGCCGAGATTGGCCATCTCGAGTGCGGCGTTGCCGGCGATCAGCCAGCCGAGCACGCCGAAATCGCCGCATTCGCTGCGGGCACTCTCGTCGTAGACGCAGCAGCCGCCGAACGCGTCGCTGATCCACCAGTCGCCGGCGATGCGGTTGCGCCAGAACGGCTTCTCGAACAGCACCGAGACGCGCAGGTAGTGGCCGGGCCGGTCGAAACGGCGGATATGCCGGGTCATCGCCGTGTCGAGGGCGGCGCCTTCCCATTCGACCTGCGAAAGGGCGCTCAACGGCAGCGCCACGACGAGGATGTCGAATTCGCGCACGGTCGATCCGCCCGCGCCCTGCGTCGTCACCCGGTAGCGGCCATCGGGTGTGCAGCCGATCTTCGTCGCGCGCGTGCCGAGCGCGAACTCGGCTGCGTCCTTCCCGATCAGGTCCTGCGCCATCGCGTCGGTCAGGCGCTGCACGCCGCCGTCGACCGAGCGCAGTTCGATATACCCGTCCACGTCCATCAGCACGTTGCGCACGGTGTTGATGGCGTTGGTGAGATGCAGCGGTGCGGCGATGTCGCTGTGCGCCGCGGCGCGCAGATAGCGGCGTGCGGCGTCGTCGGAGACGTGCTTCGTCAGCAGGTCCTGCCCGTTCATGCGGGCCAGTACCTTGCTCTCGGCCGTATCGGTGCGGCTGTCGTAATAGTCGGCCGGCGTGATCGCGGCCGCGCAATAGCCGTGGAACGCCTCGATCTGGCGGCGCGTCTCGGCCCCCAGTGCGCGTTCGACGGCATCCAGGCTGTCGAGGATGTGCTCGCCGAGCACGACGGTGCGCGAGCCCATCGGCGTGCTTGAAAGGCCGAGAGTGGCGATCAGCCGGGCGAGCGGATCGTCGCCGAGGGCACGGTAGTCGTAGATCTCCGCCACGCCGGCGGCATAGGCGATGCCGCTTTCCGGAAACCGCCGCGTGACGAGCTTGCCGCCGAGCCGGTCCGACGCCTCGAGCACCGTGAGGCGGACGAGTGCCGGGCATTTTTCGCGAAACTGGCGGGCCGCCATCAAGCCGCCGGGGCCGCCGCCGACGATTCCAACTTCAAGCATCTTCGACAATTCTCGATCCGTAACCGAAGCCTCCCGAGTCGCGGGAGGGAAACGGCGCTTCAATACGCCCAAATCGGGTCGAGAAGAAGGCGCTTCAGCGCCAGCGCAGCAGGCGCTTTTCCAGCCGGGTCAGGCCGGTCCCCACGGCCAGCCCCAGGATCGAGATCAGCAGCACCCCGGCGATCAGCTGGTCGGTCAGCATCAGGTTGCCCGCCTGCAGGATGAAGGCCCCGATCCCGTACTCGGCCCCGATCATTTCGGCCGAAACGAGCAGGATCAGGGCGATCGACGTGCTGATCCGGAAACCCGCCAGGATGCCCGGCAGGGCGCCCGGCAGCACGATCTTGCGCAGCACGTCGGAAGCCGGCATGTCGAAGCTCTGGGCCATGCGGATCAGGTTGCGCGGTACCGCGTCGATCGCCGCATAGGTGGCGATGGCGGTGGGGAAGAACACGCCAAGCCCGATCGTGGCGATCTTCGAGGCTTCGCCGATCCCCAGCCACAGGATCAGCAGCGGCAGCAGCGAGATCTTCGGGATCGGGAACAGGGCCGACACGAACGGCACGCCGACCGCCCGGCCCAGCGACCACACGCCCATCGAAAGACCCGCGGCAAGCCCCGCCATCGTCCCCAGCGTCCAGCCGCCGGCGAGACGCACGAGGCTTTCCGAGACGTGGCGCCACAGCGTGCCCGTCTGCCAGAGATCGCTCAGCGCCGCGAGCACGGCACTGGGCGCCGGCAGGAAAATCGCCGAAACGCGGCCCGTGCGGACCGCGAATTCCCAGAACGCGACCAATGCCACGAACGCGACCAAGGCCGCCCCGCGGACCGGAACGGGCGAGAAGCCGCCGCCGCGGAAGGCGACCGGCCGGCGCTCAGACATCGGCGACCTCGCGTTCGGCGACCTGCGCCTCCGTCCGGATCGCCGCCCACAGCCGGTCGGCCAGTTCGGCCATCGCGCGCGCTGCCTCGGGTTTCGCGCGTTCGGCCTGCGGCAGGTCGACGGCGACGATCTCCTTGATGCGGCCCGGCCGGCGCGACAGCACGCAGATCCGGTCGGCGAGGCGCAGCGCCTCGTGCAGGTTGTGCGTGACGTAGACCGACGTCGTGCGCGTGGCGAGCCACAGCTTGAGGAAATCCTCCATCAGCAGGTCGCGCGTCTG
Source organism: uncultured Azospirillum sp. (assembly GCA_964416335.1). Taxonomy (GTDB): domain Bacteria; phylum Pseudomonadota; class Alphaproteobacteria; order CACIAM-22H2; family CACIAM-22H2; genus Tagaea. The sequence continues at coordinate 42,490 of CAYQDN010000036.1, forward strand.
GGCGTCGAGGGCCGACAGCGGCTCGTCCATCAGCAGGATCGCGGGCTCGACGGCGAGAGCGCGCGCGATGCCGACGCGCTGGC
>CAYQDN010000037.1:0-8675 GCA_964416335.1 uncultured Azospirillum sp.
ATGCTTGGCGTGCTGCTCATGTTCCTGATGTGGGTGCGCCATAACATCCCCTCGAAGCTTGACCTGCAGTGGCTCGCGGTCGGCGGCGGGCTGTTCTCGAAGGGCGTGCACCCGCCGGCGGACAAGTTCAATGCCGGCCAGAAGATCATTTTCTGGTCGGTCGTCGCGGGCGGCACGGCGCTCAGCATCACGGGTATCTGGCTGCTCTTCCCGTTCCAGTTCGGCGACGTCGCATCGATGCAGACGATGCAGGTCATCCACTCGATCATCGGGCTCCTGCTGACGGCGATCGTGATCGCGCATATCTACATCGGCTCGCTCGGCATGGAGCAGGCCTTCGACGCGATGGGGACGGGCCAGGTCGACCAGAACAGGGCCAAGGAACATCACGGCGTCTGGCTTGCCAAGGTGAAGGGGCAGGCGATGCCGGTCTACAAGATGGGCCACGACTGAACGACAGGCTAGGATGGGCCCGCGCCGAGCGATCGGCGCGGGCCTTTTTCGTTTCGGGGCATGCCTGACGTGATGCGAACGCTCTTCATCGCGCTTTTCCTGTTTACGGCGCCGTCCGTCCGCGCCGAAATGGCGGGCCATGGTGCGATGGTCAACGCGATCGCCGTGTCGCCGGACGGAAAGCGCGTCCTGACCGGATCGTGGGACTATTCGCTCCGGCTGTGGGACCTCGCCACGCAGCGCGAGATCCGCGTGCTCGACGAGCACAAGGCGTCGGTCAACGGCGTGGCGTTCCTGCCCGATGGGCGCCGCGGCCTGTCGGCAAGCTGGGACGGCACGCTGCGCCTGTGGGACCTCGAGACCGGCCGATCGATCCGGACGTTCGAAGGTCACAAGGCCAACGTCGCTTCCGTCGCGGTCAGTCCGGACGGAAGGCGCGCTGTGTCGGCAAGCTGGGATCGGACGGTCATGGTCTGGGACGTGGCGAGCGGGCGGCTCCTGCGCACGCTCGAAGGGCACAAGGCCAACGTGATGTCGGTCGCCTTCCTTCCCGACGGACGCGGTGTCCTGTCGGGCAGCTACGATCTGACACTTCGCCTGTGGGACAGCGAGACAGGTGCTGAACTCGCGACCCTGGAGGGACACACCAACAGCGTGAACGCCGTCTCGGTGTCGGCCGACGGGAAGGTGGCGGCGTCGGCATCGACGGATGCGACCGTCCGCCTGTGGGACCTGCCGGGACGCCGGGAGATCGCCGTCCTCGAAGGTCATCGCGGGTTCGTGACGTCGGTGGCGATATCCGCCGATGCGCGTTCGGTCCTGTCAGGCGGCGGGGATCGCACGATGCGGCTCTGGAGCGTGCCCGATACGCACCTGGTCCGGGAATTCGTCGGCCACAAGCGACCTGTATGGGGTGTGGCGTTTGCGCCCGATGGGAAGCGCGCCGTTTCGGCCGGCTACGACGAGGTCGCGAAGGTTTGGGATCTGGCAACCGGCGAGGAAATCGCCGGCGCAAACTGATTCGGTTCGCCGGAAACGAAACGGCCCGCCGGAGGCGGGCCGCGAAACACGATCGGACGAAAATTCAGAGGCGGACGCTTGTCGGCGCAGCGAACCGCTCGGCGGTCGACATCTGCATCGAATCGAGCACGAAATGCGCGCCGATTGCGAGCACGAGAGCGGCGGCAAATCCGAGGATCATGGCTTTCATTTCAGTCTCCCGCATCGGCGCATTTTTGACTTGGAACTGCGCCCTGTCTGACCCCTTCGAATCTACTGGAAAATCCAATTTTTGCAATTGATTCCGGCAGGTTGGGGTACCTGGTTCTAGGGCGACGTGGACTTGCGGAGATATGCGATCAGGTCGGCCCGGTCGTCGTCGAGCGTCAGTCCGCCGTACATCTTCGTGCCCGGAACGAACCCTTCGGAATCCTTCAGGAACGCGTCGAGCGTCGCCTCGTTCCAGACGATGCCGGAGTTCTTCAATTCGTCGGTGTAGCGGAAGTCGGCGACGGAGCCGGCCGTGCGGCCGAACAGGCCGGCTAGCCGCGGGCCGACGCGGTTCCGGCCGCCGGTCTCGGTCGTATGGCAGGTGGCGCATTTGCGGAATATCTGTTCACCGCGCGCCGCATCGGCCGCACGCGCGCCGGAAGCAGCGCCGGCAAGCGCAATCCCGGCAAGCAATGTTCCGCAAAGGGCTCGGCGCAGGCGCATTCAGCGAAGATCCGGGGTATCCGGTTCGGCAGGCTCGAGATCGACCAAATCGGCGTCGATGAGCAGCTTTCCGCGATGCTCGAAATTGACGGTCACGCGCCCGCCGATAGCGGACTGGACCTGGCCGATCCCCCATTCGGGGCAATCCGGGTGGCGTACGAAAGCGCCGGGAACGAGATGCCGCATTGCGATATCCTATCGCAAGAACCGCCAAACTTGAAACCCGGGGGCGTTTCGGGCGAGTCTGCCGATCATGCTTGAAAAGAACCAACTCAGGCTCGTCGAGCTGATTGCAGCGCGCATGAGCCACGATCTCGTCGGCCCGGTCGGGGCCACCGTCAACGGCGTCGAACTCCTGTCCGAGGATCAGGCGGCCGACGCCGACGTCGTCCGGTTGATCGGGCATTCGGCACGCCAGGCGACGCGCCGGCTGCAGGTCTTCCGCGCGATCTATGGAACGGCCGGTGCCTTGCCGGCAGGTGCACCGTTCGCTGCCGCGTTCCAGCTCCTTTCCGGAATGCTGGACGGGGAGAAGGTCGTGGCCGGTCCGTGGACCGTCGATCCCGCATTGGAGGCCGCGGCTGGGCGATCCGGTGCGCGCGTCGCCCTTTTCGCCGCATTCCTGCTTGTCGAAGCGTTGCCACGAGGTGGCGAGGTGCGCATGGCAGGAACGATGGTCGGGAATACCGCGAAGCTCGAGATTTCGGCGAGCGGGCAGGGGGCGCGGCTTTTCGAGGAAGTGACTGCGACGCTTGCCGGCAAGGTTCCGGTCGACGAATTGACCGCCAAGGCGGCACCGGCGGAGATGCTGCGCCGTCTCGTTGCCGGCCTAGGCGGAACCGTCGGCGTCACGCCGGGCAAGGACAATATCGCAATTTCAATTGTATTTTCGGCACTTGGCGAGGGCTGATATGGCGTCCGGCGAGGTTGGCGCGGGCGGGCGCGTCGGCTATACCTGTTTGGGGAAAGTTCCGCTCGACGGGTTCCGGGTGCCGTGGGGTATTCGGCGCCTGACGGGATCGTGCCGGAACGGGGGGCGTCGATGAAGTCGTTCTTGGTTGTTGATGATTCGCGGGTGATCCGAAACGTGGCGCGTCGAATTCTCGAGGCGCTCGGGTTCAAGATCGAAGAAGCCGCGGACGGCCAGCTTGCGCTCGACGCGTGCAAGCGTGCGATGCCCGACGGCATCTTGCTCGACTGGAACATGCCGGTGATGAACGGCATCGAATTCCTGAAGGCGCTGCGCGTTACGCCCGGCGGCGACAAGCCGATCGTGCTGTTCTGCACGACCGAGACCGAGATGACCAAGATCCAGCAGGCCATCGAAGCCGGCGCCAACGAGTACATCATGAAGCCGTTTGACAGCGAGATCGTCGAATCCAAGCTCCTACAAGTCGGCCTACTCTGAGATGGCGTTGGCCCCCACCGAGCCAGTGACGAACACGATCGCCGGCCCGTCGCCGGTCCGCGTGATGGTCGTCGACGATTCGGCCGTGATCCGGGGGCTGATCACGCGTGCACTCGAGACCGACCCCGGCGTGCAGGTCGTCGCGACGGTGGGCAACGGCCAGATCGCGATCGGCCAGCTTGGCCGCAGCGACGTCGACGTGATCGTGCTCGACATCGAAATGCCGGTGATGGACGGGTTGACGGCACTGCCGAAACTTCTCGAGGTGGCGCCGGACGTCAAGATCATCATGGCGTCGACGCTGACGCAGCGGAACGCGCAGGTGAGCCTCGAGGCGCTGCAGAAGGGAGCGGCCGACTACATCCCGAAGCCGACCTCCACCAGCGCCATCCACGGCTCCGAAGATTTCAAGCGCGACCTCACCGAAAAGGTGAAGGCGCTGGGCCGCGCGCGGCGCGACAAGCGCGATCGCAATCGCGCCGCCGGCATTCCGGACGCCAAGCCGCAGTCGACCGCCGTGACGCGTGCTGCAACCGCCGCGGCCGCTGGTGCAGCACCGACACGCACGTCGCTGCTGTCGCCGACGGCACCGATCGCGCTTCGGCCGGCCTCGCGCACGCTGCCGCAGGTCGTCGCCATCGGCAGTTCGACCGGCGGGCCGCAGGCGCTGTTCACGCTGCTGGCGGCGTTGCCGGCCACGATGCGTCTACCGATCTGCATCACGCAGCACATGCCTGCGACCTTCACGACGATCCTGGCCGAGCACATTACGCGGACCGCCAAGCGGCCGTGTGCGGAAGGCGTCGACGGCCAGGCGATCGAAGCGGGCCGCATCTATCTGGCACCCGGCGACAATCACATGAAGATCGAGCAGCAGGGCACCCAGAAGGTGATCCGGCTGACCAAGGAGCCGCCCGAGAATTTCTGCCGTCCGGCCGTCGATCCGATGTTTCGCAGCCTTGCGACGGTTTATGGCGCGGCCGTGCTCGGCGTCGTGCTGACCGGCATGGGATCGGATGGTGCGAAGGGCGGCAAGGTCCTCGTCGAGGCCGGCGGCACCGTGATCGCGCAAGACGAGGCGTCGAGCGTCGTCTGGGGCATGCCGGGGGCCGCCGCGAATGCCGGGATCTGCTCGGCCGTCCTGCCAATCGACAGGATTTCAGGCGAGATCGTGCGCCTCACGGGAGGTCGCCCGTGAAGCCCGAAGATTTCTCCTTCTTCACGAAATACATCTACGACCAGACCGGGCTCGTGCTCGGTCCGGACAAGATGTACCTGATCGAAAGCCGGCTTGCGCCGCTCGCGCGCAAGTACAACGTCGCGAATATCGACCTGCTGGTCGGCCAGCTGCGCACGAGCAAGACCGCCGACCTGCAGCGCGACATCGTCGACGCGATGATGACGAACGAGTCGTTCTTCTTTCGCGACGGCAAACCGTTCGAGCAGTTCCGCCAACTCGTGCTGCCGGGCCTGCTGCAGTCGCGCGCGACGAAGAAGAGCTTCCGCATTTGGTGCGCGGCCGCATCGACAGGGCAGGAGCCCTACACGCTGGCGATGATACTCAAGGAAGAAGCCGCCAAGCTCAACGGTTGGCGCGTCGACATCGTCGGGACCGACATCAGCCACGAAGCGCTCGAGCGTGCCAAGTCAGGCATCTACACGCAGTTCGAAGTCCAGCGCGGCCTGCCGATCCAGCTGTTGGTGAAGTATTTCAAGCAGCAGGGCGACAAGTGGCAGATCGCCCCCGAGATCCGCTCGGCCGTGCAGTACCGCGGTTTCAACCTGCTGTCGGAATTCGCCGGGCTCGGGAATTTCGACGTGATCTTCTGCCGCAACGTGCTGATCTATTTCGACCAGAAGACGAAGGGCACGATCCTCGACCGGATGGCCAAGCTATTGCCGGCCGACGGGCTGCTCTATCTCGGCGGCGCCGAAACCGTGCTTGGCGTCACGGAACGCTTCCAGCCTATGCAAGGCCAGCGCGGCATCTATCAGGTCGTTGTCCCCGGCGGGGCCGCAAAAGTCGGCTGACGGACCTTGCGTCAGGCCGCCTTGCCCTTGGCCGGCGGGTCGCGCAGCACGTAGCCGCGGCCCCAGACCGTTTCGATGTAGTTCTCGCCCTCGCACGCCGTCGAAAGCTTCTTGCGCAGCTTGCAGACGAACACGTCGATGATCTTCAGTTCCGGCTCGTCGATGCCGCCGTAAAGATGGTTGAGGAACATCTCCTTGGTCAGCGTCGTGCCTTTGCGCAGACTGAGGAGTTCGAGGATCGCGTATTCCTTTCCCGTCAGGTGCAACGGGCGGGCACCCGCCTCGACCGTGCGGGCCTCGAGATTGACGACGAGCTTGCCGGTCTTGATCACCGACTGCGAATGGCCCTTGGCGCGCCGTACGATGGCATGGATGCGCGCGACCAGTTCGCGCTTGTCGAACGGCTTCGTCAGGTAGTCGTCGGCGCCAAAGCCCAGGCCCTTGATCTTGGCGTCGAGCTCGGTGAGGCCGGAAAGGATCAGGATCGGCGTCTTGATGCGGCCGGCCCGGAAGCGGCGCAGGACCTCGTAGCCATCCATGTCGGGCAGCATGAGGTCGAGGATGATGATGTCGTAGTCGTAAAGTTTGCCGATCTCGAGCCCGTCTTCGCCCATATCGGTCGTGTCGCAGACGAAACCTTCCTGCTTGAGCATCAACTCGATCGAGCGGGAAGTGGCCTGGTCGTCCTCAACCAACAAAACGCGCATCGCCGCCTCCTAGGTAACGTTAATAAGTTAACACGCTGTGGCGCGACGAAACAGATGGAATTAACGAATTCGTTTACACCGATTTGCATCCTGAAATGGTGAACAAAAAATTTACTTAGTTCAACATAATCAACTAATTATACAATTCTTCACAGATCGTTAATCAAGCCCCGGTACAGTCGCTTTCGACTCGAATTTGACTCGAATTCTATCGATTTCGGAGCTGCCCGCCGAATGTCCGCCCATGAGTTGATCGCGTCAGTCGATCGCATCCCGAACTATCGCTACTACGGCCGCGTTTCGGCCGTGCAGGGCATGCTGGTCGAAATCGGCGGTGTGGAAGACATGCTGGCCGTCGGGTCGCGCTGCTTCGTCGCCACCCGCGACCGGCGCCGCGTCCCGTGCGAGGTCGTCGGTTTCAGGCAGGGGCGCGCACTCCTGATGGCCTTCGGCACGGTCGAAGGAATCGGCGTGGGCAGCCGGGCGGAAATCGCAGATTCCGATCCGGTCGTCTATCCGCACAAGGGCTGGCTCGGGCGCGTCGTCAACGCGCTGGGCGAACCGGTCGACGGCAAAGGGCCGCTCGCGATGGGCCCGGCCCCCTACACGATCAAGGCGTCGCCGCCCTCGGCCCACAAGCGCCAGCGCGTGCGCGGCAAGATCGATCTCGGCATCCGCGCCATCAACACGTTCCTGACCTGCTGCCGCGGGCAGCGCATGGGCATCTTCGCCGGCTCCGGCGTGGGGAAGTCGTCGGTCATGTCGATGATGACGCGCTTCACGGCCGCCGATGTCGTCGTGATCGGCTTGATTGGCGAGCGCGGCCGCGAAGTGCAGGAATTCATCCAGGACGATCTCGGGCCGGAAGGCCTCGCGCGTTCGGTCGTCGTCGTTGCGACCGGCGACGAGAGCCCGCTGATGCGCCGCCAGGCCGCATATCTGACGCTCGCCGTCGCCGAATATTTCCGCGATCAGGACCGCGACGTGCTGTGCCTGATGGATTCCGTCACACGCTTCGCGATGGCGCAGCGCGAGATCGGCCTGTCGGCGGGTGAGCCGCCGGCTTCCAAGGGCTACACGCCGTCGGTCTTTGCCGAACTGCCGCGCCTGCTGGAGCGCGCGGGGCCGGGGATCGGGCAGGGCAGCATTACGGGCCTGTTCACCGTCCTGGTCGAAGGCGACGACACCAACGAGCCGATTTCGGACGCCGTGCGCGGCATCGTCGACGGGCACATCGTGCTCGAGCGCGCGATCGGCGAGCGCGGCCGCTATCCGGCGATCAACGTGCTGCGATCCGTTTCGCGAACCATGCCGGGCTGCAACACGCCCAGCGAAAACGCGGTCGTCTCGCGCGCACGCCAGCTGATGTCGCAGTACGACGACATGGCGGAGATGATCCGCCTTGGCGCCTATCGCCGTGGGTCCGATCCGCTGGTCGATGAGGCGATCCACTACAACCCGGAAATCGAGGCGTTCCTGAAGCAGGGCAAGCGCGACCGCGCCCTGCTGCCCGATGGCTATCGCCAATTGGCCGAGATACTCGGCATGCCGGACCCGACGGCGGCCGGCGACGTGCCTGAAGAAGCCGCGCACGCGGTCTGAAGCGCTAGATGGCCGCCAAGAACAAGGGCCTCACGTCGCTGATCCGGCTCGCGGACGCGACCTTGAACGAGAAGCGCCGCGAACTGAACGAGCTCGAGCGCCAGGAAGACGAGCTGCGCCAGCGGCTCGACGCGCTTGAAGCTGAAAAAATGCAGGAGCAGCAGAACGCCCGCACGATGGAGTTCGGCGCCTTCGCCTATTCGGGCTATGCGCGCGGCGTGATCGAGCGACGCGAGCGCATCGAGGCGCAGATCGCCGGCATGCAGCAGATCCTCGAAGAGGCAAGACAGGCGGTCTCCGAGGCGTTCCAGGACCTCAAGCGCTACGAGATCGCGCTCGACATGCGCGTCAAGGCCGCCAAGGCCGAGTTCGAGCGCAAGGACACGATCACGATGGACGAGATGAGCCTCAACATGCACCGGCGCAAGCAGGCCGCCGCAGCGCAATGACCGGTGCGACGTTGCGTACGTCGCGGCTGCTGCTGCGGCCCTGGCACGATATGGATCGTGAGCCGTTCGCCGCCATCAACGCCGATCCCGAAGTGCGCCGCTTCTTCCCGTCCGTGCAGACGCGCGCGGAAAGCGATGCGAGCGCGGATTTCCTGTCGTCCCAGTTCTCGCGTACGGCCTTCGGGCCGTGGGCCGTCGAGGTTCCGGACGCGGTCTCGTTCGCGGGGTTCGTCGGGCTCTGGGAGACCAACCTCGACATGCCGCCACGCGGCCGGCTCGAGATCGGCTGGCGGCTGGCACGCGCCTATTGGG
>CAYQDN010000037.1:8775-41473 GCA_964416335.1 uncultured Azospirillum sp.
ATGCCGCCACGCGGCCGGCTCGAGATCGGCTGGCGGCTGGCACGCGCCTATTGGGGAAAGGGCTATGCGACCGAGGCCGCATGCGCATCGCTCGCGTTCGGATTCGAGCATTGCGGACTAGACGAGGTCGTGGCGTTCGTCGTACCGGCGAATGGCTCGTCCCGTCGCGTCATGGACCGCGTGGGACTGGTCGAGAAACCGGGCGAAGCCTTCGACCATCCGCGCGTACCCGAAGGTCATCCGTCGCGCCGGCACCTGCTTTACCGCATCCGCCGCAAGGATTGGCGGATGGCTCCGGAATTCCCCTACGCTGTCCAAGGTTGAAAGCCTTTAATCCGGACGGGGTCTTTCCGTCGCATGGCTGGATTGCGGCCGGCGAGGCGTAGGGCGACAATGTTCGCCTTGCGGCGGCTCGGAGATCTGCAGGACAATTCGCGCCTCCCTGAAAGGAATTCCCCATGGAAGTTCGCAAGAGCAGCTATCTGACCATCCTGATCTGCGGATCCCTCGTGCTCACCGTGATGATGGGCCTGCGCCAGACGCTCGGCCTGTTCATGAAGCCGATGACGATCGAACTTGGCGTCGGGCGCGAAGTCTTCGCATTCGGTCTGGCGATCTCGAATCTCCTTTGGGGTGTGGCGGGTCCGTTCGCCGGTGCCATCGCCGACAAGTTCGGCACGTCGCGGGCTGTCCTGATCGGCGGACTCCTCTACATCGCCGGGTTCTGGCTGCTCTCGCAAGCGCAGGACGGCACGCTGATCGTGATCGGCAACGTGTTCCAGGGATTCGCGATGGCCGGCGCCGGATTCTCGATCATCCTGGGTGCCGTCGGTCGTGCGGCCCCGCCGGAAAAGCGCTCGCTGGCACTCGGCATCGTCGCGGCGGGCGGTTCGTTCGGCCAGTTCGCGTTCATGCCCTATGCGCAGGTCATCCTCGACATGCTCGGCTGGCGCGGTGCCCTGTTCACCATCGCGATGACGGCGTTCGCGATCCTGCCGCTCGCCCTCGGCCTGCGCGGGCTTGCGGCACCTGCCGGTGCCCAGTCGCAGCAGTCGCTCGGTGCGGCTCTCAAGGAAGCGCTCGGCCATTCCGGTTTCTGGCTGCTGACGATCGGATTCTTCGTCTGTGGCTTCCAGGTCGTGTTCGTCGGCGTGCACCTGCCGGCTTATGTCGCCGACAAGGGGCTGCCGGGCTGGGTGGGTGCATGGGGCCTCGCGCTCGTCGGGCTCTTCAACATCATCGGCACCTACGTGGCCGGCGTGCTCGGCCAGACCAAGCGCAAGAAGTACCTGCTTGCGGGCATCTATATCGGCCGTTCGCTCGTTTTCATCGTCTTCCTGCTGACGCCGATCAGCGAGGCGAGCGTCCTCGTGTTCACGGCGGCCCTCGGCCTGCTCTGGCTTTCGACCGTTCCGTTGACCTCGGGGCTGGTCGCGCAGATCTTCGGCACGACTTACATGTCGACGCTCTACGGCATCGTCTTCTTCTCGCACCAGATCGGCAGCTTCATGGGTGCCTGGCTGGGCGGCAAGGTGTTCGACCTCTACGGCTCGTACGACGTCGTCTGGGGGCTCTGCGTCGTGACCGGGTTCGTCGCGGCGGCACTGCACTGGCCGCTGCGCGATGCGCCGCAGGCCCGTCTGGCGGCGGCGGCGGGGGCATAGGCACAGCACCATGGGGACACCTGCCCAGATCGGCCTGATTGCGGGCGTCGGGGCGGTGTTCCTCGGGGCGGTCTGGCTGTGGGCCACGCGGGGGCCGGCGATCCTTCTCGACCTTGCGTTCTTCGCCTGTCTTTGAGAAAAGTTGCGGCGATTTGCGCGCGCCGAATTCACGGCGTGCCGAGGGAGGATTTTGACGATGGCCAAGCTGGCATTTCTTGGACTGGGCGTGATGGGTTTCCCGATGGCGGGCCACCTTCAGAAGGCCGGTCATGCCGTTACCGTCTACAACCGCAACGCCAAGAAGGCCGAAGCCTGGGTCGCCAAGCACGGCGGCACTAGTGCTGCCACGCCCGTCCTTGCCGCGAAGGGTGTCGATATCGTGCTCTCGTGCGTGGGTAATGATGACGACCTGCGCTCGGTCATCTACGGCAAGGACGGCGCACTCGCCGGCATGAGTGCGGGTGCCATCCTCGTCGACCACACCACGGCGTCGGCTGCGGTCGCGCGCGAGATCGAGAAGGCGGCCAAGGAAAAGGGCATCGGCTTCCTCGACGCGCCCGTCTCGGGCGGGCAGGCGGGGGCGGAGAACGGCCAGCTAGGCATCATGGTCGGCGGTGCCGACGCCACGTACGCCACGGCCGAACCGGTCCTCAAGATCTACGCGAAGGCGCTGACCCACATGGGTCCCGCCGGTGCCGGCCAGCTCACCAAGATGGTCAACCAGATCTGCATCGCAGGGCTTCTGCAGGGCCTGTCCGAGGGCATGAATTTCGCGGTCAAGGCCGGGCTCAACACCGACAAGGTACTGTCAGTCATCACCAAGGGTGCCGCCGGTTCCTGGCAGATGGAAAACCGCGCCAAGACGATGGTGCAGGGCAAGTTCGATTTCGGCTTCGCGGTCGACTGGATGCGCAAAGACCTGTCGATCTGCCTCGACGAGGCGAAGAACAACAAGGCGCGTCTGCCGGTGATTGCCCTCGTCGACCAGTTCTACGCGACCGTCCAGGCCCGCGGCGGCGGCCGATGGGATACGTCCTCGCTCATCCATTTGCTCGCGAACGACTGAGCAGAACGGGCAGTTCCGCCATCCGCCCGAAGACCGTGGCGCCCGTCGCCGCAAGTTCTTCGGGCGGCGTGTGCCCGGCACCGGCATAGGCGAAGGCCGGCATGCCGGCCGCCTTCGCGGCCGCCAGCCCGACAAGCGTATCTTCGACCACCGCGCAGTGCTTGGGCGATACCCCCATGCGTTCCGCGGCGAACAGGAACAGGTCGGGTGCGGGTTTGCCGTTCTTCACCTGCGTCGAACTGAACGAGCGGCCGTCGAAGCGTCGCGCCAGCCCGCACAGGCCGAGGCTGCGCTCGATGCGCAGCGGATCGCTCGACGATGCGAGACAAAAGGGGACCTGGAGCCCGTCGAGTACGGCCTCAACCCCCTCGACTACGCGCAGTTCGCCCTCGTAGGCGGCGAGCGTTCGCTCACGCAGGCGCTTCTCGAAATCCGCGGGCAATTCGATTCCCCAGCGCTCGCGCACGTTGGCGACCGTCCAGCCGGCCTTGCGGCCGACGAAGCTGCGGACCGATTCTTCGAGCGTCAGGTCGACGCCGTTCGCGCGCAGGTCCTCGTACAGGATGCGGTTGGCGATGCGCTCGGAATCGACGAGCACGCCGTCCATGTCGAAGATCACGAGGCCGAACTTCATCTGACGTTGCCCGGATCGGGCCAGACGAAGCGCAAGGTCTTGTGCACACGACCATCAGCAAGCTTGTGCTCAAAAGGCTCGGACGCAATACCGCCGATCCGACGGTAGAACGCGCACGCCCCGTCGTTGGCGACGAATACGCTCAGGTGCATCGGTGTGCCGGGAAACCGATTGGCGACCCATGCGGCCGCGTCAGTCAACAGCCGCCGGCCAATTCCCGCTCCACGGTGCCCGGGCAGAATATGCAGGTTGTCGAGAAGCGCCCCATGCTCGGGGGCAGCGTCGCGCATGACGCAGACGAACCCGCAGGGCGCACCGTCGATCTCCGCGATCTCGGCGAAGCTTCGGGCCGGATTCCATGCCGCCATGCGTGCGGACCACAGCTTCGTGCGTTCGGCCTCGACGCGGTCGTGCAGGAACTCGTCCGACAGGATGCCGCGATAGGCGCTGCGCCAGCTCTGCACGTGCAGGTCGGCAAGGACGGGCCAGTCTTGGCCCCGTGCTGCGCGCACCGTGAAATCCATGTCAGTTGCGGCCGCGCCGCAGGTCCTTCTCGATATCGATGGCAAGCTGCGTGGGCTGCAGGTTGCGGCGATAGACATGGAGGTTTTCCATGACGCGCTGGACATAGGTGCGCGTCTCCTCGAAGGGGATCATCTCGACCCAGTCGACGACATCGACTTCGGGCGAACGCGGATCGCCGAAGCTGCGCATCCATTCGCGCGCCCGGCCGGGACCTGCGTTGTACGAGGCGATCGCCAGCACGTACGAACCGCCGAAATCCTCGACGAGCGAGGAGAGATAGCTGCGACCGATGCGCACGTTGTAGGCCGGATCGAACAGGCGCTCTTCGCTGTGGCCGGTCACGCTGTCGGCCTTCGCGACCGAGCGGGCAGTCGCGGGCATCAGCTGCATCAGGCCGCGCGCACCGGCGCGGCTCACGGCTTCGGGCTCGAACTGGCTTTCCTGGCGGATGATCGCGTAGGTGAGGGCGCGTTCGGGCTTGTCGCCGGCCAGCGGCATCGTCGGCCAGCCGAGATCGTGGAGCTGCACGCCGGCGACCTGCGCCGAACGCTTGGAGACGATCACGGCAAGGTCGGTGCGGCCGAGCTGGTGGGCGAATTCGGAGACGAGTGCATGCTGTGCGGGCGTGCGCGCGACGTTCGCGAGCCGCACGAGGAAGGGGCGCGCGCGTTCGGGCTTTTCGCGCGTCTCGACCAGGATGCGTGCGGCGCGGACCGCTTCGTTGCGGTCGAACTCGCGCCGGTCCTCGGCCGTCGGGATGATCGGGGCGGGCCAGGTCTGGCGGGCTTCGCCGGTCAGACGGGCATTGGCGAGCTGGCCGTAGTAGGTCGTGTGGTAGCCGGCAGCGCGGACGTACCATTCGCGCGCGCCGTCGGCATTGCTCTGTGCTTCGAGTGCGCGCGCCGTCCAGTAGGCGCCGCGCGCACGGGAAACCGGAAAGCGCGCTGTCTCGTGGACCTGTTCGAAATGCTTCTGGGCAGTGCGCGGATCGTTTTTGCGGCGAAGTGCAATCCAGCCCGAGAGGAACTCCGCCTCGAGATAGTTGGCACCGTTTGCCGCCGTCATGCGGTGCTCGCTGGCGAGCTTGTAGGCTTCGGCGGCGTCGCCCGCGACGATCGAGCGGCGGGCGAGGGCGGCCCGCTCGTTCCACCACAGGTCGGGGCGCGAGATGTCGCGCGGCAGGGCGCGCATGATGTCGCGCGCCGTCGCCTCGCGGTTGAACTTGCGTTGCGCGCGCACGCGCTCGTAGAGCAGGCCGGAATCGTCGCGCAGGTTTTCCGGCACGCGGCGGTTCTGCGCCTCGGCGTTGCCGCCGGCCCGGATGCGCATGCGCGCGTCGGCCAGCAGGCGCCGCTCGGCGCTGACCAGCGGAAGGATGCGGCGCGCTTCCTCGACCTTGCCTTCCCACAGCAGCCTGTCGAGCTTCGCCCAGTGCAGTTCGGGCGTGAACTGCCCGCGATAGCGCTCGAGCCAGCGCTTGTGCTGGACGAGGTTGAACGTGCCCGAGACCCAGTGGTCGCGGATGATCTGCTGGGCGCGTGCGCGATCGCCCGAGGCGGCGAGCGCGTCGGCAAAGCGCATGGCGCCGTCGGGGGTGAGGGGGCTTCGCGTGCCGAACCAGGCGAGGACGAGCGTGTCGTTGGTCGGCCGATCGAGCAGCGCTTCTTCCGCCCGGCGTGAGATCGTGTCGAGGGCGGGCCAGTCGGGGTTCTGGTCGACGAACTGGACGATGTCCTCGAACGCCACGCCGGAGCGCGGCAGCTGGAGTTCGAGCCAGCGGAAGAGCTTGTTGGCGACGGGGTTGTTGCCGCGGGCCAGCAGCGTGCGCGCGGCTTCCCAGCGCCCGGCCTCGACCGCGGCGAAAACTTGCGTATAGAGCTCGCGCTGCTGGGCGTTGAGGACCGGGGGACCGAGCGGGGGGATCGAGCGGGCGGCACTGTTGATTGCCGCGATCTGGGTCGTGCCGGTGCGCGCCTGGGCCAGGCGCAGGTCGCCGGTCTCGCCGACGGCCGCCATTTCGATGCTTGCCGCCGTGCCGTCCGGTTCGCCCTTATCGGCGGGAACGGCGGCGGCATCGCCACGCGTGCACGCGGTCAGCGACAGGGCGGCCCAGACGAGGGCCAGCGCGAATCGGGGATGCCAGTTCATCCGAAGAGTTAAGACCGCCGGCCCCCCCAAGCGCAAGGCGCGAGGTGCAGGTTGCGCGCCGGGGCGTGCGGGGCTAAGTTCCCGGCCCGACACCCAGAAACCGTCCGGAGTGCGTCCCCATGTTCAAGGGTTCCTTCGTCGCCCTAATCACGCCGTTTCGCAACGGTCAGGTGGACGAGCCGGCGTTCAAGAAATTCGTCGCCTGGCAGATCGCGCAGGGAACCGACGGACTTGTGCCGTGCGGTACGACCGGCGAATCCCCGACGCTGAGCCACGAGGAGCACGAGGCCGTCATCGAGATGTGCGTGGCGACCGCCAAGGGCCGCGTGCCGGTGATGGCGGGCACGGGCTCCAACTCGACCGACGAAGCGATCAGCCTAACGCGCCATGCCGAGCATGTCGGTTGCGATGCGGCCCTCGTCGTCACGCCCTATTACAACAGGCCGACGCAGGAAGGGCTCTACCGCCACTACGCCGCGATCGCCAAGTCGGTGAAGATTCCGATCTTCATCTACAACATTCCCGGCCGGTGCGCCGTCGACATGTCGGTCGAGACGATGGGCCGTCTGGCGCAGATCAAGAACATCGTCGGCGTCAAGGACGCCACCGCCGACCTGACGCGCCCCGGCCAGCAGCGCCTGGCCTGCGGTGCGGATTTCTGCCAGCTCGACGGCGACGACGGCACGGCCCTCGCGTTCAACGCGACGGGCGGGGTGGGCTGCATCTCGGTCACTGGCAATATCGCGCCCAAGATGGTTTCGCGCATGCAGGCAGCGTCGCTCAAGGGCGACGGCAAGGCGGCCCTCAAGCTGCAGGACAAGCTGATGCCCCTCCACAAGGCGCTGTTCGTGGAGTCGAGCCCCGGCCCGGTCAAGTACGCGGCTTCGCTTCTCGGCATCTGCACCGACGAGGTGCGCCTGCCGCTTTGCGGGATCCAGCCGGAGACCAAGGACCGGGTGCGCTCGGCGATGAAGGGGGCGGGCCTCCTCGGCTGAGGGCGGCCCGCCGGCGGCACCGATGGCAGCACCCGACACGGGCCGCAAAGTCGCCGCGACGAACCGTAAGGCGCGCCACGACTATTCGATCGAGCGCACGCTCGAGGCCGGCCTTGTCCTGCTTGGGACCGAGGTGAAGGCGCTGCGCGCGGGTGCCGGCGTGGCGATCGCCGAGGCGCACGCGGTCGAGCGCAACGGCGAGCTCTGGCTGATCGACGCGCATATCCCCGAATATGCCGGCGGCAACCGCCAGAACCACGAACCGCGCCGGCCGCGCAAGCTGCTCGTCAATCGCGCCGAGATGAACAAGCTCATCGGATCCGTGACGCGCGAGGGCATGACGCTCGTTCCCTTGCAGGTCTATTTCAACGCGCGCGGTCTGGCCAAGGTCGAACTCGGCCTCGCCAAGGGCCGCAAGAAGGCCGACAAGCGCGCCGCCGTTGCCACGCGCGACTGGAAGCGCAGCCAGGCGCGCCTGCTGGCGACGCGCGGTTGACGGGCGCGGGTGCCGCACGATGCGCGTCCCTCTCCTCTACACGATCAACACGGCGGTCCTGAAGTCGCCCCGGCTGGAACTGCGGCCGCTCGTACCCGATGACGCGCGCCACTTCGCGGCCCTGCTCGCCAACGACGGGGCTGCGATCGCGATGCTCTCCCACATGCCCGATCCGCTGACCGCTCCGGCGGCACGCGAATGGATCGAGCTGCGCACCGGACCGGGCGGCCACGTGTTTGCGCTTTGCCTTGCCGACGGCACGTTCGTGGGGACGAGCGGCTTCGGCGGCCCGCGCGACGGCGTGCCGGGCTTCGGCTACTGGATGGGTGCCGCCTTCCGCGGGCAGGGTCTGGCAACGGAAGCCGGCCATGCCTGCATCGTGCATGCGCGCTCGCTCGGCGTGCGCCGGATGGTGGCCGAGACGTTCCCCGGCAATGCCGCGTCGGTACGCGTGCTCGAGAAGCTCGGCTTTCGTGCCGAAGGGCCGGTCGAGCGGAACTATCCGCTGCGTGGCGGCCGCCGACAGCTCACGCTCCACAGCCTGGCGATTTCCGAATACGTCGTCTGAGGCGACCTTAGCCGAGACGCCGCGCGATCTCGGCGAAGACCGCCTCGAACATCTCGGGTGTCAGACGCCGCGTGTTCGTGTTGTAGCGCGAGCAATGGTAGCTGTCGGCAAGCAGCCGTCCGTCCCCGAGATCGTGGAACGCGCCATGCGCGAATTTCGCCGACGAAGCCCGCTTGCCTACGGTGACGAGCACGGTGTCGTGCGCGATCCGCCCAAGGGCAAGCATGATCTTCAACTTCGGCATCGCCGCGATCTCGGCCTGCAGGAACGGCCGGCATGCGGCCGCCTCGGCCGGAACGGGCTTGTTCTCCGGCGGCAGGCAGCGCACGGCGTTGGCGAGCCGTGCACCGGTCAGCTCGAGATCGTCGGGAACCCACGCGGCATCCTCGCGTCCCGCGCGATAGGTGCCGCGCGCGAGACCGAATTTCCTGAGCGTCGAATAGAGCAGGTCACCCGCGAAATCGCCCGTGAAGGGCCGGCCGGTGCGGTTGGCCCCCTTGAGGCCGGGTGCGAGCCCGACGATGAGCAGCCGTGCTCCGATTGCCCCGAAGCTCGGCACCGGCGCGTTGTGCCAGGCCGGATGTGCTGCGCGCAGCGTCTGGCGCAAGGCGACCAGACGCGGGCACAGCGGGCAGTCGCGTGTCGGCGCCTGCATGGGGGTCGGCGTCAGGCGTTGTCGGTGGCGGGCGGGATGACCGGTTGCGTGCCGGGGGCGGCGTTCGGACCGTCGCGACGCTCGCCGCCCGCACGCTGGACGTGCTGGGCAAGGTCGAACAGGTCGATGAACATGTCGGCCTGTCGGCGCAGCTCGTCCGACGCCATCGGCGGCTGGGTGCGGATCGTCGAGACGACCGACACGCGCACGCCGCGCCGCTGGATCGCCTCGACCAGCCGGCGGAAATTGCCGTCGCCGGAGAACAGCACGACATGATCGAGCTTGTCGGCGAGATCCATCATGTCGACCGCGATCTCGATATCCATGCTGGCGCGGAAGCGCCGGCGGCCCTGGCTGTCGGTGAATTCCTTCATCGGCTTCGTCACCATCGTGAAGCCGTTGTAGTCGAGCCAGTCGACGAGCGGGCGGATCGGCGAATAATCCTGATCTTCGGCGAGTGCAGTGTAGTAGAAAGCGCGGATGAGCCGGCCCTTGCTCTGGAACAACTGCAGCAGCCGGCGATAGTCGATGTCGAAATTCAGCGCGCGGGCGGCGTTGTAGAGGTTGGGCCCGTCGATGAACAGAGCCAGACGCTCCTGCGGATAGAAGGCCATGCGAGAATTCCTTTCGGATAAAAAACGCCGGATGCAATCGAGCGGAAATGGGGAATTCGTTTTCCTTATCGCCTTTGTGCTGCCCGCACAAGAAGGAGGCCGCCGATGATCTTCGTCGCCCTCGGCGCCAACCTGCCGAGCGAGGCGGGCCCGCCTGCGCGCACGCTCGTGGCTGCGATGGATGCTCTCGACGCGGCGGGCCTGCGCGTCGCCGCGCGCTCGCGGATCTACGAAAGCCCGCCCTGGCCGCAGCCATCCGACCAACCCTGGTATGCCAATGCCGTCGTGCGGCTGGAGACGCGGCTCGATCCCGTGGCGCTGCTCGAGCGGCTGCACGCGGTCGAGCGCGCCTTCGGGCGCGTGCGCAGCGTGCCCAACGCGCCGCGCGCCCTCGACCTCGACCTCATCGACCATGACGGGGCGGTGCGCCGGGATGCGGCCCCGCTGCTGCCGCATCCACGGATGTCGACGCGTGCCTTCGTGCTGCTGCCGCTTGCCGAGCTTGCGCCCGACTGGCGCGATCCCGCCGACGGTACGCCGATCGGCGACATGATCAGGCACCTGCCGGCCGACACGATCTGCCGGCCGCTTGCGGAACGCCCTTCAAGCGATTGACGCGACTGGGTATTTACCAGGCGAAATCCATTGTTTTGCGGTGCGGCAGGGGCTATATTCTTCGCCCATTTTGCGACTCTGTCGCCTTATCTCTCCGGAGTACCCATGGCCCGCGTTACCGTCGAAGACTGCGTCGTCAAAATCCCGAACCGCTTCGAGCTCGTCATGCTCGCCGCCCAGCGCGCGCGCGAGATCCAGGCCGGCTCGCCGCTGACGGTCGAGAAGGACAACGACAAGAACCCGGTCATCGCGCTCCGCGAGATCGCCGACAATTCCCTCGATCTCGATAACCTCAAGCAGTCGCTCGTCCAGGGCCTCCAGCGCCAGGTCGAGAGCGAGGAGCCCGAGGAAGACGCGATGGAGCTGCTCGCCGCCGATCGCGACGTCGCGGGCGTTGCCGAAGACGCCACGCTCGACGGCATCGAGGACGAGATGGAGATCGAGGATGCCGAGGAGAAGCTGGCGGCCGGCGCCGAAGCCCCGGTCGAAGAGTAAGGCGGGGCGGGGGCCGGTTTGAACGCAGACGGCGCCACCGACACCCCTCCAGCAACGGCGGACGCCGGGCCGGTTCCGGTACCGCCTGCAGGCGCCGAGGCGCCCAAAAAGGTCCGCCCGCCGATGATGCGGGCCTTCGAACTGGTCGAGCGCGTCAAGGCCTACGACCCCGACGCCGACGAAGACCTGATCAATCGCGGTTACGTCTATTCCCTGAAGGTCCACGGCGCTCAGACGCGCGCGTCGGGCGATCCCTATTTCTCCCATCCGCTGGAAGTCGCCGGCATCCTGACGAGCTACCGGCTCGACACGGCGACGATCGTCACCGCCCTGCTGCACGATACGGTCGAGGACACGCTTGCCAGCATCGACGAGATCGAGCGGCTGTTCGGGCCCGAGATCGCCCGGCTTGTCGACGGCGTGACGAAGCTCTCGCGCCTCGAGCTGCAGGCGCAGTCCGACAAGGCCAAACAGGCCGAGAATTTCCGCAAGCTGCTGCTCGCGATGTCGGAAGACATCCGCGTGCTGCTGGTGAAGCTCGCCGACCGGCTGCACAACATGCGCACGCTGGGCTTCATCCCGAAGATCGAGAAGCGCCAGCGCATCGCGCGCGAGACGATGGAGATCTATGCGCCGCTCGCCGAACGCATCGGCATGCGGCGCATCCAGGAAGAGCTCGAGGACATCGCCTTCGGCGTGCTCAATCCCGACGCGCGCGAGTCGATCGTTATGCGCCTCCAGCATCTGCGTTCGCGCGGGCAGGACGTCGTCGCGCGCATCGCCGACCAGGTCGCAGCGGCGCTGAAGGAAGAGGGGGTCGACGCGCAGGTCTCGGGCCGCGAGAAGACGCCGTTCTCGATCTGGCGCAAGACCCAGCGCAAGAACGTCGCGTTCGAGCAGCTCTCCGACATCATGGCCTTCCGGGTCATCGTCGACGACCCGACCGAATGCTACCGGGCACTGGGCACCATCCATTCGCGCTGGCCGGTCGTGCCGGGGCGCTTCAAGGATTACATCTCGGTCCAGAAGCCCAACGGCTACCGCTCGCTGCATACCGGCATCTTCGGGCCCGAGCGCCAGCGCATCGAGATCCAGATCCGCACGCGCGAGATGCACGAGGTCGCCGAGTTCGGCGTCGCGGCACACTGGTCGTACAAGGAAGGAAGGCCGGCCGCGGGCGATGCCAAGGGGACGTTCCGCTGGCTTCGCGAACTGCTCGACATCCTCGAGCATGCGTCGAACCCCGAGGAATTCCTCGAGCACACCAAGCTCGAGATGTACCAGGACCAGTGCTTCTGCTTCACGCCCAAGGGCGACCTGATCGCCCTGCCGCGCGGCGCCACCCCCGTCGACTTTGCCTATGCCGTGCATTCCGAGGTCGGCGACCACTGCGTGGGTGCCAAGATCAACGGTCGGATGATGCCGCTGCGCACCGCGCTTGCGAACGGCGACCAGGTCGAGATCGTCACGTCCAAGGCGCAGGTCCCGTCGCCGACGTGGGAGCGTTTCGTCGTCACCGGCAAGGCGCGCGCGCGCATCCGCCGCTTCATCCGTGCCCAGCAGCGCCACCAGTTCCTCGATCTCGGCCGCTCGATGCTGCAGAAGGCCTTCAAGGCCGAGGGTTACGACTATGCCGACAGGTCGCTCGAGGGTGCGGTCAAGCCGCTGAAGGCCGACGACGTCGACGACCTGATCGCGATGGTGGGGGCGGGGCAGGTCGGCGACCGCGAGGTGCTGGGCGCCTTGTTCCCGGAAAGCCGGCAGCAGCCCAAGCCCGCCAACGTGGTGCCGCTGCGCAAGCAGAAGCCCAAGGATTCCTCGTCGCATTCGCACGTCCCCATCAAGGGCCTGATTCCCGGCATGGCGATCCACTATGCCGGCTGCTGCCATCCGCTGCCCGGCGACCGCATCGTCGGCATCGTGACCACGGGCCGCGGCGTGACCGTCCACACGATCGACTGCGACACGCTCGAGCAGTTCGCCGAACAACCCGCGCGCTGGCTCGACGTGGGCTGGGACGTCGAGGGCGATGCGGCCGGTGCGGGCTTCGTGGGCCGCGTGGCGCTCGTCGTGCGCAACGAATCCGGCAGCCTCGGGTCGCTGTCGACCGTCATCGCCAAGAGCGGGGGCAACATCACCAATCTCAAGATCGTCAACCGGACGAACGAATTCTGGGAAATGATCATCGACATCGAGGTGCGCGACCTCAAGCACCTCACCAACGTGATCGCAGCGCTCCGCGCCACGCCCGTCATCAATTCGGCCGAGCGCGCGCGCGGATGATCCTCGGTCTGGGTTCCGATCTGGTCGACATCCGCCGCGTGGAGAAGACGCTGGCTCGCTTCGGCACGCGCTTCACCCACCGGCTCTATACCGAGGGCGAGCGCGCCAAGTCCGAGCGGCGCGCCAACAGTGCCGCCAGCTACGCGCGGCGCTTTGCGGCCAAGGAAGCCTGCTCGAAGGCGCTGGGTACGGGCTTCCGCCAGTCGGTCTACTGGCGCGACATGGAGGTCGTGAACCTCCCCGGCGGCAAGCCGACGATGCGCCTGACGGGTGGGGCGCTCGCGCGCCTCAACAAGCTGGTGCCGCCCGGAATGCGCGCGCAGATCGACGTCAGCCTGACGGACGACCCGCCGATCGCCCAGGCCATCGTCATCATTACCGCGGTCCCCGCCTCGACTTGACAGGTGCGGGGCACCAAGCGCCTTATCCCGCACCGAAACAGCCCCCTGCCGGAACGATCGAAATGTCGCTGCCGCCGACCGCAAAGTCCCAACCGAAGAACGACACGCTCGACGTCCTGAAGACGCTCGTCTATGCGGTCCTGATCGCGGTGGGCATCCGCACGCTGGCCTTCGAGCCGTTCAACATCCCGTCGGCTTCGATGGTGCCCACGCTGCTGATCGGCGACTACCTGTTCGTCTCGAAATTCTCCTACGGCTATTCCTTTGCGTCGCTCCCCAGCTACGGGACCAGCCCGTTTCCCGGCCGGCTGCTGGCGCGCGAGCCGAGCCGCGGCGACGTTGTCGTCTTCAAGCTGCCCAAGGACGGCAAGACGGACTACATCAAGCGGCTGATCGGCTTCCCGGGCGATCGCGTCCAGGTGATCAAGGGCATCCTGCACGTCAACGGCGAGCCGTGCCCGATCGAGCGCATCGAGGACTTCGTCGAGACCGAAGGCGGCTTCTCGCGCCGCGTGGCGCAATATATCGAGACGCTGCCCGGCGGCCGCCAGCATCGCATTCTCAAGATGCACAACGACGGCTACTACAACAACACCCCGGAATTCACGGTACCGCCCGGCCACTATTTCGCGATGGGCGACCATCGCGACAATTCGCAGGACAGCCGCGAGCAGAACGCGGTCGGCTTCGTGCCGTTCGAGAACCTGGTCGGCCGCGCCGAGATCCTGTTCTTCTCGACCGACGGCAGCGCCAACTACGTCCTGCCGTGGACGTGGTTCACCGCCGCGCGCTACAGCCGGTTGCTCGACCTGATCCGCTAGGCGCCGCATGAAGGCCGCCCACGCCAAGCTTGAAACGGCCCTCGACCATCGTTTCGCCGATCCCGAGCTGCTTGTCGCGGCACTGTCGCACTCCTCGCTCGGCCGGCGCGGCAACGCGCAGCGCTCGGGCGCGGATTTCGAACGCCTCGAATTCCTCGGCGACCGCGTCGTGGCGCTGGCGGTGGCCGAACTGCTGACCGAACGCTTCCCGACCGAGGCCGAGGGCGACCTTGCCAAGCGCCACGCGTTCCTCGTGCGCGGCGAGCAGCTCGCCGAACATGCGCGTGCACTCGGCCTCGGCGAGGCGCTCACGCTTTCGACCAGCGAGAACCAGGGCGGCGGGCGCGACAATCCGGCCGTTCTCGCCGACGCGTTCGAGGCCGTCATCGCGGCGATCCATCTCGACGGCGGTTTCGCCGTCGCGCGCGACATCGTGCGCCGCCTGTTCGCACCCCTTGCGATCGCGGAGACCGAACCCCCGCGCGAACCCAAGACGTCGCTGCAGGAATGGGCGCAAGGGCGGGGGCTTGCCCTGCCGCGCTATCGCACGCTGCTGCGCGAGGGGCTCGCCCACGCCCCCCGCTTCACGGTCGAGGTGGCTGTCGACGGACATCTGCCCGAGACGGCGGAAGGCACATCCAAGCGCGAGGCCGAGCGCGCGGCCGCGGCTGCCCTGCTCGCGCGACTGGAGACCAAATGACGGACGTGAAACCGACGCGCTGCGGCTACGTAGCCATGCTGGGAGCGCCCAATGCGGGCAAGTCGACACTGGTCAATCGGCTGGTCGGGACCAAGGTCGCCATCGTCTCGCCCAAGGTGCAGACGACGCGCACACGCGTGACCGGCATCCTGGTCGAAGCATCGGCGCAGGCGGTATTCCTCGACCTGCCGGGCATCTTCGCGCCCAAGCGGCGGCTCGACCGCGCGATGGTCGATGCGGCCTGGCGCGGGGCGGACGATGCCGACGCGCTCGTCCTCGTGGTCGACGCCAAGCGTGCGATCCGCTCGCCCGACGACGAGGAGGAGGCGCTGATTCTCGAAGGCCTGCGCAGCCGCAAACTCAAGGCGATCCTCGTCCTCAACAAGATCGACCTGCTCGACCCGCCGGCCCTGCTGACGCTCGCCAAGCGCTACGACGCGACGGGGCTGGTTTCGGAGATCTTCATGGTGTCGGCGGAAACCGGCGACGGCTGCGACACGCTCAAGGCAAAGCTGATCTCGTACCTGCCGGAAGGACCCTACCTCTACCCCGAGGACGAGATTTCCGACCTGCCGGCCCGCCTGCTCGCCGCCGAGGCGACGCGCGAGCAGATCTACCGCCAGCTCCACCAGGAGCTGCCCTATGCGACGGCCGTCGAGACCGACAAGTTCGAGGAACGCAAAGACGGTTCCGCGCGCATCGAGCAGACAATTTATGTGGCGCGCGAGGGCCAGCGGAAGATCGTGATCGGCGCAAAAGGCGCCCAGATCAAGAAGATCGGCGAACTGGCGCGCATCGAGATCGCCAAGATGCTCGACCGGCCGATCCACCTGTTCCTGCACGTCAAGGTCCAGCCGGGCTGGGACGAGAAGCGCGAGTTCTTCAAGGACTGGGGTCTCGAATTCGACGCTTGAGGGCGCCTGCGCCACTTCGCTCTGGCACGGGTTTCGCTTCATGGGCATGATCGCTCCCAACGGTCGGCCGAACACGACCTGCCCTCGAACAGGAGACATTTTCCCATGAAGTTCACCCGAACGGCATTGGCCTCGCTGGCGATGCTTGCGTTCGCCGCATCGGCGCACGCCCAGACCGCGCGTTCCACGCTCGATGCGGTGAAAAGCCGCGGCGTGCTGACCTGCGGCGTCAACACGGCCCTGCCGGGCTTCTCCGCACCCGACGCGAAGGGCGAATGGGGCGGGCTCGATGTCGATCTCTGCAAGGCCATCGCGGCCGCCATTTTCGGCGATCCGTCCAAGGCCAAGTACGTGCCGACGACCTCGCAGCAGCGTTTCGTCGCCCTGCAGTCGGGCGAGGTCGACGTGCTGACCCGCAACGCCACGCAGACGCTGCTGCGCGACACCACGCTGGGCCTCCACATGGCGGGCGTGAACTTCTACGACGGGCAGGGCTTCATCGTGAAGCGTTCGGCGAACATCACGACGGCCAAGCAGCTCGACGGCGCCACCGTCTGCGTGCAGCCGGGCACGACGACCGAGCTCAACCTCGCCGACTATTTCCGCGCCAACAAGCTGCGTTTCACGCCGGTCGTGATCGAGCGGCTGGAAGAGAACATCGCGGCCTACCAGGCCGGGCGCTGCGACGTCTATACGACCGACGCCTCGGGCCTCGCGTCGGTCCGTTCCAATCTCGCGGCACCCAACGACCACTACATCCTGCCCGAGCGCATCTCGAAGGAGCCGCTGGGGCCCATGGTCCGCAAGGGTGACGACCAGTGGTTCGGCGTCGTCAAGTGGACGCTGACGGCGATGATCGAGGCCGAGGAATACGAAGTCACCAAGGCCAACGTCGACGAGATGCTGAAATCGACGAACCCCGGCATCCAGCGCATGCTTGGCGTCACGCCGGGCTTCGGCAAGGCGCTCGGCCTCGACGAGAAGTGGGCCTACAACGTCATCAAGGCGGTCGGAAATTACGGCGAAAGCTACGAGCGCAATGTCGGCCCGAAGACGCCGATCGGGCTCGAGCGCGGCGTGAACGGCCTCTGGACCAAGGGCGGCCTGATGTACGCGCTGCCGCTGCGCTGAACGGAGACGTCCCGCTCCACTTGGCATCCGTTGATGTGGAGCGGGATACCTCTAGTGATCAGTGAAGGTTTCAGTAAGAAATTTTGCATACCTTAGTGGAATATTCTAGAAGTTGTATCGTTAGATTTCTGCCAACTTTCGAAATAAGCGAATCACGATGCGGACAATAAAAGTTATCTGTCTAGCAATTGTAGCTGCCACGTCTGCGGGGTGCGCGCCAGTTGATATGCTTCCGGTGATGAAATCTAACCCGGCCTTTGCCAGCATCGGTGGCGAGGCGCAAATATGTCGACGGATTGTTTCGGGAATCGCGCATCGGAATCGACCGATGCTTGAAGCCATATTCGAATCTCTGCCGCGATCTGGGAAGCCTAGAACTCCAGCTAAAGAATGGGTGGATTCTATGTTTTCGTATGCTGATCGGGTAGAGCTGACGCCTGAGATCGACGATATATCGTCAATCGGATACGGCATGATCGAAAATGCGACCGTATTCTATTTTGAGGTGCGCTTTCGCAAGTTTCTCAAGCCGCATTCTATGGATTTGGAATGCGAAATCGGCTTTGACATAAATGCTGGCGGCAACTTGAGAATCTTTTTTCAATTTCGTTCAAACGGCGATTCGCTTCGGGATGATCCTCCCCGAGGGACGATTGAACTATGAACATTCGCATCACATTGATGCTTATCTTGTTTCCGTTCGGATTTTCCAGCGAATGCGCAGGAGAAACACAACGGGAGAGTCAAAATTTCGAACGCCGAATCGAAGCCGCCGGGGGTCGCGAAATCCTATGCGATACGGCGATGCATGCGATTGTCCGACGTCAGGCTGATGCTTTGGCGAGAATATTTGATAGCTTATGGTTCGGTTCGCCGAATTCCAAATCAGCTGAGAGCTCTGTATCGCATTTACAGGCAGCTTTTGATTCTTTTGGGTACGGCACAGACGTAGACGTACCCACAAGAGTCGGCATGAGCATCGTCCGCAGCGAAGTATGGTATCATTATCGCATCCGTTACCGCAAAGCTGGTGCGGTACGTTTGAAATATTCTGAGTGTAAGATATCTCGCGGTGACGATGGCTACGCCAAAGTAAGTTTTTCCTTTTCATTCGATGATGATGTTCTTGCCGATATAGCCGAGAGGTCTCGCCGGAATCAACCGCGGGCCTCTCGACCTGGCGAAATCTGATGGGATGCTTGCAGGAACGAGCATGCGCGATAGGCGCTGATCCTATTTCCGAAACGCGTACGACGTCGCACCCTTGACGTTCACGTCCACGTCCAGCCGGTGCTGGAGCGGCGGGTAGGCGCGCTGGCGGCAGTGCTCGCGGTCGCATACGCGGCAGCCCACGCCGATCTCGACGACGGCACCCAGTTTCTCGAGATCCAGTCCGTCGGCATAGACCAACTCGTGTGCCTGCCCGATCTCGCAGCCGATGCCCAGCGCATAGGTCGTCGGCGGTTCGCGGAAACCGCCGCCGGCCTTGGCAACCGTGCGCGCCACGCAGAAGAACGTGGCGCCGTCGGTGAGGCGTGCGGTCTGCGTGAGGATGCGGCCGGGGCTGGTAAAGGCCTCGTGCACGATCCAGCGCGGGCATGAGCCGCCGAAGCGCGAGAAATGGAAGCCCGCGGCCGAAAAGCGCTTGGAGACGTTGCCCGCGATGTCGACGCGCACGAGCCACAGCGGCACACCTTTGTCGCCCGGGCGCTGCAGCGTGGAGAGGCGATGGCACGCCTGTTCGAAACTGACGCCGAAATGGTGGCCCAGCAGCTCGATGTCGTAGCGCAAGGCGCGCGCGGCCTCGAGATAGGGGCCGTAGGGCATCAGCACCGCACCGGCGAAATAGTTGAAAAGGCCGACGCGCACCAGCGTCTCGGTCTCTTTCGAGGCGAGCTTGGCCGTCGCGACGATCATGTCGACGGGCTTGCGCGCCTCCATCAGGCCGATCTGGTAGGCAAGGTGGAACCGCCGCGAGGCGCGCGACAGGATCTCGTTGAGGCGCAGCCTCTTCGTCTTGGGATCGTAGTGGCGCACGGCGCCGGCAAGCGGGCCGGGCTCGACGATGTCGACGGCGATCCCGTGTTTGGCCTTGGCGTAGTCGACGAGGCCGCGCCACGGCTCGCCCGCCGGCAGGTTCGCCTCCGCGACGACCCTCTCGGCCGCGCGCTCGATCTCGTCGAAATAGTTGGTGCGGTCGTGGAAGAAGTCGCGCGCTTCCTCGGCCGGCAGCACCATCTTGCGCGTCGTGCCGCTGGGCAGGCCCAGCGTCATCGACTGCGCGTCGTCGCGCGCGAGACGATAGGCGCGGTAGAGCTCGAGGATCGCCTTGGCGGCGTTGGGGGCGGCTTCGGCCAGCGCCTTGATCTCGTCGCCGGTCACACCCTGTGCGGCGAGTGTGCCGTCGGAGAAGACCTCGCGCAGGCCGCCGGCGAGCTTGCGGTCGTCGTCGTCGGACAGATCCGTGAGCTCGACGTCGAACTGCTTGCCGAGCTTCAGCAGCAGCGAGACCGTGACGGGGCGCTGGTCGTGTTCGATGAGGTTGAGATAGCTCGCCGAGATGCCGAGCTGTTCGGCCATGCGGGCCTGCGTGAGGCCGGCCTGTTCGCGCAGGCGGCGGATCTTGTTGCCGAGCAGGGACTTGCGCGCCATCGGCGGCTCTCCGGACCGTGATTTACAAACTTTACACCGCGGCGCGGCGGCTTGCAAATCCAGCGACGGATTTACGGTTTTAGAGGGTTTTCGCGCTGTCGGCTTCGCGGGCGCAGCGTGAAGATATTTACAGGCCGAAAGGTCGAACCCTCATCCGCAAGGAGCTTCCCATGAGCGCCACCTGGAACACCGACCCCCGCTGGAATGGCATCAAGCGCGACTACTCGGCCGAGGACGTGCGCAAGCTCGCCGGCTCGTTCCGCGTCGAGCACACGCTCGCCCGCCAGGGTGCCGAGCGCCTGTGGGACATCCTCAAGACCGAGCCCTACGTGAACACGCTGGGGGCCCTCACCGGCAACCAGGCCATGCAGCAGGTCAAGGCCGGCCTCAAGGCGATCTACCTGTCGGGCTGGCAGGTGGCGGCCGACGCGAACAACGCGGGCCAGATGTATCCCGACCAGTCGCTCTATCCG
This sequence comes from uncultured Azospirillum sp., assembly GCA_964416335.1. Classification (GTDB taxonomy): domain Bacteria; phylum Pseudomonadota; class Alphaproteobacteria; order CACIAM-22H2; family CACIAM-22H2; genus Tagaea. The sequence continues at coordinate 28,626 of CAYQDN010000037.1, forward strand.
GTCTCGTCGGTGCCGGACGTGGTCAAGAAGATCAACAACGCGCTGCGCCGCGCCGACCAGATCCAGACGATGGAAGGCAAGGGCGACACCCACTGGATGGCGCCGATCGTCGCCGACGCCGAAGCGGGCTTCGGCGGTGCGCTCAACGCCTACGAGCTGATGAAGGCGATGATCGAGGCGGGTGCTGCGGGTGTGCATTTCGAGGACCAGCTCGCGTCGGAAAAGAAGTGCGGCCATCTGGGCGGCAAGGTGCTCGTCCCGATGAGCCAGCACGTGCGCACGCTCAACGCCGCACGCCTCGCCGCCGACGTCGAGGGCGTGCCGACCGTGCTGCTCGCGCGCACCGACGCGCACTCGGCCCAGCTCATCACGACGGATGTCGACGAGCGCGACCGCCCGTTCATGACCGGCGAGCGCACGCCCGAAGGCTTCTTCCGCATCAAGGAAGGCAAGGGCGTGGAATACGCCATCGCGCGCGGCCTCGCTTATGCGCCGTATTCCGACCTGCTGTGGTGGGAGACGTCGGAACCGGACCTCGGCGAAGCGCGCGAGTTCGCGACCGAGCTGCGCTGCCAGTTCCCGGGCAAGATGCTCGCCTACAACTGCTCGCCTTCGTTCAACTGGCGCAAGAAGCTCGATCCCAAGACGATCGAGACCTACCAGCAGCAGATCGGCGAGATGGGCTACAAGTTCCAGTTCGTCACGCTCGCCGGTTTCCACGCGCTGAACTACTCGATGTACGAGCTGGCGCGCGGCTACGCCAAGCGCGGCATGGGCGCCTACTCGGAACTCCAGCAGGCCGAGTTCGACGCCGAGAAGCACGGCTACACCGCCACGCGCCACCAGCGCGAGGTCGGCACGGGCTATTTCGACGCGGTCGCGGTCGCGATCTCGGCCGGCAGGGCCTCGACCACGGCGATGGCCGGATCGACCGAGCACGACCAGTTCCACGACAAGCCGCGTTCGGTTCCGCACGCCGCCGAATAAACGAAAAAGAAAACGGGGGAGGCGGGGGAGGGCCGGTCCGAAGGGACCGGCCCTTTTCGCGTCCGGGTTGACGTCGCGCCGTCCGATCCCGGAATATCGGGATCCGGAGGCAATCCCCGATGTTCGATGCCGTCAACCTGTCCGCGATCCTCGTCGCCGCTTTCCTCACCAGCGCCAGCCCCGGTCCCGCGACGCTTGGCATCGCGGGTACGTCGATGGTGGCCGGGCGCAAGCACGGGCTAGCCCTCGCGGCCGGGATCACGACGGGCTCGCTCTGCTGGTCGGTCGGGGCGGCCCTGGGTCTCGGGGCGGCGATGATGGCGAACCCGTGGCTGCTCGAGGCCATGCGCTTTGCCGGAGCGGCCTATCTGCTCTGGCTCGCGTTCAAGTCGGCGCGCGGCGCGCTCAAGGTCGGTGATGCGCCTACGGCCGCGATGGCGGGGGCGACACTCGGCAAGACGTACATGAAAGGCCTGCTGCTGCACCTGACCAATCCGAAGGCGATCCTGTTCTTCGTGGCGCTCTACGCGATCGGCATTCCGGCCGGCACGCCGGCCGAAGCGCTCGCCGGCGTCATCGCCGCGGTCGGCCTGCAGTCGTTCCTGATCTTCCACGGCTATGCGCTGATCTTCTCGAACGGCGCCATCGCGCGCGTCTATGCGCGCCTGCGCCGCTGGTTCGAGGCGACATTCGCGTGCGTGTTCGGCTATGCCGGCATCAAGGTGCTGGCGGCGCGGCTGAACTAGGCCGGTGCGCGCCGCAGGAAGGCCGGCAGCGGCCCGCCGGTCGCCAGATACACGCCCGTGCTGATGACGGCGACGCCCAGCCAGTCGAGCGGGGCGGGCCATTCGCCCAGCAGCGGGATCGCGAACAGCGTGGCAAGCACGGGGACCAGCGAGGCGAGGGCCGCTCCGCGCGAAGCACCAAGCAACTGGAGGGCGCGGTTGTACGCGATGAGCGAGACCACGCTCGAGAGCACGCCCTGGACCAGCGTCTGGAACGCGATCTCGCCCCAGCTTGCCTGTGCAAGGCCGTCGCCGGCGAACCACGCATAGAACGGCAGGTAGAGGATGGCCGACCACACGCAGACCTGGGCGGCCGCGTCGAGCGGCGACAGCCCGCTCTTGCGCATCGCGATCGTGTAGCTCGCCCACAGGAACGCGGAGAACATGAAGATGAGCTGGCCGCGCCACTCGCCCCCGGCCCCGTGCACGAAGCCCGACCAGGCAAGGCAGACCACGCCGACCGGGATCAGCAGATACCCCCAGCGCCGCGCCGCCGCGATCTTCTCGCCCAGCAGCAGGACCGACAGCAGGGCCACGAAAAGCGGCATCGTGCCCGGCAGCATGACCGAGCCGTGGCTGATGGGTGCGAACAGGAACGCCGACGAGGCGAACAGCTGGTAGACGACGCCGGCCCCCGCGATCATCGCAGCCCACAGGCCCCAGCCGCTGTTGCCCGGCCCCATCCGGCGCGGATCGAGCCCGCGGCGCCAGGCGACCGGCAGCAGGATCAGCCCGGCCGACGCGAAGCGCAGCGCCGTCAGGTCCCAGAAGGACAGGGTGCTGTGCACGCCCCAGCGCGTGGCCAGCATCCACGACACCCAGATCGAGATCGCGAACAGGCCCCAGGCGAGCCCGAGGAGCGTGTTCCGGGAGAAACGCGACGCGGTATCCATGTACATTTGTAACCCGAAAATCCCTTTGCGGACCTCGACGCTAGCGAGCGGACTGGGTATAAGTAAAAGCGATTTCACGCATGGCTCTCATGAGAAACGCTGATAGGCGATGAGTTCCGCAAACATCAATGTCGGCCAGCTGCGCGCATTCCTTTCCGTACTCGAAGAAGGCGGCTTTACCGCGGCCGCGCACAAGCTGGGGCTGACCCAGTCGGGCGTCAGCCAGGCGGTCGCGGCTCTCGAAGAAGCGCTGGGCGTGGTCCTGCTGCTGCGCAACCGCGGCCGCGTGGCGCCGACGGCGGCCGGTGCCGCGATCCAGAGCGACGCGCGCGCGGCCCTCGAGGCGATCGAGCGCGTGCGCCATCGGGCGCAGGCGCTGACCGGTCTCCAGTCGGGCCGGGTGCGGGTCGGCAGCGTTGCAAGTGCCGCCGCACGCCTGCTGCCGCCGATCGTCAAGAATTTCGGTGCGCGCTATCCGGGCATCGAGGTCGTCCTGATCGAGGGGACCGACAACGAGGTGCGCGACTGGGTGACGGGCGGCGCCGTCGATATCGGCCTGACGGCCGAACTGCCCAAGGATTTCGACGCCATTCCGGTCGCCGAGGACGATTTCCTCGCGATCATGCCCAAGCGCCACCGGTTGGCGCAGCGCAAGGAAGTCAGCCCCGGCGAGCTCGCCGAGGAAAACTTCGTGATGCCCAACGCCGGATCGGAATCCGACGTGCGCGCGATCTTCACGCGCCAGGGCGTTGCCCCCAAGGTCGCCTTCTCGGTGCGCGATCCCGCCGCCCTTCTCGCGATGGTGCGCGAGGGCGTGGGCGTTTCGATCGTGCCCGAGCTGATCGTGCCGTCGGGCGAGCGGCGCCTTGCCGCCATCCCCCTCGATCCGCCGGCACGCCGGCGCCTGTGCGCCGTCAGCAGCCGCAACGGCCTGTCGCCGGCGGCGAGCGCATTCCTCGACTCCCTCGCCGCTGCGGGCCGCCAGATCCAGTCGCGGCACTGAGGCGCGCCCGATCGGCGAATCTGCCGTAAAGTGACGGCATGCCCGAATCCAAGCAGCTCGTCTCGTGCCGGGTCGCCATCCGTGTCGGCGGCGAGGAACTGGCCAACCGCCGGTTCGCTTCGCCTGACGAGGCCGCGAGCTGGATCCTGTCGACGGGTGCCAAATTGCGCTCGGCCATCGACGGCGAGCTGATGGGCAAGATCGCCGAAAAATTCATGATCGATCTGGCGGCGAACGCCATCGAGGACGGCCACAGCGCAACCTTGCCGATCTTCGTGGGCAGCCTGAAGGAAACCGAAGGCAAGCTCCTCGAGAACGTGCGCAACTTCGAATCCCAGACGCTCGTCGAGTTCCACGCTGCAGCCGTCAAGCATGGACAGGCCCGTAGCAAGCGGCGGCTCGTCGTCCGGATCGCCGGGACGACGGCGGCCGCACTGGCCATAGCGCTCGCGTGGGTCGGCCTGAAGAAGCTGCCGGCGGCGTTCGATGTCGAAGCGCTTGGGCTGCAGCTCCTGTCCGGCCCGCCGTCGAACTTCGCAGGCGCATGGCGGCCGGCAAACGCGACCGACGGCTGCGATTCGAGCCGCATCGAGTTCAAGCGCGCGCAATTCGATTTTGCCGCCGCCGGGCGCATCCGCACCTACAACGCGTACTACGACAATCCGAATACCTGGACGCTCAATGTCGAATATTCGGATGGCGGCGTACGCGTCGCGCAGACTTACCGCCTGACCGAAGAGTCCGGCTCGCTGCAACTCATCGCGGTGACGGCATCGGATCCCGACGTGCAGGCCGCCGCAAAGCGTCTTGTCGGCGTGCGCTTCGTGCGCTGCAAGGTCGGTTGAGCGCTAGACCTTGCGCCAGCGCGAGAGGGTGCGGATCGCGCCGCCCGCGACGAGCCCCCAGAAGGCGCCGTTGATGCCGTAGAACGTCAGGCCCGAAGCCGTGACGAGGAACGTCACGAGGGCGGCCTCGCGGTCGGCGGCATCCTGCATTGCGCCGAGCAGTGCGCCACCCATCGCACCCAGCAGGGCAAGCCCCGCGACGGCCTGGATCAGCACGGGCGGCGAGGCCGCGATGAAGGCGGTCGCGGCCCCTGCGACAAGGGCAAAGGCCATGTAACCTGCCCCGCACGCCGCCGCCGCCCAGTAGCGGCGCGCGGGATCGGCATGCGCATCGGGCCCGGCGCAAAGTGCGGCCGTGATCGCCGACAGGTTCACCGCGTGCCCGCCGAAGGGCGCGCCGAGGATGCTGAACAGGCCCGTGAGCTTGAACAGCGGCCCGGCCGGCGGGTTGTAGCCGTTGACCTTCAGCACCGCGAATCCGGGGATGTTCTGCGAGGCCATCGTCACGATGAAGAGCGGCAACGCGATGCCGATCGCGGCCGAGACGCTGAAGACCGGCATCACGAGGGCAGGGGGCGTCCACAGCGTGACGGGTGCGCCGGCCGTTCCGTCGGCGGCGACCACGATGACGATCAGCGTGACGAGCACGGTCGCCGGGATCGCGAACAGCCGCTTCAAGCGCGCGACGATCGCCCATGTCGCGACGATGGCAAGGCCATAGGCCGGCATCTGCGCCACCGCCTTGACCGGGGCAAGGCACAGGCCGAGCAGTACGCCGGCCAGCATCGCGTTGGCGAGCGAGGCGGGGATCGCCGCGACCCACCTGCCGAGCCGCTCCCAGTAACCGGCCGCGACGATAAGTGCACCGCAGATCAGGAACGCACCGACCGCACTGGCAAAGCCACCTTCGACGGCACCGGACGTCGCGAGCAGGGCCGCTCCCGGCGTGGACCAAGCGACCGAGATGGGCTGGCGCGAGCGCAGGCTCGTCCACACGCCGGCGGCCCCCATCGCGAGCGATGCGGCGAACAGGCCCGATGCCGCCTGCGCCTGCGTGGCGCCCACGCCGACGAGACCCTGGATGACGACGGTGAACGAGCTCGCCCAGCCGACGAACGCGGTGATCAGGCCCATCGTGACGGCCTGGAGGGAGATGTCCTTGCGCATCGTTCCGACGTAGCCGACGCGCGGCGGAAATGCAAACGGGTGTCGCATCCTTCCCCTTCATCTCGAATCGGCCCATGTATCGGGGATGGAGTGGCGCGACGAGGGCATAGTCCTGGGCCGACGGCCGCATGGCGAACATGCGGCCGTCGTCACGCTGTTCACGCGCGAGCATGGCCGGCATCTGGGCCTCGCGCGCGGCGGCGGGCACGGCAAGTCGGCTTCGGTCTACGGGCTTGGCAATGTCGTGACCGCGACGTGGCGGGCACGCCTGCCCGAGCATCTGGGCAATTATGCGTGCGAACCGGCACGGTCGGTGGGAGCGCTCATGCTCGACGATGCCGACAAGCTCGACGCGCTCTCGTCGGCCGCGGGCCTGCTCGATGCCGTCCTGCCGGAGCGCGAGCCGCACGAGCCGCTCTATGCCGCCACGCTTGGCCTCGTCGACGCGCTCGAACGCGCCGACTGGCAGGTGGACTATGTGCGCTGGGAATGCCGGTGCCTAGGCGAACTCGGCTTCGGGCTTGATCTTGCCAGCTGTGCAGCGACGGGCAGCCGGGCGGATCTTCGCTATGTCAGCCCCAGGACCGGCCGGGCCGTTTCGGGTGAGGCGGGGGCCCCGTTCGCGGCCAAGCTTTTCGCCCTGCCGGACTTTCTGACCGGCGACGGGCCGGCCAGCCCCGCCGAGCTTGTGCAGGGGCTTGAAATCGCAGGGCATTTTTTGACGCGGTATGCGCTGGCCCCCAACGGGCGGGACTTGCCGGGCGCCCGAGTCCGGCTCTATGAGCGGTGGCGCAGAATGCTGTAAGCCGACCTTGCCGGAGTAGACAGACCAGATGACCGCCTCTTTCGCCGCCGACGTGCGTCCCGTCGATCTCAAGGACGCGCTGGGCGAACGCTATCTCGCCTATGCGCTGTCCACGATCATGGCCCGCTCGCTGCCCGACGTGCGCGACGGCCTCAAGCCCGTGCACCGGCGCCTGCTGTGGGCCATGCAGCAGCTCAAGCTCGATCCCGCTTCGGGCTTCAAGAAGTGCGCGCGCGTCGTGGGCGACGTCATCGGCAAATACCATCCGCACGGCGACCAGTCGGTCTACGACGCGCTGGTGCGTCTGGCGCAGGATTTCGCGCAGCGTTATCCGCTGGTCGACGGGCAGGGGAACTTCGGCAACATCGACGGCGATAATGCCGCCGCGATGCGATACACCGAAGCGCGCCTGACCGAGGTCGCCGCCGAACTGATGCGCGGCCTCGACGAGAACGCGGTCGATTTCCGCCAGACCTACGACGGCGAGGGCGAGGAGCCGGTCGTCCTTCCCGCCGCGTTCCCCAACCTGCTCGCCAACGGTTCGGCCGGCATCGCCGTCGGCATGGCGACGAACATCCCGCCGCACAATATCGGCGAGATCTGCAACGCGCTCCTCCACCTCATCAAGACGCCCAATGCGCGCGTCTCGACGCTGGTCGACCTGATGCCGGGGCCGGACTTCCCGACGGGCGGCATCCTGGTCGAGAGCCGCGAGACGCTGGTGCAGGCCTACGAGACCGGCCGCGGTTCGATGCGCGTGCGCGCCAAGTGGGCGGTCGAGGAACTGCCGCGCGGCATGTGGCAGATCGTCGTCACCGAGATTCCCTACCAGGTGCAGAAGTCGAAGCTGATCGAGAAGATCGCCGAATTGCTGCAGGCCAAGAAGCTGGCCCTGCTCGCCGACGTGCGCGACGAATCGGACGAGAACGTGCGCGTCGTCCTCGAGCCGAAGTCCAAGACGGTCGACGCCAAGGTGCTGATGGAATCGCTGTTCCGCAACACCGAGCTCGAGACGCGCTTCGCGCTCAACATGAACGTGCTCGACGCCGACAACACGCCGCGCGTGATGGATCTCAAGGAAGTGCTGCAGGCCTTCCTCGACCACCGTCATGTGGTGCTGAAGCGCCGCTCGGAGCACCGGCTCGGCCAGATCGACCGGCGGCTCGAGATCCTTGCGGCCCTGCTCGTCGCGTATCTCAACATCGACGCGGTCATCAAGCTCATCCGCAACGAGGACGAGCCCAAGCCCCTCATGATGAAGAAGTGGGGGCTGACCGAGATCCAGGCCGAGGCGATCCTCAACATGCGGCTGCGCTCGTTGCGCAAGCTCGAGGAGTTCGAGATCCGCAAGGAGAACGACGCGCTGACCAAGGAGAAGAAGGAACTCCAGTCGCTGCTGAAGAGCGACGACAAGCGCTGGGCCGCGATCGCCGAGGAAGTGCAGGGGATCAAGACGAAGTTCGGCCCGCGCACGCCGCTGGGCAAGCGCCGGACGGAAGTCGCGGATGCGCCCGTCGAACTGCTCGTGCCCGTGGACGCGCTGATCGAGCGCGAGGATCTGACGGTCGTGTGCTCGGACAAGGGCTGGGTGCGCGCCTTCAAGGGCCATCTCGACGAGACGGCCGCGCGCGAGGTCCGCTACAAGGACGGCGACCGCGAGAAATACGTGATCCGCACGCAGTCGGTCGAGAAGCTGATGGTGCTCGCCACCAACGGGCGTTTCTACACGATCCCGTGCGACAAGCTGCCGCGCGGGCGCGGCGACGGCGAGCCGCTGAAGGTGATGCTCGAACTCGCCAACGACGTCGATGTCGTGCAGGTCTTCATCCACGTGCCCGACCGCAAGCTTGTCGTCGCCTCGTCGGACGGCCGCGGCTTCGTGGTACCGGAGGCGGCGTGCCTTGCCCAGACGCGTCAGGGCAAGCAGGTGCTCAATCTGGGCGACGGTGCGGAAGCCAAGGCGATGTGCGCCGTGGAAGGCGACACGCTCGCCGTGCAGGGCACGAACAAGAAGCTGCTGCTGTTCAAGCTTGCCGAACTGCCCGAGATGGAGCGCGGCCGCGGCGTGATCCTGCAGCGCTATTCGAAGGGCGCCACGCTCTACCAGATGCGGACCTTCGACCTCGCCAAGGGCTGGCCGACGGGTTTCGCGCGCTCGGACGAGCGCGAGAACGCGCCCAAGAACTGGATCGGCGAGCGCGGGCAGGCGGGCCTGCTGCCGCCCAAGGGCTTCCGTTTCGGATGACTTGCGCGCCGCCCTTCGGGCGGCTAAGCCTAGGCATCGTTTTTCGGGAGAATTGCGCCATGACCGTTGCCGTCCGTCATCCCACGCTTGTCGACCGTCTCTGGCCGAACGAGGCGCGCGGCTTCTATCGGGCAACCATTCTTGCGGTCATCGGTTCGGCGCTGCTCTGGGCTTCCGCCAAGTCGCAGGTCCCGATGTGGCCGGTGCCGATGACGATGCAGTCCTGCGCGATCCTGTTCATCGGGTTCGCATACGGGGCAAGGCTCGGGGCGGCGACGGTGGCTCTTTACCTCTTCCAGGGCGCGATGGGCTTGCCGGTCTTCGCGGGCACGCCGGAAAAGAGCATGGGCATCGCCTATATGTTGGGCACGACCGGCGGGTTTCTTTTCGGTTTCCTGATCGTGACGGCATTGCTCGGGTACCTCGCCGAGCGCGGTTGGGGCCGGACACTGGCCGGAACGGCCGGCGCGATGGCGATCGGCTCGATCGTGCTGTTCGTGCCGGGCGTGGCATGGCTCGCGACCTTCGTCGGCTTCGAGCAGGCCGTTGCACTTGGCCTGACCCCGTTCGTCGCCGGTGCGGTCGTCAAGGCGGCACTGGCCGTCGCACTGGTCGAAGCCGCCAGCCGGCTGACCCCGCGCGGTCACTGACCGTTACACGCAAATGCCATAGCGGCGGCGTAAAAACCGACACTATCCGCTTGAATTCGGGGGGCTTGGACTCTATAGACCCCTGTGTCCACACCATAGCGGCCATCGAATGGGTGCATGGTTGGCCGGGCGATGCGCTCCGTCTTTCCGCGTCGCACGTATCCAGGATTGACGGGGAGGAGAGCGGCGTATGTCGGGACTGCTTCAGCTAAGCCGGGCAATCGATTGGGTGAATACCCAAATCGGCCGGTTGCTTTACTGGCTTATCCTTGCGGCCGTTCTCGTGAGTTCGATCAACGCCTCGATCCGCTACGGGTTCCATCGCAGCTCCAACGCCTGGCTCGAATTGCAGTGGTACCTGTTTGCCGCCGTCTACCTGTTGTGCGCCGGCTATACGCATCTCCACAACGAGCACATCCGGATCGACGTCTTCAGCTCGCGTCTGACGCGGCGTGCGCAGGTCTGGATCGACGTGCTCGGCACGCTTTTCTTCCTGCTGCCGTTCTCTCTCCTGATCCTCGACCTTTCCTACCCGCTCGCAATCAGCAGTTTCGTCTCGGGCGAGGAATCGTCGGATGCCGGCGGACTTATCCGCTGGCCGGCCCGCATGCTGATCCCGGTTGGGTTTTTCCTGCTGGTGATCCAGGCGGTTTCCGAACTGATCAAACGTATCGCGTTCCTGACCGGACACGGCCCTGACCCCGCGGACAGGAAAAGCAGCAGTCATGGCGGACATCCGGACGGGGAGCACGTCTGATGGCCGAATTCCTGATCGCAAACATGGCGCCGATCATGTTCGCGGCGCTGGTGGTATTCCTGTTGCTCGGTTACCCGGTCGCGTTCTCGCTGGCTGCCAACGGCATCATGTTCGGCCTGATCGGCATCGAACTCGGGCTGCTGCACCCGATTCTCTTCCAGGCGCTGCCCGAACGCGTGTTCGGCATCATGCGCAACGACACGCTCCTGGCGATCCCGTTCTTCACCTTCATGGGATTGATTCTTGAGCGCTCCGGCATGGCGGAGGACCTCCTCGACACGATCGGCCAGCTTTTCGGCCCGATCCGCGGCGGTCTTGCCTATGCGGTCATCTTCGTCGGCGCGTTGCTTGCCGCGACCACCGGCGTGGTCGCCGCCTCGGTCATCGCGATGGGCCTCATCTCGTTGCCGATCATGCTGCGCTACGGCTACGACAGGCGGCTTGCCTCGGGTGTGATCGCGGCATCCGGCACGCTCGCGCAGATCATTCCGCCCTCGCTCGTCCTCATCATCATGGCCGACCAGCTCGGCCGTTCGGTCGGCGACATGTACGCCGGCGCCTTTGTTCCCGGCATCGTCCTGTCGATCCTGTACGCGGGCTACGTGCTGATCGTGACGATCGTGAAGCCGGAATATGCCCCGGCGCTGCCGCCCGAGGCGCGCACGTTGCGCGGCACGAAGCTCCTTCTCCGCTGCCTCATCAGCTTGATGCCGCCGCTGGTCCTCATCTTCCTCGTGCTCGGCACGATCTTCCTCGGCATCGCCACGCCGACCGAAGGCGGCGCGATGGGTGCGGCAGGTGCAATCATCCTGGCGCTGGCAAAGCGCCAGCTGTCGTGGAGCCTGATGCGCCAGGCGATGGATTCGACGGCAAAGCTGTCGTCCTTCGTGCTCTTCATCCTGATCGGGTCGACCGTCTTCGGTCTCGTGTTCCGTGCGGTCAACGGCGACTTGTGGGTCGAGCATCTGCTGACGAATCTGCCCGGCGGGCAGCTTGGCTTCCTGATCGTCGTCAACGTACTGATGTTCCTGCTCGCCTTCTTCCTCGATTTCTTCGAACTCGCCTTCATCATCGTTCCGCTTGTCGGGCCGGTCGCCGAAAAGCTCGGCATCGACCTGATCTGGTTCGGCGTGCTGCTGGGCGTCAATATGCAGACCAGCTTCATGCACCCGCCGTTCGGGTTCGCGCTTTTCTACCTGCGCTCGGTCGCACCGACGAAGGATTATATCGACGCGGTCACCAAGAAGCTGATGAAGCCGATCACGACGATGCAGATCTACTGGGGGGCGGTGCCCTTCGTGGTCATCCAGGTGATCATGGTTGGCCTCGTCATCTTCATCCCGGAACTCGTGACGTGGGCGCTGGACAAGCCGCTGGACGTCGATCTCTCGACCATCGAGATCCCGACGACGCCCAACGAGCCCGGTGCCACGCCCAGCGACACCGATCTGGTGCCGCAGAACGACGACGAATAGCGCGGCCCCCGCATCGCACCAAAAAGAAACCCGCCGTCGCGGATCGCGACGGCGGGTTTTTCGTGTCCGGATCCCGCATCGCCGGCCGAAGCCGCCGATGCGGGAATTTCGCGGCGTATCAGGACTTCTTGACGACGGCCAGGTTCGCGTTGACGAACTGGTCGAACGCGGCTTCGTTGACGCGGAACCACTGGAACTGGTCCGTGCGGAAACGGCTCCACGATTCATAGATCTTCTTGAAGAGCGGGTTCTTCGCGGAAGTCTCTTCGTAGAGTTCGTTGGCCGCCTTGAGGCAGGCGAGCAGCGTTTCGTTGTTGAAGCGACGCAGCTGCGTGCCGCCGGCGACCAGACGGCGCAGGGCCGCCGGGTTCTGGGCGTCATACTTGGCCTGCATGGCCACGTGCGCTTCCCACGAAGCAGCCTGGAAGATCGACTTGTTCTCGGCCGACAGGCTGTCCCAGGCCTTGTCGTTGATGATGGCCGAAAGCTGCGGGCCGCCTTCCCAGAAGCCCGGGTAGTAGTAGTACTTGGCGACCTTGTTGAAGCCGAGCTTCTCGTCGTCGTACGGACCGACCCATTCGGCCGCGTCGATCGTGCCCTTTTCGAGGGCCGGGTAGATGTCGCCCGCCGCAAGCTGCTGCGGCACGAGGCCGAGCTTCTGCAGCACCTGACCGGCGAAGCCGCCGATGCGCATCTTGACGCCCTCGAAGTCGGCGCCGGTCTTGATCTCCTTGCGGAACCAACCACCCATCTGCGCGCCGGTGTTGCCGCACGGCATCTGGACGCAGTTATAGGCCTTGAACAGCTCAGCCATCGCCTGCTGCCCGCCGCCGGCGTACATCCATGCCGTCTGCTGGCGCGAGTTGAGGCCGAACGGGATCGCCGTGTCGAACGCGAAGGTCGGGTCCTTGCCGACATAGTAGTAGTTGGCGGTGTGGCCGCACTCGACCGTGCCGGCCTGGACGGCGTCGAGTACCTGCAGGCCCGGGACGATTTCACCGGCCGCGAACACGCGGATCTCGAACTTGCCGCCGGAGGATTCCGTCACGCGCTTGGCGAGGATTTCGGCAGCGCCGTAGATCGTGTCGAGCGACTTCGGAAAGCTCGAGACCATGCGCCAGCGCACGACGCCCTGCGCGATCGCCGGGGCGGCAAGCGGGGCTGCCGCAAGTCCGATTCCGGCCGTGGTGATGAATTTGCGACGCTTCATTCCCTATCTCCCTGTTTTTTGATCGT
>CAYQDN010000038.1:0-9218 GCA_964416335.1 uncultured Azospirillum sp.
GAGAGGATCTGTCCCTAGTACGAGAGGACCGGGATGGACGTACCTCTGGTGTACCGGTTGTCGCGCCAGCGGCACAGCCGGGTAGCTATGTACGGAAAAGATAACCGCTGAATGCATCTAAGCGGGAAACTTACCTCGAAACCAGGTTTCCCTGAGGATCGTGATAGACCATCACGTTGATAGGCCGGGTGTGTACGCGCAGTAATGCGTTTAGCTTACCGGTCCTAATCATCCGATAGGCTTGATCTCCTTAGTCGTCGTCCATGTCGCGCGCAGCGTCGAGTTTCCCGATCGGGAACCCGAGAGCTGGGCTCGTATTCTCGACATGACATGCGATTTGCGTCCGAAAGGCGCACGTCAACATATCTCCTCGAAGCCCGTTCCGGTTTGACGGCTCGGTGGTCTTAGCGAGAGGTGACCCACCCGATCCCATTCCGAACTCGGCCGTGAAAACTCTCAGCGCTGATGGTACTGCGTCTCAAGACGCGGGAGAGTAAGTCGCCGCCGAGCCTTCAAACCGGAACGAAAACTTCGAGGCCCTCTTCCCACCATGTCCGACACGCCCGCTTCGGCGGGCGTTGTCTTTTTGAACGACCGGTTTGGCGCGGGGTGGAGCAGCCCGGTAGCTCGTCAGGCTCATAACCTGAAGGTCACAGGTTCAAATCCTGTCCCCGCAACCAGATTAAGCCCGCTAGGCCAAAAGCTTAGCGGGCTTTTTCGTATTTGCACTGCCGCGCGCCGCAAAACCGCCGCCTCGCGGCATTTGCAAGCCGTCTGCGGGAATCGGACCATTGGCCGACGGAAGCCTGCATCCTTTTCCGATCCCTGACGTCTTGATGTGGTGACCACCAACATGGAGTTCACCGATCATGCAGAATAAAAGAGCCGTCGAATCGACCGCCGCGCCGAGCGAATCCGCTGCGAGCGCGGCCGGATGCGACTGCGCACCGACCTGCTGCCTTGAAGGTTTCCGCCAGCAAGGCAACACCCCCGCCGGCATGACGGCCGAAACGCGCAACCGTGCCGCTCCCGACCGGGTCGGCTAGGCGCATGCCGTCCGGGTGGATCGACACGTCGTCCTGGCAGGGGCTGACCGTGTCGCTCCGCACCCGCATCGGGCTTCGTGTCGCCAATCCGGCCGATCGGGACGATCTCGTCCAGGAGGCGTTGCTGCGCGTCCATCGGGCGAGCCGCAGCCTCAGGGACGCGTCGAGCTTCGGGCCGTGGGTCATCCGGATCGCAGACAACGTGGTCGTCGATTTCTGGCGCCACCGCGGCCGGATGTCCGAGATCCCGCATGTCGCGCTCGACGAAGACGCCGTCGCCGACATGGCTGCGCCTGCCGGCGACGACGACCGGCTGCGCCAGGCATTGGCCGACCACGTCGCGTGCAGCGTCCGGCGTCTTCCCGAGCCCTATCGGGAGACGCTGGCGCTGACCGAACTGGAAGGGGCCCGATATGCCGATGCGGCCCGAAGCCTCGGCATATCCTTGACGGCGATCAAGTCGCGCGTCGTGCGCGGCCGCGCGCTGCTCAAGCAGGCACTCCGGCGTCAGTGCGACATCGAGTTCGCCCCGACGGGGCAGGCGATCGACTGCGCTCCGAAGGCCGGAGTCACCTGCGCCACATCCTGTTTCCCATCCGCCGATACGCCTGTCGGCCCATAACCGCAATTCGGAGACCGATCCGATGTCCGTCGAACATTCCCGTCCCGATTCCTCGCATCGGGGTCCGCAGACGAGTCTTGCCGCAGGTTTCTTCCAGGCCACGCTTTTCCCGGCCGTCGTCGCCGCCGGCATCGCCGTCATGATGCATGCGTCCGACTGGGGAATCCCGCTCCCGGGGATGCAGGTCATCGTGTTCTTCGCCGTCCTGGCACTTATCGCCGGCGTCGAGCGCGTGATTCCCGTCGACGCGACCTGGAATGCGTCGCGCAAGGGCGACTACAAGACCGATCTTGCTTCCTTCGTCGTGTTGATGGCCGCGACCGACCCCGTGCTGAAGGCGCTGACGCCGATCGTGCTCGCGTCCCTCATGGTCTTGCTCGGCATGCCGGTCTGGCTGGATCTGTTTCCGTCGGACTGGCCGTTCCTGGCGCAGCTTGCCGTCGCGGCCCTGATCGCAGAGTTCGGGCAGTACTGGATGCATCGCCTCGCGCACGAGCGGTCGCTGCTCTGGCGGTTCCATGCCCTGCATCACAGCGTCGAGCGCATCTACTGGCTCAACGGCTTCCGGGTCCATCCGCTGAACATGGTCTGGCACTACGCCGCAGGCGGATTCGTCCTCCATCTGCTCGGTGCCGGAACGGATGTCATCGTCACGTTCTTCACGCTGTCCGGGATCGTCGGCGCGTTCCAGCATGCGAATATCCGGCTCGCTCTCGGGCCGCTCAACTACCTGTTCAGCACGAACGAACTGCATCGCTGGCACCATTCCGACAAGCCGCACGAAGGCAACCGGAACTACGGCGGCGTGCTGATCGTCTGGGATCTTGTCTTCGGGACATATTGCCGGCTGCCCGACGCCCGGCCCGAAAGGCTCGGTCTTTCGGATTCGCCCGGATACCCACGCGACAGCTTCTGGCGCCAGCTCGTGGCACCGTTCTTCTGGTCGCGCATGATGGGGCGGGTTGCCGGCCGCGCCGGGGCCACGGGGGACTGAGCGCCCGCTGTCCCCGCAACCAGGTCAAGCCCGCCGATTTTTCACCAAATCGGCGGGCTTTTCGTTTCTGCGACCTTCAAGGAGTGAATAAGATCGGCTGAAGGCGAGCCAGACCAAAGGCATCGCTGCTCCGGTGTCGATTTTTGGGAGGCTGCGCAGATGTACGCCAAGACCAAGGCATGTCTCATGTTCGTCGCCGGCCTGATGACGGCGAGCCCGGCGGGGGCCGCCGAGATCCGCGTGATGACCTCGGGCGCGCTGGCGGCCCCCTTCACCGACCTTGTTCCGGACTTCGAAAGGAAGACGGGTCACACGCTCGTGACGATCCTGGGTTCGTCCCAGGGCGGTGCCGCCGACTCGATTCCCGAGCGGCTGAAGCGCAACGAACCCGCCCATGTGGTCCTGCTGGGCCGCGAATCGCTCGACGATCTCGTGGCAAAGGGGTTCGTCGCGGCCGGCACCGAAAAGGACATCGTCCAGTCCCGCATGGCGATGTCGGTCCGTCCGGGCATCCCGAAGCCCGACATCGGCACGCTCGAGGCATTCAAGACGGCGATGCTCGAGGCGAAATCGATCGTCTACTCGGCAAGCGTCAGCGGAACCTATCTGTCGACGGTCGGCTTCCAGCAGCTCGGCATCGCCGATCAGGTGCTCCCGAAGGCGAAGCGGATCCTGAGCGAGCGCATCGGTGCGGTCCTTGCGCGCGGCGAGGCCGATGTCGGTTTCCAGCAAATCAGCGAGCTGCTCCCCTTCGCGAAGACCACCCAGTTCGTCGGCCCCTTGCCCGAAGGCATCCAGAAGGTCACCCTCTTTTCGGCGGGTGCCATCGCGAAGTCCCCCGATCCGGCGCTGTCGCGCGTCATGATCGGCTTCATGGCCTCGCGCGATGCGCACGCCATCATAAGGAAATACGCCCTGGAACCGGTCAGCGCCTCGAAGGAAGAGCAGAAGCTGGCGGATGCGTTCGCGCCTCAAGGCGCCCTGCGCGCCGTCATCAATCTCGGCAACGCGGTCCTGGCGCGCCGCGCGGACGCGCAAGGGCCGGCGACCGGCGTGTCGGTCGATCTTGCGGCCGAGCTCGGCCGGCGTCTCGGG
Source organism: uncultured Azospirillum sp. (assembly GCA_964416335.1). Classification (GTDB taxonomy): domain Bacteria; phylum Pseudomonadota; class Alphaproteobacteria; order CACIAM-22H2; family CACIAM-22H2; genus Tagaea. Next base: position 3,758 of record CAYQDN010000038.1, read on the forward strand.
CTTGCCGTCGATCCGCTCGTCGTCGCGTCGGCGGGTGCTGCCGTCGAGGCGATGCGCAAGGGCGATGCCGATATCGGCTTCTTCGCGATCGATCCGGCCCGCAGCGCCGGAATCGTCTTCTCGACTCCGTACGTCAATATCGAGGGCGCCTATGCGGTGCGCGAAGACTCCCCCCTCCGGACGCTTGCGGACGTCGACCGGCCGGGCGTGCGCATCGCGGTCGGCCTCAACAGCGCCTACGACCTCTACCTCTCGCGCGAGATCAAGGCGGCCACACTGGTGCGCGCGCCGACCTCGCAGGCGGTCGTACCCCTGTTCGTCGAGCAGAATCTCGAAGTCGCGGCGAACGTGAAGCAGCAGCTCGAGGCGGATCTCGCCCGGCATCCGGGCAGGCTGCGCATGCTCCCCGGCAGCTTCATGGCGATCAACCAGGCGATGGGGATCGCCGCCGGCCGCAGTCCGGAAGCGACGGCCTATCTGAGCGCGTTCGTCGAGGAGATGAAGGCATCCGGCTTCGTGGCCGAGGCCTTGCGACGCCACGGCATCGAAGGGGCCAAAGTTGCCCCGCCGGGGCCCTGAAGCCGCAGCAACGGAAGCATCCGTACGGCACTGCCGATTGAGCTACGCCGATTGAGCTACGTAAGTATTCTAGACGGAAAGTCGAAAGCGATGGCGCGTGTCCATCAGCCGAATGAGCCGAATTAGCGGAAACAATTGAATCAAAGCGGGCCCCTGCCCGAAATCATCGAGAAACATCGGTTTCGTAAAATTTCCGCCATTCCTTGAAAATCAGGGCTTGGCCAATGACCGCAATTTCTACGTCCTTCCGTGAAACCAATCGCGGTGAACGGCTCGAAACGCCGACCGACAATGCCGGAAGCTTCTTCGGCGACGGGCGCGGCAGCGCGCCGACGACGCACCGGGTCGTGCTTGTCCATTGTTCGGCGAGTTCGTCGCGCCAGTGGACGTCGCTCGTCGCCGGGCTCGAAGGGTATCGGCCGATCGCACCGAACCTGCTGGCGCACGGCGATCGTGCGCCCTGGCATGGGCGCGGGCCGTTCACGCTTGCCGCCGAAGCGGAGATCATCGCCGAAGCCTGCCCGGACGGCGCTCCCTTTCATCTCGTGGGCCATTCCTATGGTGGCGCGGTCGCGCTCAACTTTGCCCTGCGTCATCCCGGGCGCGTGCGTTCGCTGACGCTGATCGAGCCAAGCTGCTTTCATGTCCTGAAGACGGCACCCGGAAACGTCGATGCGCAGATCGCCGAGATCCAGGCGGTCGCCGATGGCGTCGATCGCGGCGTCGTGAACGGCGACCCTGCGGGTGCGATGCGGGGATTCGTCGATTACTGGAGCGGCCCCGGATTCTGGTCGGGGCTTGCCGCCGACAGGAAGGCGCAGTTCGCGCGTCTGGCGCCGGCCGTCGCGGCACATTTCCGGAGCCTCATCGGCGACGACACCGCGCTGGCGACCTATGCCCGGATCATCGTGCCGACGCTGATCCTGTGCGGCACGCAGTCGCCCGAACCGTCGCGGATGATCACCCGGCTGCTGACCGAGACGCTGCCGATGGCCCGGCACAGGACGATCCGCGGCGCGGGCCACATGGCGCCGATCACGCATCCCGACGACGTGAATCCGCTGATTCTGGCGCATCTGCGCGCGGTCGACCTCGATCTGGACCGGTCCTAGACGTTCAGCTCGCCACCGGTCCCCAGGGCCTTGCACCGCGCACCTCCGGCCGCCGAACGAACCGGCAAATATGATTGGCTCGCTCAGCATCGTGTTCCGGACAGGCCGGATTTCCCGCTTCAGGAGGCGTATTGCCACATTTGATTGATTCGCGGTTCGTGCCAATCGCCCCATACTTCGATCAGCACCGAAGTATCCGCACGATGCCGCCCTCTAGAATGCTTCGATGAACAGCGAATCCAAGCAAGCCCCCTTCTTCGGCTGGCGCGTCGTCGCCGGCGCCTTCGTGCTGGCCGTCTTCGGCTGGGGGCTCGGCTTCTACGGGCCGCCGGTCTACATGCATGCGGTGCGCGAGGCCCGCGGCTGGTCGGTCGCCCTCGCCTCGGCGGCGGTGACGGTCCACTACCTTGTCGGCGCCCTCGTCATCGCGAACCTGCCGAAGCTCTATGCGCGCTTCGGCTTGCCTTCGGTCACGCGCGCGGGTGCTGTGTCGCTCGCGCTCGGCCTTGCCGGATGGGCGGCCGCCCTGGAGCCCTGGCAGCTCTTCGCGGCAACGCTCTTCAGCGGGGCGGGCTGGGTCACGATGGCGGCGGCGGCGATCAACGCGATCGTCTCGCCCTGGTTCGTGCGGCTGCGGCCCAAGGCGCTGTCGACGGCCTATAACGGGGCGAGTATCGGCGGCGTGGTGTTCTCGCCGCTGCTGGTCTTCCTGATCGCGCGATTCGGGTTCGAGACGGCCTCCCTGATCGTCGGGGCGATGGTGCTCGCGACCGTCTGGTGGCTGACGGTGCATGTCTTCCACACGTCGCCGGCGGCACTGGGCCAGCAGCCGGACGGCGACGGGGCCGGGGTTGGCGTCGCTTCCGCACCGGCATCGCCGATCGCACCGCTGCCGGGCGCATCGCTGTGGCGCAGCTGGCGCTTCCGCACGCTCGCCCTCGGCATGGCGCTGGGCCTGTTCGCGCAGATCGGGCTGATCGCACATCTTTTCTCGCTGGTCGTTCCGGCCCTGGGTGCCCAATGGGCGGGGATCGTCACGGGGCTTGCGACCGCGTCGGCCATCGCCGGGCGCACGGCGTTCGGCTGGCTGATGCCGGCGGGGGCCGACCGGCGCCGGATGGCGGCGTTGAGCTACGCGATCCAGATCGGCGGCGTGGCGGCCCTGATCGCGTCGGGCATGCAATCGCCGCCGCTCATCGTACTCGGGATCGTGCTGTTCGGCTTCGGCATCGGCAATGCCACCTCGCTGCCGCCGCTGATCGCGCAGGCGGAATTCGCCCGCACGGATACGCCGCGCGTCGTCGCCCTGATCGTCGCGATGGGGCAGGCGGGTTACGCGTTCGCACCGGCCGTGTTCGGCCTCGTGCGTGCGGCGACGCATGAAGACGGATTGTTCCCCGCCATCGAGGCGAACGCGATGTTCGTCTGCGTGATCGCGATCAAGGTGCTGGCGATCGCCGCGTATCTCGCCGGCCGGCGCGGCACCGACTAGGCCAACGCGCGCAGATCCGCCCGCAGATCGTCGGCATCGGGCCGGGCGAGCTGGCGCTCGATCGCGGCATGCGTCTTCTTCCAGACCGGCAGGGCCTTCGCCAGCGCGGCGCGCCCGGCATCGGTCAGCGCCAGCAGGCGGCTGCGCCTGTCGTCCGGATCGACCGAGATCTTCAGCAGCCCGCGCCGCTCGAGCGGCTTCAGGTTCGCCGTCAGCGTCGTGCGGTCCATCGCCAGCAGGTTCGCGACGCCGGCCATGCCGGCCGGGGCGGGCCGGTTGAGCGACATCAGCAGCGAGAACTGCCCGTTCGTCAGGCCGGTCGGACGCAGCGCCTCGTCGAATCGGCGGGCCAGCGCACGCGCCGCGCGCTGCACGTGCAGGCACAGGCAGTTGTCGCGCACATGGATCGTCGTCTCGAACGGGACCCGGGCTTGAGTTGACATTCGTCAATTATGTTGATATCAACCCAATTGTCAAGGATGCACCGCGACGAAACCCCACCCAGGAGCCTGAAATGCCCGTTTCTCCCTACCTGTTCTTCGACGGCCGCTGCGAAGAGGCGTTGGATTTCTACAAGAAGGCGCTCGGCGCCGAAGTCACCATGCTGATGCGCTTCAAGGAGAATCCCGATCCGATGCCACCCGGCATGTGCCCGCCCGGCAGCGGCGACAAGGTCATGCATGCCAGCATGCGCATCGGCGGGACCGAAGTGATGGCCTCCGACGGCCACGCCAAGGGCAATCCGGAATTCAAGGGCTTCAGCCTGTCGGTCACGGCCGCGAATGCGGCGGAGGCTGACCGCTTCTTCAACGCGCTCGCCGACGGCGGCAAGGTCGTCATGCCGCTTGCCAAGACGTTCTATTCGCCGTGCTTCGGCATGGTTGCCGACCGTTTCGGCGTCGGCTGGATGGTCATCGTCCTGCCGTAAGGGACATGCGTCGGGCGGCTTGGCTTTCGCCGGCCGCCCGACAGATTCCATAGATATTCCAAAGGGATATTGTCCGACCGATCGGCCGGAACGAAGCGGCCGTGCCCGATGCTAGAGTGACGGCGCAAGGGCAGGGGGAAGCGATGAGCCTCGACAGGTTCCGGCCGGAAAGATCCGTGCGCGACCAGGTCAGCGCCGAGGAATGGCACAAGCGGGTCGATCTTGCCGCCTGCTACCGGCTGATCGACCTCTACGGCATGTCCGAACTCAGCGCCAATCACGTGACCACGCGTGTTCCCGGGGAGCCCGACGCGTTCCTGATCAATCCGCACGGCCTGCTCTACGACCAGATGCACGCCTCGTGCTTCGTCAAGATCGACCATGACGGCAACGTGCTGTTCAACCCGACCTCGTACGGCATCAACCGCGCGGGCTTCGTGATCCACAGCGCCATCCACGGGGCGCGTGCCGACGTCGACTGCATCATCCACACCCACACGATCGCCGGCATGGCGGTCTCGGCGATGGCGTGCGGGCTGATGCCGCTGGCACAGACCTCGATGCGCTTCGCCAAGATCGCCTATCACGACTACGAGGGGATCGTGCTGAACCTCGACGAGCAGGCGCGGCTGATCGCCAATCTTGGCGCCCACGAAGGGATGATCCTGCGCAACCACGGCCTGCTGGTCGCGTGCGCCAGCATCGCCGAGGCGTTCAACAGCATCTTCCGCCTCGAGCGCGCCTGCCAGGTGCAGGTCGCGGCCCTTGCCGCCAATGTCGAGATCAGGCTGCCGCCCGACGACGTGATCGCGGAATCGTGGCGCCAGTACCAGCCCGGCGTGCGCCGGCGCTTCGGTCTCCTCGAATGGCCGGCGATGCTCCGCAAGCTCGACCGGCTGGATCCTTCGTTCCGGGACTGACGCGTTTCGCGCTCAGTCGCGGTCGGGCGCACCCAGCGGGAAGAGCGGGCGGAAGGGGCGGGCCTCGTCGACGGCGCGCGCGAAGGACGGGCGGGCGAGCAGCCTGCTGCGATAGGCCCGCAGGGTTCCGAGCGATTCCGGAATCGGGTGCGTCCAGTCGGCATAGAACAAGGCCGGTGCCGCCGCGCAATCGGCCAGCGTGAACGCGTCGCCCGTCGCCCAGCTTCGTCCCGCCAGCGCCCTGTCGAGCCAGGCATAGGTCGTGTCGAGCATCTCGCGGGCCTGGTTGACGCCGTAGGGGTCGCGGGCGTTCTCGGGACGCAGACGGTCGCCGACGATCCGCTGCATGGGCGTCATCACGTAGTTGTCGAAGATCCGGTCCATCATGCGCGCGTCGAGGGCATCGCGCGGATCGGCCGGGACGAGGCGC
>CAYQDN010000038.1:9318-40502 GCA_964416335.1 uncultured Azospirillum sp.
ATTTGCGCCGGTAGTCGTCGGCCAGCCGCTCGATGTCGGCCTCGTCGAGCAGGGCGCCGAACTGGATCTCGACGAGCGTCAGCGGTTCGGTGCCGTCGTTCTCGAGGCGGTGGATGACCCGGACGGGGATGTCGATCGCATCGCCCGTCGACACGCGACGCGTGCGCTTGCCGAGCGTGACCTTGCCCATGCCGCCGACGATGAACCAGTGCTCGGCGCGTCCGGAATGGCGCTGCAGCGACAGCCGCTGGCCGGGCGAGACGACGATGCGCTTGACGGCAAAGCCGTTGCCGACATCGACGACGCGCCATTCGCCCCACGGCCGCGAGCCGCGCTCTCCCTTGCGGTAATGGTTCGCGGATTTGGATTTCGGCTTGGTCTTGGCGGCCATCTTCTTCTCCTAGCGGTCGATCCCGGCGAGGCGTGCGGCAAGCGCACGGATCTCGGCAGGCTGGAAGGGTTTGTCGACGAGCGGCACGCCCGTCGCGGCGATCTCGCCCGAAAGGCCGCTGCCCAGCGTGTCGCCGGTCACGAAGGCGATGCGGGCCGCGAGCTTGGGGTGGCGGCTGACGATCGCGCGATAGAGCGCAAGCCCGTCCATGCCGGGCATGCGAAGGTCGCTGAAGATCGCGTCGAAATTGCCGGCGTCGATCAGGGCCAGCGCCTGCACGCCGTCGTGCGCGACGGCGACGGCGGCCCCTTCGATTTCGAGGATCTCGGCCAGCATCGCGGCGATGCCCGGCTCGTCGTCGACGACGAGCATCCGGCGCCCCAGCATGCGGTTGGCCGAGGCGAGATGGCCGATCGTCGTCGGCTGTGCGGCCGGTGCCGCATCGCCCGCCGGCAGCTCGACGACGAACAGGGCGCCGCCCTCCGGGGCGGTCGCCACGGAAATCCGGCCCTCGTGGCCTTCGATGATGCCGCGGCAGACCGACAGCCCCACGCCGGTCCCCAGGCCGATCGGTTTCGTCGTGAAGAACGGCTCGAACACGCGCTCGTGCAGTTCGGCCGGCACGCCGGGGCCGTTGTCGGCGATCTCGACGCGCACGGTGCGCCCGTCGGCCGAGGCTTGTGCCGACACGCGCAGGAGCCGCGGGTTGGGCCGGTCGCCGAGTGCCTGCTGGGCGTTGACGATCAGGTTGGACAGGACCTGGCTCAGCTGGTCGACATCGCCCATGACCGGCGGCAGGTCGGGTGCGAAGCGCCGCACGACTTCGACCCCGGTCGAGCGCAGCAGGTAGCCGAGCAGATCGAGCGTTCCCTCGATCGCCGGCCCGATCGCGAGTGGCGCACGTTCGGGCGCCTTGCGCCGGGCCATGGCAAGGAACGTGCGCACGATCCGCGCGCACCGGTCGGCGGCCGCCGAGATGCGCCGCGCGCGGTCGATCACGCGCGCATCGGTGGCGTCGGTCTCGAGCAGCGTCGCCTGGCCGACGACGATCGCCAGCGGATTGTTGAGCTCGTGCGACACGCCGGCCAGCAGCGTGCCGAGGGCGGCCATCTTCTCCGACTGGTGCAGCGCCTCGCGCTGGCGGATCATCTCGGCTTCGATGTGCTTGCGCTCGGTGAGGTCGACGATACCGCCCACCATGCACTCGGCGCCGTCGAACAGGATGCGGCGCGCGAAGATCGCGCAGGGCAGGGGCGAACCGTCGCGCCGGCGCAGCGAATACTCGATGCCGTCGACCTGGCCGAATTCCAGGAGACGGCGGACGAAGCCGCGCCGATCGTCGAGATTGGGCCACAGATCGAGCGTGCGTGTGCCCACGACGCTGCCGCGCGGCACGTGCAGCAGGTCGTCGACGCGCGGGCTTGCGTAGCGGACGAGGCCGTTCTCGATCTCGACGACCAGCACGGGAACCGGGTGCGATTCCGCGACGACGCGGAAGCGCTCCTCGCTGTCGCGCAGGGCCGCCTCGGCAAGGCCGCGCTCGATCGCGAGGCCGACGAACGACGCGACGGCGCGCAGCGTGTCGATCTCGGTGGGCGTCCACTGGCGCTCGTCGTCGCACTGGTCGAACCCGACCGTGCCCCACCACGTCGCGCCTGCCATGACCGGGATGCGCAGGATCGAGCGCAGTCCCAGCTTCTCGAGCGGTTGGCGCTTCCCGTCCTCCAGCCGGAAGACGTCGTGCCGGATCATCTCGCCGCGCAGCAGCTGCTCGCGCCAGTCGGCGAAGATTTCGGTGGCGAACGGGCGCTCGCTCGCTGGCGCACTTCCCGTCAGCCGCGCCGTGCCCGGTGCGGTCCATTCGAACAGCTCCTCCTGCACGAAGCGCCCATCGACCATCGTGTTGCGGCCGAGCTTGACGCGGCTCACGCCCATCACCGGGCCGACATCCTTCAGCAGGGCCTCGACGACCGGTTGCCAGCCCGCCTGACGCAGCAGGTTCGATGCCGCAATGTTGAGGGCGGCGAGGGCCGCCTCGCGCCGTTTGATGTCGGTCACGCCGACGCGGATCATCACGGTGCTGCCGTCCGACATCTTGCGGTCGATGATGCGAACCCAGCTGCCATCGGCGCGCTGGATGTCGGCCGGCTCGCGCGGCCGCCGGATGCGGTCGAGCCGGTCGGCGACGTGCGCTTCGAGCTTCTCGGGCGGGACGCGGCTCACCGGGTTCGATGCCAGTTCGCGCACCAGTGTCTCGAACGTCACGCCTTCCTTCAGGACATAGCCGATCGGCGCGTAGATCTCGGCATAGCGGCTGTTCCACAGCACGAGACGCTCTTCGGCGTCGAGGAGTGCGAACCCCTCGCCGATGGTTTCCATCGCCTCGGCGAGCCGGCGCATCTCGCGCGCGGCCAGACGGGCCACGTCGACGCGCTCGGTGACGTCGATATAGAGCACCACGAAGCCGCCGCCGGGGATGGGGCTGCGCTTGAATTCGATGTACTTGCCCGACAGCGTGGCGCGCGAGAAGTTCTCGGGCTGCTCGAACGCCGCCGGTGCCACCGCGCGGACGGCTTCCATGCCGTGTGGCCCGAACTCGCCGCGCTGCGCCTGGAAGACCAGGATGTCCATGAAGGGCGTGCCGGCCCGGGCGAAGTCGCGCGGCAGGTTGAGATAGTCGAACGCACGGTCGTTCCACGTCACCAGCCGGTGCGCGGCGTCGAAAACCATGATTCCGTCCGGCAGCGCGGCAAAGGCCGCCGCCATCGCGTTCGTGCTGTCCGCGGCCATCCTGGAGGCTGTCTCCCTGCGCCCTTTCATTGGCACAGCTACACAAAAAGAGGAAGGGCGCTCGGCGGCACGCTATTGTTGACCGGCATGGAAAAGTGCCACCCAAAGGGCCCCGGCCCGCGCGAGGGCTGGATCTGGTATTTCGCCTACGGTTCCAACATGGATGCGGCACGCCTGTTCGACGCGCGGCTCGCCAAGGCCGGTGTTGCGTGGGGCCGGCGCGAGGGCGGCCGGCTCGACGACTGGCGGCTTGCCTTCAACAAGCGCTGGAACAAGTTCCCCGGTGCGGGTGTCGCCAATATCGTGCCCGATCCCGCAGCGCGGGTCTTCGGTACGCTCAACGAGATGCCGCCGGCGGGCCTCGACGTGCTCGACGGCTATGAAGGCGTTGCCGGCGGCCACTATGCGCGCCTCGCGGTGCGGATCGTCCATGCCGGGGGCGCCGTCGATGCGGTCACCTATGTCGCGACCGGCGACCTTGCCGACGGGCTCGATCCCGCCTGCGCCTATCTTGCCCACCTGCTTGCCGGCCGGGACCTGCTGCCCGAAGCGTATCTTCGCCTGCTTGCGGCGCGAACCTGTCTGGACGGCATCCCCGAAAGGAACTGACATGCCCAAGACCGACGACGAGTGGCGAAAAATCCTCACGCCCGCCCAGTACGACGTGCTGCGCAAGCACGGCACCGAACGGGCAGGGACGAGCCCGCTCAACAAGGAAGGCCGCAAGGGCCGCTTCGTGTGTGCCGGCTGCGGCACGCCGCTGTTCGAATCCGGGGCGAAATTCGAAAGCGGTACCGGTTGGCCCAGCTTCTATGCGCCCCTCGAAGGGGCGATCGAGACGACGGTCGACCGGAAGTTCTTCATGACCCGCACCGAGGTCCACTGCCGGGAATGCAGCGGCCATCTGGGCCACGTCTTCGACGACGGCCCGCAGCCCACCGGGCTGCGCTACTGCATGAACGGCGTTTCGATGAAGTTCGAGCCGGCGGACTGAGGATCGACCCCGGCTTCGCCGGCGACCTCGCGCACGAGCTTGGACAGCACGGCGTTGGTGAAGTCCGTGAAGCCCTGTGCGACGACGAGGAACGCGCCCTGTCCGCCGATCACCTCGTCGCGATAATGCTCGACGAGGCCCTCTTCCTGCGGCTGGCCGAAATTCGTGTTGCCGCTGGTGATCGGCAGGCCGTTGATCGTGATGCCCTTGGCGACCGCGTCGTCGCGGGCCTGCCAGGCCGGGCGGCCCTGGTTGTTGCGCCCGTCGCCCGACACGTCGATGACCTTGCGCGTGCCCTCGAAGCCGTTGTCGTCGAACATGCGGACGGAGAAATCGATGGCGCCGCTGATCGAGGTGCGGCTTGCCGAACGCGGCGGGATGGCGTTGATGCGCGCGATGAATTCCTCGGCACTCGCGCGGTCGCGGATGATCGCCCAGTCGGCGACGATGCGGTTGTAGAAGTTGCCGGCCCATTCCATGTAGGCGACGGCGATTGCCCGGTTCGGCCCGCCGGCGATGGCCTGCAGAACGCGCGGATGGACGAGCGCGTCGAAATAGCCCTGGCGCTGCAGGCGCGCTTCTTCGGCATCGACGCTGTAGGAGACGTCGATCGCGAGCACGAGTTCGAGATCGACCGGTACGGCGCGCGCGGGGTTCGTGACCAGTGCTGCCCACAGGAATACGGCACCCAGAAACGTCCGGAGGACGTCCAGCGGGCGCCGGAGGCGCGTCACGCGGGTCGCCAGGGCTCGACGAAGTCGCCCGGGCCGAGGACGCGCTGCGGCGGCTCGTCGTGCCGCTGGTCGTAGCCCTGCTGGCCGTAGCCGCCCTGGGGCGCATAGTTCTGCTGGTCGTAGCCCTGGCCCTGGTCGTAGCCCTGCCCGTGATCGTAGGCCGGCTGGCCGTAGTCGCCCGGCTGCGGGGCGGGCGTGGCGAGCGGGCGCAGGGCGACACCCTCGAACCCGCGGTCGGTTTTCACGTAGTCGACCTCGACATGCATGCCGGCATTGTGCGGGCCGGTGATGCCCGCCGCCTCGAGCAGGCGGCCGGGAAGGTAGATGTCGCGGCCGAGTGCCATTTCCGGCGTGGCGAAGCCGAAGCCTTTTTGCGGATTGTAGAACTTGATCGTCGCGCGGACGGTTTCGTGTGCGGCGGGGGCCGGGCGCTTGACCTCGGTCTGCGGCTTCCAGCCGACGCGCTCGAGATTTTCCGGCGTGGGTGCCGGTGCCAGACGGATCAGCTCCTGGCAGGCGAAGCCCTTGGCGACCGGCACGATCATCAGCTCGGCGTCGAGGCCCGGCTTGAGGGCGCGCGACACCGACGGATCGAGACGGTTGGAATGCACGAAGACTTCGCGCCCGTCGTCGAGCAGGATGAAGCCGAAGCCCTTCGCGTGGTTGAACCACTTCACCACGCCGTGGACCGGGCCTTCGCCGGCGACCCGTGCCGGCGGTGCGGCAGGAGCGGGAGCGGGCGCTGCGGCGCGCGGCGCTTCGGCCGGTATCGCCTGCGGCTCGGCCGGTGCCGATGCGCGCACGGGTGCAGGCCCGGCCTTTGCCGGGCGCATCAGGAAAGCGGGTTGGAAATCGGGATCGGTGTCGGGAGCGTTGTCGCGCGGCGTCTTGCGATTCATGAGTCCGTCGGGAATTGGAGAAGGATCAGCGGATAATCGGAATAGGCATGGTCAATCGAATGGACGGCCCAAGGTGCCATCCCTGCCGGCAAAGTTCAAACGGAATTGACCGGCCGGTGCGGTCCGGGCATCTTCCCCCGTCCGTCGCCCCTCGCTCAGGATTGGACCAAATTGAACCCGATTTTTACCGGTCTATCGACATCGATCTTCGAAGAAATGTCGGCGCTGGCGCGCCAGCATTCGGCGATCAATCTGGGGCAGGGCTTCCCCGACGATCCGGGCCCCGAGGACGTGCGACGCAAGGCCGCGGAGGCGGTCATCGAGGGCTGGAACCAGTATCCGCCGATGATGGGCCTGCCCGAACTGCGCACCGCGATCGCGGATCACTACAAACGCCATCAGGGGCTCGACATCGACCCGCTGGCCGAGGTGATGGTGACGTCCGGTGCGACCGAGGCGATCGCCGGCGCACTGCTCGCCACGCTCAGCCCCGGCGACGAGGTCGTGCTGTTCGAGCCGGCCTACGACGCCTACCTGCCGCTGGTGAAACGCGCGGGCGGCGTGCCGAAATTCGTCAAGCTCGCGCCGCCGGACTGGCGCTTCGATGCCGCCGCCCTGCGCGCGGCGATCGGGCCGCGCACGCGCGCGGTGCTGTTCAACAACCCGCTCAATCCCGCGGGCTGCCTCTACGATGCCGCCGATCTCGCCATGCTGGCCGCCGCCCTCGACGGAACGCAGGCCGTCGTCATCTCCGACGAAGTGTGGGAACACGTGATCTTCGACGGCCGAAAGCATGTGTCCGTCCTCGCCGTTCCGGGCCTGCGGACACGCAGCGTCAAGATCGGCTCGGCCGGCAAGATCTTCAACCTCACGGGCTGGAAGGTCGGCTTCGTCGTCGCGGCACCGGCCCTGATGAAGGTCCTCGCCAAGGCGCACCAGTACATCACCTTCACCACGCCGCCCAACCTGCAGACGGCCGTCGCCTATGGCCTCGGCAAGCCCGCCGCGCATTTCGACGCGATGCGCAAGGACCTGCAGGAACGGCGCGACCACCTGCAGGGCGGGCTGGAAAAGTCCGGCTTCGCAGTACTTCCCAGTGCGGGCACTTATTTCCTCAATGTCGATCTCGGCCCGCTCGGCCTTGCCGACGATGCCGCCTTCTGCCGCCGAATGGTCGCCGAGGCGGGCGTGGCCGCGATCCCGGTGTCGGCGTTCTATTCGGATTCGAGCCTGCGCAGCGTCATCCGCTTCTGCTTCGCCAAGACCTACGAGACGCTGGACGCGGCGATCGGGCGGATCGCCAAATCGGCGGAAACGCTATTGCACGGCTAGGCAAGCCCGCCGTCGACATGCAGGATCTGACCGGTCACGTAGGATGCGGCCGGGGACGCCAGGAACGCGATCGCCGCGGCGATCTCGGCCGGTTCCGCCCGGCGGCCCATCGGGATCGCGGCTTCCAGTTTTGCGATCGCCTCGGCCGAAAGGGCGCTCGCCTTGCCCGGATCCTTCTTGGTCAGGCCCGGCGCCACGGCGTTGACGGCAATGCCCGACGGGGCCAGTTCGTGCGCGAGGCTGCGCACCAGCGCTTCGAGGGCGGCCCGGCCGGCCGCCGAGGCGGCGAACAGCCCGAGATCCTCGCGGAACACATGCGCCACGTAGGACGAGACCGCGACGATGCGCGGGCTGTCGCTGCGCTTCAGAAGCGCCACGCCGGCCTGGACGAGGTCGAGGAAGCCCTGCGCCGAGTTCGTCGTCGCCGCGGCCAGCCGTGCGGGATCGAGGCCCAGCGCCCCGCCGCGGTCGGCCTTGCCGGCAGCCGCGACGAGCGCGTCGAGGCGCCCGAAACGCGCGCCGGCGCACGCGACCAGCGCTTCGGCTGTCGCACGCGCGCCGATCGGCCCCAGCCGCGTTTCGACGGTGGCCCCCCTGGCGCGTGCGACGTCGGCCACGGCGGCAAGGCCGGATTCGTTCATGCCTGTATGAAGGACGAGGCCGGCGCCCGGGCCGGCGAGGGCGAGTGCCGTCGCCCGGCCGATGCCGCTGGCGGCCCCCGTCACAATCGTGACGCGCGAGAGGTATGCTTCCATCGCGTACCAAGATAATGGCATTGGGCGCGGAGGCGAACTATTCTTGTGGTGCGCCGCGGCATGATTTTCTCCGCGCCGACGAACCCCCGAGAGCCCGAATGAACGCGATCGACCCTTCGACCAAGATGGCCCTGACGAAATTCGCAGTCGGCCAGCCGGTTCCGCGCAGCGAGGATCCGCGCCTGCTGCGCGGCGAGGGCAAATATACCGACGACGTCAACCTGCCCGGGCAGGCCTATGCCGCCATCGTGCGCAGCCGCTACGCCCACGGCATCCTGAAGGGCATTTCGACCGACGCCGCGCGCGCGATGCCAGGGGTGCTCGGCGTCTACACGGGCAAGGATCTTGCCGAATACGGCACGCTGCGCTGCACGATGGTCCTGAAAAACCGCGACGGCACGACGATGGCGCAGCCGCTGCGCCCGGCACTGCCGACCGACAAGGTTCGTTTCGTCGGCGACCCGGTCGCCTTCGTCGTCGCCGAAACTCCGTTCCAGGCCAAGGATGCGGCCGAGGCGGTCGAACTCGACATCGATCCGCTGCCGGCGGTCACCCGGGCAAGCCTCGCCGGCGCGCCCGACGCGCCGCAGATCTACGCCGACGTGCCGGGCAACCAGTCGCTCGATTTCCACCACGGCGATTCCGAGAAGGTCGCGGCGGCCTTCAAGGCGGCAGCGCACGTCTCGCGCCTGCCGCTCGTCAATTCGCGCATCGTCGTCAATCCGATGGAGCCGCGCTCGGCCATCGCCGGTTTCGATCCCGCCAGCGGGCGCTGGACGATCAATGTCGGCAGCCAGGGCGTGTTCGGCCTGCGCAACTCGATCGCCGAGGACATCCTGAAGGTGCCGCGCGACAAGGTGCGCGTGCTGACCGGCAATGTCGGCGGTTCGTTCGGCATGAAGGCGCAGGTCTATCCCGAATATGTCTGCCTGTTCCACGCCGCGCGTGCACTCGGCCGTCCGGTCAAGTGGACCGACGAGCGTTCGGAAAGCTTCCTCTCCGACCAGCACGGCCGCGACGGCGAGGTGACGGGGGAACTCGCCCTCGACAAGGACGGGATGTTCCTTGCCGCGCGCATCACGGGCTTCGGCAACCACGGCGCCTATCTCGCCCAGGTCGGGCCGATCCCGCTCGCACTCAACATCGCCAAGAACATGGTCGGACCCTACCGCACGCCGCTGATCGAGGTGGCGATCCGCACGATGTTCACGAACACCACGCCGGTCGGGCCCTATCGCGGTGCGGGCCGGCCGGAAGGCAACTATTTCATGGAGCGGCTGATCGAGACTGCCGCCGCCGAGATGGGCATCGACCGCGTCGAGATGCGCAAGCGCAACCACATCCGCCCGGGCGAGTTCCCGTGGGCCGCCCCCTCGGGCATGAGCTACGACAGCGGCGATTTCTCCGCCCTGCTCGACAAGGCCGTCGCGATGGCGGACTGGAACGGCTTCGAGGCGCGCCGTGCGGCCAGCAAGGCGAAGGGTCGCCTGCGCGGGCGCGGGATCGGCGCCTTCCTCGAAGTGACCGCGCCGCCGACCAAGGAAATGGGCGGCATCCGCTTCGAGGCGGACGGGACGGTCACCATCGTCACCGGCACGCTCGATTACGGGCAGGGCCACGCCACGCCGTTCGCGCAGGTGCTGGTCCAGAAGCTCGGCGTGCCGTTCGACAAGGTGCGCCTGCTGCAGGGCGACAGCGACGAGCTGATCGCCGGCGGCGGCACGGGCGGATCGAAATCGATGATGGCAAGCGGTGCCGCGATCGTCGAGGCGAGTGCCAAGGTGATCGAGGCCGGCCGCAAGATCGCCTCCGTCGCTCTCGAGGCGGCCGAGGCCGACATCGAGTTCGCGCAAGGCCGCTTCGTCATCGCCGGTACCGACCGCGCGATCGGCATCATGGAACTGGCCGCCAGGCTGCGCGCCGGCATGGCGCTGCCCGAAGGCATGCCGGCCACGCTGGACGTCAAGCACGTGTTCGACGCGGCCCCGTCGGCCTTCCCGAACGGTGCCCACGTCGCCGAGGTCGAGGTCGATCCGGAAACCGGCGTGGTCGAGATCGCGCGCTACACCGCGGTCAACGATTTCGGCACCGTCGTCAACCCGATGCTGGTCGAAGGCCAGGTGCATGGCGGCGTGGTGCAGGGCATCGGCCAGGCGCTGATGGAAAGCGTGCGTTACGACGAGCACGGCAGCGTGCTGACCGGTTCGTTCATGGACTATGCGATGCCGCGCGCGGCCGACGTGCCCAGCTTCGCCTTCGCCACGCACGACGTGCCCGCGACGACCAACCCGCTGGGTGCCAAGGGCTGCGGCGAGGCCGGCTGTGCGGGGGCGCTTCCCAGCGTGATGAACGCGCTGGTCGACGCACTCGGACCCCTCGGCATCAGGCATATCGACATGCCGGCAACGCCCTCGCGCGTCTGGGCGGCGATCCAGGCCGCGAGGGGATGACGGCCGCGTCCGGCCCCGTCTACGACACGCCCTATTCCTGGTACCGGCTGGCCGTGTGCGTCGCACTCGGCTCGCTCGGCGGGATCGGCATGTGGTCGCCGGTCGTCATCATGCCGGCCCTCCAGGCCGATTTCGGCATCACGCGCGGCGCCGTGTCGCTTGCCAGCACGGCGACGCTGCTGGGATTCGCCGGCGGCGGGATCGTCATGGGATGGCTCACCGACCGCTTCGGCGCGATGGTGCCCGTCCTGCTCGGCTCGCTGACGATGGCGACGGGGATCGCACTGGCTTCGCAGGCCAACGACATCTGGACCTTCGCCCTCATCCAGGGCATCGCCGTCGCGATGTTCGGCAGTTCGGCGACGTTCGCCCCGCTGATGGCCGACGTCTCGCGCTGGTTCGACCGGCGGCGCGGCGTGGCCACCGCACTCTGCGCGTCGGGCAACTATTTCGCGGGTGCCTTGTGGCCGCCGCTGATGCAGCCCTTCCTCGACGCCTATGGCTGGCGGACGACCTATCTGGGGATCGCCGTGGTCTGCGCCGCGACGATGGTGCCGCTGGCCCTGCTGCTGCACCGCCGGCCTGTGGCGCCGGCGATCGCCAGCACGCGCGACGGGCATCTGGCCCTCGACGTCCCGCGCCCGCTTCTGACGGTGCTTCTGGCCGCCGCGGCACTGATGTGCTGCGTGGCGATGGCGATGCCGCAGGTCCATCTCGTCGCCTATTGCGCCGATCTGGGGTTCGGTGCCGCCCGCGGGGCCGAGATGCTGTCGGTCATGTTCGCCGTCGGCATCGTCAGCCGCATGGGCTTCGGCTTCGTCGCCGACCGCATCGGCGGTCTTGCCAACCTGCTGCTCGGCACGTTCCTGCAGATGGCGTCGCTCGCCCTCTATCTCTTCTTCGACGGGCTCACCTCGCTCTATGTCGTGTCGGCGATCTTCGGTCTGGTGCAGGGCGGCATCGTGCCGAGCTACGCGATCGTCGTGCGCGAGTATTTCCCGGCGGCGGAGGCGGGCACGCGGGTGGGCATCGTGCTGATGGCCTCGCTCGCCGGCATGGGGCTCGGTGGCTGGGTCGCCGGTGCGATCTACGACGCTTCGGGCAGCTATTCGGCGGCGTTCCTCAACGGCGTGATCTGGAACGCCGGCAACGTCGCCATCGTGCTCTGGCTGATGGGCAGGCGCCGCGGGGCGGGCTTCGTTCCGGCCTAGACGCGCGCCACGCGCGCGGCGGTGAACTTGAATTCCGGGATCTTGCCGACCGGATCGAGGGCGGCGTTGGTCAACCGGTTGGCCGGTGCTTCGCCGAAGCAGAACGGCATGTAGACCATCCCTTCGGCCACGTCGGCGTCGGCGCGCAGCGTGGCCTCCAGCGTGCCGTGGCGCGTCTCGACGCGGATGCCCGAGCCGGCCGCAAGGCCGCGCCGCGCGATCTCGTGCGGGTTCATCGCGGCGATCGCGACGGGTTCGAGCGCTTCGAGCATGGCCGCCCGGCGCGTCATCGCACCGGTGTGCCAGTGTTCGAGCAGGCGGCCGGTGCTCAGCACCAGCGGGTAGGCGGCATCGGTCTCTTCGCCCGGACGCAGGAAATCGACGGGCACGATCCGCGCGCGGCGCGATTTCGTCGGGAACCCGTCGCCGAACAGGATCTCGTGGCCGGCGTGCGTCGAATCGTCCGCGGGATAGGTGACCGCCCCCTCGCGCTGCAGGCGTTCCCACGGCAGCCCGGACAGCGAGGGCATCGCTGCCCGCATCTCCTCGTAGACCGCCCCGACATCCGGATAGCGCCAGTCGAGCCCGATGCGGTTCGCGATGTCGGCGATCAGTTCCCAGTCCTGGCGCGCCTCGCCCGGCAAGGCGAGGGCGGGACGGCCGAGCTGCACCTGCCGGTTCGTGTTGGTGAAGGTGCCGAGCTTCTCGGCATGCGCGGACGCCGGCAGCACCACGTCGGCGTGCCACGCGGTCTCGGTGAGGAAGATGTCCTGCACGACGAGATGCTCGAGCTTGGCGAGGGCCGCGCGCGCGTGGGTCTGGTCGGGATCCGACATCGCCGGGTTCTCGCCCATCACGTACATGGCGCGGATCCGCCCCGCCGCGATCGCCTCGATGATCTCGACGACCGTCAGGCCGCGCCTGGGATCGAGCGTGCGGCCCCAGCTCTTCTCGAATGCGGCACGGTTGGTCGCATCCTCCACCGGGTGGTAATCCGGATACATCATCGGCACGAGGCCGGCGTCGGAGGCGCCCTGCACGTTGTTCTGGCCGCGCAGCGGATGCAGGCCCGTCCCCGGCCGGCCGATCTGGCCGGTGATCAGCGCCAGTGCGATCAGGCAGCGCGCGTTGTCCGTGCCGTGGATATGCTGCGAAATCCCCATGCCCCAGAAGATGATCGAGCGCTTGGAAGTGGCGTAACGCCGGGCGACGGCGCGCAAAGTGGCGGCATCGATGCCGCACACCGGCGCCATCCGCTCGGGCGAATAGTCGGCGACGCGTGCCGCCAGATCGTCGAACCCGTCCACATGCGCCGCGATATAGGCGGGATCGTAGAGCTTCTCGGCGACGATCGTGTGCAGCAGCGCGTTGAGCAGTGCGACGTCGGTGCCCGGCTTGAACTGGAGGGCGTGCTCGGCATGGCGCATCAGCGCCTGTCGGCGCGGATCGGCGACGATCAGGTATGCGCCGTTGCGCGCGGCCTGCTTGAGATACGTCGCCGCCACGGGGTGGTTCTGCTCGGGCCGCGCACCGATGACGACGATGCAGTCGGCTTCCAGGGCTGCCGCGAAGGGCGCCGTCACAGCACCCGAGCCGATCCCCTCGAGCAGGGCCGCGACCGACGAGGCGTGGCACAGGCGCGTGCAGTGGTCGACATTGTTGGTGCCGAAGCCCTGCCGCACGAGCTTCTGGAAGAGATACGCCTCCTCGTTGGAGCCCTTGGCCGAACCGAAGCCCGCCATCGCACCGCCGCCATGCGCGTCGCGCACGCGGCTGAGGCCGCCGGCGGCGCGCGACAGCGCTTCCTCCCAGCTTGCGGGACGGAACACGGTCCACGGGTTCGCTGGGTCGATGCGGATGTCGCCCGACTTGGGCGCGTCGTCGCGGCGGACCAGCGGCTGCGTCAGGCGGTGCGGATGGCGGACATAGTCGAAGCCGAAGCGGCCCTTGACGCACAGGCGGTTCTCGTTCGCCGGGCCCTCGCGCCCGTCGACCAGCACGATGCGGTCGCCCGCGACGCCCACGGTCGTCTGGCAGCCCACGCCGCAGAACGGGCACAGCGTGTCGACAACGCGCTCGGGCACGATCGCGCGGTGCGTGGCGCTTGCGTCCATCAGGGTCTTCTCGAACAGGGCGCCGGTCGGGCAGGCCTGCACGCATTCCCCGCAGGCAACGCAGGTCGACCCACCCATCGGGTCGGCAAGGTCGAAGACAGGGGCGGTGTCGTGGCCGCGATGGCCCATGCCGATCACGTCGTTGACCTGCACCTCGCGGCAGGCGCGCGCGCACAGCCCGCAGGCGATGCAGGCTTCGAGATTGACCGCGATGGCCGGGTGCGAGGCGTCGTGGCCGCCCGCGTGCTGTTCCTTGCGCGGCAGCCGGCCAGCCGAAACGCCGAGCCTTTCGGTCCATTGCCAGAATGCGGCGTCCGGGTCGGGGCTGTCGGCCCGTGCCGGCATGTCGCTGGCCAGCAGCTCGAACACCATCGCGCGGGCCTTTTCCGCGCGCGGCGTGGCCGTCGCGACCTTCATGCCTTCGGCGGGTTTGCGGATGCAGCTTGCCGCCAGCACGCGCTCGCCCTCGATCTCGCACACGCAGGCGCGGCAGTTGCCGTCGGGCCGGTAGCCGGCCGCGTCGCGATGGCAGAGATGCGGGATCTCCGTCCCCTCGCGCTTGGCGACCTGCCAGATCGTCTCGTCCGGCCCGGCGATGACCGCCTTGCCGTCAAGCAGGAATGTGACCGGGCCGCTCACGGTTTCGCCCCGTCGGTGAAGAAGCGCAGCACGCTGCGCACCGGATTGGGGGCCGCCTGGCCGAGCCCGCAGATCGACGCATCGCGCATCACGGCTTCGAGATCGCCGAGCTTTTCCGCCGACCAGTCGCCGGCGGCGATAAGGGCCGCCATCTTCTCGGTGCCCGCACGGCACGGCGTGCACTGGCCGCAGGATTCGTCGCGGAAGAAGCGGATCAGGTTGCCGGCGACCGCGCGCGGATCGTCGGCCTTGGACAGCACGATCACGGCATGGCTGCCGACGAACATGCCGTGCGCGTCGAGCGTGCCGAAATCGAGCGGCAGGTCGGCAAGCCGGGCCGGCAGGATGCCGCCCGAAGCACCGCCGGGCAGATAGCCGAGCAGTTCGTGCCCCGGCGCCATGCCGTCGCAGAACTCGTCGATCAGCTCGCGCGCGGTGATGCCGGCGGGTGCCACCTTCACGCCGGGCGAGGCGACGCGGCCGGAGACCGAGAAGGACCGCCAGCCTTTGTAGCCGCGCCGTCCGGCGTTCGCGAATTTCTCCGGGCCGTTCTCGAGGATCTCGCGCAGCCAGTGCAGCGTTTCGACATTGTGGTTGAGCGTGGGCCGGCCGAACAGGCCGCGCTCGGCGATATAGGGCGGGCGGTGGCGCGGCAGGCCGCGCTTGCCCTCGATCGATTCGATCATCGCGGATTCTTCGCCGCAGATATAGGCACCGGCCCCGCGCCGGAGTTCGACGAAGCCGGACGCGACGAGTCCCGCACGTTCGAGTGCGGCGATCTCCGCCGTCAGGATCGCGCGCACGGCCGGATATTCGTCGCGCAGATAGATGTAGATGCGCTCCGCCTCGACCGCCCACGCGGCGACCAGCATGCCTTCGAGCATGCGGTGCGGATCGCTTTCCAGATAGTGCCGGTCCTTGAAGGTGCCGGGTTCGCCCTCGTCGGCATTGACGGTCATCAGGCGGGGGCCCGGCTGGGCGTGCACGCTCTTCCATTTGCGCGCGACCGGAAAGCCGGCGCCCCCCAGACCGCGCAGGCCGGACGCGTCGAGGGTCGCGAACGTGGCGGCGCGCGCATCGGAGTCAGCACGCAGCTTCTCCAGCAGCCAGTAGCCGCCTTGCGCGCGGTAGGCGTCGAAGGCGATGTATGCCGGGATCGCGGCATGCGCGTCGTCCGCGGCGACCGCCTGGGCGAGAGTGGCTTGCGTGGCGTTCGCGATCGCGCGCTGGCCGAGCATCGCGGCGGGTGCCGAAGCGCAGCGCCCGATGCAGGGCGCCGCGACGACGCGCAGCTTCGCGGGATCGGCCGATTCCTTCGCCGCGGCGAGCAGTGCTTCCGCCCCCTTCATCGCGCACGACAGCGAATTGCAGATGCGCAGCGTGCGCGGCGGGGGCGGGGCTGCGCCTTCCTTCACGACGTCGAAATGGTGGTAGAAGCTCGCGACCTCGTAGACCTCCGCTTCCGACAGGCGCATCTCGTGCGCGAGCGCGTGCAGATGGCGGGCGGCGAGATGGCCGAAGCGATCCTGGACCAGATGCAGGTTCTCGATCAGCCGGTCGCGCGCGCGCGATGCGGGGCCGAGCGTCTCGCGCAATTCGGCCAGAGCCGCCTCGTCGAGTGCGCGGCCCTTGGGTCCCCGATGCTGCTTGCCTGCGATCTTCGCCGGCATGATTCTCACGTTTCTCCCGATCTTGCCGCGAGTTTCGATCCATTCGCCCGCCATGGCAAGTGCGGGGCCGCTATGCGATCATGCCGCGCATGCGATGGATGACTGTCGTATTCGCGTTGTTTGCGGTCGGATGTGCACCCGTCTGCCCTTCGGGCCTAACGGCCGCAACGTCCGTCGACCTCTATTTCGGGCGCGGCGGCGTGTCGGACGCCGACTGGCAGGACTTCCTTGCCCGCGCCGTCGTGCCGCGGTTTCCCGACGGCATGACGGTGTTCGATGCGGCCGGAAGCTGGCGCGATCCGGCGACGGGCCGCACGGCATCGGAAGCCAGCAAGGTGCTGCGCGTGATCGTGCCCGACGCGCGCGCAGCTTCGCCGGCGACGCAAGCGGTCATCGACGACTACAAGAAGCGTTTCGCCCAGCAGTCGGTCCTGCGGGTCGAGCAGGGCGTGTGCCATGCGTTCTAGGGCGCTGGCGGTTGCCTTGCTGCTGGCAGTGCCGGCGGCGGCGCAAGGACAGCGCTTCGACTGGCTCTCGCGCATCGACGACGAGCTGCCCGCGATCGAAGCGTGCGTGCGCGACCATCCGGCGACGCCGGTCGGCGTCGCGGCGCTGCGCGCGGACGGCAATGCGCGTCACCTGCTGCTGCGCGATGCCAACGCGCTGGTCTGGTCGTGCGATTTCGCGGCCGGGCGGGCCGTGCTGCGGATCGAGCCCGACCCCGCAAGCGAAGGCCACCGCCGGCCGGTCTTCTGGCTCAGGCAATATGGCGAGCCGTGGGCCGAATGCTGGGACGCGGCCGCCGTGCGCGGCCGCGACGGCCGTCTCGTCGGCTGGTACGTCGTCCAGAACTGCTGATCAGGGAATGCGGGTGCGCGCGCACGCGTCGGCGGCTTGTGCTGCGTCGATGGCCTGCGGGAACAGCGCGGTCGGCGTGCCGAGCGAAGCCGCGACCAGCTCGCCGATCAGCGGCCCGAGCGGACCGCGCGGCAGGTCCACGCGCCTTGGTGCGTCGAGGATGCGCCCGTCGGCCCCGACGCGCGCCTCGATCCCCCACCAGCCCTGCGCCGTGGGGCCGGGTGCGCCGTAGCGCCGGTCGGTGAGCCGCACGACGCGCGAGCCGTCGGAGGCGGGGGCGACCAGCGGCCAGATCTCGCCCGACGCGAACCAGTCGAGCAGGCGGCCTTCCGGCGTGGCGCGCAGCGCTTCGATCGCCGGATCGGCCGCGCGCGCGAAGCAGGTCCACGCGATCGCCCCCTTCTGCAGCGGGCTTGCGAAGGCGACGCGCGCACCGGCCGCCTCGTCGACGACGATGCGGCGCAGCCAGGGCTGGAAGATCGTCGTGTAGACGCGCACCTCGACGGGTGCAGCGCCTTCGCGGGCAAGCTGGCCGCGCGCTTGGGCCTCCACCTGCCGGTTCTGCACGACCCCGTAGAGCAGGTAGCCCGACGAAACGAACAGGGCCGCGAACACCGCGATCCGCGAGCGCAGCCGTGCCGGCTGTGCGAATGCCAGCAGGGCGGCGAGCAGGGGGGCAAGCGTATAGAACGGATCGATGATGCCGATCCCGGCGACGGCGAAGCGCGCGTCGGAGAGCGGGGCCAGGAGCTGCGTGCCGTAGATCGTGAACACGTCGAGCAGCGGATGGGTGAGCAGGCATGCCACGAACAGCGTGATCCACGCCCCCAGCGCGTCGTGGCCGCCGCCGGGCTCGAACGGCCGCTGGCGGTTGTGATAGCTCCACGCGATCCAGCCCAGGGCCGGCCCCGCCAGCACCCCGAAGAACAGCGAATGGGTGAAGCCGCGATGGTGCTGCCATTCGGCCCAGGCCCAGGCGCCGGCGCCGGCCTGCAGGACCGTGTCGATATCCGGGATCGTGGCGGCAAGGGCCCCGAAGGCGAGCGCCCGGCGGCCGAGCCGCGGGCCGGCGACGGCATGGCCCACGCAGGCGCCGACGGCGAGATGGGTGAATGAATCCAACTTCGGTAACCGTTTTGCGACGAGGTCCGTCCCCGACAATAGGGCCGATCCTTTGCCGGTCAATGGCGGGCTTCCCCCGGCACCGCCGGGCCCCGGTTGCCAAGGCGGGGCCGACTTGTCACAGTCTGGCCTGTGGGTTGCATCCTCCGGACTGCTGCCAGAGCGGATGGGCGAGGGAGGTCGGTTTGGGCGATACGGGGACGAAGGCGCCGGTTGCTTTCGACGAGATGACCGCGGCGGACGCAAGCGTCCGCCCGGCCTATGCCGAGCTCGCGACATGGCTCAAGCGCACCTCGTCCGACCAGATCGGCCGCAAGCGCCAGGAGGCGGACCTGCTGTTCCGCCGGCTCGGCATCACCTTCGCGGTCTACGGCGAGGGCGGGGACCCCGAGCGGCTGATCCCCTTCGACGTCATCCCGCGCATCATCACGAACGACGAGTGGACGTCGCTGTCCGAGGGGCTCGTGCAGCGGGTCAAGGCGCTCAACGCCTTCCTCTACGACGTCTATCACGACATGGATATCGTGCGCGCCGGCAAGATCCCGCGCGAGCTTGTCGTCGGCAACGCGCAGTACCGGCCCGAGATGGTCGGCGTCGACGTGCCCGGACGCATCTACACGCATATCGCCGGCATCGACGTGGTGCGCGTGTCGGAAAACCAGTTCTACGTCCTGGAAGACAACGTGCGCACGCCGTCGGGCGTTTCCTACATGCTGGAGAACCGCGAGGCGATGATGCGGATCTTCCCCGAGCTGTTCGCGTACAACCGCGTCCAGCCCGTGGGCCACTACCCGGACGAACTCCTGAAGTCGCTGCGTTCGCTGCCGCCGGAATACTGCTCGGACAAGGACGAGCCGACCGTCGTCGTCATGACGCCGGGGGCCTACAACTCCGCCTATTTCGAGCACGTCTTCCTTGCCGAGCAGATGGGCGTCGAGCTCGTCGAAGGCCAGGACATGTTCGTCGAGAACGACATCGTCTACATGCGCACGGTCGCGGGGCCCAAGCGGGTCGACACGATCTACCGCCGCCTCGACGACGCCTTCATCGACCCGGCCGCCTTCAATCCCGACAGCGTGCTCGGCGTGCGCGGCCTGTTCGACGCCTACCGCAAGGGCAACGTCAATCTCGCCAACGCGGTGGGGACGGGCGTGGCCGACGACAAGTCGGTCTACACCTTCGTGCCCGAGATGGTGCGCTTCTACCTGGGCGAGGAGCCCAAGC
Source organism: uncultured Azospirillum sp. (assembly GCA_964416335.1). GTDB lineage: Bacteria > Pseudomonadota > Alphaproteobacteria > CACIAM-22H2 > CACIAM-22H2 > Tagaea. The sequence goes on from CAYQDN010000038.1 coordinate 28,502, forward strand.
TAGCCAACGTGCCCACCTATTCGCTGCGCAATCCCGACGATCTCAAATACACGCTCGAGCATCTGGCCGAGCTGGTGGTGAAGGAAGTCCACGGATCGGGCGGCTACGGCATGCTGGTCGGCCCAAAATCGACGAGGGACGAGATCGAGGCCTTCCGCAAGCGCATCCTCGCCACCCCCGACAACTACATCGCCCAGCCGACACTGGCGCTTTCGACGTGCCCGACCTACGTGGACGAGGGGATCGCCCCGCGCCACGTCGATCTCAGGCCCTATCTGCTGGTCGGCAAGGACGTGAAGCTGGTTCCCGGCGGGCTGACGCGCGTGGCGTTGCGGCAGGGCTCGCTGGTGGTGAACTCCTCGCAAGGCGGAGGCACCAAGGACACCTGGGTGCTGGAGGGCTGAGCCATGCTGTCGCGCGCCGCCGCCTCGCTCTACTGGATGTCCCGCTACATGGAGCGCGCCGAGAACATGGCGCGCATCCTCGACGTTTCCTACCGCATGTCGCTCAGCGCCACCGACGAGCATTCCCAGCGCACGCAGTGGGAACCCGCCCTCGTCGTCGCGGGCTGCGAGATCCCGTTCGAGGAAACCGGCAAGCGCATCGATGCGCGCAACGTGATCGAGTTCCTGGCGCTCGATGCCAAGAACCCGTCCTCGATTCGCGCCTCGCTGTGGACGGCGCGCGAGAACGCGCGCGCCATGCGCACCCAGATCACGACCGAGATGTGGGAGGCGCTGAACGCCACGTGGCTCGAGATGCGCACGCTCGACTACGCCAAGATCGAGACGATGGGCTTGCGCGCCTTCTTCGACTGGGTCAAGGAGCGCAGCCACCTGTTCCGCGGCGTGGGCTACGGCACGATGCCGCGCGACGCGGCCTACCGCTTCGTGCGCGTGGGCACCTTCCTCGAGCGCGCGGACTCCACCGCCCGCCTGCTCGACGTGAAGTACCACGTGCTGCTGCCGTCCACGCGCGACGTCGGCGGTGCCGTCGACTACTACCAGTGGGGTGCGCTGCTGCGCTCGGTTTCGGCCTTCCAGGCCTACCGGCGCATCTACCGCGACGTGATCAAGCCCAAGCGCGTCGCCGAGCTGCTGATCCTGCGCGACGACATGCCGCGCTCGCTGCGCGTGTCGTTCGGCGAGCTCACGCACCTGCTCAACGAATTGCGCGAGATGTTCCAGTGCGACTACCTGTCCGCACGGCTCGCCGACCAGATGTTCAACCGCCTGCGGTTCGGCAAGATCGACGACGTGTTCACGCAAGGACTGCACGAATTCCTCACCGAGGTCGTGGACAGCAACGTGGCGCTCGGCAAGGCGATTGCGGAAGACTTCGGTTTGACGTATTGACCGGCGATCCCGCGCGCATCCGGAGTTACCTGAGACATGACCTACGGCGTCGGCCTGCTCCTCGAGGACGGACTCGTCCTTTGCTCGGACTCCCGCACCCATGCGGGCGTGGACCATGTCGCGATCTTCAACAAGATGCATGTCTGGGAGAAGCCGGGCGAGCGCTGCATCACGCTGCTGACCGCCGGCAACCTCGCGATCTCGCAGTCGATCGTCAACCTGCTGACCGAGGGCATGGGGACCGACCGGACCGAGACGCTGGCCAACGTGCCCTCGATGTTCGAAGCCGCGCGCCTCGTGGGCCGCGCCGTGCGCGAGGTCTATGACCTCGACGCCGAGCGGCTGAAGGAGCAGGGGGCCGAGTTCACGATCTCGCTGATCCTCGGCGGGCAGATCAAGGGGCGGCGCCTGCGCCTGTTCCAGGTCTATTCGGCCGGCAACTTCATCGAGGCGTCGGCCGAAACGCCCTATTTCCAGATCGGCGAGACCAAGTACGGCAAGCCGATCCTCGACCGCGTCGTGATGGGCACCACGACGCTCAACGAGGCGGCCAAGTGCGCGCTGATCTCGATGGATTCCACGCTGCGGTCCAACGTGTCGGTCGGCCTGCCGATCGACATCTCGATCATAAGGCGCGACGAATGCCGCGTGGCGGTGCGCAAGCGCCTCGACGAGAAGGACATCTATTTCTCCGACATCCGCCGGCGCTGGTCGGAAGGCCTGCGCTCGGTCTTCCAGACCGTTCCCGATCCCGACTGGAAGGTCTGAGGCGCTTCGCGGCGCCCGTCCGATGCTGACAGACCCGTTCTTCTACGCGTTGGCGGTGCCCGCCTTCCTGATCGTCGGCGTGTCGAAGGGCGGCTTCGGCGGGGGCCTCGGCTCGCTCGGCGTGCCGCTGATGGCGCTCGCGATCCCGGTGCCGCAGGCCGCCGCGATCATGCTGCCGCTGCTGATGGCGATGGACGTGTTCAGCGTGTGGCGCTACCGGCGCGACTGGGCGCGCGACCTGATGGGCTTCCTGCTGGCGGGTGCCGTGATCGGCACGTTCGTCGGCTACTGGTCGTTCAAGCATCTCGACGAGGCGTGGATCCGCCTGCTGATCGGCGTCATCGCCGTGCTGTTCCCGCTGAAGGACTGGCTGTTCGCCGCCCTCGGCCGGGCGGCAGCGCCCGGACGGCCCAACAGGATCAAGGGCGTGTTCTGGGCGGCCGTGTCGGGCGTGACGAGCTTCATCGCCAATGCCGGCGGGCCGCCTTTGCAGGTGTTCCTGCTGCCGCTGCGTCTCGACAAGACGCGGTTCGTGGGCACCAACGCGGTCTTCTTCGCCTTCGTCAACGCGTTCAAGCTCGGGCCGTTCATCGGGCTCGGCCTGCTGTCGCCCGAGAACCTCGCGACCAGCCTGGTGCTGCTGCCGCTCGCCCTTGCCGGGATCTGGCTGGGCATCTGGCTGCATGTGCGGATCCCGGACAAGCCCTTCTATTTCTGGTGCAATGTGTTCCTGCTGCTGACCGGCGTGAAGCTCTGCTGGGACGGGATATCGATCCTGCTCGGCCGCTAGGGGCTTGCCGGAGTTTATTTTAGGTCTAAAGTAATTCCCCGACGGAGCCGGAGGGGAAGCATGAAGATCGTCAGCATCGGCGGCGGGCCGGCAGGGCTCTATTTCGCGATCCTCGCCAAGAAGGCCGATCCGTCGGCCGACATCCTCGTCGTCGAGCGCAACCGGCCGGACGACACGTTCGGCTTCGGCGTCGTCTTCTCCGACGAAACGCTCGGCAACTTCGCCGACGCCGATCCCGAGAGCTACGCCGAGATCACCAAGGCGTTCTCGCACTGGACCGACATCGACGTCCACTATGCGCGCACCGTCGTCACGTCCACCGGCCACGGCTTCTCGGGCCTCGCGCGGGTCAAGCTCCTCAACATCCTGCAGCGCCGCGCGATGGATCTGGGTGTGACGATCCGCTTCGAGACCGAGGCGAAAGGGCCGGAGGATTTCCCCGATGCCGACCTGATCCTCGCGGCCGACGGCGTCAACTCGGGCATCCGGCTCAAGCACGCCGACAGGTTCCAGCCGAAGCTCGACTGGCGGAAGAACAAGTTCGTCTGGCTGGGCACGACGCGCCCGCATCCGGCCTTCACGTTCCACTTCAAGGAACACGCGAGCGGCCTCTTCCGCGTGCATGCCTACCAGTACGACGCGACGAGCTCGACCTTCATCGTCGAATGCACGGAAGCCGCATGGAAGCGCGCAGGTCTCGACAAGGCGAGCGAGGCCGAGACGTTGGCCTTCTGCGAGAAGCTGTTCGCCGAGGAACTGGCCGGCCACAAGCTCATTCCCAACCGTTCGATCTGGCGGACCTTCCCGACGATCTCGAACGCGCACTGGAGCTTCGGCAACGTCGTGCTGATGGGCGATGCCGCGCACACCGCGCATTTCTCGATCGGCTCGGGCACCAAGCTTGCGATGGAAGACGCGATCGGGCTTGCCGCGGCGGTCGCCCGGCACGGGAAGGTGCCCGAGGCGCTCGCGGCCTACGAGGCCGAGCGCCGCCCGCAGGTCGACGCGATCCAGCGTGCGGCCCAGACGAGCCTCGAATGGTTCGAGGACGTCGAGCGCTATGCCGGCCGGCTCGATCCGGTCGAATTCGCCTTCGCGATGCTGACGCGCTCGATGCGCATCACGCACACGAACCTCAAGCTGCGCGACCCGGCCTTCGTCGCGCGCGTCGATGCGGGCTTCGCCGCGAAGACGGGGGTACTCGCGACGCCGCCGCCGATGTTCACCCCCTTCACCTTGCGCGGCCTCACGCTTCCCAACCGCGTCGTCGTGTCGCCGATGTGCCAGTACTCGGCCGAGGACGGCATGCCGGACGACTGGCATCTCGTGCATCTGGGCAGCCGTGCGCTCGGCGGTGCGGGCCTCGTGCTGACCGAGATGACCGACGTGAGCCGCGAGGGCCGCATCTCGCCGGGATGTGCGGGCCTCTACAAGGACGCGCATGTCGCGGGCTGGAAGCGTGTGGTCGATTTCGTGCATGCCAACAGCCCGGCGAAGATCGGCGTGCAGCTGGCACACGCGGGCCGCAAGGGTTCGACGCGGCGTGCCTGGGAAGGCATCGACAAGCCGTTGCCGGACGGCAACTGGCCGCTGATCGCGGCCTCGGCCCTGGCGTACAAGAAGGGCAGCCAGGTGCCCAAGGCGATGGACCGCACCGACATGGACGCGGTGAAGGGCGACTTCGTGCGCGCAACGAAGCTCGCCCTCGCCGCGGGCTTCGACATCGTCGAGATCCACATGGCGCACGGCTATCTGCTGGCGACGTTCCTGTCGCCGCTGACCAACATCCGCACCGATGCCCATGGCGGCGACATCGATGCGCGCATGCGCTTCCCGCTCGAAGTGTTCGACGCCGTGCGCGCCGCATGGCCCGCCGACCGGCCCATCGCCGTGCGCATCTCGGCGACCGACTGGAAGGAAGGCGGCAATACCGGTGCCGACGCGGTCGAGATCGCCAGGCGGCTCAAGGCGCACGGGGCCGACATCATCGACGTGTCGGCGGGCCAGACCGTGGACGACGACCACCCGGTCTACGGGCGCCTGTTCCAGACGCCGTTCGCCGACCGCGTGCGCCACGAGGCCGACATGCCGACGATGACGGTGGGCAATATCAGCTCGTGGGCCGACTGCAACACGATCCTGGCGGCCGGCCGCGCGGACCTTTGCGTGCTGGCGCGCGCCCATCTCTACGATCCCTACTGGACGCGGCACGCCGCGTTCGAGCAGGGCTACGAGATGAAGTGGCCGCCGCAATACGGCTCGGCAAAGAGCTTCACGCCGCGCGAGAGCCGCTAGGCTTCGCCGACCGACGAGGCGGGGATGAAGCCCTCGGCCGCGAGGCGCTTCAGGATCGCCCAGCGTTCGTCGGTCGTCATGCCGGCCCACCGGCGGATCTCGCCGACCGAACGCCCGCAGCCCTCGCATTTGTCATCGGGGCCCAGCCGGCACACGCGTACGCACGGGCTGATCAATAGACACCCGCCATGCGCGCGCGCTGGCGCACGAGGGCCAGCACGATCCGGCAGGCCGGCATCGGATGGCCGACGAGATCGCCCATCTCGACGACGGCACCCAGCAGGGCGTCGATCTCCATCGGCTTTTTCGCTTCGAGATCCTGCAGCATCGAGGTCTTGTGGGCCCCCACTTCGCCCGCCCCGTCGATGCGCTTTTCCACGTCGACGCCGAACCTGATGCCGAGCGCTTCGCCGACGGCCTGCGCTTCCACCATCATCGTGCGCGCGACGCCGCGCGTGCCGGGATCGGACGCGATCGTTTCGAGTGTTGCCGTCGTCAGCGCCGACACCGGATTGAAGGTGAGGTTGCCCCACAGCTTCACCCACATGTCGTCGCGGATGCGCGGGCGGATCGGCGCCTTGAGGCCGCCGGCGATCATCAGCTCGGAGAGCTTGAGGATGCGGGCACTCTTGATGCCGTCGGGTTCGCCGAGCGCGAAGCGGTTGGAATAGGTGTGCTCGATCACGCCGGGGGCGATGATGTTGGCCGCCGGATAGACGATGCAGCCGATGGCGCGCGACGGGGCCAGCGTGTCCCACAGCCTGCCGTCGGGATCGACGGAGTTGAGCTTCTTGCCGTCATGCGGGCCGCCATTGCCGTAGAAGTACCAGTAGGGCACGCCGTTCATCGCCGTGACGATGGCGGTGTCCTTGCCCAGCAGCTTGGCGATCTGGCCGGCGGCGGGGGCAAGGCCCGTCGCCTTCAGCGCCACGATCACGAAATCCTGCTCGCCCGCCGCGGCCGGATCGTCGGTGAAGGCCGCTTTGGTTATGACTGTTTCTGTTCCTTCGGAGATCAGCCTTATCCCGTTCGCCTTCATGGCGGCCAGATGCGGCCCCCGCGCGAAGAACGTCACGTCGGCCCCGGCGGCGGCCATCTTCACGCCCATGTAGCCGCCGATGGCCCCCGCACCGAAGACGAGGACGCGGCTCATTTGCCCAGGCCCAGCTTGTCGGCAAGGCCGATGCGCTGCAGCTTGCCGGTCGCTCCCTTCGGGATCTCGGCGAGGAACACGATCTTGCGTGGCACCTTGAAGTCGGCAAGGCGCTTGGCGGCGAAGTCGCGAAGCTCGCGCTCGGTCGCGGTCTGCCCCTCGCGCAGCACGACCGCGGCGGCGACTTCCTCGCCGAGCTTGTCGTGCGGCATGGCGAAGGTGACGATCTGCGCCACCGCCGGATGGTCCATGATGATTTCGTCGACCTCGAGCGGGCTCACCTTTTCCCCGCCACGGTTGATGAGTTCCTTGAGCCGCCCGGTGATGCGCAGATAGCCTTCCGCGTCGAGCGTGCCCTGGTCGCCGGTGCGGAACCAGCCGTTGGCGAAGCCCTTGAGGTTGGCGTCGGGATTGGCCTCGTAGCCCTTGGTCACGTTGGGCCCGCGGATGACGATCTCGCCCAGCGCGCCGTCGGGCAGCAGGTTGCCCTCCTCGTCCATGATGCGCACTTCCGGGCCCGCCGCGATTCCGACCGAGCCGGGCTTGCGCGACCGCGGCGGCAGCGGGTTGGACGCCATCTGGTGGGCGGCCTCGGTCATGCCGTAGCTCTCGATGACCGGGGCACCGAACACGGCCTCGAGCTCCTGCATCACCTGCGGCGGCAGCGAGGCCGACGACGAGCGGATGAAGCGCAGCTTCGCCTTCGCGATGGTCTCCTTGTTGCGCTCGGCGCGCGTCAGGATGGCCTGGTGCATCGTGGGCACGGCCGTGTACCAGCTCGGTTTGGCCTCTTCGAGCCAGCCGAAGAACTTGAGCGCGTTGAAGCCCGGCGTGCAGACGGTCGCCCCGCCCGCCGCGACCGACGAGGCCACCGCCGCGATCAGGCCGTGGATATGGAACAGCGGCATGATGTTGAGGCAGCGGTCGTGGCCCTTGAGATCGAGCGTGGCGCCGATATGGCGGGCCGAGGCGCAGACATTCGACTGGGCGAGCGGCACGATCTTCGGGCGCGACGTGGTGCCCGACGTGTGCAGCACGAGTGCCACGTCGTCCGCGGCCGCGAAGCCGCCTTGTGCGGGCTTGCCCGAAAGACCGCCGGCCTTCAGCGCGTAGCTGCTGGCCCCTTCGGCGCGCGCCGGCACCAGTTCGACGATGGGGATACCGAGCTTGGCGGCGACGGCGCGGGCAGGTGTGGCGTCGCCTTCCTGCACGACCAGCGCCTTGGCCTTCAAGTCGGTCAAATAGAACTCGAACTCCTCGGCCCGGTAGGCGGGGTTGAGCGGGGCGGTGGTGGCCCCTGCGGCCACGCACAGGAAGGCCGCGGCCATTTCCGGCCCGTTGGGAAGTACAATCGCCACGCGGTCGTTGCGCCCGATGCCCATCGCGTTGAGATCGGCGACGGTGCGCGTCGCAAGCGCACGCAGGCCCGCATGGCTCAGCGCCTTTTCCTCGGGCGCGCCGATCGCGGCGTCGGTGTCCTTGCCGCCCTGGAGCAGTTCCCACATCGTCGTGAACGCCATCGCAGCCGGTCCTTCCTCGCGTGACAGGATCGGACCTCGATAGCAGAGCACCGGCTCGATTTCTAGGCGGCGAAGCCCGCGGGCTGTGCAGCCGTATCGGCGGCACGGCCATAGGCGGCAAGTGCGGTCGGCCAGTCCTCGAAATGGGCGCCTGCGCCGAGCCGTTCCTGCGCGATGCGCTGCACCGCGAAGGCAAGCTCGCCCGAAGCGCGGCCGGTCTCGCCGACAAGCTCGTCGGCGAAGCTGCGCTTGCCGCCGCGCGACGGCCCGGACGCACTGCCGGCATCGCGGCCGGTGCGTCCGGTCGGCACGAACGGGGTGTAGCTTGCCGCGGTCCCCGCCTGGGCGGCCGTGCGCGAAGCTCCCCGGCGACGGTCCGTCCCCTCCTCGACGCGCGCGCCATCGGGCCGGCGGGCACCGGGCGGCGGAAGCAGGATGACGTTGGCAGACGTGACCATCGTGAATTAGTGTAAAATTATAACTAAATTTGTTGCAAGGGGAATCTTGCATTAACCTAAAATTATAGATAAATTTACTGCGACAATTTTGACTGCTGGAATTGCCGGAACCGCGCTCCGGACGCATGCTAATTTGCGAATCAGCCGTTCCGGAGGTTTTCCCATGTCGTCGTCCGCCGCCGCCCAGCCCGTCGATCCCAACAACCTCGAAGCGCTGTGGATGCCCTTCACGGCGAACCGCCAGTTCAAGCGCAAGCCGCGCCTGCTGTCGCGCGCCGAGGGCATGTACTACTACACGCCCGACAACCGGCAGATCCTCGACGGCACGTCCGGGTTGTGGTGCGTCAATGCCGGGCACGGGCGCAAGCCGATCGTCGAGGCGATCCAGAAGCAGGCGGCCAAGCTCGACTACGCCCCCGGCTTCCAGCTCGGCCATCCGATCTCGTTCGAGTTCGCCGCCCGCCTGCAGGCGATGCTGCCGGGCAATCTCAACCACGTGTTCTTCACGAACTCGGGCTCGGAATCGGTCGATACGGCCCTGAAGATCGCGCTCGCCTATCACCGCCAGCGCGGCCAGGGCCAGCGCGTGCGCATGATCGGGCGCGAGCGCGGCTATCACGGCGTGGGCTTCGGCGGCATTTCGGTCGGCGGCATTTCGGGCAACCGCAAGCAGTTCGGCCTGCAGTTGCCTTACGTCGACCACATGCCGCACACGCACGATCTTGCGCGCAACGCCTACACCAAGGGCATCCCCGCGCACGGGGCCGAACTCGCCGACCGGCTCGAATCGATCATCGCGCTGCACGATCCCTCGACCGTCGCCGCCGTCATCGTCGAGCCGGTCGCGGGCTCCACCGGCGTGCTCGTGCCGCCCAAGGGGTACCTGGAGAAGCTGCGCGCGATCTGCGACAAGCACGGCATCCTGCTGATCTTCGACGAGGTCATCACCGGCTTCGGGCGTTTGGGCACCAGCTTCGCGGCCGACCGCTTCAAGGTCGTGCCCGACCTCATGACCTGCGCCAAGGGCATCACCAACGGCGCTGTACCCATGGGGGCGGTGTTCGCGTCCAAGGACATCTACGACACGTTCATGGACGGGCCGGACAACGCGATCGAGCTGTTCCACGGCTACACCTATTCGGGCCATCCGCTCGCCTGTGCGGCGGGTATCGCCACGCTCGACGTCTATCGCGACGAGAAGCTGTTCGAGCGCGCCGCCGGCCTCGAAACCTACTGGCAGGACGCGGTGCACTCGCTCAAAGGCACCCGGCACGTCATCGACATCCGCAATATCGGCCTCGTCGCGGGCATCGAGCTCGAAAACCGTGCCGGTGCCGTGGGCGGGCGCGCCTACGACGTGCTGGTCGACTGCTTCGAGGCGGGCCTGCTCGTGCGCGTCACGGCCGACATCGTGGCCCTCTCGCCGCCGCTGATCGTCGAGAAGCCGCAGATCGACCGGATGGTCGACATGCTGGGCACGGCCCTGAAGCGGGCGGCCTGATGCGGATTCCGGCACCGGATTTCGCGGGGCAGGCCCTCGACGCGGCGGGCGACGCCGCGTACGAGTGGGACCTGACGCTGGATTCGATGGGCTGGGCGGGCCGTGCGGAAAACGTGTTCGGCCCGCGCGCCGATTTCCCGCCGACAGGCCAGGTCTACCAGAGCCGCATCTATGCCGAGGACCTGCCCAGCCGGCTGAAGGCGCTGTCGGCGCATTTCGTCGACCGCATCGCCTACGATCTCGACTACCGCATCCGCGGCGAGGGCGGGGCGCTCATCTGGGTGCACGACCGCGGCCGCGCCGACTTCGCCCCCGACGGCAAGCCCGTGCGCCTCGCCGGCACGCTGCGCGCGATCTCGGCGCGCAAGGAAAAGGAAGCGCGCCTCGAACATCTTGCCAACTACGATCCGCTGACCGGGCATTTCAACGCGGCCCGCCTGCGCGAATCGCTCGACCATGCCATCGAATACGCCGCGCGCTACAAGGCGCCCGGCGCCTTCCTGCTCGTCGGCGTGGACAACCTCTCCGCCATCAACGACGCGTTCGGCTGGTCGACGGCCGATGCGTTGCTGATCGGCATCGGCCAGCGCCTCGAACGCAGCTTGCGCGCCTCCGACACGATCGGGCGGGCGGGCGGCGACCGCTTCGGCCTCGTGCTGACGCACTGCCCGGAATCCGAGATCGGCCTTGCCGCCGACCGCCTGCTCACCTCCGTGCGCGGCGCCCCCATCGAGACACCCGACGGCCCGCTGCACGTCACCGCGTCGGCCGGGGCCGTCATGTTCCTCGAACAGGGCCCGTCGGCGGTCGAGGCGATGGCGCGCGCGGAATCCGCGTTGCACGAAGCCAAGCGCGCGGGCCGCAACCGCTATGCGATCTTCTCGGCAAGCCCGGCGCAACGCGAACTCCACCAGCGCCTCGTCGCGATCTCGTCCGACGTGCAGGCGGCGCTGAAGGACGAACGCCTCGTCTTCGCCTTCCAGCCCGTCGTCGACGCCAACACGCATGTCGTCGACCATTACGAATGCCTGATCCGCCTGCAGCGGATGGACGGCACGATCGCCCCCGCGGGCTCGTTCATCCCGGTCGTCGAGCAGACCGGGCTGATGCGCCTGCTCGACCGGCGCGTGCTCGAGATGGCGCTCAACGAACTGATGCGCTGGCCCGACGTGCGCCTCGCCATCAACATCTCCGGCCTCACCGCCGGCGACCCGAGCTGGCTGCGCGCCCTTTCGGGCACGCTCAAGACGCGGCCCGACCTTGCCCGCCGCCTCACGGTCGAGATCACCGAGACCGTCGCGATCCAGGACATCGACGAGACCGCGAAGTTCGTCGCCCAGGTGCGCGAGCTCGGCTGCCGCGTGTCGCTCGACGATTTCGGCGCCGGCTACACGAGCTTCCGCAACCTCAAGGCCATCGCCGTCGACAGCGTGAAGATCGACGGCAGCTTCGTGCGCGGTGTTGCCGACAACGTGGACAACCAGCTCTTCATCCGCACGCTGCTGGGCCTTGCCGAAGGCTTCGGGCTCGAGACCGTGGCCGAGTGCGTGGAGAACGTCACCGAATCCCAGCACCTCGCGCGCAAGGGCGTGAAGCTGCTGCAGGGCCATCTCTTCGGCATGCCGACCATCGAGCGGCCGTGGCTCGCCGATCTCCGCCTCGACGCGATCGGCGCCGAGCCGCAGCGCCCGACCTTCACCGTCGTTCCCGGGACGGGGACGCGTACCTGACGAAGGCGACGGCAGGTGACGCAAGGTTACCGTCACCTGCCTTCGGCCCTGATTTTCCACGGAAAAACCAGGCGACGGTGACGGAAAACGCAATCCGTCACGTCATTTTTGCGGTTGTTGACGGCGATTGACCGTCAACAGGCCATGTCCTTGATTCCGGCCGACGAAGCCTGTTGACGTTGACGGAAAACGCCGTCCGTCAAGCAAACCTTGCGGCCGGCCGCAACGCGCGCGTCTTCCCGCGTTCACATCCACCTATTCACCGTTTCAAACAGCACATGGCCGGAGGGTCTCGGCCACTGCCGGACTTATATCCCGGTGCAGGATTAAATACAACTATAGATACGTATGTAGGATGGCCCTCCCCCCACCCCCGACCCCACGCCCCGGGGGGGGGGGGGGAAAACACCGGGGCCCGGCCTACCCCCCAC
>CAYQDN010000039.1:0-38844 GCA_964416335.1 uncultured Azospirillum sp.
TCGACTCGGTCGCCGCCCTCGTGCCGCGCGCCGAACTCGAAGGCGAGATGGGCGACAGCCACATGGGCCTGCATGCCCGCCTGATGAGCCAGGCGCTGCGCAAGCTGACGGGCTCGATCTCGCGCTCGAACACGCTCGTCATCTTCATCAACCAGATCCGCATGAAGATCGGCGTGATGTTCGGCAACCCCGAGACGACGACGGGCGGCAACGCGCTCAAGTTCTACGCCTCGGTGCGCCTCGACATCCGCCGCATCGGCGCCATCAAGGACCGCGAGACCATCGTGGGCAACCAGACGCGCGTCAAGGTCGTGAAGAACAAGATGGCCCCGCCCTTCAAGGTCGTCGAATTCGACATCATGTACGGCGAAGGCGTGTCGAAGACCGGCGAACTCATCGATCTCGGCGTCAAGGCCGGGGTGGTCGAGAAGTCGGGCGCCTGGTTCTCCTACGACGGCACGCGCATCGGCCAGGGGCGCGAGAACGCGCGCGCCTATCTCAAGGAACATCCCGAAGCGGCCGCCGCGATCGAAGCCGCCATCCGCGGCAATTCGGGCACCGTGGCCAGCGCCATGATGGCCGAACCCGGCAGCACTGAAAGCTAGACGCCTTTTCGCATCCAGCCCGGACGGGCGAGGGGAGAGTGGCCCCGATCCCGTCCGGTTCAGGCTCCCGTTTCCGAATTCAAGGTATCCGGCCCCGGATCTCCTATCGTTCCCGGGCCCACAAGCGGGCCGGCCGACGCGTAAGCCCGAAGTGCTGCGTCCGCCGGCCCGTTTTTATCTTTCCGGACCGCCAGTTCCGCCCTGTCCGCCCCAACTGGACACTCCCGCCCGCCAAAGCTACATCTAGGCCCCTTTTCGACCCGGCGGCCCTTGGCCGCCGACGCCGGTCTTACCGAGCCTAGAGAGCGAGCCTGCCATGACGAGTGCGAGCGACGTCCGCAAGACCTTCCTCGACTATTTCGCGAAGAACGGCCACCAGGTCGTGGCTTCCTCGCCGCTCGTGCCGCGCAACGACCCGACGCTGATGTTCACGAACGCCGGCATGGTGCAGTTCAAGAACGTCTTCACCGGCCAGGAGAAGCGCCCCTACGTGCGCGCCGCGACCTCGCAGAAATGCGTGCGCGCCGGCGGCAAGCACAACGATCTCGAGAATGTCGGCTATACCGCCCGCCACCACACCTTCTTCGAGATGCTCGGCAATTTCTCGTTCGGCGACTATTTCAAGGAACAGGCGATCGAGCATGCCTGGACGCTGATCACCAGGGAATACGGCCTCGCCAAGGACAAGCTGTGCGTCACCGTCTATCACGACGACGATGCGGCGGCAGGCCTGTGGAAGAAGATCGCGGGCCTGTCCGAGGACAAGATCATCCGCATCGCCACGTCCGACAATTTCTGGGCGATGGGCGACACCGGCCCCTGCGGCCCGTGCTCGGAGATCTTCTACGACCACGGCCCCAAGATCGCGGGCGGCCCGCCGGGTTCGGCCGATGCCGACGGCGACCGCTTCATCGAGATCTGGAATCTCGTCTTCATGCAGTTCGAGCAGCTCGGCCCGAGCGAGCGCGTGTCGCTGCCCAAGCCGTCGATCGACACGGGCATGGGGCTCGAGCGCATCACGGCCGTGCTGCAGGGCAAGCACGACAACTACGACATCGACCTGATGCGCCGGATCATCCTCGCCTCGGCCGATGCCTCGAACGTGCCGGCCGACGGGCCGCACGCCGTCTCGCACCGCGTGATCGCCGACCATCTGCGCTCGTCCTGCTTCCTGATCGCCGACGGCGTGCTGCCGTCGAACGAGGGGCGCGGCTACGTGCTGCGCCGGATCATGCGCCGCGCCATGCGCCACGCGCACATCATCGGCTGCAAGGAGCCGCTGCTCCACAAGCTGGTGGCGACACTCGTCGACGCGATGGGCCAGGCCTTTCCCGAACTCGTCCGGGCGGCCGCGCTTGCGACCGAGACGCTGAAGCTCGAGGAGACGCGATTCAAGGCGATGCTCGACCGCGGCCTCAAGCTGCTCGACGATTCCTCGGGCAACCTCGGCAAGGGCGAAAAGCTCGCCGGCGAGGTCGCGTTCAAGCTCTACGACACATTCGGTTTCCCGCTCGACCTCACGCAGGACGTCCTGCGCGCGCGCGGCGTCGGCGTGGACACCGACGGTTTCTCGGCCGCGATGGAAAAGGCCAAGGAAGAAGCGCGCCGCTCGTGGGCGGGTTCGGGCGAGAAGGCGGGCGACCGCGTCTGGTTCGAACTGCGCGAGAAGGTCGGCGCCACGGAATTCCTCGGCTACGAGACCGAGAATGCCGAAGGCAAGGTCGCGGCCCTCGTCATCGACGGCAAGGAAGTCCGGTCGGCGACGGCCGGCGACAAGATCGCCCTGATCGTCAACCAGACGCCCTTCTACGGCGAATCCGGCGGCCAGATGGGCGATGCCGGCGCCATCTTCGCGGCCGGCGGCATCGAGATCGCCGTCGACGACACGCAGAAGATGGCCGGCGACATGCACGTCCATATGGGGCGCGTGACGAAGGGGACGATCAAGGTCGGCGACTTCGTCGAGCTGCGCATCGACATCGACCGCCGCGACCGCACGCGCGCCAACCATTCGGCCACGCACCTGCTGCACGAAGCGCTGCGCCGTCGCCTGGGCGACCACGTGACGCAGAAGGGCTCGCTCGTGGCGCCCGACCGGCTGCGCTTCGACATCTCGCAGCCCACGCCGCTGACGGCCGAGGACATCGCCGCCGTCGAAGCCGACGTCAACAGGCGCGTGCTGGAAAACCAGGACGTATCGACCCGCCTGATGACGCCGGATGCCGCCGTCGAGGCGGGTGCGCTGGCGCTCTTCGGCGAAAAGTACGGCGAAGAGGTGCGCGTCGTCGCGATGGGCTATCCGCGCGGCAACAGCGAGGCGAAGCCCTTCTCGACCGAACTTTGCGGCGGCACGCATGTGCGGCGTACGGGCGATATCGGCCTGTTCAAGATCGTTTCGGAAGGTGCGGTCGCCGCCGGCGTGCGCCGCATCGAGGCGATGACGGGCGAGGGGGCCCGCGCCTATCTCGCCGAGCAGGCGCGCCTGCTGTTCGACGCAGCAAGCATCGCCAAGACCGTGCCGGCCGACGTGCCCGCACGCATCGGCGCGCTGATCGAGGAACGCCGCAAGCTCGAGAAGGAACTGTCCGACGCGCGCCGGGCGCTGGCGGTCGGCGGCGGCGGTGCCGCGGCGGGCGGCGGGGCCGAACAGGTCGGTGCGTTCAAATTCGCGGGCCGCAAGCTCGACAACACGCCGGCGCGCGAACTCAAGGCGACGGCCGACGAGCTCAAGAAGCAGATCGGTTCGGGCGTCATCGCGCTGATCTCGATCGAGGACGGCAAGGCCTCCATCGTCGTCGCGGTGACCGAGGACGTCGCCGGCAAGGTAAGTGCCGTCGATCTCGTGAAGCTCGGCGTTGCCGAACTCGGCGGCAAGGGCGGCGGCGGCCGTCCGGACATGGCGCAGGGCGGCGGACCGGATGCGGCGAAGGCCGATGCAGCACTCGCCGCGATCAAGGCGGCACTTGCGGCGAAGGCGGCGGCGTAGGACCCAAGTAAAGATACCGTCATGCCCGGGCTTGACCCGGGCATCTCCCTGCCGTCGTCATGCGATCTCGTCAAACAGATCGCGCCATTCGGGATTGGCGGCTGTGATCAGATCGACCTTCCACACGCGCGACCAGTGCTTGAGGTTCTTCTCGCGCTGGATCGCTGTCCGGATGTCGTCGTGCGCCTCGAACCAGACGAGCCGCTTGAGCGCATAGCGCTTGGTGAACCCTTCGAAGACGCCTTCGCGATGTTCCCACGCGCGTCGCGCTAGGTCCGCCGTCACGCCGACATAGAGAACGCCGCCGGGTCGATTGCTCATCATGTAGACGAAGCCGCCATGCATCATTTCGAGTTCTACTAAAAGTCGCAGATGCCCGGGTCAAGCCCGGGCATGACGGGAATGAAGACAGGGAGCATTGCTTCTTCCGATTGTAAAATAATAATTCCTATGATAGGATCATGAGTAACTGCCAGTCGACCGGCAGGGCGCTCTTTGAAAAGTGAATAGGCGGCGGAACCCGGTAACACCCGGCGTCGCCTCTACGTAACATCGGTCAAGTGATTGACCGGACAGCGTAATAGGAGCGGGTATCCTACAAAATCGCCGAAAAGCGACGTTGCATGTTACCTGCCTTCAGTTTCAAGGACTTAAATGGGTTACCGTAACAGGCCGTAACCTATGGTTGGTTTTCCGGAATGTTCAGATCGTCCGGACGATCTTCGCGCGCTTCGACGAAATGATGCCCGAATTGATCCCGCCCCAGGAGAGTTCGCCGTTCAGGCGGCCGAACTCGATCTTCGGGCAGCGGTCCATCACGACGTCGAGGCCGGCTGCCGTGGCCTTCGCCGCCGCGTCGTCGTTGCGCACGCCAAGCTGCATCCACAGCGTCTTGGCGCCGACCGCGATCGCCTCGTCGGCGATCGGGCCGACATTCTCGGAAGCGCGGAACACGTCGACCATGTCGATCGGCACGTCGATATCTTTCAGCGACGCGCGGACCGTCTCGCCGAGCAGTTCCTGGCCGGCCGCAGCGGGATTGACCGGGATGACCCGATAGCCTTTCGCCTGCAGGTATTTCATCGCGAAGAAGCTGGGCCGCGTCCAGTTGGTGCTCGCCCCTACCATCGCGATCACCTTGGTCCGCCGCAGGATGTTGCGGATGAAGCCGTCTTCGTAGGTCAGCGGATCCAATTCAGCATCCCTGCCAGGACGGCTTGCGCTTCGCGATGAAAGCGTCGATGCCTTCCTCGGCGTCGCGCGCGAGCATGTTGCGCGTCATCGCCCGGCTTGCGAAATCGTAGGCATCGTCGAGATCCATCTCGGCCTGACTATAGAAAGCCTCCTTGCCGATCGCCAGCGTCAGCGGCGACTTGGATGCGATCTGGGCGGCGAGGGCCTGCGTGGCTTGCGCAAGTTCCGCTTCCGGCACGACGCGGTTGACGAGGCCCATCGCCTTGGCGGCGTTCGCATCGATCAGGTCGCCGGTCAGCAGCATTTCCATCGCGGCCTTGCGCCCGACCGCGCGCGTCAATGCCACCATCGGAGTCGAGCAGAACAGGCCGATATTGACGCCCGGCGTGGCGAAGCGCGCGGTTTCGGCCGCGACCGCAAGATCGCAGGTCGCCACGAGCTGGCAGCCGGCAGCCGTGGCGACGCCGTGCACGCTTGCGATCACCGGCTTGGGCAGCCGGACGATCGTCTTCATCAGGTCCGAGCATTGCTCGAACAGCGCCAGATAGGCGGCCGGATCGGGATTGGCGCGGATTTCCTTGAGATCGTGGCCGGCGCAGAAGGCCGGGCCCGCACCGGCGATCACGACGGCCTTGATCGTCCGGTCGTCGCGCAGCAGGGCAAACTGGTCCTGCAGGGCCCGGATCAGGCCGACCGACATGGCATTCCGGGCGGCCGGGCGGTTCAGCGTCAGCGTCGCCACGCCCTCCTTGTCGGTGCGCAGCAGCGAGTTCGGTGTGGCCGACGAATCTGGCATCCTCGAGTCCCGGGCAGGGTTGCGGTGGAATACTAATGTAGTGCAGTTTGCGACCGTTCCCGCCTCCAATCAAGTTCGGGCAAGAGATGAGCCGCATCACCAAAGCCGAGATTGCCGAGATCGTCGCCGAAGCCTTGCCCTTTGCGGCCTCGCTCGATCCCAGGATATCCAAGCTCAAGGCCGGCGACGTGACGGTGCGCATGCCGTTCCGGCGCGACTTCATCCGGCCCGGCGGGAGCATCGCCGGGCCGCTGATGATGGGGCTTGCGGACTTCACGATGTATGTCTGCGTGATGAGCCTGATCGGCCGCGTCGAGCTGGCGGTGACGACGAGCCTCAACATCAACTTCCTGCGCAAGCCCGCCCAGCGCGACATGCTCGCCCACGGCACGATGCTGAAGCTCGGCAAGCGCCTGGCGGTGATGGAGGTCGGGCTTTACTCGGTCGGCGACAAGGAACCGGTCGCGCACGTGACCGGCACCTATTCGATCCCGCCGCGGAACTCCGAAAAGTAGAATCAGGGCAGTGCGTTGGATCAGCGGTATAATTATACCATTAATGTAATCATATTGAATTCATTGAGTGATTAGTCGTTGACTTGAAAGCGCGGGAAACGGATATTCGCGCGCTCCCGAACGCCCCTGAAGGCGGGCGGGAATGACGTTCGAACCTTCAAAGAAACGAGCCAACCATGTCGACCCCGAATCTCACGGTCGCAGAGGCGCACAAGAGCAAGAAGTGGATCCTGATCGACGCCGAAGGCGTCGTTCTCGGCCGTCTCGCCTCGTTCCTCGCGATGCGCCTCAAGGGCAAGCACAAGCCTTCCTTCTCGCCGCACCTGGATGCGGGCGACTTCGTCGTCGTGATCAACGCCGAGAAGGTCCGCATGACCGGCCGCAAGCTGGAGAACGAGGTCCACTACTGGCACACCGGTCACCCCGGCGGCGTCAAGCAGATCTCGCCCAAGCAGACGCTGGCTTCCAAGCATCCCGAGCGCCTGCTCGAGCGCGCGGTCGAGCGCATGATGAAGAAAGACAGCCCGTTGGCCCGTCGCCAGATGACGCATCTGAAGATCTATGCCGGCGCCCAGCATCCGCACGAAGCCCAGAACCCGACCAAGGTCGACTTCGCCGCGATGAATCCGAAGAACAAGAGGAGCGCCTGAGCATGGCCGAACCCCGTACCGATCGCGCGGAAAAGCCGAAGGCGAAGCCGGCCAGCCGTACGCTTGCCGACCTGTCGATGGCTTCGGCCGTCGCGGCCGCCCAGCCCGCGACCACGCAGGCCGCTCCGCAGCGCGACAAATTCGGCCGCTCCTACGCGACCGGCAAGCGCAAGAACGCGGTCGCCCGCGTATGGCTCAAGGCCGGTTCCGGCAAGATGATCGTCAACGGCAAGGAGCTGAACGCCTACTTCGCGCGTCCGGCGCTGCGCATGATGATCAACCAGCCGTTCTCGGTCGCCGCCCGCGTCGGCCAGTTCGACCTCTGGTGCACGGTCTCCGGCGGCGGGCTTTCGGGCCAGGCCGGTGCGGTCCGTCACGGCCTGTCGAAGGCGATGACGTATTTCGAGCCCGAGCTGCGTCCGGCCCTCAAGCATGCCGGCTTCCTCACCCGCGACAGCCGCGTGGTCGAGCGAAAGAAGTACGGTCGCCACAAGGCGCGCCGCAGCCACCAGTTCTCGAAGCGCTAACCGAAACTCGCATTCCGCCTCCGGGCGGACCGGAGTTGAGAAGGGCGCCCTCACCGGCGCCCTTCTTGTTTCAGGGGTCTCTCGATGGTCGACGTCTCGATCTATGAACCGCAGGACCATGCCGCGATGGCGGCGATGGTCGTCGACATCCAGAACCGCGAGTTCGGGGTGCCGATCACGTACGAGCAGCAGCCGGACCTGCAGGATCCGGCGGCCTTCTTCCGCAAGGGGGCGGGCGAATTCTGGGTCGCGCGCGCGGCCGAAGGTGCCGTCGTCGGCACGATCGGCCTGGTCGAATTCGCGCCGGGCGAGGGGGCCTTGCGCAAGATGTTCGTGCGCGCCGATTTCCGGGGCGCCACGCACGGTATCGCCCAGCGCCTGCTCGATACACTACTTATGCATTCTCGAACCCGCGGGCTGAAGGCCGTCTGGCTTGGTACCACCGCCCTTTTCTTGGCCGCCCACCGCTTCTACGAGAAGAACGGCTTCGATCTCGTCGCCGAGACCGAGTTGCCGGCGGCGTTTCCGCGGATGAAGCCCGATACGCGGTTTTACCGGCTGTTTCTTTGATGTAATATCGAGTCCGAGGAGTGAGTCCGATGGATAGCGCAACCTTGACCCGCACGATCTTCATCGATGGCGAAGCCGGCACGACCGGTCTCGGCATCGCGCAGCGCCTTGCCGGCCTCGCCGGCGTGGCCGTGCGCTCGATCGCCCCCGAGCGCCGCAAGGATCCGGACGCGCGCCGCGAGATCATGTCGTCGGTCGACCTCGTCGTCCTGTGCCTGCCGGACGCCGCGGCGAAGGAGTCGGTCGCCCTCGCCGACACGCTGGGCGCCAAGTCGCCCAAGATCATCGATGCCAGCTCCACGCATCGCGTCGCCCCCGGCTGGACCTACGGATTCCCGGAGATGACGGCCGAGCAGACGGCCGCCGTGCGCAACGCCACGCGCGTGGCCAATCCCGGCTGCTATCCGACCGGCGGCATCGCGCTGATCCGGCCGCTCGTCGAGGCGGGCGTTCTGCCCGCCGACTGGCCCGTGACGGTCAATGCCATCAGCGGCTATTCGGGCGGCGGCAAGTCGATGATCGCGGAATACGAGGCGCGGACGGCACCGGACTTCGAGCTCTACGGTCTCGGCCTCGAGCACAAGCATCTGCCGGAACTCCATCTCTATTCGAAGCTGACACGCCGGCCGATCTTCGTGCCGTCGGTGGGCGATTTCCGGCAGGGTATGCTCGTCAGCGTGCCGCTGCATCTGGATGCGCTGCCGTCCAAGCCGAAGGCCGCCGACATCCAGGCGATCCTCGAGAAGCGCTATGCGGGCAGCAAGCTCATCTCGGTCGTCGTACCGGAGGCGTCGGGCAAGCTCGAGCCGCAGGCGCTCAACGGCACCGACCGGATGGAGCTGCGCGTGTTCGCCAACGAGAAGCACCGCCAGGCGGTTCTCGTGGCGCGGCTCGACAATCTCGGCAAGGGTGCTTCGGGGGCAGCCGTGCAGAACATCTCGCTGATGCTCGGCCTCGAATGATCGTCCGCCCCTATCGGGAGTGGTCACCTAAAATCGATCCGAGTGCCTTCGTCGCCGATAATGCCGCGATCATCGGCAATGTCGAGATCGGGCCGCGCTGCGGCATCTGGTACGGCGTGACCGTGCGCGGCGACGTGCACGAGATCCGCATCGGTGCCGAAACGAACATCCAGGACGGCTCGGTCATCCACTGCTCGAAGGGAAAATTCGGCACCTATATCGGGGCGCGCGTGACGGTCGGGCATCTGGCGTTGCTGCACGGCTGCATCGTCGAGGATGGTGCCTTCATCGGGATGAAGGCCTGCGTGATGGACGGTGCGGTGGTCGAGACCGGTGCCGTGGTCGCGGCGGGTGCGCTCGTCACGCCGGGCAAGCGCGTGAAAAAGGGCGAGATGTGGGCCGGCAGCCCCGCGAAACTCATGCGCGCCGTCACGCCCGAGGAATTCGCCGGCTTTGCCGACGCGGCACGGCGTTACGCCGACCTCGCCGACGAATACAACGCGGCTCAATAGCGCTCTTCGCGCAGCCGCTTTTCCGTTTCGGATATTGCCGCAAGCGCCCGGTCGACGAGCGGGCTGACCGTGGCGTTCGCCGTGTCGATCTGGCGGGCCATGCGCTCCCAGTCGGGCAGGATCGTCGCGATCTGGGCGAGATCGGCCGACAGGAGCTTCGCCGCTTCCTCGATGCCAATCGAGCAGGTGACCCAAGCCGACGACTTGTCGCCGTCGCGCGCACGGATCGTCAGGCATTCAGGGCCTTGTTCGCCGACATAGCCCGACTGGCGCACCGCATCGGCCAGCAGCATTTCGGTTGCCGCCCACCAGTCGCGCACATAGGCATCGCCGAACTGGCGCGCGATCAGCGGCGTGGCGACGTCGGCCTTGAGACGGGCGAGGGATTCGGACAGGTCGTTGGCGACCGGCGGGGCGACCTGCGCCCCCGCCGCCCCGGCATGCAAGGATGCCAGAAGGGCGAGGGCGCAAAGACGCTTCATGCCGCCTTGCGGAGGCCCGGCAGCACGCACTCGGCGATCTGCACCGCGTTGAGGGCCGCACCTTTGAGCAGCTGATCACCCACGCAGAAGAAGTCGAGGCCGTTGGGCCCGAACACGAGGCTCTCGCGGATACGGCCGACTTCGATGTCGTATTTTCCCGAAGCCGTGATCGGCATCGGATAGAGACTGGCGGCCGGATCGTCGACGACGACGACGCCCGGGGCACGCCGCAGCGCCTCCCGTGCCGCCGCCGGCGTGACCGGCTTCTCGGTCTCGATCGTCACCGCCTCGGCATGCGCGCGCAGCGTGGGCACGCGCACGGCCGTGCAGCTTGCCTTCAGGTCGGGCAGGCCCATGATCTTGCGGCTCTCCCACGTCACCTTCATCTCTTCCTTCGTGTAGCCGTTGGGCTGGAACACGTCGATGTGCGGGATGACGTTGAAGGCGAGCGGGTGCGCGAACACCTTGTGGCCGACCTTGCCGCCGCCGGCCCACTTGCGCGTCTCGTCCTCGAGCTCGGCCATGCCTTCGGCACCGGCACCCGACGCCGCCTGGTAGGACGACACGATGACGCGCTTCAGGCCGAACGCCTGGTGGAGGGGCCAGAGCGCCATGACCAGGACCGCCGTCGTGCAGTTCGGATTGGCGATCAGGTTGTGACCGCGCGCGGTGGCCGCATTGATCTCCGGCACGACCAGCGGTATGGCCGGGTCGTAACGGAAGGCCGACGAGTTGTCGATGACGATCGAGCCCTGCTTGGCAAGCGCAGGCGCATGCGCCTTGGCGAATTCGCCCGACACGGCCATCAGCACGAAGTCGATGCCCTTGAGGGCCTCCGGCTTGAATTCCTCGATCGTCTTCTCGCCGAAAGGCGTCGTGACTTTTTTCGACGCAGAGCGGGCGGAGGCAAACAGCTTCAGCTCCGCGACCGGGAAACGCCGGTCGTGAAGCACCTTCACCATCTCGATGCCGACGGCGCCGGTGGCGCCGACGACGGCGACCGAATGGCCGCGTACGTCGTTCATAGTCCCGAACTCCTCTTCAAAAACGGGACCAAAACTATAGAGGAATTTGCTGCGCTGCACCAGCGCTGACAAGCGCCTGGCGGATAAATGGGACCGGCCGGTGCCCCTGCCGGACGAGGAAGTTGTCGGGCTGACTCCACCAGTCGGCGACGATTCCGGCATAGACCTGACGGAAATCGATCTTCGCCTTGAGGTCGCCGGCATCGAGATCTTCAAGATCTGGCACCGGGCCGACGAAGCCGCCCTGCACCGACCCGCCAAGGGCGAGCAGCGGTGCCGCCGTGCCGTGATCGGTGCCGCGCGACAGGTTCTCGCCCACGCGGCGACCGAACTCGGAATAGGTGACGACCAGCGTGTCGTTCCAGCGGCCGATATCCTTCATCGCCGCGCGGAATGCCGCGAGCCCGCCGGCGAGGTTGGCAAGCAGCCGGGCATGGCGCTGGCGCTGGTCGGCATGCGTGTCGAAGCTGCCGAGCGTCAGCTTCCACACCGGCACGTCGACGCCATCGGCGATCAGGTTCGCCGCGACCGAAAGGCTGCGTGCGAACGGATCGCCGGCGAAGCGGCGTGCGAACCGGTCGCCGCCGCTGAGCTTGCGGCGGACGGCGTCGGCGGCCGAGACCGCCTCGTTCTGCGTGCGCACGAGATGGCGCAATGCGTCCGACACGTCCTTGCGCGCGGCAAGGGGGTTCATCGCCTCGCTCTGCGCCAGGAACTGGCGCGGCTCGCGCATGTTCACCAGGCGCGTCGCGGGCCCGGCCAGCGGGCCGATATTTCCGGTTCCCACGACGATGCCGTCGGCGTCCGCCGCGCGCTTGCCCAGCACGGGATGTTCGCTCAGTGCATGCGTGATCCAGCCTTCCGAGCCGTACTGGTCGCTTGCCGTCGCCTGTTCCCAGATCTCGATCGAGCGGAAGTGGGACCGGTTCGGGCGCGGGTAGCCGACGGAATTGACGACCAGCAGTTCGCCGTTCTCGAACGGGGCGAGCAATGGATCGAACGACGGATGGAATCCCTGCTCGGCGGCGACGGTCTTGATCTCCGCGGTCTCGATCGCCAGACCCGGTCTCAGCCGGCGATAGAGCGGATCGGCGTAGGGGATGACCATGTTCAGCCCGTCATTGCCACCCTGCAGCTCGACGAGGACGAGGATGCGGCGCCCGACAGGCCCGGGATAGCCGCCGGACCGCGCGACCGTCGGTGCGGGCCGGTATGCGTTCGCCGCACCGGCGACCGGGGCCTGGTTGGCGCAGCCGGGCAGCAGGCCCGACACCGCAAGCCCCGAAACGCCGGCGAGAAATCCGCGACGCTGCATCGTCTGTTTCCTCACATCAACTGGTAGACGGGATCGAACAGGATGGCGCGCATCGTCGCCTCGGCATCGGGCCGTCGCGGATCGACGAGCGGCGGGACGGGGGAGAGCGCATGCCACATCGCTTCGGGCTTGCGCCATGCCGGCGGCAACGCGGCAGCCCAAGCGTCCGCATCGAGGAACACGGAGCGGCCGGGAATCTCCGGTGCCTGCGGTTGCGCGGATGCCACCGGGCCCGCCATCATCGGCATCATGTTGCCTTGCATGGTGGAGACGGGCATCGCCATCATCGTCTCGGCGGCACCGACCGGATGTGCCTTGCCGGCCATCTTCAGGGCCGTGACATCGAGCGACAGCGTGCCATTGCAGTAGAGGTCGCCGGGCCGGATGTTGCGGCAGGCGGTATTCGTCGTCGTCTGCTGGCCGTCGAGGGCGCGATAAACGTCGCCGTCGACTTCCACCCAGTCCACATACAGATTGCGGTCGCCGCGTCGATTGCCATTCGCATCCGGCGGTGCCGCCGCGTCGTTGTCGAACTCGATCGACACGGCATGCACGGGCTCGTCGACCGGGAAGCGCAGGACGCGCCAGACCCAGTCGGCGCGGTCGGGGATCATGCCGAAGCGCGCCGTATCGGCGGCAAAGTCGAGCTCCTGCGAGGCGATCACGCGCGTGCCGTTGATCCGCAGCACGAAGCGCGGACCGCCCTGCCAGCCGTCCCCGGCAAGACGCACGGCGATGTCGCGCGTTCCGGCCTGCGGGCGGGGTGCCACGAGACCGCGGTTCGCCACGAGACGTGCGAGCACGTCGTAGCGCGCCACGAGGCTTGCCGGCGTGATCCACGCCGCACCGCCCGGCCATCCCTTGACGTTCGGCGGCTCGAACAGGTCCTGCCCGAGACGCCGTCCGTGGACGGGAAGCGCGGCAAGATCCACGACCGGCAGGCCGAGATCGCGATGCGCGCCGACGATCAGCGTCACCGGCGACTTGATCATCGTGCCGCGGTTCGCCGACGCCCAGAAAGCGTCCGTCAGGAAGAGGGCGCGCAAGGCCGGCTTCAGTTCGTAACGCTGGTCGCGCAGCACGGCGGCGACGCGTTCGATGTCGGCGGCGGCGGGCAGCTCGGGCGAAACGAATTCGCGCCACATCTTTTCCACGACGAACTGCGCGGTGCGCTTCTGCTCGAGAAGCACGCGCGCGACATCGTCGCCATTGAGGCCGTAGGTGTCGAGAAACTGTTTGCCGCCTTCATCGTGCATTCCGCCGACGAAGCGGAAGCCGAAATCGGTCGTGCGTTCGATCGTGCGGCCGGTCAGTGCACGGGCGATTTCCTTGATGTCGGCCTCGGTGTAGTGGCCTTCGCCAAGCGTGAACAGTTCGAGCAGCTCGCGCGCGAGATTCTCGTTCGGGCGTCCCTTGCGGTTCGTCTCGTTGTTGAGATAGCGCAGCATGACGGGGTCGCGCAGGATCGCGTAGAGCAGGTTGACGAAGCTGCCCGTGGCCTCGCGCCGGAACAGCGCGTTCTGGTCCCACATCCGGTGCACGTTCTGTCCCACCGCCTCGTATGCCGAGACGAAATGGTTGTGCCAGAAAAGCGTCATCCGCTCGGTCAACGGCGAGGGCGTGGCGATCATCTCGGCGTACCACCACGCCTTGAGCTGCTGCAGTTCGTCGCGTCGCGCCTGATTGAAGGCCTGACGCTGCTGCTCGGTCATCGACGGGAAATCGCGATAGGGCGGCCAGGGTTGCGACAGGAAGTTCGGGCGTGGCAGGACGGGTTCGGTGCGCGTGCGCGCAAGGATCCGGTCGATGGCTGCCGCGCGATCAAGCGGTGCAAGCTCGGCAATCTCCGATGCGCTCGCACCGAAGCCCGTGCGCGTCAGGAGATGGCGCGCATCGTCCGGCGTCAGCGCGTTCGCCGGCGCGACCGCGACGGCGAGTGTGGCGAAAATGCCGATCAATGCCCAAAACTTGCGCATTCGATTCCCCGAACGAAAATGCCCCCGCCGGCGAGGCAGGGGCATCCGTCAGGACGATAGCCGATTGCGTGGTGAAATTCTACTGAGCTTTGACTTTCACGTAGCTGCCGGGAGCGGCCTCGACGATCTTGAGTCCGCGATCGCCGGGCGCGCGCGCCGGCACGCTCTCGCCGGCATGGCTCTTCGCCCAGCTGTCCCACAGCGGCCACCAGGAACCGGCATGCTGGGTTGCCGTCTCGAGCCACTGGTCGGGCTTGTGCGGCAGCTTGTCGTTCGTCCAGTGGCAGTATTTGTTCGCCGCCGGATGGTTCACGACCCCGGCGATGTGTCCCGAGGCAGCGAGGCAGAACGTCGTCGGTCCGGTATAGAGCTGCGTTGCGACATAGGCCGACTTCCACGGCGCGATGTGATCCTCGCGCGTCGACAGGATGAAAACCGGCATGTTGATCTTCGTAAGGTCGATCTTCGCGCCAAGCAGCTTGATCTTGCCGCGCGACAGCCGGTTCTCCTGGTACATCTGGCGCAGGTAGAACGAATGCATCGCCGCCGGCATGCGCGTGGAATCCGAATTCCAGTAGAGCAGGTCGAACGGGAACGGTTCCTTGCCCATCAGGTAGTTGTTCACGACGAACGACCAGATCAGGTCGTTGGCGCGCAGCATGTTGAAGGTCGTCGCCATGTCGGCGCCGTCGAGATAGCCGCGCTCGTGCATCTTCTCTTCGAGGGCGGCGAGCTGCTCCTCGTCGATGAAGACCGAGAGTTCGCCGGCCTCCTCGAAATCGACCATCGTCGTGAAGAAGGTCGCCGACAGGACGCGCTTGTCGCCCTTGGCGGCCATGTAGGCGAGGGTCGAGGCCATCAGCGTCCCGCCCAGGCAATAGCCGATGACGTTGCAGGCCTTCTCGCCCGTCGCCTTCTCGATCGCGTCGAGTGCCGCGAGCGGTCCTTCGCTCATGTAGTTGTCGAACGTCTTCTCGGCGAGCTCGCTGTCCGGATTGACCCACGAGACGACGAAGACGGTGTGGCCCTGGCCGACGGCCCACTTGATGAACGAATTCTTCTCGCGCAGGTCGAGGATATAGAACTTGTTGATCCACGGCGGCACGATCAGCAGCGGCGCCTTGACCACGGTGTCGGTCGTCGGCGCGTACTGGATGAGCTGCATGAGGTCGTTCTGGTAGACGACCGAGCCGGGCGTCACGGCGATGTTCTCGCCGACCTTGAACGCGTCCATGTCGGTCATGCGGATCTGGAGCTTGCCCTTGCCGCGCTCGAGGTCGCCCAGCAGGTTCGACAGGCCCTTGACCAGATTCTCGCCGCCGGTCTCCAGCGTCTCGCGCAGGACTTCGGGGTTGGTCATCGCGAAGTTCGAGGGCGCCATCGCGTCGACGAACTGGCGCGTATAGAAGTCGACCTTGCGGGCCGTCTTGTCGTCGAGCCCCTCGACTTCCTTGACCGTGCCCTGCAGCCAGCGCGCCGACAGCAGATACGACTGCTTGATGAAGTCGAAGACGTAGTTCTCGTCCCAGAGGGAATCCTTGAAGCGCCGGTCGTCGGATGTCGGGCTGACCACGGGTTCGGACGGCTCGCCGAGCATCTTGCGCGTGGTCGACTGCCACAGCGCCATATAGTCCTGCCACAGAGAGAACTGCGCCTGCATCAGCTTGGCAGGGTTGGTCATCATGCGGGCGGTCATGTCGAAGAACGCCTGGCCGAGATTGAGTGGGTCGGGATTGCCGAACTGCATCGGCGTCTGGCGGGCGATGAATTCGGAAACCAGGTGTTGGCTTTGCTCGGCGATGTGCGTCATCATCCGCGACATCTCGACCGGGTCGGGGAGTTTCACGTCGCGATCCGGCTTGTCGGCCATTTCTCCCACTCCGCTTTGATTCTGGCGTCCCGATCAGAGGCTTGGACGCGGTTTCGGGTTCGGATTATAACGGGTTCAATGTTGCAATTCCTAAAGATGCGTATCCCGCTGATCGGCCTTGGTTTTCTGCTTTTGGCCGGGTGCACGGAGTCCGCGCCCGACAAGCCCCGGATCGATGCCGCCGATCCCGGTACGCGACCCTATCCCAATCTCGGTGCGTTTCCGGCCGTGCCGGCCCGCGTGCCGGCTTCAAAGATCGAGGCCGAGCAGAAAGCGCTTGCCGACCAGCGCGACGCCGCGCGTGCGTTCGACGCCCGACTGCGCGCCATCGACCCCATTCTCGACCCGGCGGCCCGGCCGCCCGAAGCGCCGAATCTTTCGACCGTCGGCACAGCCGCCCCGGTCCCGGTTCCGGCTTCGCCCCCGGTCGCAGCACCCGTTGCCGCGCCGCCGGTCGCGACGCCAGCGCCGGCGCCTGCCGCCATTCCGGTCGTGCAGCCGGCACCGGTTCCAGCCGCGCCGATCCGCCCGGCCCGGCAGGCTTCGGCACCGCCCCAGAAGCCGGCCGCGATTGCATCCGGTACGGCCGCGCGCAATGCGTGGATCGTGGGCGATATCGATTTCGCCGATGGTTCGGCGCTGCTGTCGCGCGAGGCGCGCCGCACGCTGCGCGAGGCGGTCGTCGCCGCACAGGACCGCGGCGGTCGGGTCCGCGTCACGCCGTCGGCGGGGCCGGGGCTTTCGCCGCCCGAGCAGGCGCTGTCGCCACGGCGTGCGGCGGCGGCCGGCGGCGAACTCGAAGCGCTCGGTCTCGACCGCGCGCGCATCCTGATCGATCCGGGTGCCATGCGTTCCGCGCGCGTCGCGGTCGAGTTCTAGCCGACCAGAAACCTCACGACGGCGACGACCGCCACACCGGCCATCGCCGCGAGAAGATCGCTCGACGACCAGCGCATGACCGCCGCGATGACGGCGAGTGCGGCAAGCTCGGCCGGGTTCCCGCGCGCGGCGACCGGCGCCACGATGCCGATCATCACGGCGAGCGGCGTGGCTTTCAGTGCCGCCTCGAGGCGCGGCGTGACACGCACGAGGCGCATCAGCCAGAACCCGCCGACCCGGCAGAAGAACGACGCCGCGGCGATCGCGAACAGGAACGGCAGGAAGTCGGGCCGGATCGTCATTTCGGGACATACCGGACATAGGTGACGAGGCCGCCGGCAAGGCCCGCCGCGACGATCGTCCAGCCGCCGGGTGCAAACCGGTCGACGGCGAGCGCCACGACAAGTGCGGCGACGGCACTTGCCCGGTCGGGCCGCGCGCGGATCATCGCGAGGCCCATGGACGCCGAGAACGCGACGAGCAGGAAATCGAGCCCGAGTGCGGCGGGGTTGGTGAGCAGTCCGCCGGCGGTCGATCCCGTGAGCGTTCCGAGCAGCCAGGGTGCGATCGTCGCGGCACCGGCACCCAGGACGTAGCAAAGATCCCGCTCGCCGCCGGCGTGCGCGCGCATCGACATCACCCAGCTCGCGTCGCCGAGATAGAACAGCGTGGGAAGGATCTGGCGCGTCGGCGCCGTTCCGAGCCACGGCCACAGGGCGGCCCCGTAGAGCAGGTAGCGCGCGTTGAGCAGCAGGATCGCCGTCGCGATCGACACGATCGCGTCGATGCCGACATAGCCGTGACCCATCGCGCTGACGGCCGTGAGCTGCGCGGTGCCCGAGAAGACGAGCAGGCTCATCAGCATCGCCTCGAGCAGCGACAGCGTTTCTTGCCGTGCGAGCAGCCCGAAGGCGATGCCGTAAATGAAGTTGCCCGGCGACAGGGCGGCGGCCGGCAGGAAGCCGCGTTTGAAGCCAGCCCAGGTGGCGGGCGGCGCGGCGTTCGAAGCTGTCGGTGGGTCGTTCATCGGGTCTCGGCAGGGAGCGGACGGGTGCACTTTTAAGGACCGTATGCCGTTCCGGCAATGGCGCATAAAACCGTTGATCGCCAAACCTTTGGCCGCGCCCGCTTTTTCCGGATGCGCAGCGCGGGCGCGCATTGTAGATAGGGGCCTGCGCAAGGGGCATTCCGGTGCCCGATTCCCGCGCGATCAGCGAAGTTGGCGAGAGACCATGCAGGACGATTTTTATCGCATCAAGCGCTTGCCCCCCTATGTGTTCGCCGAGGTGAACGCGCAGAAGGCCAAGGCGAGAGCCGTGGGCGACGATGTGATCGACCTCGGCATGGGCAATCCCGACCTGCCGACGCCGGCCCATATCGTCGCCAAGCTGAGCGAAGCCGTCGCCGACCCGCGCACACACCGCTATTCGATGTCGCGCGGCATCCCCGGCCTGCGCAAGGCGCACGTGGCCTATTACGGCCGCCGCTTCGGCGTCGACCTCGATCCGGAGACCGAGACGATCGTCACGCTCGGCTCGAAGGAGGGGCTTGCGAACCTTGCCCAGGCGATCACCAGCCCCGGCGACGTTATCCTCGTGCCGAACCCCAGCTATCCGATCCATCCCTACGGCTTCATCATGGCGGGCGCCTCGATCCGCCACCTGCCGACCGACGTGTCCACGCCCGAAGGCGTCGAAGCCTTCTTCGCGGCGATGGAGCGCGCGGTACGCCACTCGGTGCCCAAGCCGCTTGCGTTGATCCTCAACTATCCGTCGAATCCGACGGCGCAGGTCGTCGATCTGTCGTTCTACGAACGCTGCGTGGCCTATTGCCGCGAGCACGGCATCTGGATCCTGTCGGATCTCGCCTATGCCGAGATCTATTTCGACGACAAGCCGCCGCCGTCGATCCTGCAGGTGCCGGGCGCCAAGGAAGTCGCTGTCGAATTCACGTCGATGAGCAAGACCTATTCGATGGCCGGCTGGCGCGTCGGCTTCGCGGCAGGCAACAAGACGCTGATCAAGGCGCTCGCGCGCATCAAGTCGTATCTCGACTATGGCGCGTTCACGCCCGTGCAGGTCGCCGCGGCCGCAGCACTCAACGGGCCGCAGGACTGCGTGCTCGAAGCGCGCGAGACCTATCGCCAGCGGCGCGACGTGCTGATCCAGGGGCTGGCGCAGGCCGGCTGGGACGTGCCGAACCCGCCCGCTTCGATGTTCGCGTGGGCGCCGATCCCGCCGCAGTTCGCCGCACTCGGTTCGCTCGAATTCGCCAAGCTGCTGATGCGCGAGGCCAAGGTCGCGGTCTCGCCCGGCATCGGGTTCGGCGAATACGGCGACGGACACGTGCGCCTGGCGCTGGTCGAGAACGTGCAGCGCATCCGGCAGGCGGTGCGCCAGATCAAGCAGTTCATGTCGGGCCCCGACCGTCTGCCCGATCCGCCGACGCAGAAGAAAAAAGCCTCGGCATGAGTGACGCGCTCCGGATCGCGATCGCCGGCCTCGGCACGGTCGGTGCAGGCGTGTTGCAGGTCGTCGCCAGGAACGGCGCGCTCATCGCGCGCCGTGGCGGGCGTCCGCTCGAGATCGTCGCGGTTTCGGCGCGCGACCGCTCGAAGGCGCGAGGTGTGGATCTCTCGCGCGTCACCTGGTTCGACGACGCAGCCAAGATGGCGGCCGAAGCCAAGTGCGATGTCGTCGTCGAGCTGATCGGTGGCGCCGAAGGTATCGCGCGACGCGTATGCGAGACGGCACTGGCCGGCGGCCGGCACGTCGTCACCGCAAACAAGGCGCTGCTCGCCCATCACGGTACGGCGCTTGCTGCCCAGGCCGAGGCCAAGGGCCTGACGATCGCCTACGAGGCGGCCGTCGCGGGCGGCATCCCGATCATCAAGTCGATCCGCGAAGGCCTTGCCGCGAACCGCCTGCATCGCGTGTATGGAATCCTCAACGGTACCTGCAACTACATCCTCACGCGCATGCGCAAGTCGGGCGAAGCCTTCGCCGACGTGCTCGCCGACGCGCAGAAGCTGGGTTACGCCGAGACCGACCCCAGTTTCGACGTCGACGGAATCGATGCCGCGCACAAGCTGGCGATCCTCGCCGGCGTTGCCTTCGGCACGCGGATCGACATCGCGGCCGTGCATGTCGAGGGCATCCGCCGCATCGGTGCCGTCGATATCCAGTTCGCGCGCGAACTCGGGTACCGCATCAAGCTTCTGGGGATCGCCGAACTTTCCGAGGCGGGCCTGATGCAGCGCGTGCATCCCTGCATGGTGCCTCTCGAGACACCGATCGCGCATGTCGAGGACGTCTACAATGCGGTGGTCGCGGAAGGCGATTTCGTCGGCCGCGTCGTTGCGGAGGGGCGCGGAGCAGGTGCCGGTCCGACCGCTTCGGCGGTCGTCGCCGACATCGTCGACATCGCACATGGCCGCCGGCCGATGACGTTCCAGCTGCCGGCGGGCGAACTCGCCACGCCGCCGCGCCTCGGCATTTCCGAGCGACGCGGCAGCTACTATATCCGTCTCGACGTGATCGACCGTCCGGGCGTCATCGCCGACGTGACGGCAGCGTTGCGCGACGAGGCGGTAAGTCTCGCCTCGATGCTCCAGCGCGGACGCGCACCGGACGAGCGCGTGCCGGTCGTCCTCGTCACCCACGAAACCCGCGAGGCCGCGATGTCGCGTGCCCTCGACCGCATCGCCAAGCTTGGCGCGGTACTCGAAGCGCCCGTCGTCGTGCGCATCGAAAGCCTCTGACAAGAGACGGAGCCAGTCATGTCCAGCACGCCCATTTCACTCGACCGGAACCTCGCGCTTGAAGTCGTGCGCGTCACCGAGGCTGCCGCCCTCGCCGCTTCGCGCCTGATGGGCCGCGGCGACGAGAAGGCCGCCGACCAGGCCGCCGTCGACGCGATGCGTCGGGCCCTCAACTCGCTCGCGATCGACGGTACCGTCGTGATCGGCGAAGGCGAACGCGACGAAGCGCCGATGCTCTATATCGGCGAGAAGGTCGGGCAGGGCGGGCCGAAGGTCGACATCGCGCTCGATCCGCTTGAGGGGACGACCATCACCGCCAAGGGCGGGCACAACGCGCTCGCCGTCATCGCGATGGCCGAGCAGAACGGGTTTCTCAACGCGCCCGACGTCTACATGGACAAGATCGCGGTCGGCGGCGGGCTTCCGGAAGGTATCGTCGATCTCGACGCCAAACCGGCCGACAATCTCAAGGCGCTCGCCAAGGTGAAGGGGGTTGAGGTCATCGATCTCGTCGTTTGCATCCTCGACCGGCCGCGCCACACCGAACTCATCGCCAAGGTGCGCGAGTCCGGTGCCCGCATCATGCTGATCTCGGACGGCGACGTGTCCGGCGTCATCGCGACCTCGCGCCCCGATTCCGGCGTGGACATCTACATGGGCTCGGGCGGCGCACCGGAAGGCGTGCTTGCCGCCGCGGCGCTGCGCTGCATCGGGGGCCAGATCCAGGGCCGCCTCCTGTTCCGCAACGACGACGAGAAGGGCCGTGCCGCCCGTCTCGGCATCAAGGATCTCAACCGCAAATACGGGATCCTCGACCTTGCGAAGGGCGACGTGATGTTTGCGGCCACCGGCGTCACCGACGGCTCGATGCTGAAGGGCATCCGCCGCTTTCCGGGCGGTGCATCGACCCATTCGATCATCATGCGCTCGAAGACCGGAACGGTGCGCGTCGTCGAGGCGACGCACAATTACAAGGTCAAGCCGGGGCTGTGAGCACCGCATTCGCGGGTGTCGAGCGGTCCGCCCTCGGGCGGAAATGGCTGGCCCGCAACGGCGACACGAACCTCGTTCTCGGGATTGCCCAGCGTCTGGGCGTGAGCGAGGCCGTCGCGCGCATCCTTGTCGGGCG
The DNA here is from genome assembly GCA_964416335.1 of uncultured Azospirillum sp. GTDB lineage: Bacteria > Pseudomonadota > Alphaproteobacteria > CACIAM-22H2 > CACIAM-22H2 > Tagaea. The sequence continues at coordinate 21,754 of CAYQDN010000039.1, forward strand.
CGGCATTGCCGAGAAGGACGCAGCGGCGTTCCTGGACCCGAAGCTGCGCGACCTGCTGCCGGATCCGTCGCACCTGAAGGACATGGACAAGGCCGTCGCGCGGCTGATCGGGGCACTCGACGCGGGCGAGCCGATCGCGATTTTCGGCGACTACGACGTCGACGGCGCCACTTCGGCAGCACTTCTGCATGGCGTGCTATCCGCCGCAGGAGCGCAGGTGCGCCACTACATCCCCGACCGGATGAAGGAAGGCTACGGGCCCAACGCACCGGCCCTGCTGAAGCTGCAGGCCGAGGGTGCCAAGGTCGTGCTCACGGTCGACTGCGGCACCACCGCGCACGCACCGCTCGCGGCCGCACGCGATGCCGGGCTCGACGTGATCGTGGTCGACCACCACGCGGCCGAAACGCAGCTTCCGCCGGCCTTCGCGGTCATCAATCCCAACCGGATGGACGAGGCGAGCGCGCACGGTCAACTCGCCGCCGTCGGCGTCTCGTTCCTGCTCGCGGTGGCGCTCAACCGCGCGTTCCGCCAGGCGGGCCGGCCGGAGGCCGATCTGCTGGGCTATCTCGATCTCGTGGCGCTCGGCACCGTGTGCGACGTGGTGCCGCTGAACGGACTCAACCGGGCCTTTGTGGCGCAGGGTCTCAAGGCGATCCGGGCGCGCACGCGCATTGGGATCGCCGCACTTGCCGATGTCGCGGGTCTTCAGGAGAAAGCGCAGGCGTTCCATCTCGGCTTCCTGCTGGGTCCCCGCGTCAATGCCGGCGGGCGCGTCGGCGAGGCCGATCTCGGCGTCCGGCTGCTGAGTTCGAACGATCCGGTGGAAGCGGCATCCCTTGCCGGCCGGCTCGACGGCTACAACAAGGAACGCCAGCGCATCGAGGCCGACGTGCTCGCCGCCGCCATGGCGCAGGCCGAAGCGCTGGAATCCGACGACCTACTGGTCGTCGCCGGCGAAGGCTGGCATCCCGGCGTCATCGGCATCATCGCAAGCCGCCTCAAGGACCGTTTCGAGCGCCCGGCGCTGGTCATCGCGATCGACGGAGAAACGGGCAAGGGATCGGCACGGTCGGGCTTCGGATGGGATCTCGGCGCGGCGGTCATCGCGGCGCGCGAGGCCGGCCTGCTGGTCAACGGTGGCGGCCATGCCAACGCCGCCGGCCTGACGGTCGCGCGCGACGCCATCGACGGGCTGCGCAAGTTCCTAGCCGGGCGGCTTGCCGACCACCTCAGGACCGTCGAGCGACGGACGGTCGTCGAGTATGACGGTACGCTCACGCTCATGGCGGCGAGTGCGGATTTCATCGCCGAACTCGACAAGGTCGGGCCGTACGGCATGGGAAATCCCGAGCCGAGATTCGTGTTTCCGGCGGTCCGGGTCGCCAAGGCCGACATCGTCGGCGAACGACATGTACGGTGTTTCCTACAGGACGCAAGGGGTGTCCGGCTCGCGGCGATCGCGTTTCGTGCGGTTGGAACGCCATTGGGGCAAATTTTATTGCGCGGTGATGGGGCCAGCCTGCACATCCTCGGGCGCTTGAAACTCGACACATTTCGCGGAACGGCCCGCGTGCAGCTTCATGTCGAAGACGCAGTAGGCGCGTAGAAATTAAGCAATAATTCATTTGCGGCCGATAGGTTCGCATTTAACGTTTGTTGGCTTCGTCAGGTTTGACGCGCTACTGCGATGTGGACGGGAAATTTTATCGGGAAATTTACGACTTCTGCGACATACCAATGCAGGTCGGATGTGACTGCGGTAAATGCCGATTCGATATGGCAGACTTGGTCGTGACGAAGGTACGAGGGTGGGTGGAACAAGCCGTGGAAGCCGTAGATAACCGCACGCGTGACGGGGTCCGTCGCGAATGCCGGTCGTGCGACAAGTGGGTGCACCGATGAGCGGGCGTCCGCTCACGCGCATCGATCGCGCGACGTTGCGCGACATTGCCGCTGCGAATCTGCGCCTCCTCCAGCGCCTGCCCGACGGGCGGCGCGCGAAGCTGGCTTTCTTCGATCTTTCCGAGCTCGATCTCGACGGTCTGGATCTGTCCGGTGCCGACCTTACGGGGGCACGCCTGAAGGGCTGTTCGGCGCGCGGGACGAATTTTACGGGCGCGACCCTGTTCTGCGCCGACCTGCGGTTCGCGCGGATGCAGGGCGCCAAGCTCACGCATGCCGATCTTCGCGGCGCCAACCTGCGCGGCGCCGACCTGACGGCCGCCAACATGATCGAAGCCGACCTGCGCGAAGGGGCGCTTGCTCGGCAGGGATCGGCCGGCAATACCGAGGATCCGCTAGGCGGCGCCGTCGATGCGGCTACCGCGACCTTCCGCGGCGTCGATCTGACCGGCGCCAAGCTGACCCGCACGATCGCCATGCAGGTCGATCTTTCGGACTCGCGCCTTGTCGGCGCGCAGCTCGACGGCGTCGATTTCCGCAATGCCAATTTCACCGGCGCCGATCTTCGCGAGGCCGCGGTCAAGAACTGCAACCTGTCCGGCGCCAACCTGCGCGGCGCCGTCGCGATCGGCGCCGATTTCGAGGGCGTCACGCTCGGCGACGCCGACGCGAGCGGCGCCATCCTGGACTCGAAGGTCCGCAAGGCATTCGAGATCGCGGGCAACCCGTCGATCCGATTGCGCGAGCTCAGCGAGAAGATCGACGAGGCGATGGTCCTGCACGCGCGCTGGATCGCCACGCAGGGCGGGGCGGGCAAGCGCCTCGACCTGTCGAACGCCAACCTGACCGGGCTCAGCTTCGACGGGCAGGACCTTTCCGGTGCACTGCTGCGCAACGCGTTCGCTGCCCGCACGAGCTTCCGCGGCGCCACGCTGGTGCTGACGGACTTTTCGCTCGCCGATCTTTCGGCTGCCGATTTTTCGGGCGCGGACATGCGTGCGGCAACCCTCAAGCGGGGGTTCCTCGCGCAGGCCAAGCTCGTCGGCTCGAATCTCCAGCCGGTGCGCATCGGCGGGCCCGAGGGCCAGATCATGGCCGCCAATCTCGAGCGCGCGCGCCTGTGGCACGCCGATCTGTCGAATGCGGATCTCCGGCGCGCGATCCTGATCGGCGCCGATCTCGGGCACGCGAAACTTCAGGCGGCCGACCTGCGCGAATGCGTCATCGACAATGCGGTCTTCACGGCCTGTGACCTCACGGACGCGCAGCTCGATCCTGGTTTCGTGCCGCAACGGGCCTGATGCAGACGCCGAAAACCCCGCCGCGGCGAGCGGCAGGGCTGTAATTTCGGCCTTCCCAAATCGAAGTGTTTAGGCCTGGACGTCGATCGACTGGCCGCGACCGGAATCGGCCGGCGGCGAGATGGTCGAGACGAGACTGACGAGTGCTGCCTGCGCGTCGTTGGCAGCATTGAACGACGAGATCGCCGCAGCCTGCTTCACGCTGGAGTTTGCACCGGCCAGAGCCGAGACTGCCGAATCACCGGCAACGCTGGAGATTGTCAAAGCCATTGGGTTTCTCCCGTTGGATAATCAGTTCTAATGCTCGGATAATAGCGGAAAGCCCAGCATCTCGCCAGCGGCGTTTTTGGACTGGCATATTTGTTCGACATATCACAGTGTTACATGGTGCCATGAAAATTGAAGGTTTGCCGCATTCGAGCAAGCGCATGCGTTCCGCCGGCCGGCTGTTATTGCTGGCGGGCGTACTCGCACTTGTTGCTGCCCTGTGGTGGGGACCAAGCGCGCTTGCGCGCTATGCGATTGGTCGCGGCCTGGCGTCGGTCGGCTACCGGATCGTGGAATTGGGCGACGTCGCGGTCTCGCTGATTCGCCATCGGATCGATATCGGACGGATCCAGCTCGATCAACCGGGCGGCGGGGTCGCGGGCCTCGACCTCTTCGATCTGCAGATTTCGCCGATGGCCCTCCTTTCCGGACGGCTCGACGTGCCGCGTGCCCGCTTGTCCGGCCTCTCGATCGAGATCGCGCGCGCCTCCGATGGCACGTTCCGGATCGCGGGAATTCCGGTGCCGACCGGCGAACCGGGCGCGGACGGGCCATCGCCGCAGGTCGAAATTTCCGATTTCGAGCTCGCGCAATCGCACATCGTGCTTCGCGGCAATGGCGTGCGGATCGACATCGCCGTCCGGCACCTGTCGGTCGACGGGTTGCGGATCGGCGATCCGTCGTCGCGCGTACGCTTCGAACTGGCAGGGACGATCGACGGCCGGCCGGTCAAGATTGCGGGAATCGCCATGCCGTTCGCGACGGTTCCCGCATTGGCGGCACGTCTGGATGTGGATGGCCTGGCGCTTGAGCCGCTCGCCCGGGCTTTCGGGCAGGCGGTCGCCGGCACGCTCGATGCCGGCATCGAGATCCGGATCGAGGGCGACAAGACGGCCGATGGCGCCGTCACGTTGCGCGCCGGATCGGTTGCAGGTGTCGAAGCCGGAACGTTGAACTGGCGCGGCGCCGTCACGCTCGGTGCGGGCGGCGATATCCGCGGCAAGGGCGTGCTCGACGCAACAGGCCTGCACTATGCAAGCGGTGCGACAAAGGCGGCGCTTGGCCAGGCCCGCTACGATGGCGTCTTCGAGTTCGCCGGCAACGGGTTGCCGGCGGATATCGGCGGTACGCTTGCCCTCAAGGCGCTCGACTTTTCCGCCGAGGGGCTGGAGGCATTGTCGCTCGAAGCGCTCCGCCTCGACCTCGCCAAGGTCGTCGCCGGCCGCAGCGGCGACATCGGCGGCAGGGTCACGTTCGAAGGAACGGGAGTCTCCGCGAAGTCGGGCGCCGGTTTGCTGCGCGTAACGACACTGCAGGGGCAGGGGAGCGTCGTTGCCGGGGCCAATGTGCAGAGTTTCGACGGCGTCATCGAAATCGTGGCGCCGGGCCTGGAGCGTGCGGGTGCCCGCTATTCCGCCGATCGCATCGGAATCGATTCGATCCGGTTCAGCCGTGCCGATCAGGCAGGCACGCTCAACGGTGCCGCAACGGTCGACGGGCTCAAGATGCATACCGCCGATTTCGATCTTGCGGCCGCAAAGGCGCGCTACGAGGGTTCCGCGGATCTGGCAGGTGCGAAGACGACGCTCAGCGGGCGGCTGACGACGGAGACCCTGCGCGCCGAATTGCCTGCCGCTCCCGCCATCGTGGCGATCGGGGGCGCGCAATATGACGGAACCCTTACCATCACGGATGGGTTCGCTTCCGATGGGCAGCTTCGTACCGGTTCGGTACGGGTCAGCGATCCGACCGCGCGCGATCTGTTCGCTGCATCGCGCATCGACATCTCCGGGCTGACTTCCGGTCCGACCGGATTGGCGGCGTCGCGCGTTTCGATAGCCGATCCGCGCCTGCTGCGCCGCGAAACGGCCATCGTCGGGCGCGAGGCGTTTCCCTGGCGGCTTGAAGCACCGCGCGCGGCCATCGAGGATGCCCGCCTCGCGCCCGACGGGGGCATCGCGGTGGCGAAGTTCAAGGTCGAAGGCCCGACGGTCCGGATCACGCGCACGAAGGACGGGCTTCTGAGTTTCGAGCGCGGGGCACCGCCGGTCGCCGGAATGCCGGCCGTCGTCCCCGCACCGTCGCCGGGCCTGTCGTTCGGGCGTTTCGAGATTGCCGACGGGCGCGCCCTGTTCGAGGACCGGACACCGCACGATGTCGTGCGCGTACCGATGGACCGCCTCTCGTTTGCCGTCACCGATCTCGACGATCGCCGGCCGGAGCGGCCGAGTGCGGTGTCGATGGACGCGCGCGTCGGCAGTTTCGGCGAGGCGAAGATCCGCGGCACCGTCTACCCGTTCGCTCCGCGCCTGTCGTTCGACATCGAGTTCGCGGCACGCTCGATCGACCTGCCGCCGATTTCGGCATATGCGGACGAGTTCCTCGGCGTCGACGTGCGCACCGGAACCGCGACGGTCGAAGGTCGGGTCGCCATGCGCGAGGAGACTCTCGACGGAAAGACGAAGTGGCGGATTTCGAACATCCAGCTCGACGAACGCGAGACGGGGACCGTCGAACTGGCGCAGCATGCGGGCGCACCTGTCGCGACCGCACTTTCGCTTCTCGCCGACGACAACAACAACATCGAGCTCGAGATTCCGGTGGCGGGAGAGCTTTCAAATCCGACCTTCGATACCGGCGATGCCATGCGGCAGGCGGTCGGCGGCGCCCTGCACGGTGCCCTGTCGAACACGCTGACGGTGCTGTTTCCGCTGGGGACATTCATATCCGCGGTGATCGATTCCGAACGCCGGGGCTCGGGCCTTGCGCTGCCGACCGTCGCATTCCAGACCGGAAGTGCCGCCCTCGAAGGGCCAATGCTCGATGTTGTCGACGGGCTTGCGAAGCTGCTTGCGGCCCGGCCGGCTGCCCGTCTCGAGGTATGTGGCTTCGCCAATCCGAACGATGCCGCCGGACCCCGGCGGCTGCCCAACGCGCCGGTCGACGAGGCGGCCTTGCGCGAAATCGCGGCCGCCCGCGGCGAGGCGGTCAAACGGCGGCTGGTCGAAACCGCGGAGGTCGACCCTGCACGCGTCTTCGAATGCCGCCCGGTCGTCGAGACGACGCTGACGGCAAAACCCAGGGCCGAACTGAAATTCTGATACGGCCGATCAGGCCTTGTGCGGATCGGGTGGCGGTGTTTCCGGCCGGCTGAGAGGCTGCAGGCCGATTGCCCCCTCGAAGTCGCCGCCGCTCGTGTCGCAGTCCGTGATCGTTGCCCAGCGCAGGTCCGCAGCACGGAACGAAGTCTGCACCAGCTGGCAGCGCTGGAAGCGCGCATGACGCAGGTTGGCGCCGTCAAGCCGCGTGGCCAGCGACTTGCCCGACTGGACGACCATCGGCGCCAGGTTGCAGCTGTCGAAATTCGCACGCACGAGATTGGCGCCCTTGAGGTTGGCGCCGCGCAGGTCCGCCGTGCGGAAATCGGCACCGCGAAGATCGGCCCCTTCGAACAGGCTTGCCTGCAGCCACGCACCGCTGAATTTCGCGTGCGCGATGCAGGCGTCCTTCGCCTTCATCGAGGTGAGCAGCACGTGATCGGGCCACTCGATGTCGCGCAGGTCGAAACCGGAAATGTCGAGGAGATGGCCGGCCGTGCCGCCGGTCTCGATCCAGGTTCCGTGCTCGCGCACGAGGACGTGGAGCGACTCCTTCAGCATCGTCATCGGCTTGCCGCGCGGCAGGTCGGTCAAGGCACCCGTCTCGTCGCAGCCCGTGCGGTCGGCGGCGATCATCGTGGCGCCGTAGAGATTGGCGTTGCGCAGGATGGCGCCGCGCAGGTCGGCGCGCGAAAGGTCGGCGCCTTCCAGATCGGCCCCTTCGAGCGTGGCGTTCTTGAGATTCGCCTTCGCGAGATTGGCGCCCTTCAGGATCGCGTCGGTGAAATCGACCATCATTGCGACGGCGCCCGACATGTTCGCCTGGCTGAGATTGGCGTTCACCATCTTGGCACGCGACATGTCGGTCGGATCGGAATCGACGGTCACGCCCTGAAGGTCGCTCGCCAGACGCTTGGTGAAGATCGCACCCTCGCGCAGGTCGGCGTTGAAGAGTTCGGCGGCCGTGAGGTCGGCGCCCTTGAGGACCGCACCGCGCATGTCGGCGCGCGTCAGGTTGGCGCGGACCATCTTCGCCTTGGTCAGGTTGGCGCAGAAGAGCAGGGCGCGCTGCAGGTTGGTGCCCGACAGGTCGCATTCGACCATGATCGCGCCGGTAAAATCGGCTTCCGACAGGTTCTTGCAGGCGAGGTTGAGGCTGGTGAGATTGCGGTACGAGAAATTGGCGCGCTGTCCGCCGGCCCGGCCGAGCACGAACAGCTCGTGCTTGCGCACCGCGAGATCGCACTCGCGCTGGTCCATCGCGCGGCGGCGGTGGATGTCGTCGGGGTTTACGAGTGCGGACATCGCGAACCTCCGGGGAGTCGTTGCCGATCCGATTGTCGCCCGCTTCCCGGCGGACGGCAAGCGGACGGGATTTCATCAATGGTGGCAGCGGATTGAGGCGGGATTATGCCGCCTTCGCGAAACGGTCGGGCGACAGCCCGTCGAGGCCGACGGGTGCAGGCTTGCCCCGGACCAGGCTGGCGACGATGCGTGCCGTGATCGGCGCCAGCGTGATGCCGTCGCCCTCGTGCCCGGCCGCGACAAACAGGTTCGGACGCAGCGACGATTGGCCGATGAGCGGGCGCTTGTCGGGCACGAAGGGGCGCAAGCCCGCGAAGCTGCGCAGGATCTCGAGCGAGGCCAGTGCGGGCACGCGCTTGGCGCCTTCGGCAAGGATGGTGCGATAGCCGTCGGCCGAGACGCGCCGGTCGTGGCCGACGAAGGTGCGCGTATTGCCGATGATATGCTGGCCGTGCGGCGTGGCTTCGAGCGTGAAGCCGTAGCCCATGCGCAGCAGCGGATCCTCCGACGTTTTGGTCGCTTCGGGATCGAGTTTGGCCGTGAGATAGCGCGCCGAGACCAAAAACCGGCGTGCAAGCTGCCGGCCACGTGCGGTCACCAGCAGTTCGCCGCGGCGCGGGACGACCGGCAGTTCCATCCCGACCATCGCACCGAGTTCCTGGCTCCAGACGCCGACGCAGAAGACGTACTGTTCGGCCACGATCTCGACCGTCTCCCCCTCGGCGTCGACGAGATCGGCCCGCGCGATCCGCGAGCCGGCAAGTCCGAACGCGACGGGGTGCGCGCGCCACATCGTGCGCGCCCCGTGCCCGACTGCCGCCTGCACGAGCGCCAGCGTAACGAGATAGGGCGTGACCTGCGCCTCGCCCGGGCAATCGAGGCCGCCATGAAGTGCGGGCGACAAGGCGGGTTCGCGTTCGAGAAGTGCTGCCCGGTCGATTACGTCGGCCTGGACGCCGGCGGCGCGCAGCAGGGTCGCGTGCGCCTCCATCTTGGCGATTTCGTCCTGCGTCTCGATCAGCATCATGCCGCCACGACGGACATATTCGATGCGATCGGCACCGAGTTCGGCGGCAAGCTCGGGATAGAGGAGCTGGCTGGCGCGCGCGAGCTCGAGGGCGGGGCCCGGCGTCTTGGTCGAAACCGAGACGTAACCGTCGCAGGAACCCGAGCTGCCGGCGTTGGGCTGGTCGCGGTCGATCAGGACGACGCGGCGGCCCGCCTTCGCGAGTTCGTAGGCGCAGGCCGCACCGATGATGCCGGCGCCGAAGATGGCGATTTCGGTCTCGATGCGGCGCATCGCGAATTGCTCCTCGACCGCTTTCGTGACACGGTTCGAGATCGACTGCAAATGACGCAAGCGGCCTTTCATCGCCTCGGACCCGCAGCGGATTCCGAGATCTCCGTCGACGGCAGGCGCGTGCCCGCGCGCCTCGGCGAGACCGTTGCCGCCGCCATTCTGGCGGACGGGCCGGGCAAGATCCTCTGTGCGGTCGGCAACTGCTACCAGTGCGTGGCGACGATCGACGGTGTCGCGAACCGGCGCACCTGCCGCACGAAGGTGCGGGCGGGCATGGTCGTCGCGCACGGACCCGCCGAATTCCACGCGCGCCCGGCCGTGCCGCGCACACCGATGCCATCCAGCGATGTCGTGGTGATCGGGGCAGGGCCGGCCGGTGCGGCATGCGCGCTTGCCCTCGACGCCGAAGGCATCGCGACGACGCTGCTGGACGACAATGCGGATGCGGGCGGTCAGGTTTGGCGAAGGACGTCCGGCGCCGATTCAGGCTCAGGTGCTTGGCTGCGCTCGCGCGTCGCCAAGGCTCGGCACATCGATCACAGGCCCGGCGTGGAAGTGCTCGACCTGCGCGACGGGCGCGAGGTCTGGGCGCTCGACGCTGCCGGCCATGGCCACGTCCTGCGGCCGAAAGCAATCGTCATCGCGTCGGGGGCGATGGAACGCAACGTAGCGTTGCCCGGTTGGAATCTGCCGGGCGTGCTCAATCTCGGCGGGCTGCAGGCTTTGGCGAAGTCGCAGCTTCTGGTGCCGCGCGCACCGGTCCTGCTTGCGGGCAGCGGGCCGCTTCTCCATCTCGTTGCCGACGATCTGCGCGCGGCCGGTGTCCGGATTGCCGCGATCGTCGATGCGGCGGCTTTCCCGTCGGCCGGCGTGATCTCGGCGCTTGCCGGTGCACCCGGCCTTGCTGCACGCGCGTTCGGCTTCGCATGGCGCCGTCGCCGGGCGGGCATTCCGATGCTGTACGGGCACCGCATCCTGCGTATCGATGCCGACGGCGGGAATCTGCGCGTGTCGGTGGCGCCCGTCGGCGCGCAAGCACCGGTGCGGCATTTCGATGTCGGCGTCGTGGGGCTCGGCCATGGGCTGCGCCCGAATATCGAGCTTGGCCAGGTCGCGGGTGCGACGGTCGGTCACGACGCGGCACTCGGCGGCTGGTGCGTCGAGGTCGATGGCGGCTGCGAGACGAGCATCGACGGTCTCTATGCGATCGGCGAAGCTTGCGGCGTGCGCGGCGCCGAAGCGGCGCTTTGCGACGCCACGATCGCGGCCGCGGCGGTCGCCGAACGGCTGGAGCGCGAGATTTCGCCGGAGTTGCGGGCGGCCGTCCGGCCGGCGCGCGAACGGCGCGCGAAGTTCGAGCGTGCGGCGCGTGCGCTTGGCGCTTGGGCGGTCGTTCCCGAAGGTCGGGCGGATGCGTCGACCGTGATCTGCCTGTGCGAAGGCATCACCCGCCGGCAGCTCGACGCCGCTCGTGCACTCGATCTTTCCTCGCCCGCGGCGATCAAGATGGCCACACGCATCGGCATGGGCCTGTGCCAGGGCCGCGTGTGCGGTCCAATCGCCGCGAGTGCGTCCGGCGCCGATGCGGGTCCGCCGCGTGCGCGGTTCCCGCTGCGCCCGTGTCCGGCGGACGCGTTCCCGCCGGAAAGCTAGGCTGCGCGCGTCAGGCGTGCCGGTTCGGCGGCAGCGACGGCTTCGTTCGCGGCGCGCTTCGCGCTGTTGCGGACATCGTCGTGCAGCACCCACATCACCGTTACGGAAAACGCCGCGAACGCGAAGAGCACGAGACCCAAAAAGAGAATTTCGCCGGTATCCATTGCCAGTTCCTCCCTTGCGACAACGGAGGCAGCTTCGGATTGACGACGGTTCGCCGCATTGATGTGGGTCAAGAAATGCCGGAGTCAGGCGAGCGCCGGCACCAGTTTTCCGTCCACAACGACCGGCGTACCGTCGAGCATCACGGTGCAGCCGCGCATCGGCAGGTCGAAATGGCCAAGCGTGTGTCTTCCGGCGACTTCGTTTGCACCCGTCGAATAGAGGAAGTTGCCCGCGAAGGCGCGCTGCTCGGTGCCGTTGGTCTGCGCCTTGTCGTAGAGCGCCATCGACTCCCAGCGCGCGGCCGGGTTCATGCCCCAGCCAACATGGCTTGTCGCATAGGCGGATCGATCGCCCCACGCGGCGAAATAGTTTTCCATGAGTGCCGCGTCCACGCCGGTGCCGGTGATCTTCACGACGTGGTCCTGCGCGATGCCGAGTGTGACGGTCGTCTCGAGATAGCGCTTGAAGGTGAGGTTGAGATCGCCGGGCGCGAGAACGAGGCGGCCGTTGACGGTCCCGGCCGCCGGGAAACCCAGGCACAGGCCGCCCGGCCAATGCGAGATCGTGCCCGGCTTCGTCGTGTAGCCCCAACTGCCGCCGGCGCGTGCACCGACCAGCGACACCTGCAGGTCGCTGCCCGCCGCGGACGTGACGTGCATCAGCTTTGCCGCCCGCAGAAGGCGAAGGCCTTCACGGACCTTCGTCTCGAGTTCGGGCGATGGCAGCAGGCGCTCGAGTGCTTCGGGATGTTCGTTCGAGACCATCAGCACGCGGGCACCCGCCGACAGGATCGCCGGCAGTTCCCGCGCATGCAGCAACCCTTCGAGCGTGAGATCGAGAACGAAGCGCGACGCCTTGAGCGCTTCGATCGCCGGCTGAAATCCCTGCAACGCCGCCGATGCGCCGGTCGAGCGGACCGGGACAGGTGCCGTCTGGGGCGGAGTCGGCATCACGACGTGGCACGCGCGCGCGCCGATTCGCGCAATGGCGAGTTCGGCAAGATGGACATTGAGCGGGCGGGATTGGGTTTCGGACAGGATCGCGACCGGGTCGTCCGGGCCGACCGCGGATAGCCGGAGGACCTCGACGAACATGTCGATCCACTTCGCTTCGATCCTGTCGTCCCGCATGGGCTCCTCTTCGGTCGCCCGTCGGCGATCCCGGGTAAACTTCAAGAGCCCGAGTTAACCGTATGGAATCAAACAAATTCTACCTCGAAATTTTGCTGCATAAAAAATAGACAAATCTGTGGTTGCCTGATATGTATCCACAGACCTAGTTGAACAGTAGGATATAATTTGTCGTCGTTTTATCATCTTACTGAATCAAATAGATTTACGGTTGATCTCTCCAAGTTTTATCCATTTGAAATACTTATGTTGACCTGTTGTTGGGGTTCCCGTAATTTATTCGGGTCGGAATCTGGGCAGAACGAACCCGAGAGCAACAGGGTTCCAAAAACCACAGATGCTTACGCGATGCTCGCCAATGCGGCGATCAGGTGTGGACTGAGTAGCGAACGGGACGGAAATGGCCGAACGCGAGAAACTCACGATACGGGAAGGACAGGACCTCGTCATTGACGGGTTCCGGTCCAACGGCCCGGTCTTGCGTTTCGAAGGTTCCGGTCTCAGCGCGTCGACGATCCTCATCGATCAGGTCGGCGCCGATACGGTCATCTCGTTCGTCGGCTCGTCGACCCGCGTTCGACTCACCAATTTCGACTCGCCCAACCTTCTCGGCGGTTCCGGCAATTCGTCGAGTTCGTTCGAATATTCCGCGACGTTCTCGACCAACGACACCGGCACGTCGGGCAACGACACGATCACCGGCGGCAATGTCGGCAGCGTCCTGTCGGGCGGTGCGGGCAACGACAGCATCACGGGCGGTGCCGGCCACGATACGATCTCGGGCGGCACCGGCGACGACACGCTGCGCGGCGGCGGCGGCAACGACGTTCTCAACGGCGGCACCGGCACCGACCTGCTCGACGGCGGCGACGGCAACGACACGCTGATCGGCTCGAACGACGGCACGTTCACGAGCGGCTGGTCGGCGTTCAATGCCGGCAATCCCGGCACCGACGGCACGGGTGAGACGGTTTCGATCAACGGCCAAGTGCGCACCTACGATGTGTTCGAGGGTGGTGCCGGCGTCGACCAGATCACGCTGAGCAGCGGCAACGACGCGCTCTTCCTCGACGACAGCTACAGCCCGCAGGCGACGCCCGGCGGGCGCATCCGCAACGTCGAGATCATCGACGCCGGCGACGGCAACGACGTCGTCGACCTGACCAGCCGCAACTACGCGACCGGCGACGTCACGGTCATGGGCGGTGCGGGCAACGACGTGCTGTGGACGAGTTCGGGCAACGACAGCGTCTCGGGCGGGACGGGTGCTGACAACATCTGGACCGGTGCCGGCAACGACCGTATCGAAGGCGGTGCCGGCAACGACACGATCGACGGCAGCTCGGGTTTCGACACGGCGGTCTATGCCGGCACGATCGCCGGCTATCGCCTGACCGGCACGCCGTCCGACTTCCAGATCGTCGACATCGATCCGTCGAACGGCGATACGGGCACCGACAGCGTCAAGAACGTCGAGTATCTCGATTTCGGCGGCACCATCGTCTCGACGCAGTGGGCGATCGAGGTCGCACCGACGACGGCCGCCGCGACGAGTGCGGCCGGCAGCGAAGATGCGAAGGTCACCGGCCAGCTCGCGGCGGCCGACGCCAACGGCGACACGCTGGTGTTTGCACCCGTGCAGGGCAGCGGTCCGGCGCACGGCTCGGTCGCGATCAATGCCGACGGCAGCTATGCCTACACGCCGACCGCGAACTGGAGCGGCACGGACTCCTTCAGCTACCAGGTTTCCGACGGCCGCGGCGGCACCGCGACGGGCCACATCGACGTCAGCGTCGCGCCCGTTGCGGATACGCCCGCGCTGTCGGTGACGCTGGGCACGCCCAGCGTCAATCTCGGCACGAGCAGCGTGTCGATGACGGACTACAGCGGTTCGGCCGGCTACAACAGCAGCTACGGCATCTACACGATCGGCGCCGACGGCCTCCCGTCGACGGGCCAGATCGTCTGGGCGAACGTCAAGGATCATGTCGGCCAGACGGCGACGGTGTCCGGCATCGATCCGACCAAAGTCGGCTTCTTTATCATTCCCAACGGCGCTTCCGACAACAGCGGCAAGGTCACCGACGGCGAGACGGTCCGCTTCGAGAAGAACGCGCAGGGCCAGTGGGCGGCGATCGACGCGCAGGGCAACCGCTTTGCGGGCGACGGCGCCAACGTCCTGTTCGACAAGGCGGCGCTGAACCCGGCGGGTTTCGCGCAGCTCCAGGACAACACGGCGAATACCGGCGACCAGAACTGGGAAGATCTCACCGGCGGCGGCGATCTCGACTTCAACGACCTCAACGTCGCGACGGCGTGGACATCGAACAACAATGGCCGCGCGACCGTTCCGCTCAACGTCTCCGTCGCCACGCCGGACGCCGACGGTTCCGAGAGCCTCTCGGTCAAGATCTCGGGCCTGCCGACGGGCTCGCTGCTGAAGGACGCGTCGGGTGCGACTCTGACGCCGAACGGCAGCGGCGTCTATACGCTGACGCCCGCCCAGCTTCCGGGCCTGACGGTCACCACGCCGGCCGGCTATAGCGGCCAGGTCACCGCAAATGTCGTCGCGACCGCCACCGACGGCACGAGCGTGGCTTCGGCGTCGACGTCGGGCAACGTTTCGGTCAACGTCGCCGACGCGGCGCCGACCGCACCCGGCGGCACGACGACCACGCCCGCCAGCACGACGCTTTCCGGCCAGCTCGCCGGCAGCGATGCCGACGGCGACAAGCTGACGTTCAGCATCGCGCAGAACGGCGGCCCGGCGCACGGCACGCTGACGGTCAATCCCGACGGTTCGTACAAGTACGTCCCGACATCGGGCTACAACGGGACCGACAGCTTCACCTATCGCATCAGCGACGGCCGTGGCGGCACGACGACGGGTACGGTTTCGCTTACCGTCGGCACGGTCAACGTGGCACCTGTCGCGCAGAACGGCGCGGCGCACGGTGCGGAAGACAATCAGGTCACCGGACGTGCGACGGCAACGGACGCGAACGGCGACACGCTGACCTATTCGATCCCGGCGAACGGCGCGCCGGCACACGGCGTCGTGACGATGAACGCCGACGGCAGCTACACCTACACGCCGGCCGCCAACTACAACGGGACCGACAGCTTCACCTATACGGTTTCGGACGGACGCGGCGGCACGTCGACCGGCACGATCACCGTCTCGCTCGATGCGGTCAACGACAAGCCGGTCGCGACGGCGGCCACCATTTCGGGCAACGAGGACAATTCGGTTTCGGGCCGCGTCGTCGCGACCGATGTCGACGGCGACGCGCTGACCTTCTCGGTGCCGGCGAACGGCGGTCCGGCGCACGGCACCGTCACGATGAACGCCGACGGCACGTTCAACTACGTGCCGGCCGCGAACTTCAACGGCACCGACACGTTCACGTACCAGGTGTCGGACGGCAAGGGCGGCATCACGACCGCGCAGGTCTCGGTGAATGTCGCGGCCGTCAACGATGCGCCGACCACGGCGGGTGCAGCGGCTTCGGGCAACGAGGATACGCAGATCTCGGGCCGCGTCGTGGCGAACGACGTCGATGGCGACACACTGAGCTTCGCGGTCCCGTCGAATGGCGGGCCGGCGCACGGCACCGTCGCGATGAACGCGGACGGCAGCTACACATATACGCCGGCTGCCAACTTCAACGGCTCGGACTCGTTCACCTACACCGTCTCGGACGGCAAGGGCGGAACGACGACGGGCACCGTCCAGGTCTCGGTCGCATCGGTGAACGACGCACCGACCACGACGGGCGGGACGGCTTCGGGCAACGAAGACACGCCGATCACCGGCCGCCTTGTGGGCGCTGACGTCGACGGCGATGCGCTGACTTTCTCGGTCCCTGCACAGGGCGCCCCGCAGCACGGCACGGTCACCGTCGCTTCCGACGGCAGCTACACCTACACGCCGGGCGCCAACTACAACGGGACCGACTCGTTCACCTACACCGTTGCCGACGGCAAGGGCGGGACGACGACCGGCACGATCGCGATCGATGTCGCGTCGGTCAACGATGCACCGACCACGGCCGGCGGTACGGCCTCGGGCAACGAAGACACGCCGATCACGGGGCGCCTTGCGGGTGCGGACGTCGATGGCGATACGCTGAGCTTCTCGGTGCCGACCTCGGGCGCGCCGCAGCACGGCAGCGTGACAGTGGCACCGGATGGCTCCTACACCTACACGCCGAATGCCAATTTCAACGGGGCCGACGCGTTCACCTACACCGTCTCGGACGGCAAGGGCGGGACGACGACGGGCACGATCGCGATCAATGTCGCGTCGGTCAACGATGCACCGACCACGGCCGGCGGTACGGCCTCGGGCAACGAAGACACGCCGATCACGGGGCGCCTTGCGGGTGCGGACGTCGATGGCGATACGCTGAGTTTCTCGGTGCCGGTGTCGGGCGCGCCGCAGCACGGCAGCGTGACGGTCGCAGCAGACGGCTCCTATACCTACACGCCGTCGGCCAACTTCAACGGCACGGACTCCTTCACCTACACCGTCTCGGACGGCAAGGGCGGTTCGACGACGGGCACGGTCGCGATCAACGTCGCGTCGGTGAACGATGCGCCGACCACGGCGGGCGGCACGGCCTCTGGCAACGAAGACACGCCGATCGCCGGGCAGATTGCCGCGAGTGATGTCGACGGCGACGCGTTGACCTTCGGCCTGGCAGCGAATGGCGCGCCGGCGCATGGCACCGTCACGGTCAATCCGGACGGCTCGTACAGCTACACGCCGTCGGCCAACTACAACGGCACGGACTCGTTTACCTATACCGTCGCGGACGGCAAGGGCGGGACGACGACCGGCACGATCGCGGTCAATGTCGCGGCCGTGAACGATGGCCCGGTCACGTTGGGCGGCACGGCTTCGGGCAATGAAGACACGCCGATCACCGGGCAGATCGCTGCTTCGGATGTCGATGGCGACGCGC
>CAYQDN010000040.1:0-22823 GCA_964416335.1 uncultured Azospirillum sp.
GCATGAAGCGCGACCGCGGCGTGGGCACGGGCGGCAAGGACGGCCAGGGCGTGCCGGTCGGCGTGGGCCAGCCCACGCGGCTGCTCGACAAGCTGACGGTCGGCGGGACCGCGGCGTAAAAGGGAACTTCGCGACATGGCATTGGGCGTTTACGGCGACGCGGTCCTGCTGGGCCTCGTCGAAGGTCTGACCGAATTCATCCCCGTCTCGTCGACGGGCCACCTGCTGCTCGGCGACGAGATCCTCGGCTTCGAGGGCCCGCCGGGCCGCACGTTCGAGATCGTCATCCAGCTCGGCGCCATCCTCGCGATCCTGTGGGCCTACCGCGCCAAGCTCTTCGGCGTGGCGTTCGGCATGGCGAGGGAACCCGCCGACCGGCGCTTCGCGCTCAACGTGCTGGTCGCGTTCATCCCCGCCCTCGTCCTCGGCTTCACGCTGCACGGCTTCATCAAGAGCGTGCTGTTCAACCCGTGGGTCGTGTCGGTCGCCCTGATCGTGGGCGGCGTCGCGATCCTGTGGGTCGAGCGCAACCTGCCGCTCGCAAGAACGCACGAGGTCGACCAGATGAGCCCGCTGCTCGCCCTCAAGATCGGGGCGTGCCAGGTGCTGGCGATGATCCCGGGCGTGTCGCGCTCGGGGGCGACGATCATGGGGGCCATGCTGATGGGTGTGGACCGCAAGACCGCGACCGAATTCTCGTTCTTCCTCGCGATCCCGACGATGGTCGGGGCGACGGTCTACGACCTCTACAAGAGCCGCGCGCTGCTCGGCGAAGGCGACTACATGGTGATCGCGGTCGGCTTCGCCGTCGCGTTCGTCGCCGCCCTGTTCGTCGTGCGCACGCTCGTCGCGTTCGTGTCCCGCCACGGCTTCGTGCCCTTCGCGTGGTACCGCATCGCGGTGGGCGGCATCGCCCTCGTCCTGCTTTTCATCCGCGGCTAGCACCCCGCCGGCAAGCTGGCAGCCAAACAGGCCGCGTACATCCACTTCGACGAGACTTCGATGCCGTTTGTCGGGCACACGGCCGCCCTCACGAAGGATTTCGCGACGAAGTACGCCGACTGCATCGTGAAATTCTTCGCGCAGGACCCGCCGCCGCCGCCCGGACGTCGCGTCTGCCGCTAGCGCGGCACCTGCGCCCATTTGGGCTTCGGGATGTCGCCCCACCATGAATCGGGGATCTCTTCGACGGGCAGATACCCGATTCCCCATCCTCCAGGGGCAACTTGAAGATCGATGGCCCGGCCCGGCGCCGCACGATAGAGGCCGAGCACGTTCCGCGTCACATGCAGGATGCCGAGCCGCTTCTTCTTGCCCCAGATCTCTCCGCGCCCGGCGAAAAAATCCGCATAGGACCTCCAAATGACGGCGACCACCTTGGTGCACATCTTGTCGGAAAGCCGCACGACCTTCGCCTGGATGCGCGCTTCCTCCGGAAGCTGGCGGCGATACGACGTCGTGATGTCGCTGGCAAAATAGTTTTCGACCGGCTGCTCAGCGGCAGCCCCGCGCCAGTCGTTCCAGTTGACACGGTTGTATGAGTTGATGCTGAAAGAAATGATTGGCGAAAGATAATGGGCCCAGTGCCAGAACGGCCGACCGGTAGAAGAGGTCTTCTCGAAAACCAGATCAGGCTTCCAGCCCGGGTACGGGAAAACGGCCGTAACACTCGTGTCCACGGCTGCGTCATCGAGCCGATCGAAGAAACGAATATTCGGATTCTCGGGGCGGTACTCGCACCGGATAGGCATCTCGAAGAAAAGAACGTTGGGAAATGCCTTCTTCAGTTCCTCGCCAAGCCGACCGGCATCTTCGCGTCTCCAGCAAAGCGATCGCCGCTGCCCGGCATTCGGCACGATCGCGGGAAAGGAGCCTTCGCGGCAGAGTTCTTCGAACCTCATATCAGACACCCTATCTAAAGCCGTCGAGGAATTTCCTGCAATCCGCGAGGGCAGGCTTGAGTTTTTCGCGAATCAAATCTTTGGCCTCCTTTTTATAAGCTTCGCGGTCTTCGCCCTCTCGCATCTTGCGGATCATCCCGAAGCGATCCGCACCTTCCTTTTCCGCAATCGCGGCGCCGGCATCGGCTTCACGCGGAATCGGATTGCCGAGCGCATCCTCCGTAATCGTGTTGATATGCATCCGGCTTTCAATGCCGGTTTTGCCGCGGTTCAACGACGCGCTGATGTCTGAACGCCGATCACCGCCAGCCGCCTTGATGATCGCTTCCTTCAGATATTCGATCCTTTTGTTATTTCTCGATCCACCTTTGTCGTGAGCAATTAGTTCGGCGCAGTCCGATTCGTCGATCACCTCCTTTAGAGCCTCGGCAACGATGCCGTTGCTTTCGATCGTCCTCGGGCCGCCGCGCATATCTTCGCGTTTCTCTTCGCCGTCCTTGCCATAGGAAATGCCAGACCGCGTCTCAACGAAAATTGGCATGAGTTCTTCGGCCAGATCACCGGCGAACTTTTCTTTCCGCTCCTCGGGTGAGATCGGATACGTCTCGATGTAGTCGGATGCTTTCGGCGACTCGATCGTCCCGCCGGTATGCGTCGGCAGATCGGGACCGGTCGGCGTCCACGGCGGCGCCGGCGCGTTCTCGTTGTCGGCTGTCGGTTTGAGTGGTGGCGGTGCGCCCGGGATTTCTCCCGGGTTCAAAGCCTTGCGGGTGCCGTCGGCCGCATTTTTGGCGCCGATAGCTGTGCCAATTCCAAGCATTCCAAGAATTCCGGCGCCGAGCAGATCGCCGGCTTGCGCCACCTGCACCGTGCCCTTCGGCGGCGCTTCGGGCGGCTTGAGGCCGAGTTCGTTCAGCGTCTCCTTCGGCACCCCGCTCTGGACGGCACTGGCAAGCAGGCCGCCCTTGCCCGGATTGATCGCGTCGAATTTCTTGATCGCGTCGTTGACCGCGGCGACGCCGGACAGGCCGGAGTCCTTGATCGTCTGTGCGAGAAGCGGCGCATAGCCGCGGAAGTCGCCGGTCTTGGCCATCGCGCGCGCGAGGCGGGCATTGGAGGCGTCGGTTTCCTGATCGACCTCCGGCAGATTTGCGACGCTATCGAACGTCGCCGGCGGATCGCGCCACGCGATCGTCCCCGGGTTGTCGTCGCTCACGACCTCGTGGTGCGCGTCGATGTCGTCGGGCGTGGGTGGTTCGTGGCCGTCCAGCAGCGCGCCGAAATTCTCGCGCATGTGTTCGATCGTCGGGCCGCCGGGGCGCAGGATGCCGTCGGTCTTGAGGCCATTGCGCTTCTGATATTTGCGGATACCGTCGTCGAGGGCGAGGCCCCAATAGCCGGTGGGCCCCTGCGTGCGCTCGAGCGAATAGTCGCCGGCGTTGGCAAGGATGCCTTCGAGCTTCGCGACGTCGCCGCGCTTGCTGGGATGCTGCGGGCCGACCCAGTCCTCGAGGTCGAACCAGCCGCCGCTGCCCGTGTCGTCCTCGGACGACGGGCCGCGGGGCATGTACGAGGTCAGTAGATTTTTCGGCGACGGCAGCATCGTTCTCTCCACATCCAAAGGTGGAGAGAACGATTAAAGAACAATCATAACCTCGTCAAGGCATACAATCTTATACTAGGCTAATTATCAATATCGCCGGTACGGCAGGAACTTGCCGTGCATCGTGATCTTGACGCGGTCGCCCTTCGGGTCAGGCAGGCGGACCATGTCCATCTCGTAGTCGATGGCCGACATGATGCCGTCGCCGAATTCCTCGTGGATCAGTTCCTTCCACGTCGTGCCGTAGACCTGCACGAGCTCGTAGAAGCGGTAGACCAGCGGATCGGTCGGCGGGCCCGGCGGCAGCGAGCCGCGATAGGGGATCTCCATCAGGATCTCCGCCTCGTCCTTGGTGAGGCCGAGAAGCTTGGCCGCCTTGGCCGCGTGCTCGGGCAGCATCGACATCTGGCCGAGCAGGGCCGCCGTCGTCCAGACCGGGTTCATGCCGACCTTCTCGGCGATCTTCTTCCAGCTCAGCTTTTTCTTCTTCTTGATCTTGAGGATCTTCTCGCCGAGCGCGTCCTTGGCTTCGTTCATGGCGTTCTCCTTGGCAAATTGATTGGCGGTCAGGCGGCAAGGCCCGGGCTGATCTCGGGCGGGGTCTTCGGGTCGTAGCCGGCGGGCAGCGAAGCGGCGAAGCCCTTCGAGCGCTCGACCAGGAAATCGACGATGTGGTTGCGGATCCGGTAATAGTGCGGATGCTTGTGGATGTCGTGGCGCGTGCGGGTGCGCGGCAGCGTGTTGACGACGATCTCGGCGATGCGCGCGTGCGGGCCGTTGGTCATCAGCACGATGCGGTCGGCGAGCAGGATCGCCTCGTCGACGTCGTGCGTGATCATGAACACGGTCTGCTGCGTGGCGGCGCACAGGCGCAAGACCTCCTCCTGCAACGTGCCGCGCGTCAGCGCGTCGAGGGCGGAGAACGGCTCGTCCATCAGCAGCATCTTGGGCTCGATGGAAAGGGCGCGCGCGATACCCACGCGCTGCTTCATGCCGCCCGACAGCATCGCGGGCTTCTTGCGCTCCGAGCCGGTGAGCCCGACGAGATCGATGAATTTCTGGCAGTGCGCGCGCACGCGCTTGCGGTCCCAGTCCGGCCAGCGCGAGGAGACCGCGAAGGCGATGTTGTCGATCGCACTCATCCACGGCATCAGGGCATGGCCCTGGAAGATCACCGCGCGGTCGAGCGACGGGCCCGACGCCTCGCGCCCGCCCACGAGCACCACGCCCTCGTCGGTCGCGTCGAGCCCGGCGAGGATGTTGAGGATCGTCGTCTTGCCGCAGCCCGAATGGCCGATCAGGCAGACGAACTCGCCCTTGGCGATGGCGAAATGCAAATTCTCGAAAACGGTCTGCGCGCTGCCGCCGGGCTGGGCGAAGCGCCGGGCGATGCCCTGTATCTGGACGTAATCTTGTGCCGTCATCACGCTACTCGCTGAACGTGACGAGCTTGGTGGCAAGGCCGAGCAGCTGGTCGAGCCCCATGCCGACAAGGCCGATCATCAGGATCGCCGTGATGATGCTGGCGAGCGACAGGTTGTTCCACTCGTTCCAGACGAAATAGCCGATCCCCGTCCCGCCCACGAGCATCTCGGCCGCGACGATGACGAGCCACGCGATCCCGACCGAGATGCGCATGCCCGTCATGATCGTGGGGGCGGCCGCGGGAAGGATGACGCGAAGTGCCGTGCGCAGCGGGCGCACTTCCAGCGTGCGCGCGACATTGAGCCATTCCTTGCGCACGCCGGCCACGCCGAAGGCCGTGTTGATCAGCATCGGCCAGACCGAGCAGATGAAGATGACGAAGATCGACGAGGTGGCGCTGTCCTTGATCGTGTAGAGGGCCAGCGGCATCCAGGCGAGCGGCGAGATCGGCCGCAGCACCTGGATGAACGGGTCGAGGGCGCGGTGGACCAGCGGCGACATGCCGATGAGGAACCCCAGCGGGATCGCCAGCAGGGCGGCGATGCCGAAGCCCGCCAGCACGCGCGCCAGCGAATAGGCGAGTTGGATGCCGATCCCCTTGTCGTTCGTGCCGCGGTCGGCGAAGGGCTCGCGCAGCTGCGAGACCAGCTTCGCCGCGACGTCGACGGGGGTGGGCATCGGCGTCTGCTTGCCCTGCTGGGCGGCGGCCCCCAGCAGGGCGGCATATTCGGGATCGAGGGCGGGGCCGGTCCCGGCCGTCGGCATGGTCGCGATCTGCCAGGCACCGAGAAACAGTGCGAGCAGGATCGCCGACAGCAGGGCCGACTTCGCCTTGACCGGCACCGCCGTCGCCCGTCAGGTCCGCTTGATGGCGAAGGAGGCGATGTACTCCTCCGGCATCGCCGGGTCGAATTCCTTGCCCATGATCGTGTGCTTGCGCTTGGTCGCCGCGGGCGGCGTCATGCCGTTCTCGCGCATCGTTTTCGCGGCGTCGGTCGCAAGGAACACCTGCTCGGCGATCTGGCCGTAATTCACGTCGCCCTTGATCTGGCCCCAGCGCTTCATCTGCGTGAGCATCCAGATCGCCATCGAGTGCCACGGATACGGGTCGAAATCGATGCGCTGGGGAACGCGCTTCACCTGGCCGAGGCCGTCGGCGTAGGTGCCGCTCAGCACCTGCTCGACCACCGTGACCGGCTGGTTGAGATAGTTCTGCGCCGAGATCGCCTCGGCGATCTGCTTGCGGTTTTCCGGCTTGTGCGCGAAGGACGCCGCATCGACGATCGAGCGCATCAGCGCCTGGAACGTGTTGGGCATCGACTGGACGAAGTCGCGGCTGGCCGCGAACACGCAGCACGGATGCCCGTCCCACATCTCGCGCGTCAGGATATGGATGAAGCCCACGCCGTCGAACACGGCGCGCTGGTTGAACGGATCGGGGCCGAGATAGCCGTCGATATTGTCGGCACGCAGGTTGGCCACCATCTCCGGCGGCGGGACGGACCGGATCGAGATGTCCCTGTCGGGGTCGAGGCCCGCTTCGGCGACGTAGTAGCGCAGCAGGTAGTTGTGCATCGAATAGTCGAAGGGGACCGCGAAGCGGAAGCCCTTCCAGCTTTTCGGGTCGCGCTTGTCCTTGTGCTTCAGGGCAAGCGTGATCGCCTGTCCGTTGATGTTCTGCACGGCACCCAGCGACCACGGGATCGGCGCCGAGCCGGCACCCATCGAGATCGCGAGCGGCATGGGGGCGAGCATGTGGGCCGCGTCGTATTCCTTGTTGAGCGACTTGTCGCGGATGACGGCCCAGCCGGCCGTGCGCACGACATTCACGTCGAGCCCGTTCTTGGCGTAGAAGCCCATCGGGTGCGCCATGATGACGGGGGTCGAGCACGTGATCGGGATGAAGCCCACGTCGAGCTTCGCCTTCTCCAGCGCCTTGGGTGCCTGGGCGGCGACCTCGCGGATGAAACCCATCGGCAGCACGCTGGCGATCGCCGCGGCTGCCGTGCCGCTGCCGACCGCGCGCAGGAAGCCGCGGCGGCTGGCGTCGGCGCCGAGGATCGCGCGCACGACCGCGGCCTCGAACAGGTCGGCCATCTTCGATTCCGTGTCGCCCCGCTCCGAATCGCCCGGCGCACGCGGCACGTTCGCGAGGTCGGCGAAGGCCGCCTTGGAATTGTGGTCGGCGAGGCTGGCATGCGCGCCGCAGGGGCAGCCGCCGATCGACGCGTTGGGATCGTAGGGATTCCGGATCATCGCGTGACGCCTCCCGAAAAGGTTGAACCGAATGCGCGAAAATTCAGCAATTCCCATGCCAGCACCGGAATTTGTGCAGAAGCTGCCGGGACTTGGCACGATCGAACATTGAATTGCGGCCGGGAGTGCCTACATTGAGGGCATGCCCAAGCTCCGCCTCGTGCTTCTCGCCTCCGTCGCCGCCCTCGCCCTCACGGCCTGCGACGACAAACCGGACGTCGCCTCGCAGTTCGTGCGCGACGAGGCGCAGTGCGCCAGCCAGGACAATCCCGGCTCGTGCCGCCAGGCGCTGATGGACGCGCGCAAGGAACATGTGCGCACCGCACCGGCCTTCGCCAGCAAGGACGATTGCGAGGCGCGCTTCGGCATCGAGAACTGCCAGCCGGTCGCCGACGTGAAGCCGACCGAGACCCAGCTTGCCGCCGCGGGTACCCAACCCCAGCAGGTGCGCGAGGCGAACGGCTCGTTCTTCATGCCGCTGCTCGCCGGCTACATGATGGGCCGGATCGCCGGCGGCGGCTTCGCCGCCCAGCCGCTCTACCGCGACACCGAGAACCGCGCCTATACCGGCACCCGGCCGACGGGCACCACCTTCGACAGCCGTGCCATGCCGCCGCCGCGCCCGGTGGCGCAGACGGCCAGTGCCGCCCCCGTCCAGCGCGGCGGCTTCGGGCGCACGGGCATGGGCCGCGTCTCGGGCGGCTGAGCGCACACCGATGGAACGCGTCGCGACGCAGGCGCGCGCCGGTATCGCCGCGGCCGCCGAACGTCTCGGCCTGCCGGCGACGCACGCGGACGGCACGCCCTATCTCGTCGCGGATGCGGGCTATGCGCTCGACAAGACGGAGATCGACGCGCTCTACGACGCGAGCGTCGAGCTCGAGCGGATCTGCCTCGAACTCGTCCACCGCACGGTCAACGAGGATCTGTTCGACCGCTTCGCGCTCGAGCCGCTCGCCGCCCGCCTCGTCGCGGATTCGTGGGACCGGCAGGCGCGCAACCTGATCGGCCGCTTCGATCTCGCCTGGCAGCCCGGCCTGCCGCCCAAGCTGATCGAGTACAACGCCGAAACGCCCGTCGCCCTCGTCGAGGCGGCGCGCTTCCAGGCCGAATGGTGTGCGGCGGCCGTGCCCGGCGCGCTGCAGTTCAACGAGATCGAAGGGCGCCTCGTCGAGGCGTGGCGCAATTTCGGCCTGCCGCGCCTGCCGGTGCATTTCGCGGGATCCGCCGACGATGCCGAAGCGACGCTCACGCTCGACTTCCTCGCCGAGACCGCGCGCGCGGCGGGCTTCGAGGCCGTGCGCCTCGATCTCGACGCGATCGGCTGGGACGGCGAGAAGTTCCTCGACGCGGGCGACCGGCCGATCCGCACGCTCTTCAAGCTCTATCCCTGGGCCTGGCTCGTCGCCGACGAGTTCGGCCCCAACATCGAATCCTCCGGCCTCGTCGCGATCGAGCCCGCATGGAAGATGCTGCTCGCCGACAAGCGCATGCTGGCCCTCTTGTGGGAGATGTTCCCGGACCATCCCAACCTGCTGCCCGCCAGCCTCGATCCGAACGCCCTCAAGGGGCCGGCGGTCGCCAAGCCCGCCCTCGGGCGCGACGGGGCGGGCGTGAAGCTGCATGCCGACGGGCTCGGGGCCGCACCGACCGGCGGCGATGCCGACGCGCCCGATCCGGCGGACGGGCCGCTCGTCTACCAGGCGCTTGCCCCGCTCGCGAAATCGGGACCGGTCTCGGTGCTCGCCTCGACCTGGATGGTCGCTTCGCAGCCCGCAGGGCTCGGCTTTCGCGAGGCCGACGGCGATTTCGTGGGTGCCGCCGCGCGTTTCGTGCCGCATTTCGTCCGTTGATCCAGCATCGCGAAGCCTGTTTACTCAAGGGAAGATAAGAACCCCCCGGAGGAAACGATGAGAAGCTGGCTCGCCCTACCGCTCTTCCTGGCGACCCTCGCCGCGAGTGCTTCCGCCTTCGCGCAGGCCAAATCCGAAATCTCGATCACGCGCCAGCCCGGCATCCTCTATCTGGCCAGCCACGTGATGGAAGCCAGGAAGATGGTCGAAGGCCAGGCCGCCAAGGCCGGTGTCGCCAATCTCAAGGTCAACTGGCTGATCCTCGCGGGCGGCGGGGCGCAGACCGACGCGTTGCTGTCGGGCAATGTCGACGTGGTCAATACCGGGACCGGCAACCTGCTGCTGCTGTGGGACCGCACGCGCGGGCGCGTGCGCGGCATCGTGGCAAGTTCCGCCCAGCCCGTCCTGCTGTTGTCGCGCGAGGCGCGCATCAAGTCGCTGTCCGACATCCGGCCCACCGACAAGATCGCCGTCCCCACCGTCGGCGTTTCCACGCAGGCGATCCTGCTGCAGATGGCGGCCGCCAAGATGTTCGGCGACGCCAACGTCAACCGCTTCGACCAGAACACCGTGCAGCTCAGCCATCCCGACGCGATGGCGCTGGTGCTCGGCGGGGCCGGCGAGGTGGCGAGCCACTTCTCGGCCCCGCCCTTCCAGTATCTCGCCATCGCCAAGGGCCTGCACATCGTGGCCAACTCGAAGGACATCATCGGCGGCCCGCTCAGCCAGGCGCAGTTCTTCACGACCACGCAGTACGCCGACGCCAACCCCGTCGTCGTCAAGGCGCTGCGCGCGGCGACCGCCGAGGCGATCGCCTTCATCAAGGCGAACCCGCGCGACGCACTGGTGATCTACAAGGAGATCACAGGCGACAAGGCCGAGCTCGACGACCTGGTGAAGATCCTCGCCCAGCCCGACATGATGGATTTCATCATGGAGCCGCAGGGCACGATGAAATTCGCCGAGCACCTGTTCAAGATCGGCACGCTCAAGACGATGCCCAAGGCGTGGACGGACTATTACCTGCCGACCTCGGCCGACCTCAAGGGCAACTGAAAACCGTTCCCTGAAACGCGGACGGGGCGGGAAGTTTCCTTCCCGCCCCGTCTTTCGTTCCGGTTACCCGAAGATCAGGCCGCGTTCTTGGCCATGATCTCTTCCGCGATGTTGCGCGGCACGGGCTCGTAGTGGTCGAACTGCATCGTGAAGGACGCGCGGCCCTTCGACATCGAGCGCAGGTCCGAGATGTAGCCGAACATTTCCGACAGCGGCACGTGGCTGCGGATGATCACCGACGTGGCGATCTGGTCCTGGCTCTGGATGATGCCGCGGCGGCGGTTCAAGTCGCCCACGACGTCGCCGACATGGTCGGGCGGCGTCGTCACCTCGACGTCCATGATCGGCTCGAGGATGATCGGCTGGGCCTTGCGCATGCCTTCGCGGAAGCACGCCTTGCCGGCGATTTCGAAGGCGAGAGCCGACGAGTCGACGTCATGGTACTTGCCCTCGAGCAGGGTGTACTTGAAGTCGACGGTGGGAAACCCTGCGAGCACGCCCTGCTCGCACTGCACCTTGATGCCCTTTTCGACGGCCGGGATGAACTCGCGCGGGATCGAGCCGCCGACGACGTCGTCCTCGAACACCACGCCGCCGTTGCGCGGCATCGGCTCGAAGCGGATCTTCACTTCGGCGAACTGGCCCGAACCGCCCGACTGCTTCTTGTGCGTATAGACCTCGGTGTGCGCCTTCGAGATCGTCTCGCGGTAGGCGACCTGCGGCGAGCCGATGTTGGCTTCCACGCCGTATTCGCGCTTGAGACGGTCGACGATGATCTCGAGATGCAGCTCGCCCATGCCCGACAGGATCGTCTGGCCGGACTCGTGGTCCGTGCGCAGGCGAAGCGACGGGTCTTCGGCGACCAGCTTCTGCAGGCCAAGCGCCATCTTCTCGACCGAATCCTTCGTCTTCGGTTCGACGGCGATGTCGATGACGGGTACGGGGAACGCCATGCGCTCGAGGATCACGGGATCCTCCGGGGCGGCGAGCGTGTCGCCGGTCCCGGTGTCCTTGAGGCCCACGAACGCGGCGATGTCGCCGGCGTAGACTTCCTTGATCTCGTCGCGCTTGTCGGCGTGCATCTGGAACATGCGGCCGATGCGTTCCTTCTCGCCCTTCGTCGTGTTCATGACGGTGTCGCCCGACTTGAGCATGCCCGAATAGACGCGCACGAAGGTCAGGTTGCCGTACTTGTCGTTGATCATCTTGAAGGCAAGCGCCGAGAACGGCTCCTCGTCCTTGGCGGGCTTGAAGCGCTCGGGCTCGCCTTCGTCGGTGACGACGCGCATGCCGCGGATGTCGGCGGGCGACGGGAGATAGTCCACGACGGCGTCGAGCAGCGTCTGCACGCCCTTGTTCTTGAAGGCCGAGCCGCAGAACACCGGACGGAAGGTGCCGTCGATGGTGCCGCGCTTGATGCAGCGCTTCAGCGTCTCGACCGAAACGTCGCCCTTCTCGTAGAACTCTTCCATGGCCTTGTCGTCGACGCCGAGAACGGAGTCGAGCAGCGCCAGGCGGTATTCCTTCGCCTTGTCGACGAGGTCGGCCGGAATCTCGATGTCCACGAACTTGGCGCCGAGCTCGTCGCCCTGCCACACGATGCCCTTCATGAGCACGAGGTCGACGACGCCCTTGAACTCGCCTTCAGCGCCGATCGGGAGCTGGCACACGGCCGTGACGATGCCGAGCTTCTCCTTCATGGATTCGACGGCCTTGAAGAAGTCGGCGCCCGTGCGGTCCATCTTGTTGATGAACACCACGCGCGGCACGTTGTAGCGGTCGGCCAGGCGCCAGTTCGTTTCCGACTGCGGCTGCACGCCGGCAACGCCGCAGATGACGAACACTGCGCCGTCGAGCACGCGCAACGAACGGTTCACTTCGATGTTGAAATCGATGTGGCCCGGGGTGTCGATGACGTTGATGCGGTGGCCGTCCCACTCGGCGGTCACGGCGGCGGACGTGATGGTGATGCCGCGCTCGCGTTCCTGCGCCATGTAATCGGTCGTGGTATTGCCATCGTGCACTTCGCCGATCTTGTGCGACTTGCCCGTGTAATACAGAATCCGCTCGGTCGTCGTCGTCTTGCCGGCGTCGATGTGCGCCGTGATGCCGATGTTGCGGATTTTATCGACCGGTACTGTTCTGGGCACGACTGCCTCCGTGGGAGTTCCGGCCTTCCCCGGACGGGGTCGGACGGGTTCGGGTAAAGACAAAGACGCCCCGGCCCGCGTCCTCCGAGGTCCCGGGAGGGCGGTCCGAAAGCGAAACCTGAAAACGGCGCGGGTATATACTGCAATGCGGGATATGGCAACCCCCGCCGGGACCCGCAAGGGGCCCGCGTGGACTGGCCCTAAGGGCCCGATTCGGATAGGATATCGGGCATGTCGAGTCCCCCCTCCGCGGAACGCAAGGCAAGCCTGCGTCTGATCAACGCCCAGGCCGACAAGATTCGTGAAAAACTCGACCCCAAGGTGCTCGAACGGGCGCGCTGCGTGGCCGAGGGCGGGGAGATCTACGACAAGGCGGCCGCCCAGAAGGTGGTCAGCGAGTTCCTGCGCTCGAAATCCCGCGCCGACGGCGGGCTTTTCCACGAGGAGCTGAAGGCCCGGCTCAAGGGCACCAAGCACTAGGTCGCCGCCGGATTTCCCAATGAAAGTCTATCGTTACCTCACCGGCAAGGACGACAGCGCCTTCTGCCATCGCGTCACCGCCGCCCTCGACAAGGGCTGGGAACTCTACGGCGCGCCGACCCTGGCCTTCGATTCGGCACGCGGCATCGTCGTGTGCGGGCAGGCGATCGTGAAGGACGTGCCGGGCCGCGACTACACACCGGATATCGACTTCTCGACGCTCTAGCCTTCGCGCGGGCGCAAGTGCTCGGCGAACTGGCGCGCGCACTCGGCCCACGAATAGCGCTCGGCGTGCGCGCGCGCGAGCACGCGCGGGATTTCCAGCGCCTTGAGGCATGCCACGCGCAGATCCCCGTCCATCGCCCCGCCCGCGACGGCAGCCGGCACGTCGCCCAGCACGTCGAGCGGGCCCGTCACCGGGTAGGCTGCGACCGGCGTGCCGCAGGCCATCGCCTCGAGCAGCACCAGCCCGAACGTGTCGGTCTTCGACGGGAAGACGAACACGTCGGCGGCCGAATAGACCGCGGCCAGTTCCTTCTGCTGCAGCACGCCAAGGTAGCTTGCCTCGGGATAGCGCGTCTTGAGTGCGGCCATCGCCGGCCCCTCGCCCACCACCCATTTGGAACCGGGCAGGTCGAGGGCGAGGAACGCCTCGACGTTCTTCTCGACCGCCACGCGCCCGACATAGACGAAGATCGGCGGCTTGGTCGCAAGCCGGTCGCGCGGGCCGGGCCTGAAGAGTTCGAGATCCACGCCGCGCGTCCACAGCACGACGTTGCGGAAGCCCCATGTCTCCAGATCCGTCTTCACGGTCTGCGTGGGCACCATCACGCGGCTGGCCGGCGAATGGAACCGGCGCAGGACGGCATAGCTCCACGACAGCGGTGCGCCCACGCGCGCCTGCACGTATTCCGGAAAGCGCGTGTGGTAGGCGGTCGTGAAGGGAAGCCGGCGCGCCAGGCACGCGGCGCGCGCGGCCCAGCCGAGCGGCCCTTCGGTCGCGATATGCACGGCGTCGGGTGCGAACGCATCGACGAGGCGGCCCACGCTTCCCGATCCGGCAAGCGACAGCCGGATCTCGGGATAGGTGGGGCACGGGAAGGTCGTGAAGCGCTCGGGAGCGATCATCTCGACCGTATGGCCGGCGGCCTCGAGCTCGCGCTTCGTCTCGGTCAGCGTGCGCACCACGCCGTTCACCTGCGGGCGCCACGCGTCGGTGACGAGGGCGATGCGCATCGCCTTGCGCCGGTCGGGTGAAGCCGCGATATCGAGCGCCAACGCTGCCGTCATGGTGCCGCCTCCAGCATGTCGAATGCGCGCACGTCCGCCCAATGCAGGATGCGCAAGGTGCCGTCCCAGTCCTCGACGAGGGCCGTACAGCTCTCCACCCAGTCGCCGTCGTTGAGGTACGCGATCCCGTCGATGTCGCGGATCTCGGCCTTGTGGATGTGGCCGCACACCACGCCGTCGAGCCCGCGCTTGCGCGCCTCGCCCGCCAGCGCCACCTCGAAATCGTCGATGTATTTGACCGCGTTCTTGACCTTGTGCTTGAGCCAGGCCGACAGCGACCAGTAGGGCAGGCCGAGTGCGCGCCGCGCGCGGTTGAACCAGCCGTTGATCCAGAGGGCGAGGCTGTAGGCATGGTCGCCCAGGAAGGCGAGCCAGCGCGCGTAGCGCACGATGCCGTCGAACGCGTCGCCGTGGATGACGAGCAGCCTGCGCCCGTCGGCGGTCGTGTGCACCGCCTCGCCCACCACATGCACGCCGCCGAAATGCAGGTCGAGATAGTCGCGCAGCATCTCGTCGTGGTTGCCGGGCACGTAGACGACGCGCGTCCCCTTGCGCGCCTTGCGCAGCAGCTTCTGCACCACGTCGTTGTGCGACTGCTGCCAGAACCAGCTGCGCTTCAGCCGCCAGCCGTCGACGATGTCGCCCACGAGATAGAGTTCGTCCGACTCGTTGTGGCGCAGGAAGTCGAGCAGGAAATCCGCCTTGCAGCCCGGCGTGCCGAGATGGATGTCGGAGAGCCAGATCGTCCGCCAGTGGCGCGCTTCGGGTTCGGGCGGTGCAGGCGCGCCCCGGTCGAGCCCGTCGGGAGATGACAGGCTGGCGTTGCGTGCGAAGAGTCCCTCGTACCCCACGGATCGGCCTCCAGATGTGGATGCGGCGAACTTCTTGTGCCCTGTATATTGTTTTTATGGTAATCGGGATAAGTGAAACTTAGGTTGCAAATAATTTCCATGAAACATCCTGAAAGCGTCACGAAAATGTCATCCGACACGCCGCCGCGGCTGCTCGTGATCTACAACCCGATCGCCGGCCGGCGCCGTCGCCGCTTCCTGTCGCGCGTCCTCGAAACGCTCGAACAGCGGGGTGCCTCGATCCGGCTGGAGCCGACGACGGCGCGCGGCCATGCCGAGACGATGGCGCGCGCGGCCGCCACGGACGGGCGCACCGAGCGCCTCGTCGTCGCCGGCGGCGACGGCACGATCAACGAGGCGCTGAACGGGCTGGCGCAATCGGCATTGCCGCTCGCCATCGTGCCGCTGGGGACGGCGAACGTGCTGGCGCACGAGCTCGGCCTCGGCAGCGCGGCGCGTGCGGTCGCCGAGGCCGCGCTCGACGGAGCCCCGCGCGCCGTGTCGCTCGGCATCGTCAACGGGCGGCGCTTCTCGATGATGGCGGGCGTGGGGTTCGACGCGCACGTCGTGCGCGGCGTCTCGGGCGCCCTGAAGCGCATCCTCTGCAAGGGCGCCTACGCGATCGAGACGCTGGGCCAGCTCTTCGCGTTCGCCCCGCGTCTCTACGACGTCGTCGTCGACGGCACGCCGCACCGTGCGGCCTCGGTGCTCGTTTGCAACGGCCACTATTACGGCGGCCGCTTCGTCGCGGCCCCCGAAGCGCGGCTCGACCGGCCGGGATTCCAGGTGGTGCTGTTCCTCGATCCGGGGCCGCGCGCCACGCTCGGCTACATGGCGGCCCTTGCCGCCGGCACGCTTTCCCGCCATCCGCGCGTGATGATCCTCGACGCGCGTGACGTGCAGATCCCGGGGCCGGAAGGCGAGCCCGTGCAGGGCGACGGCGACATCATCGCCCATCTGCCCGCACGCTTCGAATCCCTGCCGGATGCGGCCCGGCTGGTCGGACCCTAGATCAGCAGATTGATGCCGGATATCTGCGACAGGTCGAAGCTGCCGCCGCTCTGATCGGCAACACCGGAAAGAAGCGCCACGGACGGATCCGTCTGGCCGTTGCCGGCGGCCTTCAGATCGGCATTCGCAAGATACCGCTGGACGAAACTCGCGATGTATTTCGGGTCCTTGGCGCGCGAAACGTCGAATGCCTTCGAAAAGACCGTCGCCTGCGACGTCACGTCCTGGACGGCTTCTTCGAGAGGGATGTTGCCCGCGCCCGATACCACGTCGCGCAGCGTCCGGTCGCCCATCACGGAGTAGATGTCTTTGACGTTCGCGATGTTGTCGATGAAATACTGCGCTTCGCGCAAGGCCGGATTCTGCTGGCCGAGCGAGACCTGGTAGCTTTCCTGCTGGTTGCGCGCAACGATTCCGGCCTGGATCGAGCTGTCCTTGAGGTTCGTGAGACCGCCCGCCTTCAGGTTGAGCGCCTGCGCCATCGCCGCGTAGCGCGGATCGTTGAGCCGGTTGGCGAGCGAATTTTGATCCGTCAGGTCGGAATTCAGGACCTGGCGTATCTCGCCCGTGTTCCCGACTTCCGATTCAAGTCCGAATGCCGTCATGATGTAGGACAGCGTCTTGTAGTTCTGCGGCGAGAACAGATCCTCCGGCTTCTGCAGCTTGGCGACGGCCGACTGGAATTCTTCCCCGCTCTTGATGACCTGCGGATCCTTGGCGAACTTGTCGACCCGGGTCGCCTCGGGCGTCCGGATCAGCGAGTACCACTGCGAAAGTGCGGAACCGGAGCCGATCGAAGAAGACATGATGCCATCTCCCGGTTGGAACGCTCAGGCCGTCACGTCGACCGCACGGCCGCGCCCGGACGCTTCGGGTGCCGGCGGCGGCGGCGAAGATTCGGCCGTTTCCGCGCCCTTTGCTTCGGATCCGCCGGCATCGCCGTCATGATCCCTGTCGACGCCTTTGGTCGTCGCGAGCGCCGAGAGCAGGCTGGTGGAAACAGAATTTGAAACCGGGCTTGCCGACATCTGGGTTTCTCCATCGCGTGAATGGCCATTTCTTGGCCAGTTCGACGAGGCTATGCCGCGCGGCGGCATACGGCTACAGACAATTTGTAACGTTTCGTAAGCGCGCCGAACGGGTATCCCGATAGGCGGAAACCGCCGCCCGATCCGGCAATCAATCCAATCGGATTAACGACATACCGGTTCGGCCGTCAGATTCCCGCGATCGTGCAGCCGTCGATGCGCAGCGTGGGCGCATCGGTGCCGTAGCGGAACACGAGATCGTCGGCCGCGGTCACGTTCTTGAACATCTCGACGAGATTGCCCGCGACCGTCACTTCGCTGACCGGATAGGTCAGCACGCCGTTCTCGATCATGTAGCCGGCGGCCCCGCGGCTGTAGTCGCCGGTCACGCCGTTGATGCCGCTGCCGATGAACTCGGTGATGTAGAGCCCGCGCGCGATCTCGCCGATCATCGTGTCGCGCTTCACGCTGCCGGCTTCCATGTAGAGATTGGTCGTCGACGGGCTGGGCGGCGAAGTCGTGCCGCGCGCGGCATGGCCCGTCGACTTGAGCTTGAGCTGGCGGGCCGAGCGCAGATCGAGGATCCAGGTCGTGAGCCGGCCCTTGTCGATCAGCGCGCGGCGCTTTGGTGCGATCCCCTCGCCGTCGACGGGCTTGGACGACAGGCCGCGCTTGCGGAACGGATCGTCGACGATGGTGATGCCGGGGCCGAACACCATCTCGTCCATCTTCGACTTGAGGAAGCTCGTCCCGCGCGCGATCGACGAACCGTTGATGGCGCTGGCGAGGTGGCGCACGATCCCGCCCGACACGCGCGGGTCGAGCACGACGGGCAGCTTGCAGGTCTCGATCTTGCGCGGGTTGAGACGGCGGATCGCGCGTTCGGCCGCACTCTTGCCGATCTTCGCGGGATCGTCGAGGTCGGCGGCGTGCAGGCACGACGACCAGTCGTAGTCGCGCTCCATCCCCGTCCCCTCGCCCGCGATGACCGCGACGGAGAAGGAATGCGTCGAGCGGCCGTATTCGGCCGCGAACCCGTTCGACGCGACGAGGGCCACGCGGCTCGACCCCCAGCTCGATTCCGCACCCTCGGAATTGGTGATGCCCTTGACCGCCATCGCCGCCTCTTCGGCCGCGCGCGCGCGTTCCATCAGCGCTTCGGCCGACGGCTCGACCGGATCGACGAGGTCGAGTTCGGGGAATTCGTGCGCGATGTCGGCCGGATCGGCCAGGCCGCAGAACGGATCCTCGGGGGCGGCGGTGGCCATCGCGACGGCGCGCTCGACCAGCGGATCGAGTGCTTTGGCCGAGCGGTCGTTCGACGACACGATCGCCTGGCGCTGGCCGACGAACACGCGCAGACCCAGATCGTGGCCCTCCGCGCGCTCCAGCTTCTCGAGCTTGCCCAGGCGGCGCGCATGGCTGACCGACACGCCCTCGACGAACACGGCGTCGGCGGCGGTGGCGCCCGCGCGCTTGGCGCGCGCGATCAGGTCGCCGAGGAGATCGAGGGTCGAGGTCGTCGCGGTCATCGGGATTCCTAACGCAGGCGGCGGTGCGTCTCGCGCGCGAGCGCGCCGAGACCGAACAGGAAGGCCGCCCACAGGACCGGGCCGCCCACCGCAGGGATATGGCGGAGTGCCGCCAGCGCCACAAGCCCGAAAAGGACCGCACCGAGCCGCCACAGCACGGCCGGCTGCACGGCGCGCCCGACAAGGCGCAGCCCCAGCTGCCCGACGAATCCGGCCGCGACGATGTAGCCCACGGCAAGGGCGAGGGCGAACAGCAGCAGCAGCGTGCCCGCGAAGGGCAGGCCGATCAGCGTGATCGCCGCGAACAATGCGAGCAGCGGCACGCCGACCCCGAGCCCGATCCCCCACAACCCGCACGCGACGGGTCGCGCGGCGAGTTCGCCGGCACCGCCGGCAAGGAATCCCGGTGCGAAGCCCGCGATGGCGAGGGCCGCGACGATCATCGTCGCGTTGTAGATCCAGCGCAGGATCGTGCCGATATAGCCCATCAGCGCTTCGACCGCGTTGCCGGCCCCGCCGGAATTCTGCTCGACCCCGCCGGTTATCACCGCGCGCGGATCGATCTCGGCGGGATCCGCCGACCAGACCTTGAGCTTGCCGGCGATGCGCGCGTTGGGCCCGACGACGACGTGCGAAGCCGCGACCGACACGTCGCCGGCACTGCGCAGGTCGAGCACCACCTCGTTGCCCACCGCCCAGACGCGCTGCGCGTATTCCCCGCCCATCGCGATCGCTTCGGCGAAGATGAAGGCGTTGCGCGCGACTTTCGTCGCGGCACCGATGCCGACGGTAGCGCCGGTCAGCACCAGATCGCCCGAAATCTCCGCCTCGACATTGATGCGTCCGCCCGCAAGCGTCACGTCGCCTTCGACGATCCCCTGCACGTCGAGGAACGGCGCCATGCGACTGATGTCGGCGGCGGATGCGGGTGCGGCGAACAGAAGGAACGCGGCGAAGACCGTGCGGATGCGCGTCACTTCCAGATCGCCTTGCCCGAGCCCGGCAGGCCGAGCTTCGACCATTTCCCGGTCACGGTGCGCACCACGTCGTCGGACATGCGGATCTTCTCGCCCCATTCGCGTTTGGTCTCGGGCGGCCACTTGTTCGTGGCGTCGAGACCGATCTTGGAGCCAAGGCCGCTTTCGGGGCTGGCGAAGTCGAGATAGTCGATGGGCGTTCCTTCCACGAGCGTCACGTCGCGCGCCGGGTCCATGCGCGTGGAGACCGCCCACATGACGTCCTTCCAGTCGCGCGCGTTTATGTCGTCGTCCACGACGATGACCCACTTGGTGTACATGAACTGGCGCAGATAGCTCCACACGCCCATCATCACGCGCTTGGCGTGGCCCGGATACGCCTTCTTCATCGACACGACGGCGATGCGGTACGAGCAGCCTTCCGGCGGCAGCCAGAAATCGACGATCTCGGGGAACTGCTGGCGCAGCAGCGGCACGAACACGTCGTTGAGCGCTTCGCCCAGCACCGAGGGTTCGTCCGGCGGCCGGCCGGTGAAGGTCGAGAGATAGATCGGATCCCGGCGCATCGTGATGGCGGAAATCGTAAAAACCGGAAACCGCTCGACCGAATTGTAATAGCCGGTGTGGTCGCCGTAGGGGCCTTCGTCGCCGTAATCGTCGAGACTGACATGGCCTTCGAGGACGATCTCGGCCTCGGCCGGCACCTTCAGCGGCACCGTCTTGCAGTCGACGAGGTCGACGCGCTTGCCGCGCAGCAGGCCGGCGAACTGGTATTCCGACAGCGTCTCGGGCACGGGCGTGACCGCCGCGAGGATCGTGCCGGGATCGGCCCCGAGCACGACGGCCGCCGGGAACGGCTCGGTCCGGCCGGCCTTCTTCCAGCGCTGGTGGTGCTGGGCCCCACCGCGATGCTTGAGCCAGCGCATCAGCGTCGTGTTCCGGCCCGTCACCTGCATGCGGTAGATGCCGAGATTGAAGCCGTCCTCGCGGGCGTCGCTCGGGCCCTTCGTGACGACCAGCGGCCAGGTGATCAGGGGTGCGGGCTCGCCCGGCCAGCAGGTCTGCACCGGCAGCGACGCGAGATCGATCCGGTCGCCGGTCAGCACCACTTCGTGGCACGGGGCCGTACCCAGCATGCGGGTCGACGGCTTCATCGACATCACGGTCTTGGCGAGCGGGACAAGTTCCAGTGCCTCGCGCCAGCCCTCGGGCGGCTGCGGCTGGCGCAGGAAGGCGAGCGTTTCGCCCACCTCCTTGAGCTGGTGGGGCTCGCGGTCCATGCCCCAGGCCACGCGCTCGACCGTGCCGAACAGGTTGACGAGGACGGGGATGGGCGACAGCGTGCCGTCGGCCTTCACCGGCTTCTCGAACAGCACGGCAGGGCCCCCCTCGGCGAGCAGGCGGGTCTGGATTTCGGTCATCTCCAGCACGGTCGAGACGGGTTCCGAAACCCGGACGAGACGGCCGGCCTTTTCAAGGCGTTCGATGAAGTCGCGCAGCGAGGCGTAGGGCATGGCCGCGACTATATAGGGTGGTGCGGCCTTCGTGCTATCCTACAAGATACACACGCGACGGCAAAAATGCCGCGCCTGAACGGGGAGGGAAACGATGCGGGTTCTCGCTGCATTTGCACTGGCCGTGCTCGCCTGCCTTTCACGCCCGGCCGCGGCCGAGGTCGATACGCTCCGGGTCGCCAAACAGTTCGGCATCGGCTACCTGCAGCAGATCCTGATGGAGGATCTCGGCACGATCGAGCAGCACGCCAAGGCGCAGGGCGTGAAGCTCAAGGTCGAGTGGAGCACCTTCCGCTCATCCGACGTGATGATCGAGGCCCTCCTCTCCGACACGCTCGACATCGCTTCGCTCGGCCTGCCGGGCCTTGCCCTGATCGCCGACCGCACGCGCGGCCGCCTCGACGTGAAGGGCCTCTCCGGGCTCAACGTCATCGACCTCGTGCTGACGGTGCGCAAGCCCGGCATCAACGCCATCAAGGATTTCACCGCCAACGACCGGATCGCGTTGCCGGCCGTGAAGGTCGCCAACCAGGCGATCCTGCTGCAGATGGCGGCGGCCAAGCTCTACGGCGAAGCCGAATGGGCCAGGCTCGACGGCCTCACGGTCTCGATGGCGCATCCCGACGCCACCGCTGCGATGGTCGGCGGCCAGACCGAGATCGTGGCCAATTTCTCGTCCCCGCCCTTCTCCTACCGCCAGCTCAAGACGCCGGGGATCCGCAAGATCGCCTCCAGCAACGAGATCGTCGGCGGCCCGTGGTCGTTCAACGCGTTCGGCGCCTCGACCAAGTTCCGCGAGCAGAACCCGAAGGTCGTCGCCGTGTTCCTCGCCGCCCTCGACGAGACGACCGCGCACATCGTCAAGGACAAGCGCTGGGCGGCGGAGAACTACCTGCGCATCTCGAAGGACAAGGCGAGCATCGAGGACATCCTCGAGATCCTCGAGGACCCGGCGAACAAGTACACGACCGTGCCCGTCGGCGTGAAGACGTGGCTCGATTTCATGGCTCGGGTCGGCACGCTCAAGCAGGCGCCCTCGCAGTGGCAGGACATCTTCCATCCCGAGGCGTTCCGCCCCGGCCAGAACTGAGTCCGGAACTGAGTATTGAGCGCGGGGCCCGCGTCCGCGTAGTGTCGCGGGCCCCATGCGCCGCTTTCCTGCCGAATTCGCCGATCTGCTTTCCCCACGCGGCCGCCGCTTCGCCGGCCCGCCGGCCGATCCGTTCCTGGCCGATGCCGGCCTGATCGATCCGGTCAAGGCGAAAGCGGCCTTCGCACTCCTCGAGCGGACCTTGCGCCCCGTCCTGCGGCCGATGGAACACGCGATCCCGCCCGAATCGATCACCGGCCAGACGCGCAACTACCAGGAGCGGCTGCCCAAGACCGTGCGCGTCTCGACCGCCGACATCGACGCCGCGCGCACGAAGGCGACGCGCATCGCCGGCGAGATCGGCCTCACCGACATGATGCGTTCGCCAAGCTATATCGCGTTCGCCGCGAAGCTCGCGGGCCGGGCGCTCGATCCCGCGTTCGGGCGGCAGGTGCTGCGCTATGCGCCCGGCGACTATTCGGGCCCGCACACCGACCATCACCCGGAAGAGCCGCGCGCCAAGGACGGCTATTTCGATTTCCACCTGACCTTCGCGGGCGGCGGCACCACGCGGCAATTGCTGGTCTATGCGAAGGCCGGACACCTGACCGAGACCATCGACGTCGCGGTCCCCGGCGGCGTGACGGCCTATCGCCTGCCCTTCTGGCACTACACCACGCCGCTCGAAGGCAAGGGACGCAACGCCGCGCGCTGGGTCGTGCTGGGGACGTTCTTCTACGCCTAGTCCGCTGCCTGCGCCTGCACCGGCAGGTCGAGGCCCTCGATCGCGCGGGGATCGGTCTTCG
>CAYQDN010000040.1:22923-36503 GCA_964416335.1 uncultured Azospirillum sp.
GCCTGCGCCTGCACCGGCAGGTCGAGGCCCTCGATCGCGCGGGGATCGGTCTTCGCCCAGTTGGCGGCGGGGATGGCGGCGGCCTCGTCCTTGTAATGGCCCCAGCGGCCGAACTCGGTGAAGCGCGCGGGCACGATCAGGTGCTCGCGCGGCGTCACCTTGTAGAGCCGGCCGTCGCGGCCGATCAGCGGGATCGGGCGGCTGCGGCGCGCGAAGATGCGGCGCATGCTGGCCGAATGGTCGCGGTTGGCGGCGAACTCGTCCCTATCGACCGCGAACAGCATCTCGTAGGCGGCGACGAACTCGTCGAGGAAGCGCTGGTTGACGATCTGCAGCTGCGACTGCACCCAGCAGCGGTCCTCGAACGACCAGAAGACCGACATGCCGACGAAGTCGCCCTCGCGCGTGATGTAGGGGAAGAACGGGAAGGTCCGGCACGACATCGAGCGGTTGTCGCGCTCGCAGAACGCGGCCCCCTTGCACTCGATCGCCGTGCAGTCGGCGTGCAGGTCGGAAAGTTCCTTCTCGGTCGCCTTGTCGGGCGGCACGAACTCGCGCCACAGATCGCTGCGGCCCTTCAGCACCGACCATTCGTGCTTGTCGACGATGGGGATCGCATCATCGGTCGAGCAGCAGACCGGCGTGCCGCCATTGTGGGCCGCACAGCGTGCACCGCAGTCGAACGCGGAGACCGGGGCCGTGAAAAGCTTGTAGATGCGCTCGTAGATTTCGGGGCCGGCGGATTCCGGCGATGTGTCGCTTGGCATGGAATCGACTATAGGGGCACGCATGTACCGCCCGCCAGAGCGCATCGATGCGTCGCGTGATTCTTTCGCCGCACCTGTGGCGCTTGCGCCACGTCTCTCATTCGCCGGCCCTCTCACTCGACCGTCAGCACGCGGGTCGTGCGGATCGTGCGGTCCTCGAGATCGAGATCGGTCGGCACGTCGTAGCAGGCGATCTCGGCAAGCCCGCTGCCCGGAAGATAGGCACGCCCCGGATCGGCGACGAGCACGACAGCACCTTCGGCCTTGCGGGCCTTGAGCCACGGCCAGATCCGCGTCGCCATCGGCTTCTCGTAGAACACGTCGCCGGCGAGGATCAGGTCGTACACGGGCGGCGGGTCGAGGGCCGTCACGTCGTCGAGTCGCACGTGGAGCACGACACCGTTGGCCGCCGCGTTGAGTTCCATCGCGGTTCCGGCGAAATCGTCGATCTCGCTGGCGGTCGCGGCGCTTGCCCCCGACAGGGCCGCCGCGATGCCCGCGATCCCGCATCCGGCGGCGAAATCGAGCACGCGTTTGCCGCGGGCCAGTTCCGGCCGGTCGAGCAGCAGCCGGGCAAGTGCGCGCCCGCCCGGCCAGGCGAACGCCCAGTAGGGCGGCGGCAGGCCGGTCGCTTCGAGCTTCGCTTCGGTCGCTTCCCACAAATCGGTCGCGCGCGCCGCAAGATGCAGGCGGATTTCGGGGACAAGCGGCGGAGCCATGAGGCGCGTCTGGGCGCGGATGAACGCGGCGCGGTCTTCGTTCACAAGGCGCCGAACCCGATCCCGGCAAGCACCAGCCAGCCGAAGAGACGGTTCGACCTGAATTTCGCAAGACAGTCCGCCGGATCGTCGATATTGCCCGCCTTCACCTGCCAGACAAGCTGGGCGGCCCCCAGCGCCAACGCGACGGCATAGGCGGTTGCGAGCCCCGCCTTCTCGCCGACGATCGCGAGCACGATCATCGTGGCGCCGTAGAAGAAATAGAGCGCCGGCACCGTGCGCGCACCCAGCCGGCGGGCGGAGGACTTCACGCCGATGAGTGCATCGTCCTCCTTGTCCTGGTGCGCATAGATCGTGTCGTAGCCGAGCGTCCAGAAGATGCCGGCAAGATAGAGCAGCAGCGGGGCGGCATCGAGGCCGCCGGCGACGGCCGCATAGCCCATCAAGGCCCCCCAGTTGAAGGCGAGCCCGAGGAAGAACTGCGGCCACCACGTCACGCGCTTCATCAGCGGATAGGTGAAGACGAGCACGAGCGAGGCGACGCCCAGACCGATGGAGAAGAGATTGAGCTGGAGAAGGATGACGAGCCCGAGCCCGAGCTGGGCGACGAGCCAGACGATCGCGGCGCGCACGCTGACCTGGCCCGACGGGATCGGCCGGTCGGCGGTGCGCGCGACGGCCGCGTCGAACTCGCGGTCGACCAGATCGTTGTAGGTGCAGCCGGCCCCGCGCATCACCAGGGCCCCCAGCCCGAACAGC
Organism: uncultured Azospirillum sp.; assembly: GCA_964416335.1. Classification (GTDB taxonomy): domain Bacteria; phylum Pseudomonadota; class Alphaproteobacteria; order CACIAM-22H2; family CACIAM-22H2; genus Tagaea. The sequence continues at coordinate 25,169 of CAYQDN010000040.1, forward strand.
GCGAAGAGCCACGCGGCATCGCCCAACGCGGGCCGGGCAAGCAGGATCGACCACCAGCACGGGAACAGCAGCAGCCACGTGCCGATGGGCCGGTCGAGCCGCGACAGCCGCGCATAGGGGCGCCAGCCACGCGGCAGGAACCGGTCGACCCAGCCGCCCTTGGGGATGTCGCTTGCCGCAGTTTGCGCCGTATCGGTCATGTGCTAGCACGATCCCATGCCCAAGGAGCCTGCGTCCAGCACCCCGGCCCGGCCGCGCGCGCGCCTCCATGCGCCCGCGGACCTTTCGGCTGCGGGCGTGCGCCTGGAAGGCGGGCCCGCGCACTATCTTCGCAACGTGCTGCGCCTGCCGGCGGGCAGCCTCGTCGCCCTGTTCAACGCGCGCGACGGCGAACATGCCGCCGAGATCGCGGAGTACGGCAAGCACAGCGTCGATCTCGCGATGCGCGGGCAAAGGCGCAAGCCCGGCCCCGAGCCCGATTTGTGGCTCGTCTTCGCCCCCATCAAGCGCGCGCATCTGGATTTCGTCGCCGAGAAGGCGACCGAGCTTGGCGTCTCCGCACTCTGGCCCGTCATCACGCGCCATACGAACGTGGAGCGCGTCAACGCGGACCGTCTGCTTGCCACGGCCATCGAGGCGTCCGAGCAGAGCGAGCGGCTCAGCGTGCCCGAGATCCGCAATTGCGTCCCGCTCGCAAAGGCGATCGCGGACTGGCCCAAGGGCCGCGGCATCGTGCTGTGCGACGAAGGCGGCGGCGGGGAAGCCATCGCCAGGGTTCTCGCGCGCGAAGACCTTACAAAACCGTGGGCCATTCTGACCGGACCCGAAGGCGGTTTCGCGGCCGAGGAACTTGAAATGCTGCGCAAACATCCCGAAGTTAGGTCGGTGGGACTGGGACCGCGCGTGCTGCGCGCGGACACCGCCGCCATCGCGGCCCTCGCGGTGTTCCAGTCGCTCGCACCGGGCGCGGATTTCAAGCCGCGCTTCGCGCCGTCATAAAAACGAAGTCCGGGAATACCGAATGTCCGCACCTCCGACCTCCCGCGGTGAAGTCATCACCGGCAAGCGCCAGCTCGTCGACTGGATCGCCTCGGGCGAGAAGCCGAAAGCCGACTGGCGCATCGGCACCGAGCACGAGAAGTTCCTCTTCACGCTCGACGGCCACAAGCCGCTGCCCTACGAGGGCCAGAAGGCCAGCGTGCGCGCGATGATCGAGGGGCTGACGCGCTTCGGCTGGAACCCGGTCGAGGAGAACGGCAAGCCCATCGCCCTGCTGAAGGGCCTGTGTTCGATCACGCTGGAACCGGGCGGCCAGTTCGAGCTGTCGGGCGCCCCGCTCGACAACATCCACCAGACCTGCGACGAGACCAACCAGCATCTGGTCGAGTGCAAGACCGTCGCCGCCGAGATCGGCGTGGGCATGCTCGGCATGGGCTTCGCGCCCGAATGGCGGCGCGACGAGATGCACTGGATGCCCAAGGGCCGCACCCAGATCATGCGCGACTACATGCCCAAGCGCGGATCGATGGGGCTCGACATGATGCTCCGCACCTGCACGGTGCAGGTCAATCTCGACTTCGCCAGCGAAGCCGACATGGTGAAGAAGTATCGCGCGTCGCTGGCCCTGCAGCCCGCCGCGACCGCGATCTTCGCAAGCTCGCCCTTCCTCGAAGGCAAGCCGTCGGGGTTCTTGAGCTACCGCAGCCAGATGTGGACCGACACCGACCCCGACCGCTGCGGCCTGCTCCCGTTCGTGTTCGACGCCGACATGGGCTACGAGCGCTATGTCGACTGGCTGCTCGACGTGCCGATGTACTTCGTCTATCGCGACGGGAAATACATCGACGCCGCCGGCCGCTCGTTCCGCAAGTTCATGGCCGGCGAATACAAGGATCTGGGTGCGGGCGACGCCACGACCGGCGACTGGGCCGACCACGTGACGACCGCGTTCCCCGAAGTGCGCCTCAAGAAGTATCTCGAGATGCGCGGGGCCGACGGCGGCCCGTGGAACCGCCTGTGTGCGCTGCCGGCCCTGTTCGTCGGGCTGCTCTACGAGCAGTCTGCACTGGATGCGGCCTGGGACCTCGTCAAGGACTGGACCGTCGACGAGATGCAGGCGATGCGCCGCGACGTGCCCCGCCTGGCGCTCAAGGCGCCGTTCCGCAAGGGCACGGTGCTGGATATCGCGCGCGAGATGGTCGCCATCGCCCGCAAGGGCCTTGCCGCGCGCGGCCGCTTCAACCGCATGGGCGACGGCGACGAGACCCACTTCCTCAACCCGCTGCAGCAGATCGTCGACAGCGGCACCACGCCGGCCGAACTCAAGCTCGCCCGCTTCCACGGTGCGTGGGGCGGCAGCGTCAAGCCGATCTACGACGAGTTCGCGTACTGACCCTCACCCCCGCCCTCTCCCCTTCGGGGAGAGGGAGCCGCACCGCGCATCCCCTCTCCCGCTTGCGGGAGAGGGCTAGGGTGAGGGTGTTTCCGCTAGAATGATTCTTCCAGCAGCATCTGCGCGGCCGCCGCATCCAGCTTGCGCGGGTTGGTCGCGGCCGTGTGGTCGGCGAGGATGTGCGGGATCAATCCTGCGAAGCGCGCGCGGTCCACGCCCATCGCCTTCAGCCCCGACGGCAGGCCCAGCCGCGCGTTGAGATCGGCCACGAACGCGTCGAGCTTCGCGTCGGCCGCCAAACCCAATGCGACGCGCAGGCGCACGTACTTGTCGCCCGTCGCACTCTCGTTGAAACGCAGCACGGCCGGCATCACGATGGCGTTGAGCGTGCCGTGATGCAGGTTGAGGTCCTTGAGGCTGCCCAGCGGGTGCGAGAGCGCGTGCACCGCCCCCAGTCCCTTCTGGAACGCCATCGCCCCCTGCATGGCACCCATCATCATGTGCCAGCGCGCGTCGCGGTCCCTGCCATCCTTGACCGCGCGCTCGAGATGCTTGACCACACGCACCGCACCATCCAGCGCGATCGCCTCGGCCGGCGGGTTGATCGCGGGGGCAAGGAACGTCTCGATGCAGTGGGCAAGCGCATCCATGCCGGTCGCGGCCGTGAGCCCCGCCGGCAGGCCGAGCGTGAGTTCGGGATCGCACACCGCGACACGCGGGATCAGGAACGGCGACACGATGCCGAGCTTGCGTCCGTCGGCGAAGACGAGGATCGCCCCGCGCCCGACCTCGGAGCCCGTGCCCGCCGTCGTCGGGATCGCAATACTCGGGGCGATATGCGCACCGATGCGGGGCACGCCGCCCTCGATGGCCGCATAGCGCACGAGCGGGCCTTCGTGAGTCGCACCAAGTGCTACGACCTTGGCGAGATCCATCGACGAACCGCCGCCAAGCCCGATGCAGCAATCGGCCTTCGCCGCCTTGAACTGCGCGATGGCGGCAAGGGCCGCTTCCTCGGTCGGGTTCGACGGCGTGCCGTCGAACACGCCGGCCGGCTCCAGCCCCAGCTTCGCCAGCACGCGCGCAAGCAGGCCTGCGGCAACCACGCCCTTGTCGGTGACGACCAGCGGGCGTTTGGCGCCGATCAATGCGAGCTCGGCCGCCAGCGTATCGAGGGCGCCGTAGTCGAACTGGATGCGGGTCAGGTACTGGATCAGCGCCATCGTCAGGCCCCGAAGGAAAGGAACACGAATTTCGTCTTGCCGTAGCTGCGGCTGTCGACCTGCGCATAGCCGGCCGGCGGTTCGAATGCTTCGTCCAACGCAAGCTCGACCACACACACGGCACCGGCAGCGAGCCAGCCGCGCGCGGCGAGATCTTCGAGGGCGGCCGTGCCGAGCCCCGACTGGTAGGGCGGATCGAGGAAGACGAGACCCGCCGGCGCCCACGGGGCCGGCGGTGCGGCCGGCAGCTTCGTTGCGTCTGCGGCCACGAATCGCGTGCGCGGCCCCGCCGCCAGCGACTTCACGTTCGCCTCGATCGTGCGCTTGGCGGCCGGTGCCCGGTCGATGAAGACGCACGTCGCCGCGTTGCGCGACAAGGCTTCGAGGCCCAACGCACCTGTACCTGCGAACATGTCGAGCACATGCGCCTCCTGCAGGCACGACACGCCGCCGGGGGCGAACCGCCCGTGGCCGAGAATGTCGAACAGCGCCTTGCGCTGGCGCTCACCGGTCGGGCGGATCGCGTCGCCCTCGGGGACGGCGAGCTTGCGACCCCGCCACTGCCCGGCGACGATATGGATGGTGCCGGCGCTCTTGTCGGCCTTCATGCGGTCCGCCTTGTTGCCACGAGATCGGCGACCAGCACCTGGACGATGTCGCCCGTGCTGTCGTAGGTGGTGAAGCGCACCTTGACCATGCCGCGGTCGGGCCGCGACTTCGACGGGCGCACGTCGAGGATCTCGCATTCCAGCCGGATCGTCTCGCCCGGGCGCAGCGCCTTGGGCCAGTTGATCGTCCCGCCCGCCCCGATCACGCCGCCGGCGACGGGAATGCCCGTCTCGACGATCAGGCGCATCGTGAGGGCGGCCGTGTGCCAGCCGCTGGCGGCAAGCCCGCCGAAGAACGTCGCCTTGGCGGCTTCCTCGTCGAGATGGAAGACCTGCGGATCGTACTTGCCGGCGAATTCCTTGATCGCGGCGGCATCGACCGTCAGCGAGCCGCCCTTCATCACGTCGCCGACCTTGAAATCGTCGAGATGCATCGGCGTCCTCATGCGGCGGGCTTGCCCTTCTTCTGCGCGGGGCCGGCCAGCGCCCCCAGCGTCTTGCGCAGTTCGCCCGGTCCCACTTCCTCGATCCCGCCGCGCGGCAGCCGCTCGAGCCCGAAGACGCCATAGTCGGTGCGCATCAGCCGGTTGACCTGCAGGCCCAGCTGCTCGCACACGCGGCGGACTTCGCGGTTCTTGCCTTCGGTCAGCGAGAAGAGGAGCCAGGCGTTCTTGCCCTCGGTCTTGCCGTCGATGCGCGCGTCGATCGAGCCGTACTGCACGCCGTCGATGGAAATGCCGTTCTTGAGCCGGTCGAGCCGGTCGGGATCGGGCGTGCCGTAGACGCGCACGCGATAGCGCCGCACGAGGCCCGAGGCCGGCAGCTCGAGGTAGCGCTTGATCGCCCCGTCGTTGGTGAGGAGCAGCAGCCCTTCGGAGTTGTAGTCGAGCCGCCCGACCGGCATCAGCCGCGGCAGGTGGGCGGGCATGCCGTCATAGATCGTGCGCCGGCCTTGCGGATCGCGCGTGGCGACGAGCACTTCGCGCGGCTTGTGGAAGCGGAACAGGCGCGGCCGCTCGCTGGCAGGCAGCTTCTTGCCGTCGACGACGATCTCGTCGCCCGGCTTCACGTTGTGGGCCGCCCGGTGCAGCTTCTGGCCGTTGACGAGGACGCGGCCCTGCTCGATCAGCACTTCGGCCTCGCGGCGCGAGCAGAGACCGGCGCGCGCGATGACCTTGGCGACGCGTTCGCCGCCGGCTTCTTCCTCGCTCACTTGGCGCACGCCTTGATGAAGGCCACGAAGATCGCCCCGTCGCCCGGATCGATCGAATATTCCGGATGCCATTCCACGCCGAGGCAGAAGCGCCGGCCCGTGTGCTCGATCCCCTCGATCACGCCGTCGGGCGCCTTGGCGTTGACGACCACGCCGGGGCCGACATCCTTGACCGCCTGGTGGTGTGCGGAATTGACATTCATGCGCGTGGCCCCGACCACGCGGTGCAGCAGCGTGCCGGGCACGACATCGACCGCGTGGCCCGGCTCGGTGCGCGGATTGGGCTGCTCGTGCGCGAGGCCGTTCGGGTAAGCATCGGGCACATGCTGGTGCAGCGTGCCGCCGAGTGCCACGTTCAGCAGCTGCTCGCCGCCGCAGATGCCGAGGATCGGCAGGTCGCGCGCAAGCGCCCCCTTGACGATCGCATGCTCGAAGGCGGTGCGCCGGTCCTTGGTCTTGACGGTCGAATGCTTGGTCGTGTCGCCGAACAGGGCGGGGTCGACGTCGAAGGCCCCGCCGGTGATCAGCAGGCCGTCGAGCCCGTCGAGATAGGAATCGGCCAGTTCCGGTTCGTGCGGCAGCGGCAGCGGCAGGCCGCCCACGTCGGCGACCGCACCGCAGTAGTTCTGGCGCAGCGCATACCACGGCATCTTGGACCAGCCGCCGGCGGGTTCGGAGTCGAGGGTGATGCCGATGCGGGGACGTTTCATGAGGACCCTCTTATCACGGCGGCGATTCCGGCGTAAACGCTTGGGGGATGGCGAACGAATTCATGGACATGGCGCTGGCCGAGGCGGCCGACGCGGCAAAGGCCGGCGAAGTGCCGGTGGGGGCCGTTCTGGTCGACGGGGCGACCGGCGCGGTCGTCGCCCGGGCGCACAACCGGGTCGAACGCGACAACGACCCCACGGCGCATGCCGAGATGCTGGCAATCCGCGCGGCGGCCGCCAAGCTCGGGGCCAAGCGGCTCGACGGGCTCGACCTCTATGTCACGCTCGAGCCCTGCCCGATGTGCGCGCAGGCGATCGCGTTCGCCCGCCTGCGCCGGCTCTACTGGGCGGCGTCCGATCCCAAGGCCGGCGGCGTGGAGAACGGTCCGCGCATCTTCGCCCAACAGGGGTGCAACCACAGCCCCGAGCTTTATGGCGGGATAAGCGAGTCCGCGGCTTCCGAACAGCTGCGCGAATTCTTCCGGGCACGGCGCTAAGGCAGGTAGCGCGCGTTCTTCGCCGCGAACGGATTGACGAAACGCACGCCCGATAGCGTGCGCCCGTCCTGCATGTCTTCGGTAAACAAGGTCGTTGCACCCGCGCGTCGGCACGTCGCCCACAGCATCGCATCCCAGAATGCGAGCTTGTGCACCTTCACGGCCTTCAGCGCTTCCGTCAGATCGGCACCCGTCGCCGGCTCGACGCTGAAATTTTCGTCGAGCGCCGCGACATATTCCATCGCCCGTGTCGGCGGCACCCTGCGCCGCAGCAGCACGTTCGCCGTCTCGGCGAGCGTCTGCAACGCGAGGAAAGCGCCGCCGCCCGCCAGCGCCTCGATCAGTGCCCGCGCCGCTGTGCCGCGCGCATCGGCTTGCGTATCGAACGCATAGACCAGCACGTTGGTATCGAGCGTGAAGCTCAACGACCGCGACGCTCGTCTTCGGTCGGCTTGCGCCCACCCATCGGCCAACCGCCCGCCATCGCCGCGCGCAGACGCGCCCGCGCCGCCGCGTGCGCGTCGTCGTCCGCCCGACCGACCGGCACGATCCGCGCCACGGCGCGGCCGCGCCGTGTAATGGTCACGCTTGCACCCGCTTCAACTGCGCCGAGAAGGCGGGAAAATTTCTGGTTTGCCTCGCGAGCACCGATGGACTTCATGGACGTCATTATAGTGACGTCACTACATACAATCAAGCAATGCGGAATCGCCACACGCCGGCACCATCCGCCCGGCGATGCGCCTGCCCGCGGCTTTCGAGCAGGTGCAGGTGGGCGAGCGCTTCGCCCATCGCAAGGCCCATGTTGTGCGGGCCGATCTCGCGGCGGAACAGGATCGTGAAGCAGTCGGCGCCGCTGAGACCCTCGCTGCGTGCCGCCATCGCGGCGCGCAGCGTATCGAGCCGTTCCTCGTGATGCGCGCGGATGTCGGCGATGCGCCCGTGCACGCCGCGATAGGGGAAGCCGTGGGCGGGAAGTACGAGCGTGTCGGCCGGCAGGGTTGCGAACCCGTCGAGGCAGGCGAGATAGTCGCGCAACGGATTCGCCATCGGCTCGGCCGGCCACACGCCGATATTGGGCGTGATGCGCGGCAACAGGATGTCGCCGCCGATCAGGATGCCGCGCGTCGGCGACCACAGGCATGCATGCTCGGGGCAGTGGCCGCGCCCGACGATGGGCTGCCAGTCTTCGCTGCCGACGCGCAGCTTCGTGTCGGAATGGATGCGGCGATAATGGGCCGGCAGTTCCGGCACGCCGCGCCGGTAGATGTTCTCAGGCGTTGCGAACGGGCCGATCGCATCGGGGCCGATCCCGTTGGCGGTGTAGAACGCGACCTTGTGCGCGACGTCCGCGGGCGAGCCCTGCGCGTGGATCGCGCGCGCGGTGTAGTATTCGCCAAGCGTGGTCCACAGCTCGACCGCGAAGCGCTCGCACAGCCACGCGGCGAGGCCCATATGGTCGGGATGGAAATGCGTGCAGATGACGCGGCTGACCGTGTCGTCGCCCAACGCCGCCAGCCAGTGCGCCTTGGTGTCCTCGCGCGCGAGCCCGGTATCGACGATGGCCGTGCCCGCCTCGCCGTCGTCGAGCAGCCAGAGATTTATGTGATCGGGCGGAAAGGGCAGCGGCATGCGCACCCAGCGCAGGCCCGGCTGGATTTCCAGCGTGACCCCCGGTGCGGGCGGCGCCTCGTGGGTGTAGGCCACACTCATCGCTTGCCGGCGACCTGCCAGCCGATGTCGCGCCGGCAGAAACCCTCGGGCCAGTCGATCCTGTCGACCGCTTCGTAAGCGCGCGCCTGCGCGGCCTTTGCATCCTTGCCGCGCCCGACGATGCCCAGCACGCGCCCGCCATAGGCAAGCACGCGTGCCCCGTCCTGTTTGGTGCCGGCATGGAAGACCACGACGTCCGGCACCTTGGCAGCTTCCGGCAGCCCGCGGATTTCCGTACCCTTGCGCGGTGTTTCGGGATAGCCCTCGGCCGCCATGACGACGCACAGGGCCGTGTCGTCGTGCCAGCGCAGCTGGAAGCGGTCGAGCCCGCCGTCGGCCGACGCGATCAGCGCGGGCAGCAGGTCGGATTTGAGGCGCGGGATCAGCACCTGGGTTTCCGGGTCGCCGAAACGCACGTTGTATTCGATGAGCTGCGGGCCGTTCTTTCCGATCATCAGGCCCGCATAGAGGATGCCCTTGAAGGGGCTGCCCTCCTGCCGCATGCCGGCAAGCGTGGGCAGGATGATCTCGGCCATCACGCGTTCCTGCATGGCGGCATCGATCAGCGGTGTGGGCGAATACGCGCCCATGCCGCCGGTGTTGGGGCCGGTGTCGCCGTCGCCCACGCGCTTGTGGTCCTGGGCGCCGGCCAGCGGCAGCGCGTTCGTGCCGTCGCAGAGCGCAAAGAAGCTCGCCTCCACGCCCTCGAGGAATCCTTCGATGACGAGTTCGGCGCCGGCCGCCCCGAAGCGCCTGTCGAGCATCGCGGCGTCGATGGCGGCGAGCGCCTCGTCGACGCTCGTCGCGACGACCACGCCCTTGCCGGCGGCGAGCCCGTCGGTCTTGACGACGATGGGCGCACCCTGCGCACGCACATACGCGGCCGCCTTGTCGCGGTCGGTGAAGCGCGCATAGGCGGCGGTGGGAATCCCGTGGCGCGCGCAGAAATCCTTGAGGAAGCCCTTGGAGCCTTCGAGCCGTGCGGCCGCCTTGTCGGGCCCGAAGGCCTTGATGCCGGCGGCGGCAAGCCGGTCGACGAGCCCGGCGGCCAGCGGGTCTTCCGGGCCGACGACGACGAAATCGATCTTCTCGCGCCGGGCGAGAGCCACGATGCCGTCCAGATCCATGGCCGGCACGGCCACGCATTCGGCCTCGGCGGCGATGCCGGCATTGCCCGGCGCGCAGTAGAGCTTCTTGCACAGCGGCGAAGCCGCGATGGACCAGCACAGCGCATGTTCGCGCCCGCCCGAACCGACGACCAGGATCCGCATCCGATCAGCACTCCCGCTATTCAAACCGCACGGCTTGTATCATAAAGACGGGGCAACGCCATGACCGACCCACGCGGCAACCTGCCGGAATATTCCGTCTCCGAACTGTCCCAGGCCGTCAAGCGCACGGTCGAGGACAATTTCGAGATCGTGCGCGTGCGCGGCGAGATCTCGGGCTTCAAGCGCCACTCCTCGGGCCATCTCTATTTTTCGCTGAAGGACGCCGACGCCGCCATCGACGGCGTGTGCTGGCGCGGCTCGGCCGGCAAGCTCGGCATCAAGCCCGAGGACGGCATGGGGGTCGTCGCGACGGGGCGGCTAACCACATATCCCGGCCGCTCGAAATATCAGATCGTCGTCGAACGGATGGAACTGGCGGGCCAGGGCGCCCTGCTGAAGCTCATCGAGGACCGCAAGAAGCGCCTCGCCGCCGAGGGCCTGTTCGATTCGGGGCGCAAGCGCAGGCTGCCCTACCTGCCCGACGTCATCGGCGTGATCACCTCGCCCACCGGGGCGGTGATCCGCGACATCCTCCATCGCCTCGCCGACCGCTTCCCGCGCCACGTCATCGTCTGGCCGGTGGCGGTCCAGGGCGAAGGGGCGGCCGAGCAGGTCGCCACGGCGATCCGCGGCTTCAACGCGCTGCTGCCCGGCGGCAAGGTGCCGCGACCCGACGTGCTGATCGTCGCGCGCGGCGGCGGCAGTCTCGAAGACCTGATGGCCTTCAACGAGGAGATCGTCGTGCGCGCGGCGGCGGAGAGCGATATCCCGCTCGTCTCCGCCGTCGGCCACGAGACCGACACGACGCTGATCGATTTCGCGGCCGACGTGCGGGCACCCACGCCGACTGCGGCGGCCGAGATGGTGGTGCCCGTGCGCCAGGAGCTTGCGGCACGCATCGCGCGCGCGGGTGCGACGCTGGAAGCAAGCCTCGAGCGCACGCTCGCCGAGCAGCGCGGCCGCATCGCCGCCGCCGCCCGTGCGCTGGGCGATCCCAAGCGCCTGATCGAGGAACGCGCCCAGCGCGTGGACGAGCGCGGCGAACGGCTGAAGCTCGCCATCGTCGCCAGCCTCGATGCGCGCAGGCGCCGCACGCTGGAACTGGGCGCGCGCCTGCCCGACCCAAAGACGCAGCTCGAACGCGCGCGCGGCCTGCTGATGCGGGTCGGCGGGGCGCTTGCCGCCAATGCGGGTGCCCGCAAGACGGCCCTGGCGCGCGAAACCACGCATCTTGTCGATCTTCTGGCGCGCGCGAAGGCGGGCTCGCTGCGCGGATTCGACACGCGCGGCCAGCGCGCGAAGGCGTTGGGCGAGCTTCTCGAAAGCTTCTCCTACAAGAAGGTGCTCGAACGCGGCTTCGCCCTCGTCAGCGACACCGACGGCAAGCCGATCCAGTCGGCGGCGAAGGCCAGGCCCGGTGCGAACGTCACGCTCACTTTCGCCGACGGCAAGGCGGGTGCGACCATCGACGGCGAGAAGAAACCGCGCGCGGCCGCACCGCCGCCCGTCAAGCAGGGCTCGCTGCTGTGAAGCGCTTCGCTTTGCTGCTGGCGTTGTTCGCGGCACCGGCGGCCGCCCAGCAGGTGAGCTTCGACGGCCAGTTCGTGCAAGGCGGACTCGTCGTCGGCACGACGTCGCCGGGTGCGCAGATCGTGCTCGACGGCAAGCCCTTGCGCGTCTCGCCCGACGGGCAGTTCGTCGTCGGCTT
>CAYQDN010000041.1:0-36276 GCA_964416335.1 uncultured Azospirillum sp.
TCAAGGACGTGCTGCTGCTCGACGTGACCCCGCTGTCGCTCGGCATCGAGACGCTGGGCGGCGTGTTCACGCGCCTCATCGACCGCAACACCACGATCCCGACGCGCAAGAGCCAGGTCTTCTCGACCGCCGAGGACAGCCAGAGTGCGGTCACCATCCGCGTCTTCCAGGGCGAGCGCGAGATGGCGTCGGACAACAAGGCGCTCGGCCAGTTCGACCTGGTCGGCCTGCCGCCGGCCCCGCGCGGCGTGCCGCAGATCGAGGTCACGTTCGACATCGACGCCAACGGCATCGTGCAGGTCTCGGCCAAGGACAAGGGGACCGGCAAGGAGCAGCAGATCCGCATCCAGGCTTCCGGCGGTCTCACCGACGCCGAGATCCAGAAGATGGTCAAGGACGCCGAGGCGAACGCCGCGGAAGACAAGAAGAAGCGCGATCTGGTCGAGGCGAAGAACCGTGCCGAGAGCATGGTCCACGACATCGAGAAGAACGTGAAGGACCACGGCGACAAGCTGTCGGCCGACGAGAAGGCCGGCATCGAGACCGCCATCGCGAACCTGAAGACGGCCAAGGACGGCACGGATGTCGAGGACATCAAGGCCAAGACCGAGGCGCTGATGCAGGCTTCGATGAAGCTCGGCGAGGCGATGTACAAGGCCTCGCAGGCCGAAGGTGCGGCCCCCGGTGCGGCACCGGGTGCGGGCCCCGAGGCCGCGGCCGGCCCTGGTGCAGCGTCCGGCGGCCACGCCGGCGGTGCCGCCAAGGACGAGAAGGTCGTCGACGCCACGTTCGAGGACCTTTCGGACAAGAACAAGAAGGCCTAAAGGATCGGGCTTCGGGGTGCGGGCGGTGCGGATTTCGCATCGCCCGCATCCCGGTCTGACCATCGGAGATCCGCGGCGTGGCGAAGCAGGATTATTACGAGCTGCTGGGAGTGGCCAAGGGGGCGTCGGCCGACGACCTCAAGAAGGCCTATCGCAAGCTCGCCATGCAGTTCCACCCGGACAAGAACCCGGGCGACAAGAAGGCCGAGACCAAGTTCAAGGAAATCAGCGAGGCCTATGACGTCCTGAAGGACGACCAGAAGCGCGCGGCCTACGACCGTTTCGGCCATGCCGCCTTCGAAGGCGGCAACGCCGGTGCGGCGGGACGCGCGGGCGGCTTCGATTTCGGCGGCGGCGGCGCCGGCGGTTTCGCCGACATCTTCGACGAGATGTTCGGCGAGTTCATGGGCGGCGGGCGGCGCGGGGCGGGGCCCCAGCGCGGCGCCGACCTTCGCTACAATCTCGAGATCTCGCTGGAAGACGCCTATCACGGCAAGCAGGCGACGGTGCGCGTCGCCTCGCTGCACGCGTGCGAGACGTGCCACGGCTCGGGTGCCGAAGCGGGCTCGAAGCCCGCGACCTGCCCGACCTGCCGCGGCCAGGGCAAGGTGCGCGCCCAGCAGGGCTTCTTCACGATCGAGCGCGGCTGCCCGCAATGCGGCGGTGCCGGCCAGATCATCGAGAAGCCGTGCAAGACCTGCCAGGGCCAGGGCCGCGTGCGCAAGGAGCGCACGCTGTCGGTCAACATCCCGGCGGGCGTGGAAGACGGCACGCGCATCCGGCTTGCCGGCGAGGGCGAAGCGGGCATGCGCGGCTCGCCGCAGGGCGATCTCTACCTGTTCCTGTCGATCAAGCAGCACAAGCTGTTCCACCGCGAGGGGGCCGACATCTATTGCCGCGTGCCCATCCCGATGACGACGGCGGCACTGGGTGGCGCCATCGAGGTGCCGACGGTCGATGGCGGGCGCGCCAAGGTGACGATCCCGGCGGGCGCCCAGACCGGCCAGCAGTTCCGCCTCAAGGGCAAGGGCATGTCGGTGCTGCGCAGTGCCGCACGCGGCGACATGTTCATCGAATCGGTCGTCGAGACGCCGGTCAACCTCACCAAGAAGCAGCAGGACCTGCTGCGCGAGTTCGAGGGCAGCGGCGGGGGCAACAAGAGCCACAGCCCCGAGAGTGCCAGCTTCTTCGCCAAGGTGAAGGAACTCTGGGACGACCTGCGCAGCTAGTTTTCACCGTCATGCCCGGCCTTGTGCCGGGCATCCACGCCTTTTGTAATTTTGCGGGCGCCGAAGTCGTGGATGCCCGGGACGAGCCCGGGCATGACGGCCCGGGTGTGTACGAATCGATTCGAGTCTAGTCGATCTGCGGGATCGGCACGCCGATCCCCTTGCCGGTCTTCTCGACGTCGAGCCCTGCGAAACTCTCCGGATCGATCCGGCAGATCGCGAATGACTGCTTGTTGAGCGTGGGCGACTGCGCGAACAGGTCGCTGCGCTTGAGCTTGTCGTCGAGCCCGTGGTCGAGGATCAGGCCCAGCACGGACGTCGCGTCGCCCGACGGGTCCCCCAGCGGCAGCAGCAGGCGCTCGAACGCCACGTGCCGGATCCGTCCCCACACGCCCACGCGGATCGAATAGACCGGTACGCGTTCGGTCGCGACGCGGTCGTAGACCGCCAGCGTGCGCGCCACCAGTTCGGCCGGTGCGATCTCCTCGATGCGCTTGCCGATCTTCGAGCCGCCGTCGGTGTATTCGACCTCGTCGCCCTGATAGGTCATCCGGAAGATGCGCTGGCGCTTGCCCTCGGGGTCGGGCTCGACGCTGTAGAGCAGCATGTTCGACCACCAGCGGCCCCATTCCTCGGCGCGGAACCGGTCGCGCGACAGGGTCGGCTGCCCGTCGCGCATGGCCGCCCACTGGGCCCCGAAAGCCCGCATTTTCGGGCTCCAGATATGGTCGGCCGTCAGAATGGGCGGGGGTGCTTCGGACATCCTGATTACGATTGTCGCCGAGGCGGCCGGCCCTGCGCAACCCGCGCGTTCGGAATGGACCGGCGGGCCGGGACGTTGGAATCGCCGTACCGGTCGCGGCACCGGCCGGCTTCATGCTATTGGCTCCCCATGCACGCTTTGATCCGCCTCGCGCGCCCCAAGCACTGGGTCAAGAACGCGTTCGTCGCGGCCCCGCTGTTCTTCACGCCGGACGCGCTCAACGCCGCCAACCTGCAGGCCGTCCTGCTGGCCGTCGTCGCGTTCAGCCTGGGCGCTTCGGCGATCTATGTCGTGAACGACTATTTCGACCGCGCGGCCGACCGGCTGCATCCGGAAAAGAAGCACCGGCCGCTCGCCTCGGGCGCGGTATCGGGGGCGGGGGCGCTCGTCTTCGCGGGGATCCTGCTGGGTGTCGCCCTTGCGCTCACGCTGAAGCTGCCGGCGGGCGTGGGCCAGCTGCTCGCCGCGTATCTCGTCCTCAACCTCGCCTATTCGGTGCGTCTCAAGCATGTCAGCCTGCTCGACGTGCTGATCGTCGCGGCCGGCTTCGTGCTGCGCATCGAGGCGGGGGCGGCGGCGATCGGCATCGTGCCCACCGTGTGGATCGTCGTGTGCACGGGCCTGCTCGCCCTGTTCCTCGCACTCGCCAAGCGGCGCGACGACCTGACGGGCGATCTCGGCCCGGCGCATCGCGGCTCGCTCGACGGCTACAATCTGCGCTTCGTCGATACCGCCCTCGCCGTGATCCTCGGCGCCCTGCTGGTCAGCTACGTGATCTATACGACCGACGCCAACGTGATCCGGCGCTACGGCACCGACCGGCTCTATTACACCGTGCCGTTCGTCGTGGCGGGCGTGCTGCGCTATCTGCAGATCGCGCTTGTCGAGGAGCGTGCGGGCTCGCCGACCGACCTTGCCGTCGGCGACAGCTTCCTGCTTGCCTGCGTGCTGGGCTGGATCGCCGTCTTCGGCTATCTGATCTACGCATGAGCCTGCGCTGGAAAGACATGAAGCTCGCCGGATGGGGCCGCGGTACCGCGGCCGACATGCGCGCGGTCCGGCCCGAACGGCGGCCCGACATCGCCGCGGCGCTGGCCGGCGCGGGGTCGGTGCTCGCGCGCGGGGCCGGGCGCTGCTACGGCGATGCCGCCCAGCTTGCCGGCGGGCGCGCGATCCTGACCGAACGGCTCGACCGCATCCTCGCCTTCGATCCGGCGACGGGTCTTGTCGAATGCGAGCCGGGGGTCACGTTCCGCAACCTGCTCGACGCGTTCCTTGCGCACGGCTTCGTGCCGCCGGCTTCGCCGGGCACGGCGCATGTCACGGTCGGCGGTGCCATCGCCGCCGACGTGCACGGCAAGAACCACGATCGCCACGGCTCGTTCGGCGACCATGTCGAATGGATCGACGTGCTGCTCGCCGACGGCCG
Organism: uncultured Azospirillum sp.; assembly: GCA_964416335.1. Taxonomy (GTDB): domain Bacteria; phylum Pseudomonadota; class Alphaproteobacteria; order CACIAM-22H2; family CACIAM-22H2; genus Tagaea. Next base: position 4,246 of record CAYQDN010000041.1, read on the forward strand.
CACGCGGCGCGCCTCGCTTTCCGAGAACGAAGATCTCTTCCGCGCCACGATCGGCGGCATGGGCCTGACCGGCATCATCGTGGCCGCGTGCTTCCGGCTGCTGCCCGGTGCAGCACAGGTGGACGTGCGCGAGAAGCGCGTCCGCGATCTCGACGAATTCTTCGCTTCGTTCGAAACGGCGCGGCGCGACAGCACCTTCACGGTCGGCTGGATCGACGCGCTCGCGCGCGGCAAGTCGCTGGGCCGCGGCGTGTTCGAGACGGCGGAGTTCGCACCCGGTGCGGGCATGCCGCCGCCCGCGCGCAAGCCCTTGCCCGTCCCGCTCGACCTGCCGGGTTTCGCCCTGTCGTCGGCCAGCGTGCGCGTGTTCAACGAGATCTACTGGCGTCGGGTACCGGCCGCCGGCCGGCAGGAGCAGCGCAGTCTCGAGCGCTTCTTCTATCCGCTCGACAGCCTCGCGGGCTGGAACCGGCTCTACGGCAAGCGCGGCTTCTACCAGTTCCAGTCGGTCGTGCCCGACGCGCAAGGTCGCGACGCGACGCAGGCGATGCTCGAAGCCGTCGCCGCCACCGGCAACGCCTCGTTCCTTGCCGTGCTGAAGACGCTGGGCGGGACGGGGCGCGGCCATCTCTCGTTCCCGCTGCGCGGCGTGACGCTTGCGCTGGACATTCCGCGCGCCCCGGGTGCGGACGATCTGATGCGCGGGCTCGAGCGTATCGCGCGCGACGCGGGCGGGCGCATCTATCTTGCCAAGGACGCGACGATGTCGGCCGAGACCTTCGCCGAAACCTATCCCGGCCTGCCGAAGTTCGAGGCGGCCCTGCGCCAGTTCGATCCCGACGGGCGCTTCGCGTCCGACCAGTCGCGCCGGCTCGGCATCGGGCGGAGGCCGGCATGAGCTCCGCCTGGCTCGTCCTCGGCGCCACGTCGTCCATCGCGCGCGCCTTCGCGCGCCTGGCGGCCGAACAGGGGGCGGATGTCCTGCTCGCCGCGCGCGACATCGACGATGCGAGCGCGACCGCCGCCGACATCGCGATCCGCACCGGGCAGCGCTGCGTGGCCTTCCGGTTCGATGCGACCGATGCGGGCGCGCAAACCCGGCTGGTGGCGCAAGCGAAGGATTTCGCGGGCGGCAAACCGCTCAGCGTGTTCCTCGCCTTCGGCACGATGCCCGAGCAGGCGGCGATCGATGCCGATCCGGCCCTGATCGGCCCGACCATCGCGGCGAACTTCACCGCGGCCGTCGAAATCCTGCATCGCCTGGCCCCCGTGCTGGAAGCGCAGGGGCAGGGGGCGGTCGTGGCACTCGGCTCGGTCGCGGGCGATCGCGGGCGGCTCAAGAACTATGTCTACGGCTCGGCCAAGGCGGGCCTGCACGCCTATCTGCAGGGGCTGCGCGCGCGGCTCTGCCGGTCGGGCGTGCATGTCGTCACGCTGAAGCCGGGCTTCGTCGACACGGCGATGACCTGGGGGCTGCCGGGCATGTTCCTTGTCGCGAGCCCAAGCACCATCGCGGCGGCCGCACTGGCGGCCGTGGCCAGGAAACGCGACATCGTCTATGCGCCGCTCTTCTGGTGGGGCATCATGACGATCATCCGGCACATTCCGGAACGCATCTTCAAGAAACTCAATATCTGACGGTCGGGGGACGGGCGGCATGGCGATCAGGATCGGCGTTGTCGGGGCAGGCGGGCGGATGGGCCAGATGCTGGTGCGCGAGATCGTCGCCACGAACGGTGCCGCCTTCGGCGGCGGCACGGAAAATCCGGCAAGCCCGCAGATCGGCCGCGATGCGGGCGAGGTCGCGGGGCTGGGTGCCCTGCAATCGAAGCTGGGGTCCGATCCGGCGGCCCTGTTCGCCGCGTGCGATGCCGTCGTCGATTTCACGGCACCGGCGGCAAGCGTGGCGCATGCGGCCCTTGCGGCCGGCGGCGGCAAGATCCTCGTGCTGGGCACCACCGGCCTTTCGGCCGACGACCAGAAGAAGATCGACGCGGCGGCGAAGTCGGCCACCATCGTGCAGGCGACGAACTTCTCGCTCGGCATCAATCTCGCGTTCGCGTTGGTGGAAGAAGCGGCCCGCCGCCTCGGGCCCGATTACGACATCGAGATCTTCGAGGCCCACCACAAGCACAAGGTCGACGCGCCTTCGGGCACGGCGCTGACGCTGGGCCGTTCGGCCGCCAAGGGCCGCGGGCTCGATTTCGCCAGGAACACGATCCGCGGCCGCGACGGACATCCCGGTGCGCGCCCGCACGGGCCCATCGGCTTCTCGGTGGCGCGCGGCGGGTCGGAGATCGGCGAGCACACCGTGATGTTCATGGGCGACGGCGAACGGCTGGAAATCGCGCACAAGGCGCAGGGAAGACAGGTCTACGCGCAAGGGGCCGTGCGCGCGGCCCTGTGGGCGGCGGGCAAGGGCCCGGGCCTCTATTCGATGCGCGACGTGCTCGGGCTCTGAGGGAAACCATGCTGACGATCTGGGGTCGCGCTTCGTCGTCCAACGTGCAGGCGCTGATGTGGTGCATCGGCGAGCTTGGCCTGCCGCACATGCGCTACGACGCCGGCCTCCGATACGGCGTGGTCGACACGCCGGCGTTTCTTGCGATCAACCCCAACGGCACCGTGCCCGTGCTGGTCGACGACGACGACCCGCCGCTGTGGGAGACGGGGGCGATCCTGCGCCATCTCGCCGGGCGCTATGCGGCGGCCCCCTTCTGGCCGGCCGAAGGTGCGGCGCGCGCGCATGTCGACATGTGGACCGAATGGTCGAAGATCAACATCGCACTCGGCTTCACGGCCCCGGTCTTCTGGCGCGTCGTGCGCACGTCGCCGTCCAGGCGCGATCCCGCCGCGATCGCGGCGGCGGTCGAGGCACTGGCGAAGAAACTCGCGATCGCCGAGGCGCGGCTTGCGCAGGACGCCTTCCTCGCCGGGCCCGACTTCACGCTGGCCGACATCCAGTTCGGCCACGTGCTCTACCGCTATTTCGACATCGATTTCGGGCGGCCCGAATTCCCGGCGCTGCGGCGCTATTACGACCGGCTCACGCGGCGCCCGGCCTTCCGCGAACACGTCATGGTCTCCTACGACGAGCTGCGCGTCCCCTGACGCCAGCGCGCGAGCGCTTCGTCGAGCAGGCGCGCCAGCTCCGCGCGTTCGCCCACCGGCAGGAAGCCGCCGACCACCGTCGTGCGCCCGTGGCTGCGCAGCTGCACCAGCGGGGCGGCCGCACCCCGGTCGGCAAGCTCGACCGTCAGCCAGTAGGGTTCGAGCCGGTGCCGCCGGCACCGCCCCCAATGGTCGATGCGCTCGATCTCCAGCCGGTCCGCGTGCAGCGTCAGGCGTTCGCGCGCCCGGCCGCGCGCGTAGTTGACGCGGAACGCGATCCACACGAGCAGCACGTCGATCCCGAGAAAGCCGATCACCGGCCACGCACCGGCCGCGAAGAACGCGATCCCGGCCAGGAAGCTGACCGAGCACAGCAGGCCCATCAGCACGGCGAAGCCCGACCGGCTCAGCGAGCGGTGCGGGCGCAGCGTGAGATCGAGAAACGGGTCGGGCATGGCGCGGAGGATAACGCGTTCCGCTTGACCGCGAAACGCCGGCGCCCTATCGGCTAGGACCATGAAGAAAGCCGACATCCGCGAATTCTACGGCCTGCTGGCCAAGGCGAACCCGGAGCCCGAAACCGAGCTCGAATGGGGCAATCCCTACCAGCTGCTCGTCGCGGTCGTGCTGTCCGCGCAGGCGACGGACGTGGGCGTCAACAAGGCGACGCGCGCCCTCTTTGCCAAGGTGAAGAATCCGGCGCAGATGCTCGCCCTCGGGCTCGAGGCGGTGCGCGACCACGTCAAGACGATCGGTCTCTTCAACACCAAGGCGAAGAACGTCATCGCGCTCTCCGAAATCCTCGTGCGCGAGCATGGCGGCGGGATCCCGCGCCTGCGCGAGAAGCTCGAGGAACTTCCCGGCGTGGGCCGCAAGACCGCCAATGTCGTGCTCAATGTCGCGTTCGGCGAGCCGACCATCGCGGTCGACACGCACATCTTCCGCGTGGGCAACCGCACGGGCCTTGCCAAAGGCAAGACGCCGCGCGACGTGGAAGACGGTCTGGTGAAGGCCACGCCCGACGAATTCCGCCGCCACGCGCACCACTGGCTGATCCTGCACGGCCGCTACGTGTGCAAGGCGCGCAAGCCCGAATGCTGGCGCTGTGCGGTCGCGCATGTCTGCGCGTTCAGGCCGAAGACGGAAGCGCCGGGCGCCTAGCCGCGCTTTTCCGCGGTCAGCCGCGCCACGCACGGGTCGGGCGGGGTCTGGCGGCCGGCGAAGCTGCGCGCGTCGACATGCGTGACGCGCTGGCTGCCGTCGGCGTCGCGATAGATGAAGAGTTCGACGTAGCACTCGGGTGCGCGGTAGCGCCAGACTTCGGCCGGGCCGTCGCGGCGCACGAAGCCGGCGGGGCCGAACCGTTCGACGATGCTTTCGCGCGTCAGGCCGATCAGGCCGCGCGCACCCGCGGCGGGCGGGGCGGCGGCGAGCGGCGGGGCGCTCGAGGCGCCCGCCGCCGCGGCCGGATCGGCGGCGGATGCAGGCGTATTGGCGAGTTCGACGGGCGGGACGGTGCCGCCGCCGCAGGCCCCCAGAATCGAAATGGCGGCACCCGCAAACGCGCGTGCCGCCATGCGACGCAGCGTCATGGCGTCAGCCGCCGTCGTTGGCGTCCGTCTTCGCGAGCTTGCTGGTGTCGACCTGGACTTCGCCGGCGATCTGGCCGCCTTCCTCGATCTCGATCTTGCCGTAGCGCACCGTGCCCGTGACCTTGCCGGTCGAGCGGATCCACAGCTTCTGGCGCACGGTGAGCGTGCCCTCGAACGTGCCGGCGATCTCGGCGTGCTCGATCTCGGCCATGCCCTTGAACACGCCGCTCTCGGCGATCTCGATGAAGCGGCTTTCCGACAGCGAGGCCTCGACGCGGCCTTCCACGACCAGCCGTTCGCACGACGTGATCTGGCCCGACAGCACGATCTCGCGCCCGACGATCAGCTTGCGGCCTTCGACGGGATCGCTTGCCACGCGTGCGGCGACGGCGGTGCGCGGTGCGTTGGGCGCGATGGGTCCGGCGACCGAACGCGCGAGCGCGCCCGGCGAGGGCGGCGTGGGGCGCGGGAACGGGCGCGCGGGGATCGCTTCCGCTTCCGGCTCGGCCGGAGTCGCGGCGTGATCGGCGGCGTCGGTGCCGGGCTTGGAGTCTTCGGTATCGTCTTTCTTGCGACGGAACATCATTCCGGTCCTTCCTCAATTGCCCTGCGCCAGGCTTCGATCAGATGCGTGGTCGTCGCGACCGCGACGACCGGTGCGGCGAGGTTGACGATGGGGATCGTCGACAGTGCCGCGAAGGCGGCGCCTGCGAGCCAGGCCTGGCCGCGCCGTCCGCGCCAGAGCAGGCGAACCCCGCGCGAATCGACCCGCCGCGCGGCACTCATGGTGACGTATTCGCGGGCCAGAAGAAAGCCGTTCGTGGCAAGGAAGACCACGAGGTTGAGCCCGGGCACCAGATAGAGCGGCAGCACGATCAGGTTGAGAACGGCTGCGAGCGCCACGAGCTTCAACGCACTGGCGATTTCGGCCGCGGCACTGCGCTTGCGCGGTGCGGGCAGGCCCGGATAGTGGCGCGCCTCGACGGTGGCGGCGATCTCCTCGAGGAACAGGCCGAGGAAGGCCGCGACCACGCTGGGGAACAGCACGATCGACAGGGCGACCGCCGCGATCCCGCCCAGCGTCCCGGCCCCCGCATCGAGCCAGCCCGTCTCGAAAAAGCGGGTGTGTGCCAAGAGCCAGCCCAGGCCCGCCCACAGCCCGGCAAAGGCCACGAGCGTCAGGCCGAGGCTCTTGGCGAGGGGTGCGCGCAGGCGCGGATCGCCGAGCTGGGCGAGGGCCAGCAGGCCGGCGCGCAGCACGCCCATCGGCGAATCGGTCGGGGTCGTCATGGCCGACAGGGAGCCAGACCTTTATGGCATTGGCAAGGCACGTGAATTCGCCCGCGGAATGGGCGCTTGTGCGGCGCAACAGGGATGGCTATTTTCCGCGCCAACCAGCTCCCCCCTCCGGAGTCGCAAGTGACCAACGCCAGCTACGATGTGCTCGGCATCGGCAACGCCATTGTCGATGTGATCGCCCGCGCCGACGACGCCTTCCTCGCCGCCAACGGCCTCGGCAAGGGTGCCATGACCCTGATCGACGAGGCGCGTGCCGAAGCGCTCTACGGCCTGATGGGTCCGGGGCGCGAAAGCTCGGGCGGCTCGGCCGGCAACACGATCGCGGGGCTCGCCGGCCTCGGCGGCAAGGCTGCGTATATCGGTCTCGTGCGCGACGACCAGCTCGGCACAATCTTCCGCCACGACATCCGCGCGACGGGCGTTTCGTTCGAGACGCCGGCCGCCAAGGCGGGCCCGTCGACCGCGCGCTGCCTGATCTTCGTCACGCCCGACGCGCAGCGCACGATGCAGACGTATCTGGGTGCCTGCGTCGAGCTCGGCCCCGACCAGGTCGACGAGAAGCAGGTCGCCGCCGCCAAGGTCACGTATCTCGAAGGCTATCTGTGGGACAAGCCGGCCGCCAAGGACGCGTTCCGCAAGGCGGTCGACGTCGCGCACAAGGCCGGGCGCAAGGTCTCGCTGACGCTGTCCGATTCCTTCTGCGTCGGGCGCCACCGCGCGGAATTCCGCGATCTCGTCGACAACCATGTCGACGTGCTGTTCGCCAACGAGGCCGAGATCCTCTCGCTCTACGAGACGACGAGGTTCGAGGACGTGCTGCCCCATCTGCGCGCCCGGAAGTCGCGCGTCGCGGCCGTCACGCGCTCGGAGCAGGGCTCGGTCGCCATCGGCAACGGCGAGGTTCACGCGGTCGCCGCGATCCCCGGCGTCAAGGTCGTCGACACGACCGGTGCGGGCGATCTCTACGCGTCCGGCTTCCTGCACGGCCTGACCACGGGCAGGGACCTCGCGACCTGCGCGAAGCTCGGCTCGATCTGTGCAGGCGAAATCATCTCGCACTACGGTGCGCGTCCCGAAACCTCCCTCAAGGAACTCGCCGCGCGTTCGCTGGCGTCGTAAGGAAAATGGAACTCCGCAATCTCGCGATCATCGCGCATGTCGACCACGGCAAGACCACGCTCGTCGACCAGCTTCTGAAACAGTCCGGCACCTTCCGCGCCAACGAGAAAGTCGCCGAGCGCGCGATGGACTCCAACGACCTCGAGCGCGAGCGCGGGATCACCATCCTTGCCAAGTGCACGTCGGTGCAGTGGAAGGACGTGCGCCTCAACATCGTCGACACGCCCGGCCACGCCGATTTCGGCGGCGAGGTCGAGCGCATCATGTCGATGGTCGACGGCGTCGTCGTGCTGGTGGACGCGGCCGAGGGGGCCATGCCCCAGACCAAGTTCGTCACGATGAAGGCGCTGGCCCGCGGCCTGCGCCCCATCGTCGTGATCAACAAGGTCGACCGGCAGGACGCGCGCGCGACCGAAGTCCTCAACGAGGTCTTCGACCTGTTCGCGGCCCTGGGCGCCGACGACGACCAGCTCGACTTCCCCACGCTGTTCGCGTCGGGCCGTTCGGGATGGGCTGCGGAAACGCTGGAAGCGCCGCGCGAGAACCTCGCCCCGCTGTTCGACCTCATCGTCAAGCACGTCAAGCCGCCCAAGGCCGATTCGAGTGGCCCGTTCCGCATGCTGGCGACGACGCTGGAGTACGATTCCTATGTCGGCCGCATCCTGACGGGGCGCATCTTCTCGGGCGTGGCCAAGACCAACATGGCGATCAAGTCGCTGTCGCGCGACGGCAAGGTGCTGGAAGAAGGGCGCCTGACGCGCCTCCTGTCGTTCCGCGGGCTCGAGCGCGTGCCGGTCGATTCGGCCGAGGCGGGCGACATCGTCGCCATCGCCGGGCTCACGCACACGACGGTCGCCGACACGCTGTGCCAGATCGACGTGACCGAGCCGATCCCGTCGCTGCCCATCGATCCGCCGACGCTGGCGATGACCTTCTCGGTCAACGATTCCCCGCTCGCGGGCCGCGAGGGCACCAAGGTCACCAGCCGCATGATCCGCGACCGGCTGTTCCGCGAATCGGAAGGCAACGTCGCCATCCGCGTGCGCGAGACCGGCGAGGCCTACGAGGTCGCCGGGCGCGGCGAACTGCAGCTGGGCGTGCTGATCGAGCAGATGCGCCGCGAGGGCTTCGAGCTTTCGGTCGGCCGTCCGCGCGTGCTGATCAAGACCGGCGACGACGGCAACAGGCTCGAGCCGATCGAGGAAGTGCAGGTCGACGTCGACGAGGCCTACGCGGGCGTGGTGGTCGAGAAGCTCGGCCGCCGGCGCGGCGAGATGACCGACATGCGCCCGTCGGGCGGCGCCAAGGTGCGCGTCACGTTCCACGTGCCCTCGCGCGGCCTGATCGGCTACCACGGCGAGTTCCTGTCGGACACGCGCGGCACCGGCATCATGAACAAGATCTTCCACAGCTACGCGCCGTGGAAGGGCAACATCGACGGCCGCCACACGGGCGTGCTGATCTCGAACGCGTCGGGCACGGCCGTCGCCTTCGCGCTGTGGAACCTCGAGGACCGCGGCCCGATGATGATCCAGCCCGGCGTGCCGGTGTACGAGGGCATGATCATCGGCGAGCACACGCGCGACAACGACCTCGAAGTCAATCCGATGAAGGCCAAGAAGCTCACCAACATCCGGGCCGCCAACAAGGACGAGGCGGTGACGCTGCAGACGCCGCGGATCCTGACGCTCGAGCAGGCCATCGCCTACATCAACGACGACGAAGTCGTCGAGGTGACGCCCAAGTCGATCCGCCTGCGCAAGAAGCTGCTCGATCCCAACGCGCGCAAGCGCGCCGACCGCGCGGCCGAAGCCGAGGCGAGCTAGCTCTCGCCCGTCGGCGCCACGTCGATCGCCGACATCAGCATGTCGATGCGTGCGCCGTCCTCGGACAGCGGCAGGATCAGCCGCTCGTAGCGCCATTGCCGGAACGACGTGCCGTAGTCGAGATCCTTGCGCTGCGGCTGGCGCGTCTCGAGGACGGCGACGAGCGAGCTGCGGATCATCTCGCGCACCTGCGCGTCGGGATATTCGGCGAGCGTGCGCCCGGTCATGTCGAAGCCGAACATGTTGGCCGTGTGCGTGGCGTCGATGCGGAAGCGGAAGCCGCCCTCGGGCAGCACCTCGTGCAGCGTGACATAGCCCAGCAGCCACGGGATCTCGACCGGGTCGATGTTGCCGCGCGCGGGCATCTCGCGGGTGCCGCGCTTCGCGTTCCAGTATTCGAAGAAGCGCCTTAGGCGCTTGCTGCGCAGCGAGGCCGGATCGAAGTCGCCGCTAAGCGGTCGGTCGGTCGGCATTTTCAAATGTAGCACCGTAAATCGGTCGGGCGGCGAAGCTAGCACCGTGCCGGCATCTTTGCGACAGACGGTTGCGGACGCGCAATATTTCTCGACGCGATTCGCGAGCCGCGTAGACTGCGGACTTCCCGTTCCCGATTCGCGAAATTTTCCTGCCGTGACCGATACGACCCCGACAACGTGGCGCGACTCATTGGCCGTCTATCTGCGGCCGCGCCTGCTGGCCGTTCTTTTCATGGGCTTTTCCTCGGGCCTGCCGCTGCCGCTTACATTCGGCACGCTGTCGTTCTGGCTCGCCGAATCGGGCGTCAGCCGCACGACGATCGGCGTGCTGGCGTTGGTGGGTACCGCTTACTCGCTGAAGTTCCTGTGGGCGCCGATCATCGACCGGCTGCCGCTGGGCGGCTTCAGCCGCCTGCTCGGGCGCCGGCGCGCCTGGGCGCTGGCGATCCAGGCATTGCTGGCCGTGGCGATCTTCTGCCTCGGCCTCACCGATCCGACGGTCGATCCGTGGCCGACCGCCCTCGTCGCGGTCGTCATCGCGTTCCTGTCGGCAAGCCAGGACATCGTCATCGACGCCTACCGGATCGAGATCCTGCGCCCGGAAGAACAGGGCGCCGGTGCCGCCGCCACGCAGTGGGGCTACCGCTTCGGCCTGATGGCGTCGTCGGCCGGGGCCCTGTTCGCGGCCGAATATGCCGGCTGGGGTTTCGCCTTCGCGCTCATGGCGTGCCTGATGGGCGTGGGTGCGATCACGGTGTGGCTGACGCGCGAGCCGCCCGCGTCGGCCGCCGCCACCGCCCCGCTGCCGGGCGATACGGCAACGCAGAAGATCGCCGCCTTCGTGCGTATCGCGGTGGTCGGGCCGTTTGCCGAATTCGCCTCGCGCCCGTCCTGGGTGCTCATCGTCGTGTTCGTCGTGCTCTACAAGTTCGGCGACGCGCTTGCCGGCGTGATGGCCAACCCGTTCTACGTCGCGATGGGGTTCAGCCGCATCGAGGTCGCGTCGATCTCGAAGATCTTCGGCGTGTTCACCACGCTTGCCGGCGTGGCAACCGGCGGTGCGGTCGTGCACCGCTACGGGCTCTACAGGTCGCTGCTGATCTGCGGCGTGCTGCAGGCGGCCTCGAACGTGATGTACGTCGTGCAGGCCTGGGTCGGCTACGACACGGTGCTGCTCGCCTTCACGATCGGCCTCGAGAACTTCACCGGCGGCATGGGTTCGGCGGCGTTCGTCGCGTATCTGTCGGGCCTGTGCAACGTCGCCTTCACGGCGACGCAATATGCGCTGCTGTCGAGCCTTGCGACCGTCGGGCGCACCACGCTTGCGGCATCGGGGGGCTGGCTGTCCGAGCAGCTCGACTGGGCGCTGTTCTTCGCCGCGACGACGCTGGCGGCCGTGCCCGGCATCCTGATGGTCGTCTGGCTGATGAAACGCTTTCCGCACGAAACGCTGGCTCAGCGCGGTGCCGGCCCCGTCATCGACGACTGAAGGGCCGCGCGGACCGCATCGGGCGGGATCGCATCCATCGCCGTTCCGCCGAAATCCTGCGCGCGCAGCACCGTCAGCCTGCGTGCGGCGGGTGCGAATTTCGCGGGATCGGTCGGCCCGAACAACGAGACGAGCGGCCGGTCGCCGGCCGCCAGCATGTGCCCGCCGCCCGAATCGTTGGCGACCGACGCGGCGAGGCGCTGGGCGAGCGCGATCGTCAGGATCGGCGACGGCGACAGGCCGCGCGTCGCCGCATCCTGCAGCGGCAGCTTCGCACCGGGCACGTCGCGGCACGCCGCGACCCAGTCGCGTTCGTCGGGGCCGAGGATGAAGACGGGAACCGCATTGCCGAGGCTTCGCGCGAGTTCCAGATAGCGTTCGAACGGCCAGCTCTTCGCGCGGTTGCCGGCACCGGGGGCAAGGCCGACATAGATGGGCCCCGCGGGCAGCAGCGTCGCCGCCGCCTCGACCGCGTCGGCCGGCAGCTTCAGGCCCGGGACCGGAACCGCCGGATCGCCGCCCGCCGCCGCGACCAGCTGCAGCAGCTGGCCGTGCATGGCGCGCGGCTTGGAGGCGTTCGCGGGCCGCCCGTCCGACAGCAGGAACGCGGCGGCTCCCGACACGAAGCGGCGATGGCGCACGCGGCGCACGGCGAGCGTCGTCGACAGACGGCGCTGCGTGTCGATCACCAGATCGAACGCGCGCCCGCCCAGCGGCCGGCCGAAGATCTCCGACAGGTGCGAGCCGAAGCCGGCATGTTCGATCGTCTCGTCGATCAGGCCCGCGACGATCGGCCGCAAGCTGCCGGCGAAGGCGCTGGGCCCCTTGCCGGCACACCACACGATGCGCGCAGCGGGCCAGTTGGCGCGCAGCGTGCGCGCGAAGGGCAGCTTCATCAGCCCGTCGCCGACGAGATCGAGACCGACATAGACGAGGATGGAATCGGGCTTCATGGAAGATTCGCTTTCGGCTCCCGGAACGACCATCTAGCATGTCGCCACGCGATGTCGATCCGCAATCTGGACAAGCTGCTGGACCCCAAGTCCATCGCCCTGATCGGGGCCACGCCCAAGCCCGGATCGGTCGGGGCGGTGCTTGCGCGCAACCTGCTCCATGGCGGGTTCGCCGGGCCGGTCCTGCCGGTCAATCCGAAATACGACGCGATCGAGGGCGTGTTCGCCTATCGCGACGTGGCAAGCCTGCCGACCGTCCCCGACCTTGCGGTGATCTGCACGCCGCCCGAGACGGTGCCGGGCCTGATCGGCGAACTGGGGGCGCGCGGCTGCCGGGCCGCCATCGTGATCACCGCCGGGTTCGGCGAACTGGGCGAGGGCCGCGGCAAGGCGCTGGAACGCGCGATGCTGGAAGCCGCCCGGCCGTACCTGATGCGCATCGTCGGGCCCAACTGCCTTGGCGTCATGGCGCCGGGCATCGGCCTCAACGCGACCTTCGCGCATGTGGTACCGCCCAAGGGCGACATCGCCTTCGTCACGCAGTCGGGTGCGATGGCCACCGTCATCGTCGACTGGGCCAAGCCCCGCAAGATCGGCTTCTCGCAGCTCGTGTCGCTGGGCGACATGTCCGACGTCGATTTCGGCGACATGCTCGACTGGCTTGCCAATGACGGCCAGACGCGCGCGATCCTGCTCTATATCGAGGCCGTCACCCACGCGCGCAAGTTCATGAGCGCGGCGCGTGCGGCCGCCCGCCTCAAGCCCGTCATCGTCATCAAGGCCGGCCGGCACGCCGAGGCGGCCAAGGCCGCGGCCTCGCATACCGGGGCGCTCGCCGGGGCCGATGCGGTCTACGACGCGGCGTTCCGGCGCGCGGGCATGCTGCGCGTCTTCGACATCGACGAGCTGTTCGACGCGGTCGCCACGCTGGCCGCCCCGCCGGCACATGGCGGCGACCGGCTGGCGATCCTCACCAACGGCGGCGGGCTTGGCGTATTGGCGGTCGACGCGCTGATGGACGAGGCGGGGCATCTTGCGTCCCTCGATGCCGCGACGATGGCCAGGCTCGATGCCGTGCTGCCCAAGACATGGTCGAAGGGCAATCCCGTCGACATCATCGGCGATGCCGACGGGCCGCGCTATGCGGCGGCACTGCAGGCCCTGCTCGCCACGCCCGAGATCGACGCGATCCTCGCCCTCAACTGTCCGACGGCCATCGCCTCGTCGGTCGAGGCGGCCGACGCGGTCGTCGCGGTGGCGAAGAACGCGCGCGTGCCGGTCCTCGCCTCGTGGCTCGGCGGCACCGAGACCGCACTGGCGGCGCGCGCACGCTTCGCCGACGCGCGCATCCCCAGCTTCGAAACACCCGAGAAGGCGGTGCGCGGCTTCATGCATCTCGTGCGCTACCGGCGCGCGCAGGACAACCTGATGGAGGTGCCGGACGCCGCACCCGAGAATCTCGCACCCGACGCAGGTGCCGCGCGCACGGTCGTCGCGGCGGCACTCGATGCCGGCCTCGAATGGCTGCCCGATCCCGACGTGCGCGCGGTGCTGGCGGGCTACGGCTTCACGCTGCCCAAGGGCGAGCTTGCCACCGATGCGGCCGGGGCCGCCGCCGCCGCCGCCCGCATCGGCGGGCGCGTGGCGCTCAAGATCGTGTCGCCGCAGGTGCTGCACAAGTCGGACGTGGGCGGGGTGGCGCTCGATCTCGACGGGCCGCAGGCGGTGGCGCTGGCGGCCGCCGCGATGGTGGCGCGCGTGCACGCGAAGGTTCCCGGTGCCGAGATCCGCGGCTTCCTCGTGCAGGAGATGGTGCGCCGGCCCGACGCGCACGAGCTGATCCTGGGGACCAGCGAGGACCGCCAGTTCGGGCCCGCGATCCTGTTCGGCCAGGGCGGGACGGCGGTCGAGGTGATGGCCGATACCGCGATGGCGCTGCCGCCGCTCAACGTGAAGCTGGCGCGCGAACTCATCGCGGCCACGCGCGTGTCGCGCCTGCTCAAGGGCTATCGCGACCGGCCGGCGGCGAACATGGCGGCGGTGGAGCTGGCGCTGGTGCGCCTGTCGCAGCTCGTCTGCGATCTCGACGCTGTGGCCGAGCTCGACATCAATCCGCTGGTGGTCGATGCGAAGGAAGCGATCGTGCTCGACGCGCGCATCCGCGTGCGCCGGCCCGAGAGCGGCGTGCACGCGGCACGCCTCGCGATCGAGCCCTATCCTTCCGATCTCGTCGAGACGGTGCTGGTCGACGGCGCGGGTCCCGCACTCCTGCGCCCGATCCGCCCGGAAGACGGGCCGCTGATCGAGACGCTGATCGACCGGATGGATGCCGACGACCGGCGCATGCGCTTCTTTGCACCCGTCAAGCGGCTCTCGCGCAGCCAGCTCGCGCGCCTCACCCAGATCGACTACGACCGCGAAATGGCGTTCGTGTGCGAATCGGCCCTGCTGGGCATGGGGCTGCTGGGCGTGGTGCGCATCGTCGCCGACCCCGACCGCGCGCGGGCCGAATACGCGATCGCGCTGCGCTCGGACCTCAAGGGTATCGGGCTCGGGCGGCGGCTGATGGTGCGCATCCTCGATTACGCCAAGGCGCGCGGCGTGGGCGAAGTGTTCGGGGACGTGCTGCGCGAGAACCACAAGATGCTCGACCTGTGCAGGGCGCTGGGTTTCGCGATCCGGTCCTCGGCCGAATCCCCCGAGCTTGTCCATGCGGTCCTGGGGCTTGCCGCCTGGCGGGGCGCACCCGACCGCGCGGAAAACGGGGATTAACCTTTGCCCCTGCCAAGCCGCTTGCGCCGCTGCATACCCTGCCTATATCTATCCCTGTCACGCCAACGGCCGCAGCTGGTCGTCCCCTAAGGCCCCTACGGACGGAAACGCGAATTGTTCTCCCTTGAACCCCTCCTGATCTCGGGCCGCGAGGTCCTGCCCATCGTCGAAGGCGGCAAGGGCGTTTCGGTCTCGAACGGCGAAAGCTCGGGGGCGTGGGCCGCCGCGGGCGGCGTGGGCACCTTTTCGGGCGTCAATGCCGACCATCTCGACGAGAACGGCGAGGTCGTGCGCCAGGTCTATCGCGGCAAGACGCGCCGCGAGCGGCACGACGAGCTGATCGCCTACGCGGTCAAGGGTGCGCTCCACCAGGCGCGCGTCGCGCGCGACATGGCCGGGCCCAACGGCCGCGTGCACATGAACATCCTGTGGGAGATGGGCGGGGCCGAGCCGATCCTCGAGGCGGTGCTGGAGAAGTCGCAGGGCCTGATCCACGGCGTCACCTGCGGTGCCGGCATGCCCTACAAGATCGCCGAGATCTGCGCCAAGTACGGCGCCTACTACTATCCGATCATCTCGTCGGCGCGCGCCTTCCGCGCGCTATGGAAGCGCGCCTACCACAAGTTCAGCGACCTGCTCGGCGGCGTGGTCTACGAGGATCCGTGGCTGGCCGGCGGGCACAACGGCCTGTCGAACGCCGAGGATCCGCGCAAGCCCGAGCCGCCGCTGCCGCGCGTGATCGAGCTGCGCAAGCAGATGAAGGAATTCGGCCTCGACCGCACGCCGATCTTCATGGCCGGCGGCGTGTGGCGCCTCGACGAGTGGAAGGATTTCATCGGCAATCCCGACGTGGGTCCGTGCGCCTTCCAGTTCGGCACGCGCCCGCTGCTGACCAGGGAAAGCCCGATCTCGGACGAATGGAAGCACCGCCTGCTGAAGCTGGCGTCGGGCGACGTGCTGCTGCACCGCTTCTCGCCGACCGGCTTCTATTCGTCGGCGGTGCGCAACCCCTTCCTCAACGAGCTCGAGCAGCGCTCGGCCCGCCAGGTCGCCTACCAGATGCATCCGGTGGGCGAGCACGACCAGCCCTTCCCGGTGGGCGCGCGCGGCCGGCTCGTCTATCTCTCGCTGCAGGACAAGGCGCATGCCGACGCGTGGGTCGCCTCGGGCTTCACCGAAGCGCTGCGCACGCCGGATTCCACGCTGATCTTCGTCGCGCCCGCGCGCGCGGAGGAGATCCACCGCGACCAGGTCAACTGCATGGGCTGTCTTTCGGCCTGCGCCTTCTCGAACTGGCAGCAGAACGAGGAAGGCACCACCGGCAAGAAGGCCGATCCGCGCAGCTTCTGCATCCAGAAGACGCTGCAGGACATCAGCCACGGCGCCGACGTCGAGGCCCAGCTGATGTTCGCCGGGCACAACGCGTACCGTTTCGCGTCCGATCCGTTCTACCGCAACGGCTTCATCCCGACGGTCAAGCAGCTCGTCGAGCGGATCGCCACCGGGGCCTGAAAATCGGAAACGCCTAGCTCGGCTCGCCGTCGAGGCGTGCGACGTCGAGCACGCGCAGGCCGTTGGCGCGCATCACCGAGCGCACGTCGCGTACGTAATCCATCCGCCGTTCGGAATAACGCTGCAGATGCTGGGCAAGCGCATGCCCGTCGGGCGCGCGCCCGCCGTTGTTGGCGCGCGCGATCGCGCGGGCCTTGCGGAACTCGGCATAGGCGCGGTGCGTGTTGAGATTGATCGCATAGGCCGCGACCGCGTCGGGCAGGTCGTCGAACCGGCGCACGCGCCCGTCATCGTCCTCGTTGCGGTAGATCATCTGGCCGAACAGCGCGTGGCCGGCCTGGGCGGGCTTGCTCGTCCCCCAGCCGGTCTCGAGGGCCGCCTGCGCGAGGGCCAGCGACACCGGGACCGCGTCGACGCGGCGCAGCAGCTCGCGCGGCCGGTCGGCGGCGGAATCGTAGCGCTCGGCGATCTCGTCGAGGAAGGCGGCGTCGGCGGCCGCCGGCGTTTCGCCCGCGGCGGCCGTCGCAAGGATGCGTTCCAGGCGCGCGCGGTCGGCGAGGATGCGCTCGTTCTCCAGCAGCAGCAGCGGCAGCAGCGTCTTGATGAACACGGTCTTGCGCACGTCAGAGGATTCCAGCGCGGCGAGATCGCGCGGCAGGCGCTCGACGACCATGCGCGGGACGGCGTCGTTGCCGCGCTTGGCGTCTTCCAGCACGTAGCCGCGCTGGGCGAACAGCGCGTAGAGCTCGTGGGCGGCCATCAGGCTGACGCGCGTGACGTTGTCGACGGCTTCGGGCACGAGGGCCGTCTCGGGCTGCAGCAGCTCGAGGGGCCCGCGCCAGGCCTCGGCGAAGCGCATCGTGCGCGCGGCCGTGCCGACGACGACGGCCAGCGGCACGCTGGTCGCGAGCAGCAGGCCGGCGACCAGCATCAGGCCGATGCGGCGCTGGCGCGCGGGATCGGGCGAATCGACGGCAAAGCCGTCGGTCGCCGCGTGGCGGGCGGGTTCGATCATCTCGATGATGCGGGGGACCGGGGTGGCGAGGGCGCCCTCAGGCGACCGCGCGCACCTCGACGATTTCGGGGATGTAGTGGCGCAGCATGTTCTCGATGCCGGACTTCAGCGTCGCGGTCGAGGACGGGCAGCCGGAGCACGAGCCCTGCATGTGCAGATAGACGATCCCGTCCTCGTATTTCTGGAACAGGATGTCGCCGCCGTCCTGCGCCACGGCCGGGCGCACGCGGGTGTCGAGGAGTTCGATGATCTGCTGGACGAGCTCGTCGTCGCCCTCGGCGGCCGCACCGTGGGCGGTCTCGCCGCCTTCGGCCAAAGCCGGGGCGCCGGACGTGAAATGCTCCATGATCGCGCCGAGCAGGGCCGGCTTCATCAGGTGCCAGTCCTTGTCGTCGATCTTGGTGACCGTGACGAAATCCTGGCCGAGGAACACGCCCGTCACGCCTTCGACGCCGAACAGCTTGGCGGCCAGCGGCGAGCGCGCACCCGCTTCTTCGGACGTCTTGAAATCCGCCGAACCGGCCGACAAGACCTCGCGGCCAGGTAGGAATTTCAGGGTCGCCGGATTGGGCGTGGTTTCGGTCTGGATGAACATCGGCGTAAAAACTCCCGATAGGGCAGCGGTGGCGCTGCAGGGGGTCTGTGCGGTAGGGTCGAAATGGGCTGAAAGCGGCTTCCTGTCAAGGCTGGCTCCGTAACATATTGAAATATAAGAGGTCCAATTGAGCGATCCTTCTTCGCAACTGCAGCAAAAGCGGCCCGCCGGGATTCGCGGCCACCGCCGCTACAAGCGCCCGGAGCCGGCCCGGCCGAAGAACGCCTCGCTCGATTCGATCAAGACCTGGCTGCGCGGGCCGGCCCACGCCGTGGGGAGTCCCATCAAGCTGGTCGACGGGTTGTGCTGGCGGGTGGTCGCGGCGGGCCTGCCGGTCGACCGGGCCGGGATCACGGTCGCCCTGCTGCACCCCCAGTTCTCCGGCTACGGCATCCGCTGGTGGCGGGACATCGGCGAATCCGAGGAAGCGCTGGTCGAGCACGAGGTGTCGCTGAGCGACGTCTACCGGGCGAGCCCCTTCCCTTCGGTGGTCGAGCGGGGCGAGACGATCCGGGTGCGGATCGAGCCGCAGGCCAACGCCTACCCCTATCCGGTCGTCGCCGACCTCGCGGCCCAGGGCTACACGGATTACATCGTCCAGCCGGTCCGCCTGCAGGGCTTCAACCCGACCAACAGCGCCCGGCGCTTCCAGGCGTGCAACTGGGCGACCAAGCGGCCCGGCGGCTTCACCGACGCCGACATCGTCGCCCTCGAAAAGATCGTCGACGAGCTGGCAGGCCCGCTGGCGCTGGTCACCGAACGGCGCATCTCGCGCGACCTCCTGTCGCTCTATCTGGGCCGGTCGACCGGTTCGCGCGTGCTGTCGGGCGAGATCCGCCGCGGCTACGGCGACCCGATCCGTGCGGCGATCCTCGCAACCGACATGCGCGGCTTCACGTCGCTGAACGACCGGCTGCCGTCCGACCGGATCATCGCACTCCTCAACGAATGGTTCGAACGGCAGGTCGCCGCCGTCCACAGCCACGGCGGCGAGGTGCTGAAATTCATCGGCGACGGCATGCTGGCGATCTTCCCGATCGAGGATGTCGAGTTCGCGCGCATGTCGGCGCGCGGGGCGCTCGGGGCGGCCCGCGACGCGCTCGCCGCCGCGCGCGCGATGGACGCCGATCCGGCCTTCGCCGACACGCGGCCCTTGCGCGCCGTCGCGGCCCTGCATACCGGCGAGGTGTTCCACGGCAATATCGGGGCGCCCGACCGGCTCGACTTCACGGCGATCGGCCCGTCGATCAACGTGGTCACGCGGCTCGAAAGCCTTGCCAAGACGCTCGACAAGGAACTGATCGTCTCGGCCGCCTTCGCCGAGATCTGCCCCGAGCCGCTGGTCTCGCTCGGCCGGCATGCGCTCAAAGGTGTCGCCGAGCCGGTCGAGGCCTTCACCTGCCCGATCGTCGGCCCGATCGTCGGCCCGGTCGTCGGATAATCAGGTAATCGCGTCGACTTCCTCGTCGGCAAGGCTGCCCGGCACGATCGTCAGCGGTACGCGCAGCTTGCTTGCGTATTTGCCGGTCAGTGCGGTGATCAGCGGGCCCGGCCCCTTGGCCGTGGTGCTGGCACCAAGGACGAGCACCGAGACCGTCGGCTCCTCCTCGAGGAGCTTCAGCAGTTCGTCGCGCGCATCGCCCTCGCGCACATGCAGCATCGGCATCTCGCCCGACTGTGCGCGCACGAGGGCGGAAAGCTCCTGCAGCTTGGTCTCGGCTTCCTGCCGGCGCTCCTCGCGCATCAGCTCGCCCACGCCGACCCATTCCGACGCCTCGGCGGGTTCGGTCACGTAGAGCATGGCCACGCGCCCGCCGGAATGGCGCGCGCGCCGGCAGGCATAGCGCAGGGCGACCTTGAGTTCGGGCGTCTGGTCGACGACGACCAGGAACACGCGCTGGGTCTGCTGCTGTCGGGTCGGCATGGCTTGTCTCCCGCTTTCAGCTATTTCCTGAAGATGACGCCGGCGGCCCAGCCGGCGGATACGGCAAGTAGGATCGCGAGCAGCCCGTAGATCGCCGCCCAGTCGTGCGCGAAATCGTAGATGTCGGCGCCGAAGCCCACCTTGCTGACGAACATCGGCGTGGTCTGCGCCGCGATGACCTGTCCCGCGCGGATCAGCAGCACCTCGACCGTGTAGGAGCCCGTCGGCACGTTGGCCGGGAACAGGATGCGCGTGCGGAACAGGCGCTGGCCGAGGAAGTTCACGCGGCCGACCTCGGGCTCGTAGAGCTTCTGCGCTTCCTTGTTGCGCACCATGCCCGCGCGGAACACGGCAGTCTCCTCGGCGCCGAGATCGCGCTGCGGCTGGATGCGCAGATAGTCGACGCCGATCTGGTGGCGCTGGCGCAGGGCCGGCGGCACGAAATCGGCCAGGGGCTTGGACGAAGCAATCCGGTAGAAGGCGGGCACGCCCGAAAAGCGCAGCTCGTCGCGGTTGATCCAGATGCCCGCGACGCGCGCCTTGCGGCGCACCGAGGCCTCGCTGTCGGGCCCGCGCACGACGACGACGACGTCGCCTTCGCCTTCGGTGGCGCCGAACAGCAGCAACTCGGTGCCCGAGAAGCCCGTCGTGATCGCGATCAGGTGGCTCGACAGGTCGGCGATCAGCGCCTGTGCGCGCGCGGGTCCTGCGGAAAGGAGAAGGAGTGCTGCGAAGAACAGGGTGCGGATCACGGCGTTTCGTCCTTCGGGGGCTCGCTCAGGTCCATGCGGATCGAATAGAGGTCGGCCGGCTGCTGCACGAGCCCGACGCCCAGCCCGATCGCCACGCAGAGCACGAGCAGGGCCAGCAGCACGCGCAGGCGGGCGGCACCCAGCCTGGCGCCCAGCCGTGCGCCATAGGGGGCGGCGACCACGCCGCCGGCGATCAGTACCGTGGCCAGCACGATGTCGACCGTCTGGTGCGACCAGGCCTGCAGGAACGTCACGTTCGCCGAGACGAACAGGATCTGGAACAGCGAGGTGCCCACCACCGTCGTCGTCGGCATCGCCAGCAGGTAGATCATCGCGGGGACCAGCAGGAAGCCGCCGCCGACACCCATCAGGCCGGTGAGGATGCCGACGAAGAAACCGAGAATCACGGGCGTGAGCGCGCTCGTCTCGATGCCCGAACGCGGGAACGACATGCGCCACGGCAGGTTGGCGCCCACCGGCGCGCGCGGCGTGGTGGCCTTGCGGGCACCGGGCAGCATGGCGCGCACGCTTTCCACGAACATCATGCCGCCGACCGAACCCAGCAGCACGACGTAGGAAAGGGCGACGACGAGGTCGATCTGCCCCATGGCGCTGAGGATGCCGAAAAGCCTGACGCTGGCGGCCGAGCCGACGAGACCGCCGGCGAGCAGCAGGAGACCCATCTTCACGTCGAGCGTGCCGCGCCGCCAGTGCGCGATCGCCCCCGACGCGGACGACGCGATGACGGTGTTGGCGCCCGTCGCGGCGGCGATGGCCGGCGGCACGCCGAGGAAGATCAGCAGCGGCGTGATCAGGAACCCGCCGCCCACGCCGAACAGGCCCGACAGCAGGCCCACGCCGGCACCGATGCCCACGAGCAGCAGCCCGTCGATCGCGGTCTCGGCCATCGGCAGATAGACGGGGATCAGGTCCATCTCAGTGCGCCCCGTCCGTCCGCAGGCCGATCGAATAGAGATCGCCGGGCTGGACCACCAGATCGAACAGCAGCTTCAGCGCCACCGACAGGACCAGTACCGCAAGCAGGCCGCGCAGCTGCTCGCCGCGCAGCTTGGCCCCCAGTCTTGCGCCGAACTGCGCGCCGATCACGCCGCCCACCAGCAGCAGCAGGGCAAGGAAGATGTCGACCGTGAAATTCTGCCAGGCCTGCAGGAACGTGACGTTCGCGGTGACGAAGACGATCTGGAACAGCGACGTGCCGATGACGACCGAGGTCGGCATGCCCAGCAGGTAGATCATCGCCGGCACCATGATGAAGCCGCCGCCCACGCCCATCAGCGCCGACAGCACGCCCACGAACGCGCCGATCGTGAAGGGGGCGACGGCGCTGATATAGAGCTTGGAGCGCGGAAAGCGCATCTTCAGCGGCAGGCCGTGGATCCAGTTGTGCTGGTGCAGCCGCCCGTGCGGATGGGCGACGCCGCTGCGCTTCACTTGGGCGCGCCGGCGCAGCGTGCGGATCGCCTCGGCCAGCATCAGCGACCCGATGGTGCCCAGCACGACCACGAAGGCGAGCGAGATCACGAGGTCGATCTGGCCGAGCGACTGCAGCAGCTTGAAGAGCTGCACGCCGAGCGTGGAACCGGCGATGCCGCCGACGAGCAGGACGGCGCCCATCCGGAAATCGACGTTGCCGCGCCGCATGTGCGCGATGACGCCGGAGACTGACGCGGCGACGATCTGGGCGGCTTCCGAACCGACCGCGACGGTCGCCGGGATGCCGATGAAGATGAGAAGGGGCGTCATCAGGAATCCGCCGCCCACGCCGAACAGGCCCGAGAGGAAGCCGACCCCGCTTCCGAGCATCAACAGCAGGAATATGTCGACCGATATCTCGGCGATCGGCAGATAAATGAGCACGAGACCGCACGCACCTCCGGAACGAGTCCGAAGAATGCGCCTGCCTTAACCGCCGGGCAAGCGCTTAGGGCCGCAGGAATCCGACCAGATCGTAGATTTCGCGGATGTGGACCTGCGCGATCGCCCCGGCCCGGTCGGCCCCGCGCCGCAGGATCGCGTCGATGGCGGCCGGATCGGCCATCAGGCGGTTCATTTCCGCCGTGATCGGGGACAGGACGGCGACGGCCACGTCGGCCAGCGCCCCCTTGAAGGTCGAGAACTGCGCGCCGGCGAACTCGGCCACGACCGCCTCGAGCGACTTGTCGGTGAGGGCGGCGTAGATGCCCAGCAGGTTGTCGGCCTCGGGCCGCGTCTCCAGCCCCTTGACCGAATCGGGCAGGGCGTCCGGATCGGTCTTCGCGCGGCGGATCTTCTGGGCGATCGTGTCGGCGTCGTCGGTGAGGTTGATGCGGCTCTGCTCGGAGGGTTCCGACTTGCTCATCTTGCGCGTGCCGTCGCGCAGGCTCATCACGCGCGTGGCCGTGCCGAAGATCTGCGGCTCGGGCAGCGGGAAATATTCGACGCCGTAGCGCCGGTTGAAGGCGCCCGCGATGTCGCGCGCCAGCTCCAGATGCTGCTTCTGGTCCTCGCCGACGGGGACGTGCGTGGCCTTGTAGGCCAGGATGTCGGCCGCCATCAGCACCGGATAGGCGTAGAGGCCGAGGCCGGCGTCGTCGCGCTGCTTGCCCGCCTTCTCCTTGAACTGGGTCATGCGGTTGAGCCAGCCCAGCGGCGTCATGCAGCCCAGCGTCCAGGCGAGCTCCGCATGCACGGGAACGGCCGACTGGTTGAAGATCGTGCAGTGCGCGGGGTCGATGCCGCACGCGATATAGGCGGCCGTCACCTCGCGCGTGGCCTTGCGCAGGGCCGCGGGATCCTGCGGGACGGTGATCGCGTGCAGGTCGACGATGCAGAAGATGCAGTCGAAGTCGCGCTGCAGCTTCACCCAGTTGCGGATGGCGCCCAGGTAGTTGCCCAGATGCAGGTTGCCGGTGGGCTGGATGCCCGAGAAGATGCGGTTCATGGCGGCGGGTTTATCGCCGCTCGGCCCCGACTTATCAAGCCCGGCGTGCAAGGACGGCGCGGATGTCGCCGGGCACGGCCGCGCGCGTCGCCCAGACCGCCAGCCCGTACCCCGCCAGCCCCAGCAGGATCAGGGCGCCGAGGGCGGCATAGCGCGAAATCCCGTGCACGGCGAGGTAGGGGCCGGCCGGCCCCAGCGCCAGCCACAGCAGCAGCGCCATCGCGAGGCTCGCCGCGATCTGGCGCGGCAGGCGCGCGCGGAACCGCGCATCCGCGACAAAATTGCCGTTCCGGGCTAGGGCCCGCCACAGCAGCCCGGCGTTCAGCGTGGCCGACAGGGCCGTCGCGAAGGCGAGCCCGACATGCCCGACGAACTGCATCGACGTGAAGCCGACCACGGTGTTCACGACGACGCACAGCACGGCGATCTTGACCGGCGTCTTCGTGTCTTCGCGCGCATAGAAGGCGGGGGCCAGGACCTTGATCGCGACATAGGCCGGCAGGCCCAGCGTATAGGCGATCAGGGCCCGGGCACTCGCCTGCGCGTCCACGGCCGTGAAGGCGCCGCGCTCGAACAGCGCCGACACGATGGGGCCGGCCAGCACGATGAGGGCCGCCGTCGCCGGCAGCGTCAGCAGGAAGGCGGCTTCGAGTGCCCGGTTCTGCGTGATCTGCGCGTCGGCCAGTTCGCCCGTGCGCACCTGCTTGGACAGGCGCGGCAGCAGTGCCGTCCCGATCGCGATGCCGATCACGGCCAGCGGCAGTTCGTACACGCGGTCGGCGTAATAGAGCCAGCTGATCGAACCCGCCGGCAGCAGCGAGGCCATCACGATATCGACCACGAGATTGACCTGGGCCGCCCCCGAACCGAGCGCGACGGGCAGCATGCGCTTCAGCAGCGTCTTCAGTTCGGGCGACAGTGCCGGGCGCGGCAGGCGCAGCGGCATCCCCGCCCGCCGGCACGCCCAGGCAAGGAACAGGAACTGGGCGAGCCCCGCCAGCAGCACGCCCCACGACAAGGCGTGGCCCGGCGTGGGCAGCGCGTGCACGAGGCCCAGAAGCCCCGCGATCATGCACAGGTTCAAAAGGATCGGCGTGGCCGCGACCGCCGCGAACCGGTCGATCGAGTTGAGCACGCCGCCCTGCAGCGAGACGAGGCTGATGAAAAGAAGATAGGGGAACGTGATGCGCGTGAACTCGACGGCCAGCGTCGAGCGCACCGGATCGCCCGCGAAGCCGGGGGCGATGACCGGGACGATCCACGGCATCGCGAACTCGGCCACCACCGTCAGCGCGAACAGCGCCACCAGCAGGGCGGCCAGCGTGCCTTCGGCAAAGCCGCGGGCGGCAGCCGTCCCGCGCGCGGCAAGGGCGCCTGCGAACATCGGCACGAAGGCGGCGGCGAACGCCCCTTCCGCGAACAGGCGGCGGAAGAAATTGGGGAACTTGAACGCGACGAAGAACGCGTCGGCGACGGGGCCCGCCCCCAGATAGGCCGCCACGAGCATGTCGCGCACGAAGCCCAGCACGCGGCTGGCCATCGTATAGAAGCCGACGGTGACGATGGGCCGTGCGAGCGACATCCAGCGGTCTTCAGAAATTCCGCTTGGTCGTGCCCGCCGACAGGCCCCACAGCGCCAGCCACGGCGCCCAGGCCTGGCGCGTGATCTCCAGCCACATCGCCATCGGATCGCCGGCGCCGTTCGGGCCGGTCAGCGACAGCATGTCGGTCATCGCCGGCAGGGTGGGGGCCCCCTTGATCAGCAGGCCGATCGTCTCGGGGCCCGATTCGTCGGCGGGCCGGTGCACGATTTCCAGCGTCATGCCGGGAAGCGTGGCGCGCGCGCGGATCTCGTCGGGCGGGGTCGGGGCCATTTTTCTACTCCGCTGCTTCGTTGCCCGCGCGTTTGCGCGGCTTGGCGGCTTCCGCCGGGGCGTCGGGGTCGGCGATCGCGGCCAGCATCGTCGTGCGCACGCGCGCGAGCTTCGATTCCTCGAGGACCTTCTGGCCGAAGATGTCGACGACGTAGAAGACGTCGACCGCGCGTTCGCCGTAGGTCGTGATCTTCGCCGTGCGGATCGACAGGCCCAGCGAGGTGATCGCGGCGGTGACGTCGTAGAGGAAGCCCACGCGGTCGCGGCCGTTGACCTCGATCAGCGTGTGGTACTTCGACGCGGTGTTGTCGATCAGCACGCGCGGCGGCACGGTGAAGACGCGCATGCGGCTGGGGATCGCGGGCCGCTTGGCGAGCTGCTCGCGCAGCCTGAGGCGCCCGCCCAGCGCATGCTCGATGTGGGTGGCGAGGCGCGCGAGTTTCTCCGGCCGGTCGTAGGCCGAAGGCTGGCCGGAAAGGTCGCTGGGCACGGCCTGGATCGAGAACGTGTCGAGGGCGCGGCCGTTCGACAGCGTGAAGACGTTGGCCGCCACGATGTTGGCCCCCGCCACGGCGATGGCGCCTGCGATGCGCGCGAACAGGCCGGGATGGTCGTCGGTATAGATCGTGATCTCGGTGATGGCGCGCGCCCGGTCGATGCGCGTGTCGATGGCGAGCGGCAGGTGCGCGCGTTCGGCCTCGCGCACGAAACGCGCGTGGCGCGCCTGCGTGTTGGATTCGAGCGACAGCCAGTAGGCCGGATAGCCGAGGCCCGCGAACCAGGCGAAGTCCTTGTCGTTCCAGTCCTTGAGCTCTTCCTTGAGGCGGCCTTGTGCTGCGGCCACGCGCTGCAGCGTCCCGCTCTCGCCGAAATTGCCGGCAAGCGCTTCGGTCGCCCGGTAATAGAGCTCGCGCAGCAAGGCGGCCTTCCAGTTGTTCCACACGCCCGGGCCCACCGCACGGATGTCGGCCACCGTCAGGCACAGCAGCAGGCGCAGGCGCTCGGGGCTCTGCACGTGTTCGATGAAGGCGCGGATCGCCTGCGGGTCCTGGATGTCGCGCTTGAAGGCGGTCGCCGACATCCACAGATGTGCGCGCACCAGCCAGGCGGCCGTTTCGGTCTCTTCCTCGCTCAGGCCCATGCGGGGGCCGAGCTTCATCGCGATTTCCGCACCCAGCACCGCATGGTCGCCGCCGCGGCCCTTGGCGATGTCGTGCAGCAGCAGCGCGAGGAAGAGTGCGCGGCGCGATTCGATCTGGTGGATCACCTCGCTTGCCAGCGGGTGGTCGACTTTAAGCTGGTTCGCCTCGATGCGGTGCAGGATGCCGATGGCGAAGATCGTGTGCTCGTCGACCGTGTACACGTGATACATGTCGTGCTGCATCTGCGCCACGACGCGCCCGAAATCCGGAACGAAACGCCCGAACACGCCCGCCTCGTTGAGACGGCGCAACGCGATCTCCGCGCGGCTGTCGGTCAGGATGTCCATGAACAGCTTGTTGGCTTCCGGATCGGCGCGCAGCTTGCCGTCGACCAGCCGCAGCGACTGGCGGATCAGCCGCAGCGCATAGGGATGGACGTCGAGATCGTTCTCCTGCGCCACGCGGAACAGGCGCAGGAAATTGACCGGGTCCTTCTCGAACGCGTCGCCGCGCGCGACGGTCAGCCGCCCGCTCTCGATCGCGAAGCGTCCGTCGGCAAGCTTCGGGGCGTCGCGCTTGAACATCTTGCCGACGGCGCCCACGTCGAAGCGCGCCTTCTTGCCTTCCTCGATCTCGAGGGCGGCACAGAAGATGCGCGTGAGGTCGCCCACGTCCTTGGCGACGAGGAAATAGTGCTTCATGAAGCGCTCGACGCCGCGCGTCCCGCGATGGTCGGTGTAGCCCATGCGCCGGCCGATCTCGCCCTGCACGTCGAAGGTCAGCCGGTCCTCGGGCCGTCCGGTGACGTAGTGCAGGTGGCAGCGCACGCTCCACAGGAATTCCTGGCACTTGTCGAACTTCGCGGCCTCCTCGGCCGTGAACACGCCCTTCAGCACGAGGTCCGACACCTGCTCGACCCGGTGCAGGTACTTGCCGATCCAGAACAGCGTGTGCAGGTCGCGCAAGCCGCCCTTGCCGTCCTTGACGTTGGGCTCGAGCACGTAGCGCGAATCGCCGGTGCGCTGGTGGCGCTCGTTGCGCTCCTTCAGCTTCGCCTCGACGAACTCGGCGGCTGTGCCCTTCGCGATCTCGCTGAAGAAGCGCTTCTTCAGTTCCGCGAACAGCTTGTCGTCGCCCCACAGGTAGCGGCTTTCCAGCAGGGCCGTGCGGATCGTGTGGTCCTCGCCGGCAAGCCGCAGGCACTCCTCGATCGAGCGCGTGGCGTGGCCGACCTTGAGCCCCATGTCCCACAGCATGTAGAGCTCGAACTCCACCATCTGCTCGATGCGCGGGTTCGACTTGTAGGGGCGCACGAAAAGAAGGTCGATGTCCGACTGCGGCGACATCTCGGCGCGCCCGTAGCCGCCGACCGCGGCGATCGTCACGCGCTCGGCCATCGTCGGGTTGGCGCTCGGGTAGACGTGGCGCTCGGCGAAGTCGTAGACGAGGCGCACGAGCTGGTCGATCAGGAAGGCGTTGGCGCGCATCGTCTGCCCGCCGGTCGCCGCGCGCGATTCGAAACGCTCGCGGATCTCCTTGCGGCCCTCGGCCAAAGCCGCCTTCAGCGCCTCGAGGGCCTGCGCGCGGCGCAGCTCGGGCCTGCCGGCCGTCGCCGCGGCGATCTCGGCAAGGCGCGAATCGACCGTGCGGCGATCGAGGATCGCGCGCTGGTTCGTCACCTCGCGGGGCAGGACGTCGAGTTCCATCTGCCTAGTATATAGTCGGATTC
Source organism: uncultured Azospirillum sp. (assembly GCA_964416335.1). Classification (GTDB taxonomy): domain Bacteria; phylum Pseudomonadota; class Alphaproteobacteria; order CACIAM-22H2; family CACIAM-22H2; genus Tagaea. The sequence continues at coordinate 32,367 of CAYQDN010000041.1, forward strand.
GGACCCGCCGGGAGGCTTTCGATTGCGCCGCATTTTTGCCTTGATCGCGCTGCTGCTGGCGGGTTGCGTGCCCGATCCGGGCCCGTCCTTGACGGCCGAACTCGCCGGCGGCGGGCGGCGGATCGAGATCCGCGCGCGCGACACGCTGCCGCTGGTCGCCGCCCGCCTGCGCCTGCCCGACGGCGCGCGCATCGAGGCCGAGCGCGTCGCCGGCCCGCCGACCGAGGGTCGGCCGCTTTTCGGGGTCGGCGTTTCCGGCGGGTCGAGTTCGGGCATCGATACCGGCATCGGGGTTTCGGTGCCGCTGGGCGGCTTGCGCGCCGGCGGGCTGGTCGATTCGAGTGCGCGCATCTGGGTGCCCGATCCGGCCGCATGGCCGACCCTCGCCCCGCGCGCACGGCTCGAGCTTGAATTCGGCCGTGCGCCGGGCGAAACGCGGCGTCTGGAAATGCCCGCCCCGGGGCGCTAGACCGGGAGCAACGAGGAGAAGCATGGAACCGAACATCACGATTCGCGCGCCCGAACGGGCGGACCACGAACGCTGGCTGCCATTGTGGGACGGCTACAACGCCTTCTACGGCCGCAGCGGGCCGACCGCCCTCGACCCCGCGATCACGGAAACGACGTGGGCGCGCTTCTTCGATGCGGCCGAGCCGGTGCACGCAATCGTCGCCGAGCGGGATGGCGAGCTGCTCGGCCTTGCGCACTATCTCTTCCACCGCAGCACCACGGCGATCGGCCCCACCTGCTACATGCAGGACCTGTTCACCACGCCGGCCGCGCGCGGAACGGGCGTCGGCCGGGCGCTGATCGCGCGCGTGGCCGGGCTTGCGAAGGAAGCGGGCGCCACCCGCCTCTACTGGCAGACGCACGAGACCAACGCGACCGCCCGCACGCTTTACGACAAGGTCGCCGAACGTTCGGGCTTCATCGTCTACCGGATCCTTCTCTGAGCCGCCCTGTTCCGGTATCTATGCTGGCCATGACACATCCGATTCGCCGCCGCGCCCTGCTCGGCACGTTCGCCGCCCTGCTCGCCGTCCCGGCCGCAGCGCAATCCGCCGATTTCGCCGCGGCCAAACGGTCGCGCACCGGCCTTGGCATCCTCGACGTGCGCGAGGGCACGGGCGAGGCGGCTTCGGTCGGCCGCACTGCGCGCGTGCACTACACCGGCTGGCTCCTCGAGAACGGCAGGCGCGGCAAGAAGTTCGATTCCTCGCGCGACCGCGGCCAGCCCTTTGAATTCCCGCTCGGCGCCGGCCGCGTCATCAAGGGCTGGGACGAAGGGGTCGCTTCGATGAAGGTCGGCGGCCAGCGCACGCTGATCATCCCGCCCGATCTCGGCTATGGCGCACGCGGGGCCGGCAGCGCGATCCCGCCCGACGCCACGCTGGTCTTCGACGTGGAGCTACTGGGCTTGCGCTAGTTCCCGAGTGCCGCGCGCACGCCGCGCCATAGCGCGGTCGTCTGCGCGCCGCCGGGATCGCGCTGGCTGGCGCGCGCGGCGAGGTGGACCATCACCAGCCGGTTCGCCGGATCGACATAGAGCGCCTGTCCGAACACGCCTTGCAGTGCGAATGTCCGCGTCGGGCCGGGGAAGATCCAGGTCTGGTAGCCGTAGCCGAAATAGCGTGTCGCCGTTCCCGGTGCCAGATGCCGGCGGCGAGGATCCACGCTGGTCGCGGCGATCACCCAGTCGCGCGGCACGATCTGGCGGCCGTTCCACGCCCCGTCGTTCGCCAGCATCAGGCCGACCCGCGCCCAGTCGCGCAACGTCGCCTGGAAGCAGCAGAAGGCGGATTCGTAGCCCGCCCGGTCGATGACCCAGCTCGCCCCGGCTTCGGCCCCCAGCTTCTGCCACAGCTTCTCGGCCGCGTAGTCCGCCATCTTGCGGCCCGTCGCGGCGACCAGCACGTTGCCCAGCACCTGCGTTTCCGCACTCGCGTAATAGAAGCGCGTGTCGGGCGGGTTCGCGCGCGTGTCGAACTGGCGCAGCACCGTCGGTCCGCCGGGCCCGAGCCCGAGCAGCGTGCCGCGCGCCAGCTTCGCGACGTCGTCGTTCCCGTCATATTCCTCGCGGAACGCCACGCCCGACGACATCGACAGCAGGGCCTTCAGCGGCGTGCGGCCATATTCGCTGCCGGCGAGTTCGGGCACGTAGGTTTCGGCCGTATCGTCGAGCGACCGGATGTGGCCTTCGGCGAGTGCGATGCCGAACAGCATCGCGGTCAGCGTCTTGGCCATCGAGTGCGAGGTGAAGCGCGTCGCCTCGCGCCGTCCGTACTGGTAGCGCTCGACGAGGATCGTGTCGCCCTTGGCGATCAGCAGCGCCGTCGTCGGATTGTTGGCGAGGTAATGGTCGATGTCGCGCCGTCCGGAGGGCGAATCGTAGAAGATCGCCGGCTCCGGTGCGCGGCGCAGCGGCGAGGCCTGCGCCGGTGCCGCGATCGGGCGCGACGGATAGAGCTCGTCATAGGCCGAGAAGGTGCCGACGAGTTCCTTGCGTTCGAGGCGCCTGTTCGACGGGACGCGCGGATAGAGGGAAGCCTGCCCGAGCGCTTCGGCCTCCCATCCGCCTTCGTTGAAGAACGGCCCCGTCGCCCCGGTCGCGCGTTCGGTCGGCGACGGCACCGGCGTGCAGGCGACGAACGCCAGCGCCAGGGCTGCGGGCAGGGCGCGCTTCATGCCGGCCCCCTTCACACCGACCGCGTGATGCCGCCGTCGACGCGCAGGTTCTGCCCGGTGATGTAGCCCGCATCCTCCGACAGCAGGAACGCAGCGGTCTTGGCGATCTCGGCGGTCTTGCCGTAGCGGCCCATCGGGATCTTCGGCAGCAGCGCTTCCTTCACCGGCAGCGAGTCGATGAAGCCGGGCAGCAGGTTGTTCATGCGGATCCCCGCCTTGGCGTAGCGGTCGGCATAGAGCTTGGCGAAGGCGCCGAGGCCCGCGCGCAGCGCGCAGGAGATCGGGAAGGCGAGATCGGGCTCGAACGCCGCGAAGGTCGAGATGTTGACCCACGCCCCGCCGCCCTGCTTTTCCATGATCGGCGTCACGATGCGCGCGAGCTTGACCACGTCGAGGATGATGAGGTCGAGGCCCGTGCGCCACGCCGTATCGTCGAGCGACAGGAGATCGCCCTTGGGCGGATGCCCGGTGGACGTGACCACGCCGTCGATGCGGCCCCACTTTTCCATCGCGGCGTCGGCAAGGCGCTGCAGGTCCGCGGTCTCGACGACCGAGCCGGTGACGCCGATGCCGCCCAGTTCCTTGGCGAGCTTTTCGGCACCGCCCGACGGGGACAGAAGTGCGACCTGCCAGCCGCGCGCGACCAGCTCGCGTGCGCACGCAGCCCCCATTCCCTTGCCGGCACCGGTGAGCAGGGCGACCTTCATGTCTCGGACTCCTTCGTGAGGATGGATTTGAGCGCGTAGAGCGCGTCGAGTGCGGCCTTGGGCGCAAGCTCGTCGGGATTGATCGCGGCCAAGGCTTGCGCGAGCGCGGATGTCGCCGCGCGCACGGGCCCGGACGCGGGCCGCGCGGAGAAGAGCGGCAGGTCGTCGGCCATCTTGGCAAGGTTGCGCTGCTCGCCCCCTTGTTCCAGCGAGGCGAGCACGGCCTCCGCGCGCGCGACGGCCGCCTGCGGCAGGCCCGCAAGCTTGGCGACATGGATGCCGTAGGACCGGTCGGCCGTTCCCGCCGCGACCTCGTGCAGGAACACGACCTCGCCCTTCCATTCCTTGACGCGCATCGTGCGGCAGGAAAGGCCGGGCAGCTTGGCGGCCAGCGCCGTCAGCTCGTGATAATGCGTGGCGAACAGCGCCCGGCACGCATTGATGCCGTGCAGGTGTTCCACGCACGCCCATGCGATCGACAGGCCGCGCGCTGCCCGCGCTCGTCCTCCTGCTCCTCG
>CAYQDN010000042.1:0-16571 GCA_964416335.1 uncultured Azospirillum sp.
GTCCGATCAGGCGCTTGATCGCATAGAACGTGTCGGTCGGGTTGGTGACCGACTGGCGCTTGGCCGGCTGGCCGACGAGGCGTTCGCCCGAGTCGGCGAAGGCGACGATCGACGGGGTGGTATTGGCGCCTTCGGCGTTGGGGATGACCTTGGGGGTCGAACCTTCCATCACGGCGACGCAGGAATTGGTCGTGCCGAGGTCGATACCTATGACTTTGCTCATGAAATCCTCGCTTTGCGGCAGTCCCGCCTGGCCGACCCCACGGGAGGCATCGGCACGGGACCCCGACTTTTCCAGGGGCACTCCGAAGTGGGGTCCTTCCGGGAAGACCCTACCTTCAGCAGCGATATAGGCAGGTGTTCCGGCGGGCGCAACGGGGAAAGGCGCTATAAAGCCCAACCCGCCGACGCAGGGCAGGGCCGCGCCTCAGGAAAATTTCTTGACATATGTATGCAGGCTGCCTATAACGACCGTGAGGAAATCTCGTTTGCAGTGCTTCACGTTCCGTTAACCATGACGGAAGCTGCCGGCGGGAACCTCAGAACTTCGAGAAGCGAGGTTCCGTGTTATGACGACCGTTCAGAATGTCGGTGTCGTGCCGCCTTTGCCCGTTGTGGGTGAAAGCCGGACTCCGTTGACCCTCCCGGGCCAGCGGGTGTCGCAAGCGCAGACTTCGACCACAGCAGACCAGGTAAAAAGCCAGGCGGATGAATCCGCCAAGGCCGCAGCGGTTTCGCGCGCACACAACGCGCGTTCGACCGATGACCAGGTCAAGGTGGCCGATCGCGCGTTTACGACGAAGTCGGGTCTCATCCAGGGCACGTTCGATGCCTTCGTGGATATTGTCGATCCGCGCTACCAGACGCGCATCGCGCGCATCTTCGGCCCCGAGGCCGGCGGTGCTGCCGCGAATGTGGCGCCCAACCTGGTTCCCAGCGTGGTCAGCAAGGCCTACGAAGCGATCGACGGCAGCGGCAAATCCGGCGCGTTCCGCCAGAGCGCGTAGAAGACACCGTTTCCAGGCTTCCGACCCGCGCCGGGGCGCAATGCCTCCGCGCGGGCGAAGCCGTTCGCGCGCTCAAGCGACCGTATCGACGCTTGCGGCCGGAGTCCCCTTCGCGACGGTGACCATCGCCTCGCGCAGCAATCGTCCATGAATCGTATAGCCCGGCTGGAACACCTGCACCACGCTGCCCGCGACGTGGCCGGGCGCATCGACATGCGCCACCGCCTGCTGGAGGGCCGGATCGAACGGCTTGCCGGCGGCATCGATCTTCACCACGCCGTTGCGCTCGAAGGCCGCAAGCAGCTCGCGCTCGGTGAGTTCCACGCCCTCGAAGAGCTTGGCCAGATGCGGATCGGCCGCGCGCGCTTCGGCACTGACGGCATCGAGGGCGCGGCGCAGATTGTCCGACACCGCGAGCAGCGCCTTGGCGAAATTGCCGACCGCGTATTTCTCGCGATCGACGATCTCGCGGTCGGCGCGCTTGCGCATGTTTTCGGCGTCCGCCATGGCGCGCAGGGCCGCGTCCTTGGTCTTGGCCATCTCGGTTTCGAGGGCGGCGATCTTCGCGGCGGCTTCGGCCAGCGGATCGGGTGCTGCGGCCGGCGCTTCGGCGGCGGCGGGCGTCTCGGACGGCAATACGGGTTCGTTGGTCGGCTCGGTCATCGGGAAGGGTCCATCGCTTGTTCCGCCCGGCATTTGGGGGAAATCCCGCGTCCGCGCAAGGGTTGATTTTTCAGCCGACCAGACGGCCCACGACGCGGGCGGTGTAGTCGACCATCGGGATGATGCGCGCATAGTTGAGCCGCGTGGGGCCCACGACGCCGATCGCCCCCACGATCTTGTCCTGCGCGTCGCGATAGGGCGCGACGATCGTGGTGCAGCCCGACAGGCCGAACAGCTCGTTCTGCGCGCCGATGAAGATCTGCACGCCCTCGGCCCCTTGCGCCTGTTCGAGGATGCGCGCCATCGACTTGTGCTGCTCCAGCGCCTCGAACAGCCGGCGGATGCGCTCGAGATCCTCCATCGCGTGCACGTCCTCGAGCAGCTTCGCCTGCCCGCGCACGATGAGGTAGCCGTCGTTGCCGCCGGTCTTCTCGGGCGTGGACCACACGGCAAGGCCCTGTTCGACGACCTTCTGCGAGAGCTGGTCGAGCTCGGCGCGCGACTGTTCGAGACGCGCCAGCACGTCCAGCCGCGCTTCGACGAGCGTGCGCCCGGTAAGCTGGGCCGAGAGGAAGTTCGACGCCTGGGCGAGCTGTGCGGGCGTGAGGCCCAGTGGCGTTTCGATCACGCGGTTCTCGACGAGGCCGCGTTCGGTGACGAGCACGACCAGCGTGCGGCCCGGCCCCAGCGGCACGAACTCCACGTGCTTCAACGGCGAATCCGACTTGGGTGCGATGACCAGCCCCGCCCCGCGGCCCATGCCGGCGAGCAGCGTGCTCGCCTGTTCGAGCACCTGGTTGACCGAGCGGCCGCCGGCGGCACACTGCGCCTCGATCTTCTCGCGCTCGTCGCTCGACAGGCGCCCGACCTCGAGCAGGCCGTCGACGAAGAGGCGCAAGCCCAGATCGGTCGGCAGGCGCCCCGACGAGGTGTGCGGCGAATAGAGCAGCCCCAGATCCTGCAGGTCGGCCATCACGTTGCGGATCGTCGCCGGCGACAGCGGATCGTTGAGCTGGCGCGACAGCGTGCGCGAACCCACCGGCTCGCCGGTATCGACATAGGCCTCGACGATGCGCCGGAAGACCTCGCGCGAGCGTTCGTCCATCGCGGCGACGGCACTCTGCGCGCGCGCACTGGTGGCGCCCGAGCCGACGGCCGGGGCCGGAACGGGCTTGCGTTCGAAGGGGACGATCGGGGTTCGGGACATGCCCCGATAGCTAGTCACCGCCCGCCTTGCGTGTCAACGCGCCCCGCTTGCGCGCGCCCGCACCGGGGACTAGGTTCGCGCCCGTCGAACCCCCTTCCCGCCGAAAGAGAAACAAATGCGTCCCTCGGGCCGTTCCGCCGACCAGATGCGCGCCGTCAGCCTCGAGCCGGGCTTCGCCAAGCATGCCGAGGGTTCGTGCCTCGTGCGCTTCGGCGACACGCACGTGCTCGTCACCGCCTCGCTCGAAGAGAAGGTGCCGCCCTTCCTGCGCAATTCCGGCCAAGGGTGGGTCACGGCCGAATACGGCATGCTGCCGCGCGCGACCCACACGCGCACCGACCGCGAGGCCGCGCGCGGCAAGCAGTCGGGCCGCACGCAGGAGATCCAGCGTCTCGTCGGCCGATCCTTGCGCTCCGTCACCGACATGAAGATGCTGGGCGAACGCCAGATCAAGATCGACTGCGACGTGCTGCAGGCCGACGGGGGCACACGCACCGCCGCGATCACGGGGGCGTGGGTCGCCCTCCATCAGGCGATCTTCCCGCTCGTGAAGGCCAAGGGGCTTGCGGGCATGCCGATCCGCCAGCATGTCGCGGCCGTGTCGTGCGGCATTTCGAGCGGCAAGAGCGTGCTCGATCTCGACTATGCCGAGGACAGTGCGTGCGACGTCGACGCCAATTTCGTGATGACCGGCGACGGCAAGCTCGTCGAAGTGCAAGGCACGGCCGAGCGCGACCCCTTCGCCGAAGACCAGCTGCTCGCGATGCTGGCCCTCGCCCGCAAGGGTGTGGGCGAACTCGTCGCCCTCCAGAAGAAGGCCATTGCCGCATGGGCCCCCGCGGGATGACGGGGCGCGGGCTGACGGGGCGCCGGCTGACGGGCCCGAGGCTCGTCATCGCGACCCACAACAAGGGCAAGCTTGCCGAGATGGCCGACCTGCTTGCACCCTACGGGCTCGAATGCGTGACGGCCGCGTCACTGGGCGTGGCCGAGCCCGACGAGACCGGCATGACCTTCGAGGCGAACGCGGAGCTGAAGGCGCGCCACACGGCGAACGCCACGCAGCTGCCCTCGCTCGCCGACGACAGCGGCCTTTGCGTAAACGCGCTCGACGGCGATCCGGGCGTGTACACCGCGAACTGGGCGGGCCCCAAGCGCGACTGGATGCGCGCCATGCGCATGGTGGAAGCCGCCCTCGACGGGGCCGCCGACCGGCGCGGACGCTTCGTCTCGGTCCTGTCGATCGCGTGGCCCGACGGCCATGCCGAGACGTTCCGCGGCGAGGTGCACGGCACGCTGGTGTGGCCGCCGCGCGGGACCAAGGGCTTCGGCTACGATCCCGTCTTCATGCCCGAGGGCGAGACGCAGACCTTCGGCGAGATGGAAGCGGCGAAGAAGCACACGATGAGCCACCGCGCCGTCGCGTTCGCGCGCTTCCGCGACGCGTGCCTTGCGTCGGGCCCATGAGCTTCGCGATTTACGTCCACTGGCCGTTCTGCAAGTCGAAATGCCCGTACTGCGACTTCAACAGCCATGTGCGCGAGACGATCGACGGCGACGCGTGGCGTGACGCGCTGCTGGCCGAGCTCGACCACTACGCGGCGCTGACGCCGGGCAAGACCGTCACGTCGGTGTTCTTCGGCGGCGGCACGCCCTCGCTGATGGACCCGCACATCGCAGGCGCCGTGCTCGACCGCATCGCGCAACGCTGGACCATCGCCGACGAGCCGGAGATCACGCTCGAGGCCAATCCCAACTCGGCCGAGGCCGAACGCTTCGCCGCGTTCAGGACCGCCGGCATCAACCGCCTGTCGATCGGCGTGCAGTCGCTCGACGACACGGCGCTCAAGTTCCTCGGCCGCGGGCACGATTCGCGCGAGGCGTGCCGCGCCATCGACCGGGCTGCCAAGCTGTTCGACCGCTTCTCGTTCGACCTCATCTACGCGCGCCCGGGCCAGACGGCGGAGGACTGGTCGCGCGAGCTGAAGGCCGCCCTCGACCTGCAGCCCACGCATCTGTCGGTCTACCAGCTGACGATCGAGGCGGGCACGCAGTTCAAGACGTCGTTCGATCGTGGCGACTATTCACTTCCCAGCGAAGCCGAGCAGGAGCGCCTCTACGACCTCACGCAGGCCATCCTCGAGGATTCACGCATGCCGGCCTATGAGATTTCCAACCACGCCATCGCGGGCCAGGAGTCGCGCCACAATCTCGTCTACTGGCACTACGAGGATTATGTCGGCGTGGGCCCCGGTGCGCATGGCCGTCTGACGCGCGACGGCCGGCGGCTCGCCACGCGCCAGGCGAAAGCACCCGAGACGTGGCTCGCCGACGTGAAGGCAAAGGGCCACGCGACGGCGGAGGAAACGCCGCTCGACCGCACGACCAGCGTGGACGAAGCGCTGATGATGGGCCTGCGCCTGCGCGAAGGCATCGACGCCGCGCGCTTCGCGCGCGTGACGGGGGCGGAACTTGAAAGCGCGCAAGCGCTCGACACCGCCCGCGTCGAGCGCATGATCCGCGACGGCTTCATCGCGCGTACCAAGACCGGGATCGCCGCGACCGCGCAGGGCCGCAAGGTGCTGAACGGACTTCTTGCGGCGTTGCGGACCTGAAGCACCCGCAAAATTGACGCGACGGTTGTTGACGAAACTTTGCGTCGCCTGACCAACCCGTTGATACGCTTTGGTTTCGTCTGTTGACGGTGACGGACAAAAAATCCGTCACGCGATTTTTGCGGCCGCAAGACATCTCGTCCGGCCTCGACCTGCCGGCATGGAACGAACCTATTCACGGATTCAAAGAGCACGTCACCAGGGCGCGATCCTCACATGTGCATCTTTCGATTGTCAAGAAAATAGACCTACCTGCCACTCTATTGCCTTTTGTTTGTCGCATAGAGCATGATTGGAAAGTGGCTGAGGCGCGATATAGCGATCAGACAATTGCGGAAAGATTCCGCAATGCCGCTTCCCGCTGTGTTTCAGGGAGCGTGTCGATTTTCTGTCCCAATGCTGCAATTATCTTGGCTCGCAAGAGGGCTGAAATTGCACCGTTATCTATTGCTCGGCTCAGTTCAGCCGGAGACACTCTCTGAATAGTGGACAAGTCTAGATAACAATCTTTTACGCATACAGCGTGCTCACTTTTAATGATTCTCAATTGTCCTTTGCCGTGAAAACGCGCGTTGGAATTGAACCAAAAGACCCAACTGGCGCGGTCTGAAACACAAAGTCCAAATTTGTTATGCGGGTTTGGTAGGGAATCGCAATGGTAGGTGTAAACGTTACCTACAATCATAGAACCCCATACGCCGAGTTTTCCTGAATCATCTCCATGATCTCTGCTCTGTGTGGATTGTCATCGTCCACAAAGTCAGCATAGTTCATCGGCTGATTCATATCGGCATTGCGCCACGCACTTTCAAAGTGCGTGAGGTCTGAAAGTTCGGGCGCGGTTTTAGAGGCGCAAAAAGCGATAGCTTCCCTCAGACACTCAATATCTGTGTCAGAAAGCATCTTGAGGTTCGGACCTCGTTTTCCAGGCACAAGTCTCGGCAATCTACCAGTCCGGTCTATAGAAACGGCATCACTGAATCCGACCGGCTCTTCAAGCCAATGCCAATTTTGATCGATGCAGTTTTTTACCGAAGAGGGCACCGGTCCTTGCGGCATTGCAATGTACGTATCACCAATGATGGGGCGCCCGTAACGATTGATGTGCCACTTCTCTGCAAAGAACAAAACCTTGGAAACGAACAAGGGTGTGAATCCCGGGTGCTCAGTCGCGATAAACGCGAGAGCTTCAACGGCTTTCGCTTCACTGAAGGCAAATTTGATTTTCATTAGACGGTGAATATACGGAAATGTGCGTGATGAATCAATTACTTAGTTAACTCGTTGATATGAATCGACGAATCCGTTTCTAAAAATTCCGCGAGTCACATCAATTCACTAGGACCATCCCGTCAATTCCCAAAACTCTGTATCTCTTGGTTGCAGGAAAGCACGCACAAGACCATTGGTTCGGTCTCTGCACATCGCAGACGCTACGAACTACTAGTAGTCTTGGTAAGTTCTTTGCCTCGCAACTTCAATCTATGTGAGAGCTAGTCCTCCCACTTGGCAGATTGTCGATCTGGATTGATCTGATTTTGGCAGGACTGACAATGCCAAGTCATGCCTGTAAGTTTCTTGGCAAAGCCGTATTGAATGATCGAAACACGTTTTTCGCTAAAGCAATTCGCGCATATCCAATGCGGCGGCTGAGCGCCGCGCTCCTCAGACTTCAACATAAAGGCAAACGCACCGAACCCCAGATCTTTCAATTCATAGCGCTGCTTTTCTGTATTCCAATTTTCAAATTGGGTGATCCTCTCCTTCAATGCTCGCACGGTGTCGACCAATGCCGATTGTTCTGCCTGCGCTGCAAGGATACTGCTCTGAAGTTCAATTACAGCGCTTTGGCGAACCGTCGCATCGTTGATGTCCTTCAATGCCCGTGCCCCATCGAGCATTGCCTTAAAAGCGCTCAGGCCAATCATGACGTCAGCTGGCATGCTGATCCTCCCCCGAATCGCTGGCTCGGATATGGCCGGCACGATCTATCGTAGCAACAACTATGATGTGTCGTTTCAAATAACTTCCCGAGAACAAAACTAGCCCCAAGTCGCGAATGCCCGGGGCAAGCCCGGGCATGACGGAGAGGGTGAGGGTCGAGGTCGCGGCCTGACGGTTGTGGTGCGGAAGGCGCGAGCTTGAAAACAAAACCCTGGGGCCGCCCCCGCGGCCCCTCGACTTCCACCTAATTCGACGGCGCCTCGAACGTCTCCGGGGCCGGGCTCAGCACCCTTGCGCCCTCGCGGCGCACTTCGAGCACGGCGAAGCCGCGTTCGACGAGGCCGGCGGATGTGAGGCGGAAGATGCCGTCGGCACCGGCGAAGCCGGAATCGACGGTCAGCGCCTCGAGCGAGAAATCGGCCCCTTGCGGGCCCTTGTCGTGCGCGAGCACGGCGGCCAGCGCCACGGCATCGTAGGCGAGGCTTGCCACGCGCGGGGCCGGGCGGCCGAAGGCGCCGCGATAGCGGTTCTCGAAGGTCGTGCGCGGGGCCTGTGCCGTGTTGGCGAACCACGCGCCCTGCAAGGAGGGTTCGCGCAGCGTGCGCGGATCGTCCCACAGCGGCGTGCCGAGATATTTGACGCGCACCGGATCGATGTCGTGGCCGTGCAATTGCGCTACCACCTGGATCAGCCGGTCGCCGAAATCGGGCAGCAGCACGGCGTCGAAATCGATGTCGGGCGGCGTGGGCGGCGCTTCGCCGCGCGCCAGCCGCGGCGGCGGGCCGGCGAGCTGGCCGAGCCGGCGCACGGCGGGCGCGAAATCCAGCGCCCCGGCGTCGTAGCGTTCCACGCGCACGAGTTCGCCACCCGTCGCGGCAAGGCTGGTGCGCAGCGCGCGTTCGCTGGCAAGCCCCAGCGCGTTGTTGGGCACGAGGGCGGCGAAGCGTTCGAGGCCGCGCGCGCGCGCATATTCGATCGTGCGCGCGACCGCATCCTGCGGGGCGATCCCCAGCGTGAACACGCCGGGGCCCGCGACCGCACGGTCGTTGGAAAAGCTGAGCACGGGCAGGCCCGCCGCGCGCGCGGCCGGCGCCACGGCCTGCGTTTCCCCACCCAGCAGCGGGCCGATGACGAGGCGCGCTTCCTGCTGGACGGCCCAGTCGAGGGCGGCGGCCGCCCCCTGCGGCGTGCCGCCGGTGTCGCGCACCAGCAACGCGAAATTCTCGTCGGCGAAATCGAACACCGCCTGCGTGGCCGCATCGAGCAGGGCTTGCCCGACCGCCGCGTTGGGCCCGGTCAACGGCAGCAGCAGCGCCACGCGCGGCGCACCGGCGCGGGCCGCACGCCCGGCGGCCTGGGTGCCGGGTGCGGTCGCGGTCGCGGCGGAAGCGGCAGGCGGCAGTGCAACGGCGGGCGGCGTTTCGACGGGCCGGGCCGCTTCGGCCGGCGGGGTGGCGGCGGGGCCGCGCGGCTGGATCACCTGCGGGGCGGTCACCGCGGGGCCGCGGTTGAAGATGCCCGCCACGCGCTGGCCGAGCTGGTTCGACTGTTCGCATCCGGCGAGCGACAGGGCGGCCAGGACAGCGGCGAAGAACAGCGGAACGGAACGGCGGAGCAAGCGGACGACCTCGACGGAAACGCGGGCGGATCGATGTGCCGCGAGCCTAGCGGGCCGGCCCGTCTTTATCCAGTGGGGCCTGTTCCGGCTTCCGTCGCGCGGGGGGCACGACGGAAGCCGGCCGGCCTCACGCGGTCTTGATGCGCGCGAGGAAGCCCGAGACCTCGCCGCGCAGCATCTCGCTCTGCCGCGTGAGGTCGGTGACGGAGCCGAGCACCTCGGTGGAGGCCGCCCCCGTCTCGTCGGCCGACCGGCGCACGACCGAGATGCTGTCGGTCACCTGGCGCGTGCTTCCCGAGGCCTGCTGGACGTTGCGCGAGATCTCGCCGGTCGCGGCCCCCTGCTCTTCCACCGCCGCGGCGACGGCCGAGGCGATCTCGTTCATGCGGCCGATCGTCTCGCCGATCGTCTGGATGGATTTGACGACCGTCTGCGTCTCGTTCTGCACCGACTGGACTTGGGCTGCGATCTCCTCGGTCGCCTTGGCGGTCTGGGCGGCAAGGCTCTTCACCTCCGAAGCCACCACCGCGAAGCCCTTGCCGGCATCGCCCGCGCGCGCCGCCTCGATCGTGGCGTTGAGGGCGAGCAGGTTGGTCTGCGAGGCGATCTCGTTGATCAGGCGCACCACGTCGCCGATGCGCGTGGCGGCGTTGGAAAGCTCGCGCACCTGCTCGGCCGTGTGGTTGGCCTCGCTGGTAGCCCGCCCCGCGATGGTCGCGGATTCCTGCACCTGGTGCGAGATCTCCTGGATCGATTTCGACAGTTCCTCGGTCGCGGCCGCCACGGTCTGCGTGGATTCGAGCGTCGAGTTCGAGACGGTGTTGAGCGTTTCGGTCTGCTGGCGCGTCTGCTCGGCGGACGAACCCATGTTGCGCGCCGTGCGTTCGAGCTTGACGGTCGAATCGCCCAGCGCGCGGAACGTCTCCTCGATCTTGACGGTGAAGCCGCCGACGGCCTCGGCCATGGTCTTGAGCTGGCGGTCGCGCACCACGTTCTCGTCCTGCAGGCGCTGGCGCAGGTCGGCGGCGGAGATCAGCGAGTCGCGGAACTTGAGCACGCTGCCGCCGATCAGGCCGAGCTCGTCGCGCGCGTGCGCGATGGTCTGGTCGATCTCGAACTCGTCGCGCAGCAGCTTGTCGATGGCCCCGTGCACGCGCAGCAGCGGGGCGAAGACCTGCCCGTAGATGCCCGTCGACAGGCCCGCGAGGCTCAAGGCCAGGATCGCGACGGCCGCGACAAGGATCGTCTGCGAGCGGTCGGCGCTGGCCAGCACGCCGGTCACGCGGTCGTCGAGCCGGCGTTCCATCTCGACATAGAACTCGTCGATCGGGCGCATGATCTCGGCCTTGAACTTGTGGTAGTCGGGCGAGTTCATCAGCTTGATCGCCAGCGCCTGGTCGGGGTCCTTCTTGACGGTGAAGTTGCCCTTGCCGTCGTCGTAGAGGCCCTTGACCGCGTTCATCGCGATCACCTCGGTCTTCACGAGGCCGTCGGAGTTCTTCTTGGCCTCCTCGAGCTTGGCGAATTCGCGGTCGGTGAAGCCCGCGTCGCGCATCATCGTCAGCAGCGGCCGGCTGCCCGCGTCGGGCCGCGGCTTGCGCGACGGGTCGGCGGCAAGGAAATCCCAGTAGATGCGGTGGTAGGCCTCGGGGCGCGGCTTCTTGCCGTCGCGGATGTCGAGGATCTCGAAATACTGTTTCTCGTAACGGTCGTCGACGGTCGCCACGTAGGTGCGCGCCAGCCGCGTGAGATCGTCCGAGCTCTGGCGCAGCTCGTCGGCGAGCAGGTAGCTCGCATAGCGGTTCTCGTGCGCCTTGCTGATCGCGGCCGTCGCGTCGAGATGGTGGTAGGCCGCCCCCGCAAGCAGCACCAGATTGGCGCCGATGACGCCGAAGATGATGTAGGCCTTGGTCTTCAGGCTGCTGTTCTTCATGGCTCCGTCCCCCCCGGAAAAGCGCGAAGGGTCGGTTTTACGCCGGAAGAATTAAGGCAATACTACTTTTGGTTATACGATTGTAGTAATTGCGCGCGACATCCTACAAAGCCGTGCGGCTGGTTCCGGCCCGGAATGCCCGCTACAAAGAATACATGAGCAGTCACGAAATCGCCGCGGGCCTCTATCTGGTCGGCACGCCGATCGGCAATCTGGGCGACGTGAGCCCGCGCATGCGTGCGGTGCTGGCGGCGGCATCGATCATCGCCGCCGAGGATACGCGCGTGGCGCGCCGGCTGCTGTCGGCGCTGGGCATTCCGGCACCCAAGCTGATGCGCTGCGACGAGCGCGCGAGCGAGACGGCCGCGATCCCGCTCGCCGAAGCGGCGCGCGACGCGGTCGTCGCGTTCGTGTCGGATGCCGGCATGCCGGGCATCGCCGATCCGGGCGCCCATCTGGTGCGCGCGGCCGAGCGCGCGGGCGTGCCGGTGACCGCCATCCCCGGCCCGTCGGCCATCGCGACGGCGGTGGCCCTTTCAGGATTGCCGGCCGAGCCGTTCCTGTTCTTGGGGTTCCTGCCGCCCAAGACCGGCCCGCGCGCGCGCAGGCTCGCCGAGTTCCGCGACCTGCCCGCCACGCTGGTGGCGTTCGAATCGCCGCACCGGACGGGCGAGACGCTCGCGGCGATGGCCGAAGTTCTGGGCCCGCGCGCGGCCTGCGTCTTGCGCGAACTCACCAAGCTGCACGAGGAGCGCCGTGCCGGCACGCTTGGCGAACTTGCCGCGCACTATCTGGCGAACGAGGCACGCGGCGAGATCGTCCTCGTCGTCGGCCCGCCGGATGCGGCGGCCCCATCCGCCCCCGATCCCGCCGAGATCGACGCGAAGATCGAGGCGGCCCTCGCCACGCTGGGCGTGCGCGATGCCGCCGACCGCGTGGCCGCCGCGACCGGCCTGCCGCGCCGGCCGATCTACAAGCGCGCGCTCGAACTTGCGGGCAAGAAGAAGAAGTGAAATCGCGCCGCCACGTCGCCGCCCAGCGCCGCGGCCGCTTCGCCGAGACGCTGGCCGCGTGGCGGCTGCGCCTGGCCGGCTGGCGGATCGTCGAGCGCGACCTGCACCTGCCCGCCGGCCAGGTCGATCTCGTGGCAAGGCGCGGCAGGGTGCTCGCCTTCGTCGAGGTCAAGGCGCGCGCGACCCGGGACGATGCGGCCGAATCGCTACACCCTGCCCAGCGTTTGCGCATCGCGCGCGCTGCCGAAATTTATCTCGCAAAACGCCCTGAATTCGCCGCATTCGACGTGCGTTTTGACCTGGTGCTGGTGGCCCCCGGCCGCTGGCCGCGCCACGTGAAAGATGCTTGGCGCGACTCGCGCTAGCGCCCTAAATTTTGGGGGTAAGGAGCAGCCCATGCAGAAGCCGAACCCGATCCTGCCGATCCTCCTCGTCGCCGCCGGCCTCGCCCTGTCGGGCTGTGCGGGCGTGCTCGTCGGCGGGGCCGCGACCGTGGGTACCGCCGCCCTGCAGGAGCGCGGCCTCAAGGGGGCCGTCACCGACAACGCGATCGCCCTCGACATCAACCATCACTGGTTCCAGGAGCGCAAGGATTCGACGATCTTCTCGTCGATCTCGACGCAGATCTACGAGGGCCGCGTGCTGCTGACCGGGGCCGTCACCGACCCCGACACGCGCGCCGAGGCCGTGCGCCTCGCCTGGAAGGCCGACGGCATCCGCGAGATCATCAACGAGATCGAGGTCACCGACGAAGGCGGCCTCAAGGCCTACGCCAAGGACACGTGGGCGGCCAACGAGCTGCGCTCGCGCCTGCTCTTCGCCAAGGCGATCAACTCGGTCAACTACTCGGTCGAGGTCGTCAACGGCGTGGTCTACATCCTGGGCGTCTATGCCGATACCGAAGAGCTCGACCGCGTGCTCGGCGTGGCGCGCAACCTGTCGGGCGTCAAGCGCGTGGTCAGCCACGTGATCGGGCGCGAGGATCCGCGCCGCTTCCGCAGCCCCCCGGGTACGGCGGGCAGCGCCACGTGAACCCGCCCTATCGCCTGGGGGCCGGTGCGCCGGCCGAGATCGAACGCGAGCTGGCGCGCGCGGCCCACGCGGGCGAACGGGATCTCGACATCGCCGACACCGCCCTCGCCCTTTCGGCGGCCGCACGCCCCGCCCTCGACCTTGCCCCCTACCGGGCCCACCTGTCCGAGATCGCCACCTGCGTGGCGGCCGAAGCGCAGACCCGCCCCGACACGGTGGCCGGCCGCGTGGCGGCCCTTCGCGAAGCGCTGGTCGAACGGATGGGCTATCGCGGCGACCGCGATTCCTACGACGACCTGCGCAACGCCGACCTTGCCGGCGTCATCGACCGGCGGCGCGGCCTGCCGGTGGCGCTGGCGATCCTGTGGATCCACGGCGCGCGCAGCCAGGGCTGGGCCGCCGCGGGCCTCGCTTTCCCCAGCCATTTCCTGATCCGCATCGACGGGCCGAACGGCCGCGCGATCGTCGACCCGTTCAACGCCGGGGCGGTGCTCGAGACGAAGTCGCTGCGCGGCCTCCTCAAGCGCTTCGAGGGCCCGAACGCCGAGCTGCAGAACCACCATTACGCGCACGTACCCGACCGCACGGTGCTGCTGCGCCTGCAGAACAACATCAAGCTGCGCCTGCTGAAGGCCGAGGAATTCCGCGGCGCGCTGGCGACACTCGAGCGCATGCTGATGCTCGCCCCCGCCGACCCGGCGCTGTGGCACGAGGCGGGGCTCGTGCATGTCGGACTCGACAATCTGCGCGCCGGCGTGATGTGTTTGGAACAGGCCTTCGCCCTCGTCGAGGCCGCCGGTGCGAAAAACCGCATCGCGATGGAGATCCAGGCGCTCAAGAGCCGCCTGAACTGAAGGAAGACCGGAATGTCGCGCGTCTGTGCCGTCCAGATGGATCCGCTGGGCCCGATCAATATCGACGGGGATTCGAGCTTCGCCCTGATGCTGGAAGCGCAGGCGCGCGGCTGGACGCTCTACCATTATCTCGTCCAGCACCTGTCGATGCGCGACAAGGACCGGATCTACGCGCACGCGCATCCCGTGACGGTGCGCCGCGAGAAGGGCAACCATTTCACGTTCGGCGCACCCGAGACGATCGACCTTGCCAAGGTCGACGTGATCCTGATGCGCCAGGACCCGCCCTTCGACATGGCGTACATCACCGCCACGCACATCCTCGAGCACATCCACCCCAAGACGCTGGTCGTCAACGACCCCGCGCACGTGCGCAACGCGCCGGAAAAGCTGTTCGTCACGCATTTCCCGCAGCTGATGCCGCCCACGCTGATCACGTCGGACTCGGCCGAGATCCTCGCCTTCCGCAAGGAGTTCAAGGACATCATCGTCAAGCCCCTGTTCGGCAATGGCGGGGCGGGCGTGTTCCGCGTGAAGCCCGACGACGAGAACCTGACGGCCCTCATCGAGATGTTCACGCATGCCAGCCGCGAACCGATGATGATCCAGCGCTACGAGCCCGCGGTGCGCGCCGGCGACAAGCGCATCATCCTCGTCGACGGCAAGGCGGAGGGCGCGATCAACCGCGTGCCCGCCGCGGGCGAAGCGCGCGCCAACATGCATGTCGGCGGCAAGGCCACCAAGACGACGCTGACGAAACGCGAGATCGAGATCTGCGAGACGATCGGGCCGGAGCTGAAGAAGCGCGGCCAGATCTTCGTCGGCATCGACGTGATCGGCGACTACCTCACCGAGATCAACGTCACCTCGCCCACCGGCCTGCAGGAAGTGAAACGCTTCGACGGCACCGACCTCGCCGCGTCGATCTGGAACGCGATCGAGGCAAGGCTTTAGGCAAGCCCCCGCGCGGCGAGATAGAGCCCGAGCGACAGCAGCCCGATCAGGAACCAGCGGCGGAACGTCTCGGCCGGGATCGCGTGGCGAAGGATCGTCCCCAGCCACATGCCGCCCAGTGCCGGCAGCAGGGCGAAAGCCGAGCCGATCAGGTTCGCGGAATCGTAGACGCCGTCGTTCGCAAGCCCGAAGCCCAGCGCCACCGTGCCGACGAGGAACGACAGGCCGAGCGCCTGGATGAGATCCTCCTTGTCGAGCCCGAGCGACTGCAGGTAGGGCACCGACGGCATCACGACGACCCCGGTCGCCGCCGTCACCAGCCCGGTCACGAGCCCGACGGGCACGCCGAGCCAGCGTTCCATCGCCGGCGTGACGTGGAAGCGCACGGCGGCAAGGCTCAACGCGGCATAGGCGGCCACGCACAGGCCGAGGGCGACGCGCGCGGCCGGCGCGTTCTCGCCGGCAAGCCAGCCGCCGCCGAACCACACGCCGACGCACAGCATCGCCAGCATCGGCCACAGCCGCACGACCAGTGCACGGAAATCCGGGCCCGCCCAGAGCTGCCACACATTGGTGACGAACGACGGCACGAGCAGCAGGGCCGCCGACTGCGCGGGGGCGAGGGCGAGGCTCAGGAGCCCCATCGAGACCGTCGGCAGGCCCAGGCCGACCACGCCCTTGACGAATCCGGCAAGGACGAAGGCGGCGGCGATCAGGGCAAGCAGCGAGGGGTCGGGCATGAACGCGACATTGCCCGCCCGTCCGCGATCCGACAATCTGGAACTTCGCGATCCAGCCTTCGGATTTCCCGAAGGCTCCGGGAGGAACCGCCGATGCGCTTCGACCTTGCCGACCTGCGCCTGTTCGTCGCCGTCGCCGACGCCGGCTCGATCACCAAAGGGGCCCGGCGTGCGGGCCTTGCACTCGCCTCCGCCAGTGCGCGCATCATGGGCATGGAGGAAGAGGCGAAGGTGGCGCTGCTGGCGCGCGGCCGGCGCGGGATCGCCCCGACCGACGCGGGCCTTGCCCTGCTGCACCACGCGCGCGGCCTGCTCGACCGCGCGGAAGCCCTGCGCGCGGCCGTCGGCGAACATGCCAGCGGCCTCAATGCGCGCGTGCGCCTTGCCTGCAACACGGCGGCCCTGACCGAGTTCCTGCCCGCGTCACTCGCGCGCTTCCTTGCCGCCCACCCGCGCATCGATGTCGAGATCGAGGAAGCGCCGAGCTACACGATCCCGACGCTGGTGGCGCAGGGTGTCGCCGATCTGGGGATTGCGGCGGACTCGGTCGATCTCGGCAACCTGCAGACACGGCCCTTCCGCACCGACCGGCTCGTCGCGGTGGTGCCGCCCGGCGACCGGCTCGCCAGACGCAAGAACGCGATGTTCGCCGACATCGCCGGAAGGCCCTTCGTGGCGCTCGACACCGACGCCGCGATCAGCACCTATGTCGGCCAGTACGTGGCGCGCGCCGGCCACAAGCCGCGTTACCGCGCGCGCCTGCGCGATTTCGACGCCGTGTGCCGGCTCGTCGGGGCCGGTGTCGGCGTGGGCATCGTGCCGGGAACGGCCGCGCGCCGCTGCCAGCGCGCCACGCGCGTGGCGATCGTCGAGCTTGGCGATGCCTGGATGACCCGGCACCTGACGCTGTGCGCGCGCGACTTCGCCGGATTGCCCGCCGCGGCGCGGGCGTTGGCGGACGGGCTCAAGGGCTGACCGGCGCAAATCACAA
>CAYQDN010000042.1:16671-35387 GCA_964416335.1 uncultured Azospirillum sp.
GCCGCGGCGCGGGCGTTGGCGGACGGGCTCAAGGGCTGACCGGCGCAAATCACAAAAGACGTGGATGCCCGGGCTTGTCCCGGGCATCCACGACTTCGGGCGTGCGCTCAGGACGGCGCCCGCTCGCCGAGCAGCTCGGCGATCATGAGCAGGTAGCCGTCGGGGTCCTGCACGAAGAACTCGCGCTGGCCGTGTTCGTTGTCGCCGCAGCGGCGCCAGACTTCGCGCGGACCCGCATGGAGCGGCCATGCGGCATGCCGCACGCGCGCAAGAAGCTCGGTGTAGCGGCCGACGTAAAGCTGGAACATCGCGCCGCGTCCGAACGGACGTTCCAGTGGCCCCGTCTCCCACACGCCGCTGCGCTGGCTCAGCATGATCTGGATGCCGTCTTCATTCTCGAGATAGGCGAACTTCTCGCGCGGGCGCTGGTACGCGATCCGGAAATCGAGAATGCCGCGCCAGAACGCCAGACTGGCCTGAAGGTCGGTCACCAGAAGCTCGGGTGCGAGTTTCGCCCAGCCGGTCTTCGGCGGATTTCCGAATACCTCTTCCATCACGCGTCGCACTTCTTGAATCTTCCGATGTCGAGATGCAGGTGGTTGGCGTGGGCGAAGTCGGTCTTCGGTGTGAGCACGATGTTGAAATGGCGGCAGGCCCCTTGCGCCACGTCGCGCAGGAAGGCGCCGCGCGGGCCCTTCTCCGACCAGTGGCTGCGCACGGAGATCACGGTCTTGCCCTCGATCTCGAAGCCGCCGATGTCGATGGCATGGCCGAAGGCGTGCTCGGAAAGCCGGTCGTTGCGGCCGGTCTGCGGCTTGCAGACATAGGCCCCGTAATGGACGACCTGCACGACCGCCTTGCCGAGATGGCGGCGCGCGGCGGGCTGGACCACCTCGCGCTCGAACGCCAGCAGGGCGTGGGCGAGCGGGCAGGTCATCAAGGCGGGCCGGTTGAGCGGGATGGTGGCGCGGCTCAGCATCACCGCCTCGTCGACGCGGCAGCCTTCGCGCGTCTGGGCGGTCGGGCGGCGTTCGAACTCGGCGCCCGCACGGGCCAGCGCCTCGAAACAGTCGAGCGCGGGTGCGGGGGCCGGCGGGGGCAGCGGGGCGACGACCGGCGGCGGCGTGGGCGCGCACGCGGCCATCGCCGATGCAAGGAAGGCAACGGCGGCAAGACGGCGCCAGAAACGCTGGCAGGCTTGGATCAACGACGAACTCCGGTCCCGCGAATCGACCGGCCTTCGCCCGGTGCGCGCCGACTATACGCGCGGGCGGCGCCCGCGTGAATCGCCCGCCGTCGCCTTCGCCAGTGCGGCCCCGAGCAATTCGAATTCGGGCCTGCGCGCCGTGCCCTTGCGCCAGGCAAGGCCGAGCTCGCGCGCCGGATCGTCGTCGATGGGGATGGCGGAAAGGTTCGTGCCCTTGAGCAGGCCCGCATCGATCGCCATCTGCGGCAGCAGCGTCACGCCCAGCCCGTTATCGACCATCTGGACCAGCGTGAAGATCGACGTGGCGGCGAACGGGTCGGACTCGCGGGCTTCCCGCAGGCCGCAGGCGGCAAGCGCATGCTTCTTCATGCAGTGCCCGTCGGCCAGCAGCAGCAGCTTCTGCGCGCGGATCTCGCGCGTGGAGACCGAACGCGAACCGGCGAGTGCGTGGTCGCGCCGCACGACCAGCCGGAACGGGTCGCGGCCCAGCGGATAGGAGTCGTTCGGGCCGCAGTCGCACGGCAACGCCAGCAACGCGGCGTCGAGCGAACCGTTGCCGAGCTTCTCGACCAGCCGCTCGGTCAGGTCCTCGACCAGATAGAGCTTCAGCTTCGGGTAGGCCTTGCGCAGGGAAGGCAGCGCCTGGGGCATCCAGAAGGGGCTGACGCTGGGGATGACGCCCAGGCGCAGTTCGCCCGCCAGCGGTTCGCCGCTCCCGCGCGCCTCGAGTGCGAGATCCTCGGCGTCGGCGACCAGACGGCGCGCGCGCACGAGGATGCGTTCGCCCAAGGGGGTGAGCATCACCTGCCGGCGCGTGCGGTCGACGAGGGCGGCCCCGAGCGTGGCCTCCATCTCCTGCAGGCTTGCCGACAGCGTGGACTGCGTGACGTTGGCGGCCTTGGCGGCGCGCCCGAAATTGAGCGTGTCGGCAAGGGCCGCGAAATGGCGGAGCTGGCGCAATGTGGGCAGGTTGATCATCGTTTTCCTCGATAAGTACGACGAGTTTAATCCGTTAGACCGATCAATGGCAAGGCGGCAGATTGTTCTGCGAAGCGGCCCCGCACCGGCGCCGCCCCCATCGGACGGAGACAGACATGCTGACCATCGGCGACAAATTCCCGGAATTCGACCTCAAGGCCGTCGTCTCGACGGACCCCAAGACCGCCTTCACGCAGATCAACGAAGGCTCGGACAAGGGCAAGTGGAAGATCGTGTTCTTCTGGCCCAAGGATTTCACGTTCGTCTGCCCGACCGAGATCGCGGCCTTCGGCAAGCTCAACACCGACTTCAACGAGCGCGACGCGGTCGTCTACGGCGTGTCGATCGACAGCGAGTTCGTCCATCTCGCCTGGCGCCAGAACCACGCCGACCTGAAGGCGCTGCCCTTCGCGATGCTGGCCGACGTCAAGCGCGAGCTGTCGAGCGCCCTTGGCGTGCTCGACAAGCACGAGGGTGTGGCGATGCGCGCGACCTTCATCGTCGATCCGGAAGGCGTCATCCGCTTCGTGTCGGTCAACGACCTCAATGTCGGCCGCAACCCGGCCGAGGTCATGCGCGTGCTCGACGCGCTCCAGACCGACGAGCTGTGCCCGTGCAACTGGCAGAAGGGCGAAGACGTCCTCAAGGCCGCCTGAAGACCCGGGGTGCCGGCCCCTCTTCACGGAGGCGGCCGGCACCCCTTCCCTTCCGCACACAGGAGATTTCCATGTCGATCGAGACCCTCAAGTCGGCCCTGCCCGACTATGCCAAGGACCTGAAGCTCAACCTCTCCTCGCTCGCCGCCGAAACCGCGGTGTCGCCGGAGCTGCGCGCCCTGCTGTTCGTGACGGCCGCCCTCGCCGTTCGCCAGACGCAGGTGCGCGACGCGATCCTGGGCGAATTCACACCGGCCCTGTCGGCCGAGCAGATCGGGGCGGCGAAGATCGCCGTGTCGCTGATGGGCATGAACAACATCTACTACCGCTTCACGCATCTGGTCTCGGCACCGGATTACGCGACGATGCCGGCCAAGCTGCGCATGACGGCGATGGCCAAGCCCGGCATTGCGCACGCCGAGTTCGAGCTCCTCAGCCTCGCCGTGTCGGCGATCAACGGCTGCGGCATGTGCATGGACAGCCACGAGAAGGCCGTGCGCCTCGGCGGCATCGAACCCGCCGCGATCCAGGCCGCGGTGCGCATCGCCGCGGTCGTCCACGCGGTCGCGGTGACGCTGGATGCGGAGGCGGGTGTTCAGGGGCTGGCGGCGGCGGCCTGACGGACGGGCGGCGGCCCTACGCCGCCGCCTTCTTCAGCGCGAGCCGCGTCAGGCTCGGCTTGGTGCCCGTCTGGTAGACACCGGCAATACCGGCCGGCGTGACGACGACGCGCAGCGAATTGCCGCTCTGGAAATTGCCCGCGAGCGTGATCGCTTCCGGCGTGGCCGCCACCGCCCGGAGCGCGCCGGGGACAGCACCCGCCGGGATCCACTGCGCGGCGATCTTCGCCTGGCCGTCCGCGCCGCCGGGCTCGACCGTTATCTTGATGCGCCGGTCGGAAGCGACGGCGCCGTCGGCACCGACGAACCCACCGGCATAGTCGCCCGCCGCCCAGCCGAGCCTGTCGGCGGGGGCGATCGTGCGGCCGTCCCACGGCTTCTTCGCCGCGTCCTCGACATAGGTCTTCCACCAGCGCCAGTTGCGGTTCTCGCCCGCGAAGGTCTTCACGACCAGCCCGGTGCGGTCGACGATCCAGGTCTGCGGATAGAGCACGATGCCGAGCTGGTTGAGCGTCACCGTCTCGCCGCTCGTGCGGTACATGCTGCGCTCCTGGCGCGACAGATTGAGCGAGTTGTACTGGCTGATCTTCAGGTCGTTCGCCTTGAGGAAGGCAAGCGAGCGGTCGACATGCTCGAGCCCGTTGAGGAAGACGAAGCGGATCTCCGTATTCGCCTTCAGCTCGTTTTCCATCCACGCAAGTTCGGGGATCTCGTGCTTGCAGGGCGGGCACCAGGCCCCCCACCAGTGCACGAACAGCACCTTGCCGCGCATGTCGGCCGTACTGGCGAGCCGGCCGGCCGGGTCGAGCATGCACAGGTCGAACATGCGGAAGCCCTGCTGCGCGCAAGCAGGCGTGCCGAGGGCGGCAAGGCCCGCACCGGCGGCGGCGGTTGCAAGGAAGCGGCGGCGCTGCATCGGGCGTCTCCCGCGGGTCCGGCGTCGGGGAAGGGCGGATTTTCCGCCCGCCCCCGCAGCGCGTCAAGCCGTGTCCGGAAAGGTCTCGCGGATCGCGGCGAAGCGGTCGACATGGTCGAGGAACAGCCGCGCCAGCCGCGGATCGAAATGCCGGCCCGCCTCCTGCGCGATGTGTTCGGCCACCTGCGCCGGCGGCCACGCCTTCTTGTAGCAGCGGTGCGACGACAGCGCGTCGAACACGTCGATGAGTGCGACGATGCGCCCGAAGATGTGGATGTTCTCGCCCGCAAGGCCCGCCGGATAGCCGCTGCCGTCCCACTTCTCGTGGTGCTGGACCGCGATCGTGGCACCCGCGCGGAAGAACGGCCCGTCGGAATGGGCGAGGATTTCGGCACCCGCGGCCGCGTGGGTCTTCATCGTCTCCCACTCGCCGGGATCGAGCTTGCCGGGCTTGGTGAGGATCGCGTCGGGGATCGTGATCTTGCCGATGTCGTGCAAGGGGGCCGCCACCTCGATGGTCGCCTGTTCGCTTTCGGACAGGCCGGCCAGTTTCGCCAGCAGCCGCGAACCGCTCGCCACGCGGCGCACGTGGTTGCCGGTCTCGCGCGAGCGCGCCTCGATCGCCTCGGAGAGCACGAGGACGAGCTGGCGCTGGGTCTCGGCCACCGATTCGTTGAGCCGGATGTTCGAGAAGGCCAGGCCCATCTGGCGCGCGAAGACCTCGACGAGGCGCCTGTCGACGGCGTCGACCGGCCCGTCGACCTCCAGGTGCAGGATCGCATTCTCGGCCCCGCACATCGCGTTGACCGCAAGCCAACCGTCGCCCACGACGGTCTCCGCCGCACCTTCGGCCCGCCGCAATCCCTCGAAGATGCGCCCCGGCAGCGTCGCGCGCGCGGATTTGCCCACCGCGTGCTCGTAGTCGCCAATACCCGCCAGCACCTCGTAGTCGAGCGAGCGCCGGACGAGAGCCAGCCCCTTCCCCTTCACGTAGACCGCGCTGCTCTCGGAGCGGATCATGGCCATCAGCTGCTCGAGCGCGCCGGACGCGAAGGTGCGCAGCGAGCGCGCGTCGAAGATGTCGGGCGAGGCCATCAGGATGTGTTCGAGGCCGCGCCGGCTGCGCTCCAGCGCCACGAGGTCGCGGTACGAGCGCAGCGACGCCAGCACCGTGGTGAACAGGCGCTGGGCGGTAAGCTCGGTCTTGGCCTTGTAGTCGTTGATGTCGTAGTCGACGATCACCGCGCGTTCGGGCGCGCTGCCTGGCTGGCCGGTGCGCAGGCAGATGCGCACGATCATGTTCTTGAGATCCTCGCGCACGAAGCGCACGAGATCGAGCCCGGCATGCTCGGTCTCCATGACGACGTCGAGCAGGATCAGCGCGATGCGGGTGCGCCGCTCCGAGCGCAGGAGCTCGCGGGCCTCGACGCCGGAATAGACGGACAGGATCTCGACCGGCACGCCCTCGAATTCGGCCCCGCGCAGCGCCAGTTCGGTGATCGCGTGCACTTCGGGATCGTCGTCGACGACGAGAACGCGCCAGGTCCGGCCCGACGCTTGCACCGCCGGTCCGGGTTCGACCGTTTCCGGAGCGAACAGCTCGTCCATTCCGCTTCTCCTCCGAGCCCGGTGGCGCGAACCTGAATGGCGGGAAGCCGACAGCCGCCGTCAGACTACAACGGTAGGGCGTTCCGGATGAAGAACCCGTTAACGGCCCGCCGGCACGGGATCGGCGGTCTCGCCCGCCGGCACCGGGGCGGACCGCGGCAGAAGGAATTCGATTTCAAGCCCTTGGCCAGGCGCGCTGCGCATCGCCATGGTCCCGCCGAGACGGTGCGTGACGAGGTTGTGGATGATCGTCAGGCCGAGACCGGTGCCGCCGGTCCCGCGCCGGGTCGTGAAGAACGGTTCGAGGACCCGCTCGAGCGTCCCGGCCTCCATGCCGCACCCGTCGTCGCGGTAGACGATGCGCGCCTGCGTGCCGCCCCAGCCCACGTCGAACGCGATGCGGCCCGGCGTGGTGCGCCCTTCGAACGCATGCATCAGCGCATTGGTGACCAGGTTGGTCGCGATCTGCGCCAGTGCGCCCGGATAGGAATCGACGGCGACGTCGGCGGCACCGCGCACCTCGACGCGGTGCGGCGTGCGCTTGATCGCCGGCTGGAGGCTTTCGATCACGTCCGCCAGATAGTCCTTCACCGCGAAGCGGCGGCGCTGGTCGCCGGTCTGGTCGACCGAGACCTGCTTGAACGTCTGGATCAGCTCGGCCGCACGGCGGAGATTCCGGCCGACGAGGTCGAGGGTCTGCGCGCCGCGTTCGAGGAAGTCGGCGAAACGCGAGCGGCTGAGCTGCCCGGCGTCGAAGGCGCGGCGCATCTCGGCGAACTGTTCCTGGTGGAGCGAGGTGCCCGTCATCGCCACGCCCAGCGGGGTGTTGACCTCGTGCGCCACGCCGGCGACGAGCGAGCCGAGCGAGGCCATCCGTTCGCCGCGGGCCAGCGCCTCGCGCGCTTCGGCAAGCCGGGCGAGATTGGCGCGCTCGCGCGCCTCGGACTCGCGCCGGGCGATCAGGCCCTCCTTGAAGACGTCCAGCGTGCGCGCGATGTGGCCGATCTCGTCGCCGCGATCCGCACCCTCGGGCACGATCGTCGTGTCGCCGGCGGCCAGCCGCCCGATCGTCGCATCGAGCCGCTCCAGCGGCGTGGCGATGTGCCACTTCGCCAGCAGCAGTGCCGCACCGAGCCCGACGCAGAGAAGTGCGAACGAGCCGAGGACGATGAGCGGCAGCCGCGTCCGGTAGAAATCGGTCCGCGCCGCGTCCAGACGCGCGATCTCGGCCAGATCGCTCGCGGCGACCTGCAGGACGAGGCTGTTGAGCCGGCGGCGGTTCGTGCGGTTGGCCTCGTTGTCGCCCAGCTCGCGCCCCGCGGCAGCACCGACCTCGGTCCCGAGGCGTGCCAGTTCGGTCCGGAATTCGCGGAACCACCGCGTTTCCGCGCGGACCTCGGCGAAGGTTCCGCTCTGCTCGGGCGTGATCGACAGCGCCCAGCGCTCGATCTCCGATTCCAGGCGGTCGAGCGTCAGGCGGATCGCGTCGGCGTAGGTTTCCGTCTCGTCGGGCGTCAGCGACATGTAGACGCCGCGCGATTCCATCACCACGGCGTTGATCAGGCCGTTCACCCGCTCGGCCGCGGTGGCGCGGCGCGAGGCGCTGACCAGCGCCTGGTTGAAGCCGTCGTAGGTCCGCATCGTATCGACCGCGACGAACGCGATCGCCACGACGACCATCGCCATGAAGCCGACGAGCGCCAGGATCTTCGTGGAGATCCCGAAATTCCTGAAACCGACCATCGCGGTCCACCTGTCTGCCGGGCGCGGGATGCCGCCCAAGGTCGCGCCGGCGCCCCGGCGCGTCAAGCCGCGGCCGGCCGATGCTCGGGCAGGTCGAGCCAGAAGCGGCTGCCGCGGCCGGGCGCGCTCGTCATGCCGATCGCGCCGCCCATCAGTTCGGCCAGCTGCCTGCTCAGCGCCAGCCCCACGCCCGTCCCCTCGATCCCGGACCGCTCGGCCCCCAGCCGGCTGAAGGGCACGAAAAGTTCGGACTGCTTGTCCGGTGCGATGCCGATGCCGTCGTCGTCGACGAAGATCCGCACCGTGCCTTCGGCCGGGCATTCGCAGCCGATGACGACCGTGCCGCCGCGCCGGTTGTACTTGATCGCGTTGGAGCCGAGATTGATCAGGATCTGCGACAGCCGCAGCCGGTCGGCGCGCACCGTGGGCAGCGTTCCGCCGCCCTCGACGGGTAGCAGCGATATTCCCGCGGTTTCCGCCGCAGGCTGCAGCGTCGCCGCGACCGAGCTCAGCAGCGGCAGCAGGTCGACCGGCTCGCACGAGACTTCCAGCTTCTCCGCATCGACCTTGCTGAGATCGAGGATGTCGCTGATCAGCCGCAGCAGGTGGTTGCCGCTGCTCAGGATCAGACCGACATACTCGCGCTGCCGCGCGTTCAGCGTGCCGAATTTCGGCAGGGCCAGCAGCTGGGCGAAGCCGAGGATGCTGTTCATCGGCGTGCGCAGCTCGTGGCTCATCAGCGTCAGGAACTTCGACTTGGCGCGGTTGGCCTCGTCGGCCTCGCGCTCCAGCCGGGCGGCCTCGTCGCGCTCGCGCACGCGCTGCTCGATCGTCCGCGCGGCGACGCCGAGCGCATGGCCCACGTCGTTCACCTCCAGGATCGGGCCTTCCGGGATCCGCGTCGTCGGATCGCTCGCCACCCCGAACGCGGGCACGACGACCGCCTTGATGGCGCCGCTGATGCGCCGGCTGATCGCGTTGGCGCCGACAGCACCGATGACCACGACCAGCAGCACCGTCAGCGCGTAGAGGGTGACCGAGCGGCGGAGGTCGGCGACGAGGCCGGTGGCCGGCGTACCGATAACGACCGACCAGCCGACTTCCGGCGAGCGGCTGTATCCGACGAAGACGGGGGCGCCGTCGAGCGTCCGGGTCTCGATCGTTCCTTCGCCGTGCTGCCGGATCGCCGCGAGCAGGGCCGGATTGCCCTTCTTGCCGACGAATTCGTCCTCCTTCTCGGAGCGCGCGACGATGGTGCCGCCCGAATCGAGGATCGCCGCGAGGCCGCCCGCCGGAAGCTGCTGGCGCCCGAGGATCCAGGAAAAGCGCTGCGGCAGGATCCCGAAGACCAGGCTGTAGCCGATGGCGTCGCCGACGCGGACCGGGACCCCGACCGCGACGACGGGCCGCTTCGTGATGGCGCCGACGAAGACGTCGGTGATGACCGGTCTGCCGTGCCGGAGCACCTGGTTGATCGGCAGGTCGAGGCTGGTCGTGACGAGCGGCGTCCCGTAGGGCACGAACGTGTTGACGTGCTGCCGGCCGTCGGGGGCGACGAGCACGACGTAGCTCCCCGGCAGGTTCGGCAGCGCCCGCTCGGCCTGGCTCTGGAATTTCTCGAATTCGCCCGTCTGCAGATGGGGCGAGCTCGCAAGCCCGTAGAGTGCGGCGACCGCACCGGTCAGCTCGCGGTCGACCACTTGCATCAGCGCGCGCGCCGTCACGACATTGGCGTTCTGCAGGTCTTCGCGGCCGCGGACATAGGTTCCGTAGATCAGGTACGTCGCGACGAGGGCCGACGGCAGGACGCACGCGAACGCCAGCCATCCCAGCCAGAAGCGGATGGTTTGCGGACGGCGGCCGAACGGAAGGATGCGACCGGGCATTTCCGGTGTCCTGCGCGAGGGGGAAACGCCGCAGTTTCGCGGTTTTTGCTGAAGATTGCTTTAACCG
Source organism: uncultured Azospirillum sp. (assembly GCA_964416335.1). Classification (GTDB taxonomy): domain Bacteria; phylum Pseudomonadota; class Alphaproteobacteria; order CACIAM-22H2; family CACIAM-22H2; genus Tagaea. The sequence continues at coordinate 26,353 of CAYQDN010000042.1, forward strand.
CGGACTCCCTCCCCGGGTACCGCGGGCGGGCCCGCCGGTGGTTTGTTGTCAGGACATATCGGAAATTGTAGAAGCAAGACTCTGCTGATTATGGATTGTATGCATGGTCGCGCGCGTCGCCACGGTGGCGTTCCAGGGGGTCGAGACGGTGGCGGTCGACGTGCAGGTGCAGGTCGCCTCGGGTGCTCCGTCCTTCGCCGTCGTCGGCCTGCCCGACAGTGCCGTGAAGGAGAGCAAGGAGCGCGTGCGCGCGGCCCTTGCGGCCATCGGCCTTGCGTTGCCGGGCAAGCGCATCACGGTCAACCTCGCCCCGGCCGACCTTGCCAAGGAGGGTGCCCATTTCGACCTGCCGATCGCCCTTGGCCTGCTCGTGGCGATCGGCGCGTTGCCGGCAGGACAGGTCGAACGCTTCGTGGTGCTCGGCGAACTCACGCTCGACGCGCGCATCCTGCCCGTCCCCGGCGTGCTGGTCGCCGCGATGGCGGCCCACGGGCGCGGGCTCGGCCTCGTCTGCCCGGAAGCCTCGGGCGGCGAAGCGGCGTGGGCGGCGGATGCACGCGCGTTCGACGTCGTCGCCGCCCCGACGCTGCTCGCCCTCCTCAACCATCTGCGCGGCGCCCAGCTCCTCGCCGCCCCGCAGCCGCGGCTGGCCGACGCCGTCGCCGGCGGGCCCGATCTTCGCGACGTGAAGGGGCAGGAGACGGCCAAGCGCGCGCTTGAGGTCGCCGCGGCCGGCGGTCACAACCTGCTGATGATCGGACCGCCGGGAGCGGGCAAGTCGATGCTGGCGCGCTGCCTGCCCGGCCTGCTGCCCGAGCTGTCGGCCGCCGAGGCGCTGGAGATCTCGACCGTCCAGTCGCTCGCCGGGATGCTGGCCGACGGGCGCATCTCGCGCACGCGCCCGTTCAGGGACCCCCACCACACGGCAAGCCACGTCGCCTTGATCGGCGGCGGGGCGCGCGCGAAACCCGGCGAAGTGAGCCTTGCCCATCTGGGCGTGCTGTTCCTCGACGAGCTGCCCGAGTTCCCGCGCGCGGCCCTCGAAGCACTGCGCCAGCCGCTGGAAACCGGGCGCGCCGTCGTCGCGCGCGCGAGCGCGCATGTCGCGTATCCGGCACGCGTGCAGCTCGTCGCGGCGATGAACCCGTGCCGCTGCGGCCATCTCGACGATGCCGCACAGGCGTGCGGGCGCGCGCCCCGATGTGCCGCCGACTATCAGGCGCGCATCTCCGGCCCGCTGTTCGACCGGATCGACCTGCATGTCGATGTCCCGCCGGTCGCCGCCAGCGACCTGTCGCTGCCCCCGCCGGCGGAAGACACGAAGGCCGTCGCCGCGCGCGTGGCCGCCGCCCGCGGCCGCCAGATCGCGCGTTTCGCGAACCTGCCGGCGGAGAACCGCCCGCGCAGCAACGCTGAACTCGACGGGCAGGCGCTCGAAGGCCTCGCCGCCCCGGAGCCTGCGGGCCGCAAACTGCTCGACGAGGCGGCCACGCGCATGCGCCTCTCCGCGCGCGGCTATCACCGCGTCATGCGCGTGGCCCGCACGCTCGCCGATCTCGACGCGACGGACGTGCCGTCCCGCGCGCATGTGGCGGAGGCGCTGGGGTATCGACGGGTCAGGTTCGCGAATTGACGCAAACCGGCTATTTGGGCGGCTGGATCTCGAGCACTTCCCATTCGATTTCGGATGCGTTTGTGCCGGCAATGTTCTGGCGCTTGTAGCGGAGCGGGAACCCCAGCTGCGGCGCAAACCAGGCGGTGCGCAGGCGCTCGTAACTGCCTTGCGACGGCGCCCCGGCCTTCTCGCGCATCTCGATGACAAAGGTCCGGTAGGTCTCGTCGCCGACGCGGACCTGTTCCTCGCGGACGACCGAAATCGTGTGCAGCCAGCTGTCGGTGCCGTTTCCGGTCTCGACGAACTCGGCCGATTTGCCGACCGCAACCGGCACCAGGCCGAGAACATCCTGCGCATAGGTGTCGCCGGTGCCGCGGGGCGGGATGAAGAATCCGCCGATCCAGCGGCCGGTCGCGCCGCTCGGATTCGCCATCGTCACCGCCTGATCCGATTTCGCCGTGACGCGGTAGCCGCCGCTCTTCATGCGAAGGAAATTCCCGATCTGGAGCGATGTGGCGTATGCCGCGACCGAAGCAGCCCGCACCGGAGCGGCGGCGGCCTGCGGCGGCGCGCTCGACTGCGCGACGGGCTGACGCAGCTTGTTCGCATTTCCGCGGTCGAAGACGACCCGCTTGGCCAGGTCCAGGGTCGCTTCTTCCAGGCCGTCGGCAGCGGCACCGGGCGAATTCACGCAACGCGTGCCGCGGGCATAGCCGCTGTAGTAGTCGCCGCCCCTGTAGTTCTGCAAGGACGGTTGGTAGAAGATGAAAAAGCCCATGCACGCGCGACCACGGCCGCGCCAGATCGCATAGTCGATTCGCGTCTGCTGCGCGTAGACCGTTTTGGGATTGCCCGACTCCAGCGTCGTGCCCAGCGATTGCTCGATTTTCAGGTCGTTTTCGTAGACGATCTGGAGATTCTTCTTCGCCGGATCGTCTTTCGACGTATTGACGTCGGATTCGTAGATCATGGAACCGCCGTCGATCCTGACGCTCGTCTGGTAGCGGGTCGCGATATAGCGGTTCGACCACGGCCCAGTGATCAGGGACCAGTCCCCCACGACGCTGAAATTCGCTTCGCCGGGCGGAACGGTCTTCCATTCCGCCGCACCGCCGATGATCACTCCGCCGACGCCCTTGGGCATCTGCGAGGTGTCGCAGCCACCGAGGAAAAAGGGCAGCATGAGAAGCAGAGCGGCGACATTTCGCATGGATCGGATTTTCCCCGGGTTTGGCACGAGTCGTCCAACCGGAGAGTGTGGCAATACTGGAAATGATGCAAGGTGGTACGCGGTCGGCCCGACCTACAGCGTCTTCCTCATATACACCCGCTCGAAGCCCTTCTCCGTCGCGCGGTGCGTCTCGACATAGCCCAGGCGCGCGTAGATGCCGACATTCTCGGTCATCTTCACGTGCGTGTAGAGCTTGATCGCCCCGAAGCCGCGGGTGCGCGCGCGCGTCTCGGCGAAATCGATCAGCGTGCGCCCGAAGCCCCTGCCGTGCGCGCCGGGTGCCACGGCGACGTTGTCGAGCAGCACGATGCCTGCCTCTTCCACCAGCACGACGAGGCCCTGCACCTTTGTGTCGGCGTCGAGGACGAAGATGCGGCCGGCTTCGACATGGGCCGCATAGTCGTCGAGCATCGGGCCGGGCTTGCGGCCGATGCGCGCGATGTAGGGGGAATAGGCCGCCTCGACGATCGATTCGATCGCCGGCAGGTCGGCTTGCGTCGCGGCACGGATCGCGGCCATGTCAGTGCCGGTTGGGCTTCACGCGCAGGGCGAGTTCCGGAAAGGCGCCGACGATCAGCTCGATGCGGTTCTTGAGCTGCTGCTGGCTGACCGGCTTCACCAGATAGCCCGCCACCGCATGCGTCTTGGCGAAGACCACCGTGTCCTGGTTGGCGTCGGCCGTCAGCATCACGACGGGCGTCTTGTCGATGCCCTGGATCTTCACGCGGCGCAGCCCCTCGAGGAAGGCAAGCCCGCCGAAATCGCCCATGTGCACGTCGCAGAACACGATGTCGGGGCGCGTGCGCACGACTTCCTGCATGCCCGCGCGCCCGTCGGGCGCCTCGGCGAACGAGCGCACGCCGCACTGGAACAGCAGCTGCTTGATGACCTTGCGCGTATAGTCCTCGTCCTCCACGAGGAGGATGCGCAGCTTGGCATAGTCGATTTCGACGGCTGTCATGGCGAGGGCCTCAGCGGATCGGTTGCGTGGCGGCGACGAGTTCCTGGTAGGTCGGATCGAGCATGGTCTGCAGCAGGCCGGCCGTATCCATGTCCTCGGCGTCGAGCACGTCCTGCAGGTCGGAGGCGAGCTGCCCGAGGCGCACGGCACCCATCGAGCGGGCGGCACCCTTGAGCGCGTGGGCGGCATCGCGCGCACCCGTCCGGTCGGATGCGGCGAGCGCATCGGCGACCTTGGCGAGCATGGCGGGCACGCCGTCGAGGAACGAGACGAAGAAGTCGCGCCCCTCGTCGTTCCAGCCGCCGAACATCTCCTCGATGCGCGCGCGTTCGAAGATCGCGGGATCGATCGCGGGCGCCGCCTTCGGCTTGGCGGGCGCCCTGGCGGATGCGGCCGCCTTCGCCTCGGGCCGGCGGCGCATGTCCTTGGCGGCGGGCAGCCATTTTTCGAGCGTTGCGGTCAGCGCCTTGGAATCGATCGGCTTGGTGAGATACCCGTCCATGCCGGCAGCAAGGCATTTCTCCTCGGTGCCGGGCAGCGCATCGGCCGTCAGCGCCACGATGGGCAGGCGCGCGGCACCGGTCGCCGCTTCCCTGGCGCGCACGGCTTCGGTCAATTCGAAGCCGTCCATCTCGGGCATGTGGAAGTCGGTCAGCAGCAGGCCGAAATTGCGGCCCTCGAGGGCGGCGGCGGCGAGCGCGCCGTTGTCGACGATCTCGTGCGCGTAGCCGCGCTGGTTGAGCAGGCGGGCGACGACGAGCTGGTTGGTCGCGTTGTCTTCCGCCACGAGGATCGCGGTCCCGGCGGCGAGCGCTTCGTCGAGCGGCGGCGGCGCCCAGCCGATATCGACATCCTGCGAGCCGGCGCGCGCGTCGAGATCGGCGCGCCCGAGGGCGGCGGCAAGCACGCGCCAGAAGCGGTGGCGGCGGACGGGGACCGTCAGCGTGGCGAAGAAGCCCGCCCGGTCGGCCTCGTGCAGCGTCGAGGCGAGGCTGCGCGCGGTGACGAGAACCGGCTTCCAGCCGGCAAGCGCCGGGTCCTTCAGCACGCGCCGCGCGATGGCAAGGGCGGTCTCGCCGCCATGCGTGGCGCCGAGCACCAGGATGCCGGCGGGCCCGCGCGCGGCGAGCTGCGCCTGGTCGAAGCTGTCGCTCGACACGAACTGCGCGCCGGTGATGCCCGCGGCCGCGAGGAGCCGGCCGGCGATCTCCCTGCGCGGGCCGTCGACGTCGATGCACACGATCTTCGCGTCGGAGATGTCGACCGGCGGCCGGTCGGCCGCGAGCGAGGTCGCGCCGAACGGGATCTCGAACCAGAAGGTCGAGCCCTTGCCGAGTTCGGATTCCACGCCGATCCGGCCGCCCATCATCTCGACGAGCTTGAGCGAGATCGACAGGCCCAGCCCCGTGCCGCCGAACTTGCGCGAGGTCGAGCTGTCGGCCTGCTGGAAGGGCTGGAAGAGCCTGGATTGCTGCTCGGGCGAAAGGCCGATGCCGGTGTCGCGGATCTCGAAGCGCAGCACGAGCGTGCCGTCGGCGGGGGCGCCGGCCGCGCGCACCACGATCGACACGCGGCCTTCCTCGGTGAACTTGACCGCGTTGCCCGCAAGGTTGAGCGCCACCTGCCGCAGCCGCGTGGGGTCGCCGGTCAGCGCGTCGGGGATCGACGGGTCGAGATCGACGATCAGCTCGACGCCCTTGTCCTCGGCGCGCGGGATCAGCAGCTCGCCCACGCCCTCGACCGTCTCGACCAGCGAGAAAGCCACCTTCTCGATGTCGAGCTTGCCGGCCTCGATCTTCGAGAAATCGAGGATGTCGTTGATGATCGTCAGCAGGGCCGCGGCCGACGAGCGGATCGTGCCGCTCATCGAGCGCTGGTCGTCGGTGAGCTCGGTCTGGTCGAGCATCTCGGCCATCGACATGACGCCGTTCATCGGCGTGCGGATCTCGTGGCTCATCATCGCGAGGAACGAGGATTTGGCCTTGGTCGCCTCGTCGGCGATCATCTTGGCCTTCAGCACCTCGGCCTCGGCGCGCTTGCGCTCGGTGATGTCGGTGAAGAGCGTCACCCACGAGCCGTCGGGAACGCGCGTTCGGCTGACGGCGACGACGCGGCCGTCGGGCAGCGTGTCGTCGAGCAGGCGCACCTCGCCGGGCTGCATCGTCGTGTAGCTTTCGAGCCGCAGCTTCACCAGCATCTCGGGCTCGCCCGCCCCGTAGTCGCCGCGGCGCGCGCGCAGGCGGAAGACATCCTCGAGATTCATGCCGAGCCGGAGATCGCCCAGCGCGTAATCGTCGGTGAAAGTCCGGTTGAACATGCGCAGGCGCAGCGCCTGGTCGACCGCGAAGAGGCCGCCCGTCATGCTGTCGAGGACGAGGGCGAGCTCGCGGTCCTTGGCCTTGGCCTCGGCCTCGGCGATCTTCCTTGCCTTGATCTCCTCGCGCATCTTGATCGCGTAGGTGGCGACCGCGACGAGCACGGCGAGCACGGCCAGCAGCAGCATCAGGTTGCGCTGCAGGGCGGCGACAGCGGGCCCGAGGATCGCGTCGGCCGGCTGGACGACGATCAGCGACAGCGGCAGGCGGATCTCCTCGCCGAGCCGCGCGACCGAACCGAAATACTCGCGCCCCTCGTAGGTGAATTTCGCAAGCCCGTCCGGGTTCTCGAAATTGAGCTTGGTGACGAACTTCGCCAGCGCTTCGGGTGCGTCGGACGGCGCCTGGGCGATCAGGCGCGAGCGCTGGTCGATGACGCCGATCCACGCCCCCGGCAGCAGGCGGCGCGAATGCCAGTCCTCGAGCAGCGTGCCGAGCTTGTCGATGTAGAAATCGATGCCGAGCACGCCCCAGACCGAACCCACGCGGTCCATCAGCTGCTCGGACATCGTCAGCGTCCACTCGCCGCCCGTCGGGTTCTTGTAGGGCTCGGACCACTGGATGCCGGACTCGGTGCGTGCCGCCCAGTACCAGGGCCGCGTGCGCGGGTCGTAGGTCGAATCCTCTTCCGGGATCGGGACCCACGATTTCTCGCGCTCGTCGTACATGTGCCAGTTGGCGCCGGTCTTCTCCTCGATGATGCGGCGCACGCCCGACGACGTGCCGCGGGGTGCGTCGGGATGCTCGACGACGAAGGCCGGCGGGACTTCGCGGTACTGCCAGAAATTGCCGTTGCCGAAACCGATATAGACCGAGCTCAGCTGCTTGATGCGGCGCACCGGGCCGGTGACGATGGCGAAGAACGCCTCGCGCGCCGTCGCGAGGTCCATGTCGGTGAGGCGCGCGTCTTCGGTGGTCTCGGCGATCGCGCGCGCCGGCTGGAAGATCGACAGCGCATCCTCGGTGATGGCGGCGAGGAGCTGGCGCGATTCGCCTTCCGAGCGTTCGAGCAGGGCGGCGCGCTCGCTGCGATAGAGGCCGGCGGCGAAAACGAGGCCGAGCCCCGCGATCGCGGCACCCAGCACGATTTCCTTGCGTAGTTTCCCGAAGAAGCGCTGCACGTGTTTTCCGGACCGGTCTGGCGTTTTGCCGGATTTTACGTGCTACATCCGTAAATCGGCAAGCGACAGACGTATCCAGAATGCGAATCCGCGCAGATTCACGCGCTCTTGCCGATCATGCGGCCCAGCGGCTTGCCGCCGAAGATATGCATGTGGAGATGCGGCACCTCCTGGTTGCCGTTCACGCCGCAGTTCGACAGCACGCGGTAGCCCTCGTCCGCCACGCCGACCAGCCGCGCCACGTCGCCGACGGCCTTGAGGAAGGCACCCTGCTCGGCCACGCTGGCCGTGGCGGTGAAATCGTCCATCGAGGCGTAGGCGCCCTTCGGGATCACCAGCACGTGCACGGGCGTCTGCGGGGCGATGTCGTGGAACGCCAGCACGTGCTCGTTCTCGTAGACCTTCTTGCACGGGATCTCGCCGCGCAGGATCTTCGCGAACACGTTGTTCGGGTCGTAGGCCATCGCCGCCTCAGTCGTCCCGGTCGGAATCGCGATCGGGATCGCGCGCGGCCTTCTCGGCGACTCCCGAAATGCCGGCCCGGCGCGACAGTTCGTCCCAGATCTCGTGCGGTTCGATGTGCGCGTCGGCCCACAGCACGAGCAGGTGGTACATGAGGTCGGCGCTCTCGTCGACCAGGCGCTTGCGGTTGTTGCGGATCGCCTCGATGACGACCTCGACCGCTTCCTCGCCGACCTTCTGCGCGATCTTCTTGGTGCCCTTCTGGAAGAGCTTGGCCGTGTGCGACACCTCGGGATCGGCGGTGCGCCGGCTCTCGATCGTGCGGTACAGGCGCAGGATCACGTCTTCGGAGTTGGGGGGCGTCTGGTTCAGGGGCATGCGTGAAAAATGGCAGACCGGGGCCGCGAACTCAAGCCGGGCGCACCGGCACGCCGGCGGCGGCCAGATGCGCCTTCACCTGCGCGATCGTGAAGGTGCCGAAATGGAAGACCGAGGCGGCGAGCAACGCCGCCGCATGGCCCTCGCGCACGCCGGCCGTGAAATGGTCGAGACTGCCCACCCCGCCCGACGCGATGACGGGGACCGATACCGCGTCGGCGATGGCGCGTGTCAGTTCCGTGTCGTAGCCGGCCTTGGTGCCGTCGCGGTCCATCGAGGTCAGCAGGATCTCGCCCGCCCCCAGCTCGACCATGCGCCGCGCCCACGCGACGGCTTCCAGCCCCGTCGGGTTGCGCCCGCCATGGGTGAAGACCTCGAACCGGCCGCCGGCGCCACGCTTGGCGTCGACCGCGACGGTCACGCACTGGCTGCCGAACTTCTCGGCCGCCTCGCGCACGAAGTCGGGCCGGGCCACGGCCGCCGTGTTGATCGACGCCTTGTCGGCCCCGGCGAGCAGCAGCCGGCGGATGTCCTCGATGGTGCGCACGCCACCGCCGACCGTCAGCGGCATGAAGCAGCGCGCGGCCGTGCGCGCCACCACGTCGTAGATCGTCTCGCGGTTCTCGTGGCTGGCGGCGATGTCGAGGAAGCAGAGCTCGTCGGCACCCGCCGCGTCGTAGGCGGCGGCGGCTTCCACGGGATCGCCCGCATCGACGAGATCGACGAAATTGACGCCCTTGACCACGCGGCCGTTCTTGACGTCGAGGCAGGGGATGATGCGGATCTTCAGCATCCGGCGGCGTCCAGCAGCGTGACGGCGGCGGCAAGGTCGATGCGCCCGTCATAGAGCGCGCGGCCCGAGATGACGCCCACGATGCCGTCGGCGGCGCGG
>CAYQDN010000043.1:0-35143 GCA_964416335.1 uncultured Azospirillum sp.
GCGCACGGCCTACGACCGGGTGCGCGCGGCGCGCCGCCCGCATGTCTTCGCGCGTTCGGTGTGGCTCGACGGGCGCAAGCTCGCCTGCGAGACGCTGATGCTGCCGATGTCGGAAAACGGCGCGGACGTCTCGATGATCGTCGTGGCCCTGGCCGAGATCTAGAAGACCGACCAGCCGGTGCGCCGCGCAAGGCTCTCGAGCGCCAGCGCCCCCACCAGCGAATTGCCCGACGCGTTGAGCCCCGGCGACCACACCGCGACCGACGCGCGCCTTGGCGCCACCGCGAGGATCCCGCCGCCCACGCCGCTCTTGCCCGGCAGGCCGACGCGGAAGGCGAAATCGCCCGACGCGTCGTAGTGTCCGCACATCATCATGATCGCGTTGATCCGGCGTGCCGCCTGCGCGTCGACCACGCGCTGCCCGCCGACCGGATCGACGCCGCCATTGGCAAGGAACAGGCCGGCGCAGGCGAGCTGGCGGCAGTTCATGCTCAGGGCGCACTGGTTGAAATAGGTCTCGAGCACGCTGGCGACCGGGTTCGCGATGTTGCCGAACGCGCGGATGAAATTGGCGAGGCTCGCGTTGCGGAAGCCCGTATCGGCTTCGGACTTGGCGACCTCCCGGTCCACCGTCACGCCCGGATCGTTCGCGAGTTCGCGCAAGTACGTGACGATCTCCGCGATCGCGATTTCCGGCCGGCGGCCGGCGAGGATCGTGTCGGTGACGACGAGGGCACCGGCATTGATCAGCGGATTGCGCGGAATGCCCTGCTCGCGTTCGAGCTGGACGATGGAGTTGAAGGGCGAACCCGACGGTTCGCGGCCCACGCGCCGCCACAGCGCGTCGCCCACGCGGCCCAGGGCGAGCGTCAGCGTGAAGACCTTCGACACGCTCTGGATCGAGAAGGGCATGCCGCCGTCGCCGGCCTCCGCCGTCTCGCCCGTGCAGGTCGCGATGGCGAGGCCGAAATGCCGGGGGTCGATGCGCGCGAGGGCGGGGATATAGTCGGCGACGCGGCCCGTGCCGATCTGGGGGCGGATGTCGTCATGCACGGCCGCGACGAGGCCCGCGAGATCGAGATTGCGCGTCAAGCCGTTACCTCCCGGAAATCCACGACAGACTTGCAGCTTCCGTCGCCAAAGTCGATGCTGGCTTGAACCGGCCGACGCCGGAATCGGGGGAAACGGATGACGTACTGCCTTGGAATCCTGCTGCCGACGGGGCTCGTCCTCGCGTCGGACTCGCGCTCGAACGCCGGTGTCGACCAGGTCGCGTTGGTCAAGAAACTCGCCATCTTCGAAGTGCCGGGCCGGCGCGTCATCGCGATCCTGTCGGCGGGAAACCTCGCCACGACGCAGGCCGTCGTCAGCGCGTTCCGCGAGACGGCCGGCAGCGGCATGTACGGGCAGGATCTCCACGCCGCCAACACGATGTTCGACGTGGCGATGATGGTGGGCAGCAAGCTGCGCGAGGTGATCGCGCGCGACGGCAGCTTCGTCCAGCCCTTCGGCGACCCGAACGGCAACTTCCTGGTCGGCGGCCAGATCGCCGGCGAGCCGCCGCGCCTGTTCCACATCTATTCGGCCGGCAATTTCGTCGAGGCGTCGGACCGTTCGCGCTTCCTGCAACTGGGCGAGACCAAGTACGGCAAGCCGATCCTCGACCGGGCGCTCAACGGGGCAAGCACGCTCGACGAGGCGGCGAAGCTTTCGCTGCTCTCGTTCGACGCGACGATGCGAAGCAATCTTTCGGTGGATGCGCCCATCGACCTGCTGCGCTATGCGACCGACAGCTTCTCGGCGAAGAACTACGCCACGCTCGAGAAGGACGATCCCTACTGGAACGAGCTTCGCAAGAAATACTCGGACGGCCTGTCGACCCTGGTGGCGAGCATCCCGCCGCCACCGGTCTGGGGCTGAACGTCAGCCCAGCCGTTTTTCGACAAGCCCGATCTGCCCGGCCAGGCACGCGGCAAGATCGTAGCGTTCGCAGGCGGTCTGCCGCGCGTTGGCGCGCAAGGTGCGGTTCGCGGCCGGATCGCGCAAAGCCGCGGCCAGCGTGCCGGCCAGTGCGTCGGTATCGAAGAAATCGACGAGGCGGCCATTGACGCCGTCGGCGATGACTTCCTCGACCGGCCCGGTCGCCGAGCCGACGACGAGGCAGCCCGCCGCCATCGCCTCGATCATCGACCACGACAGCACGAACGGATAGGTAAGGTAGGTGTGCACGGCCGAGACCTGCAGCACGCGCACGAATTTGTCGTAGGCAAGCGTGCCGAGGAAATGCACGCGGGCCCGGTCGATCCGCTCGCCAAGCTCGTCGAGGAAGCGCTTGCGGAACGAAACGCCGTCCGCCGGCGCCCGGCCGTAGCTGACGCCGTCGCCGCCCACGATCAGCACCTGCGCGTCGGGGGCCGCGGCCAGCAGCTTCGGCAGGGCCCGCATGAAGATGTGGAAGCCGCGATAGGGCTCGAGATTGCGGCTGACGAAGGTGACGATCGGCTGGCCGGCGCGGAAGGTGCGGCCCTCGTGCTCCAGCACCGCCGCCGGATCGGGCTTCACGCGGCCGGTATCCACGCCGTCGAAGCACACGTCGATGCGCCCGCGCAGCGCTTCGGGAAACGTGTCGCGCTGCCAGCGCGTCGGCGCCACGGCGCTGTCCATCGCGTCCACGGCGAGCAGCTGGGCCGCACGCTTGGCCCGCGCGTGCGCGCGCGTCTGGACGCTGTCGGGCGAGAATTCCGGATCGAAGCCGGTATCGCCGCCGCGCGTGTAGTAGAGATATTCGAGATAGAGATGCAGGTGTGCGTCGGGCAGCACGTCCTTGACGAACAGCGGCTCGCCCCAGCCGGGGTTCGAACAGACGATGTCGGGCACAAATCCGCTAGCGACGAGCCCCTCGATCGCGCGCGCACAGGCTTCGCCGCGCAATATCTTCGTCTCGAAATCCTGCGCCCACGGATGCGCCTCGCGCGTCGTGCCCCGAGTCGGGGCATAGATCTCGCCCGTCACGCCGGGAAGCGGCGCATTCCGGCGGATCGACAGCGAGCGCACCTTGTGCCCGCGCGCGGCGAGGGCGGGTGCGAGATGCAGATACTGTCCGGGGAAGTTCTGGTGGATGAAAAGGATGTTCGCGGGGCGCATTACGTGGCGTCGGGTCTCTTCTTGAACGAAAAACAGGTCATGATCATGTCGATGCGTGCACCGTCTGTCGACAGCGGCAATGTCAGACGCCGTACGTAGTTGTAGTCCCGCATCGGGAAAGCGAGCGGCGATTCCATCGTGTTCGGCCGCCGCGTGCCGATGACGGCGTCGAAGGACGCAAGGATTTCGGCATAACGGTCGGCTGGAATGACCTCCTTGAGATGGCGGCCCGTATAGTCCTGTCCGGCGTACTGGACGATCTGCGTGCCGACGAGCCGGTAGCGGAAGAGCCGTTCCTTTCCCGCCTCCTCGATGTCGAACAGCATCAGGTAGGGCAGCACGCTGCCGGGGATCTCGACCATGTCGATGTCGCGGCGCGAGGGCAGGCGGCCGTCGCGACATTTCGAGACCCAATAGTCGTAGGTCCACGACAATGCCGGTTCGGCATCGTCATAAGGGCGTGCTCCAGCCTCGAGGACCTCGCATCTGGCCTGCATCGAATCCGATTATCCGCGCATGAAACGAGGATTTGATTAAAAATCCTCGACTCGGGCGGGGCAGGCACCTCGCCTCAAATATCAGAAAAAAATCGCAACATATTGGAATAATGGCGTTCCCAAGGGGATTCGAACCCCTGTATCCACCGTGAAAGGGTGGTGTCCTAGGCCTCTAGACGATGGGAACGTCGGCCGGTCTCGGACCGGAAGGCGCGCAGTATGTAACGGGGACGGCCGGGCAAATCAAGCCTCGAAGGCGGCCCTTGCGGCGGCGAATGGCAGGCGTACGCAGTCGTGCCGGCTCTTGTGCCGGCCGACCGGGGCGAAGACCTGCCACTCGGGGTCGGCCGGATCGTTTTCGCCTGCCAGCGCCTTCTCGAGACGGGTGGCCGCGGCACCGATTTGCGCCGCATCGTGGCCTTCCAATTGTGCGGCAAGCAGGGCCGCCGAAGCCCGGCACAGCGCGCAGCCGCGCACCAGATGGCGGACGGCCGCGATCCGCGTTCCGTCGAGCGTGAAGTCGAACGTCACGCGGTCGCCGCACAGCGGGTTGTCGCGCGTGGCCGTGCGGGTCGCCCCGTCGATCCGGCCTTCGCGCGCGGTGTCCTTGGCGCGCGCGAGGATCGCGTCGTGATAGAGCGCATCGCTCACAGCAGCACGCGCCGCACGTCGGCAAGCCCCTCGAAGAAACGGTCGATGTCGGAATCGTCGCTGTAAAGCGCCAGCGACGCGCGCGTCGTGCCGGCAAGGTCGAACTGGCGGTGCAGCGGCTGGGCGCAATGGTGCCCGCCGCGAAGTGCCACGCCATGCGTATCCATGATCTGGCACACGTCGTGCGGATGCGCACCCGCTAGCTCGAACGACACGACCGGTGCGCGCCCCTGCAGGCCCGCTGGCCCGAGCACGCGCACGCCGGGCGTGGCCGCCAGTCCGTCGAGCAGGCGCTGGGCAAGGCGTGCTTCTTCGGCCGCGATCGCCGGCCATTGCAGGTCCGCGAGCCAGGCGCAGGCCGCACCCAGCCCGACCGCGGCGCCGATGGGCGGCGTGCCCGCCTCGAACTTCGCGGGCGGCTTCGCCCAGGTGCTCCCGGCAAGTTGCACCTCGGAAATCATCTCGCCGCCGCCCAGGAACGGCGGCATCGCGTCGAGCAGCTCGGCGCGCGCCCACAGCACGCCCACGCCGTGCGGGGCGAACAGCTTGTGGCCGCTGAACGCATAGAAATCCACGCCCAGCGCCTTGAGATCGACCGGCCCGTGCGGCACGCGCTGCGCACCGTCCAGCAGCACGCGGGCACCGACGGTTTTCGCGGCCGCCACGACCGGTGCCGCGTCGATCACGGCGCCGGTGACGTTCGACACATGGGCAAGGGCGATCAGCTTCGTGCGCGGCCCGATCAGGCCGGGCAGGGCGCCGACATCGATCCGGCCTTCCGGCGTCACCGGCAGGAAGCGCAAGCCGATGCCGCCGCGTGCCGCCAGCATCTGCCACGGCACGAGATTGGAATGGTGCTCGAGCCCGCTCAGCACGATCTCGTCGCCCGGCTTCATCAAGGCACCGAACGAATGCGCGACGAGATTGACCGATGCGGTGCAGCCGCTCGTGAACACGATCTCGTCGGCGGGGACCGACAGGTAGGAAGCGACGCGCGCGCGCGCCTGCACATAGGCTTCGGTCGCCGCCTCGGCCAGCCGGTGCACGCCGCGCTTCACGTTGGCGCGCTTCGTCGTTTCGAAATCCTTGAGGGCACCCAGCACGGCAAGCGGCATCTGCGCGCTTGCGGCACTGTCGAGATAGGCAAGACCGTCGCCCAGGATCGGGAATTCGCGGCGCAGTGCGTTCAAGCCCGCTTCTCCCGTGCGGCGTGGAACGCGGCCAGCGCTTCGGGCGTGTCGAGATCGACGAGCACGCCGTCGTCGTCCATCTCGACCTCGCACACGGCGTCCTCGTGCTTGCGGATCAGCGCACGCGCGCCCTGGTCGCCGTCGAGGGCCAGCATCTCGTCGAAATAGGTGCGCGCCCACAGCACGGGGTTGCCGCGCTTGGCCGTGCGCGTGGCCACGCAGATGGCGCGGCCCTCGTGCGGGGCGAAGGCCGCGATCAGCCGGTCGACATGGTTGGCCGTCACCTGCGGCATGTCGCCCAGCAGCACGACGACGGCATCGCAATCGGCCGGCACGGCGGCGATCCCGGCGCGCAGCGACGTGGCGAGGCCTTGCGCGTAGTCCTTGTTCTCGACGATGCGCACGCTGCGCCCGGCAAGCCCGGCGCGCGCGCGCGTCGCCTCGTTGCCGATGACGACGACGGTATCGACGCACGACGATCCCGTCGCGGCCTCGACCGCGTGGTCGAGCAGGCTGATCCCGTCGATCTGGACGAACAGCTTGTTGGCCGGCGCCATGCGCGAGGACTTGCCGGCCGCAAGAACGACCGCGCACACGCGCGGTGCGGTCGGCACCTTGGTGCCGGCCCGCGGCGTGGGGCGCGGGATTTCGGCAAGCAGCCCGCCCACGCCAAGCCCCGCGATGGCGCTGCTGTCGATCTCGAGGCCGGCGGCGTGCCGCTGCAGCACCCAGTCGAAACCGTTGAGCTTGGGCGAACGGGCACATCCCGGCAGGCCGATCACGCGCAGGCTGCCGATGGTGCCCATCAGCAGCAGGTTGCCGGGATCGACCGGCATGCCGAAGCGGTCGATACGCCCGCCGGCCACTTCGATCGCAGCCGGGATCACGTCGCGCCGGTCGACGACGGCCGAAGCTCCCAGCACCAGGATCGGATCGTAGCCTTCGGCCGCAAGCTCGCGCAGGCGCGATGCGACCGCCCCCACCGAATGGTCGCACTGCCGGGCGGCGGCAAGTTCGCCGCCGAGGGCCGCCATGCGCGCGCGCGTCGCGGCCTCGGTCCCTTCGAGGACCGAGGGCTTGAGGCCGGGCAGCTTCGTCTGCAGCAGGGCCGCACGCTTGGCCTCGAACGGGGCAAGACGCACGGCCTTGGAGGCACCGGCAAGGGCAAGGCACTTGCGCAATGCGGCGCGCGGTGCCGCGAAGGGGATGATCTTGATCGTCGCCAGCATGCCGCGCGCGGGTGCTTGCGCGTAGTCGGCAAGCGTGGCGACCGTGATCGCCTCGTCGACCGCGTTCAGGGAAGCGATCAGCCCGGCATCGATGCGCACGAGGCCGGCCTTGCCCGCGAACAGGTTGCAGCGCCCGGTGAAGGGGGCGGCGACTTCAACGCCGTCGCCGGCAAGGGCGCGGGCCAGCGTGTGGGCGGCCTCGTTCTCCGGGATGTCGTCGGCTTCGAGCTTGGCGGCGACGACCTCGCCGATACCGGCATTGCGAAGAACCGCGATGTCGTCGGCGGAGAGCACGCGACCCTTGCGGTAGGCAATACCCGGCAGCTTCAGCCCGTGCGCGAGGATCGTTCCCTCGGCCTCGTCGATGCGGATGGGGCCGAAGCGCATCGCGTCATTCCCCGCGCCGGATCTTGGTGATCTCGGCGACGATCGAAACGGCGATCTCGGCCGGCGACAGGGCGCCGATGGCAAGCCCGACGGGTCCGTGGATGCGCGCGAGCTGCGTTTGGGTGAAGCCGCGTTCCTTCAGACGCTCGAGGCGGGCGGCGTGCGTCTTGCGCGACCCCAGCGCCCCGACATAGAACGCCGGCGAGTTGAGGGCGGACTCGAGCGCCGGGTCGTCGATCTTCGGATCGTGCGTCAGCGTCACGACAGCCGTGCGGACGTCGGGCTTGAGGTCGGCCATCGCCTCGTCCGGCCATTCGTTCGAGACGGTGTAGCCGTCGAACTTCTGGGATTCGGCGAAGGCGCTGCGCGGGTCGATCAGCGTGGTGCCGTAGCCGGCGAGGCTCGCGATGCGCGCCAGCGGCTCGGCGATGTGCACGGCCCCCACCACGATCAGGCGCGGCGGCGGGTTGAACACGTGGATGAAGACCGTACCGGCGCCGGTCGCGATGGTGCCGCTCTCGTCGCGCTTGAGCATGTCGGCGGCACCGGCCAGCATGTCGACGTCGAGGCAAAGCGGCCCCTCGCTCTCGGTCTCGAAGATCAGCTTCTGCGCGCCGGATTTGAGATTCGTGGCGAGTGCGACCGGCCGCTTGGCGGCACGGGCCTTCTGGAGCGCTGCGAGGATGTCGGGCTTCATCGTTCAGTCCAGCCGTTCGACATAGACCTGCACCTTGCCGCCGCAGGCAAGGCCGACGTCCCAGGCCTGCTCGTTGGTCACGCCGAAATCGAGCAGGCGTGGGCGCCCGGTCTCGATCGCGTCGAGCGCTTCCTTGATGACCGCCCCTTCGATGCAGCCGCCGGAGACCGAGCCGACGAACTTGCCGCCGGCATCGACCGCAAGCTGCGAGCCGACCGGGCGCGGCGAGGAACCCCATGTGGTGACGACGGTGGCGACGGCGACCTTGCGGCCTTCCTTGCGCCAGCCGGCGGCCTGGTCGAGGACATCTTCGATCATGCGGCCATTCCCTTCCATTCGTAGCGGCCCGTGCGGCGCGGCCGCGCCGGGGCGGCGAGTGCGGCGACGAGGACGGCAAGGCTGTCGAGGTTGTGCACCGGCCGGAACTCGTCGACATGCGGCAGGATCGCCCGGACACCCAGAGATTTGGGCTCGAATCCGGCATAGCGCAAGAGGGGGTTGAGCCAGACCAGCCGGCCGGCGGATTTGGCCAGCCGCTCGACCTCGCGCGACAGGCCGTGGCCGGCCTCGCGGTCGAGCCCGTCGGTGACCAGCAGCACGGTCGGGCTGCGCGCCAGCACGCGCCGGCTCCACTGCCAGTTGAACTCGTGCAGGCAGGCCCCGATGCGCGTGCCGCCCGACCAGTCGTCGACCAGCTCGCTCACCTTGGCGAGTGCCAGGTCGATGTCCTTGCGGCGGAGCGCGCGCGTCACGTTCGTCAGGCGCGTGCCGAACAGGAACACGTGCACGCGCTCGCGGTCGTTGACCAGCAGATGGACGAAATGCAGGAAGACGCGCGCATAGCGCTCCATCGAGCCCGAGATGTCGAGCAGGACGACCAGCGGCGGATGTTCGGTGCGCCGGGCCTTGAAGCGCAGATCGATGAAATCGCCGCCCGAACGCATCATCGCGCGCAGCGTGGCGCGCGGATCGAGGCGCCGGCCCGTCGTGCTGGCGCGGAAACGGCGCGTCTCGCGCTCGGGGAAGGGGGCGGCGAAACGCTGGAGCGCACGGGTGGCGGCCGCCATCTCCTCGGCGCTCATCTGCTCGAAATCCTTTTTCTGCAAAAGCTCGCTGTCCGACCACGTCATCGCGGCGTCGAAATCGGTGCGGTCCTCCGGCTCCCCGTCGCGGCCCGCGGGCGGCGGGCGGTGGAACGCCTCGGCCACGCGGCGCAGCGTGGGGTCCTTGGGTTCGTCCGCGTCGGGATCGACCGCACTGGGCAGCAGCATGCCCATCGCGCGCTCCAGCAGCTTGGGGTCGCGCCAGAACAGGCGGAAGGCCTGGTCGAAGATCTCGTGGTGCTCGCGCCGGTTGACGAGCGTGGCGTGCAGCGCCCAGTAGAGGTCCGTCTTGCGCGCGAGACCGGCCGCCTCGACCGCGCGCGCCGCCTCGATGCCGCGCCCCGGTCCCACGGGCAGGCCCGCGGCGCGCAGCAGGCGCGTGAAGCGCACGACGTTCTCCAGCAGCGTGCCCGCCTCGCTCATGCGCCGGCCCCGGCCTCCACCTCTTTCAGGAGCTTCAGCGCCGTCGTGCCGCGGATCTTGGCGATGTCGTCCTGGTATTTGAGCAGCGCCCCCAGCGTGTCGTCGATCGTCGCGGGGTCGAGGGCGATGCGGTCGAGGGCCACCAGCGCGTTCGTCCAGTCGAGCGTCTCGGCCACGCCGGGCAGCTTGAACAGTTCTTCGCCGCGCAGCTTCTGCACGAACGCGACGACCTGGCCCGACAGCGCTTCACCCACGCCGGGGCATTTGGCGCGCACGATGGCGAGTTCGCGTTCGGCCGACGGGAAATCGACCCACGCATAGAAGCAGCGGCGCTTCAGCGCATCGTGCACCTCGCGCGTGCGGT
This sequence comes from uncultured Azospirillum sp., assembly GCA_964416335.1. Classification (GTDB taxonomy): domain Bacteria; phylum Pseudomonadota; class Alphaproteobacteria; order CACIAM-22H2; family CACIAM-22H2; genus Tagaea. The sequence goes on from CAYQDN010000043.1 coordinate 9,686, forward strand.
TCGAGGTGACGATGGCGATGGGCGGGGCAGGCGCCTTGATGGTGCCCAGTTCCGGGATCGTCACCTGCCAGTCGCCGAGGATTTCCAGCAGATAGGCCTCGAACGGCTCGTCCGCGCGGTCGAGCTCGTCGATGAGCAGCACGGGCGGGCCGGCCGGGTTGGGCGACAGCGCCTCGAGCAGCGGACGGCGGATCAGGAAGCGCTCGGAGAATATCTCGGCGTCGAGCGTGGCCTTGCCCGCACCCGACGCCTCGGCCAGCCGGATCTCCATCATCTGGCGCGGATAGTTCCACTCGTAGACGGCCGTGGAAGCGTCGAGCCCCTCGTAGCATTGCAGCCGGATCAGCTTGCGGCCGAGGGCGGCGGCCAGCACCTTGGCGATCTCGGTCTTGCCGGTCCCCGGCTCGCCTTCCAGGAACAGGGGCCGGCCGAGCTTCAGCGACAGATAGAGCGCTGTCGCAAGGTTGCGTTCGGCGATGTAGCGATGTTCGGAAAGCAGGGCGAGCGTGGCGTCCACACTCGCCGGCAGGGTCGGCTTCGGGGTCATGGGGCTTCTTGCGGGTCTTCGCGATCGGGAGGGGAGCCCCAGCATCGCACGTCCGGATGGCGTTCCGGAAGCGCGCCGAATCCCTTGAGCCGGCGGCGATTCCCGCGTGATACTTGCCGGATGTCGAACACCGTCAACACCAATATCGGCGCGATCGCGGCGCTGGCGTCGCTGCGGACGACGGATTCGGTCCTCGCCGACGCGCAGAAGCGCGTCCAGACCGGTTACCGCGTCGCCGACGCGGCCGACGACGCGTCGGTCTTCTCGGTGGCGCAGGGGATCCGCGGCAACCTGCAGGCCTATACGGCCGTGCAGTCGTCGCTGGCGAACGGCACGGGGCTGGGCGGCGTCACGCAGGCGGCCCTCACGCGCATCTCCGACCTGATCGGCAACATCCAGGCGAAGATCACCCAGCTTTCCGACGGCTCGATCTCGGCCGGCCAGCGCACGATCTACACGGCCGACTTCAACGCGATGACGGCGCAGATCTCGAACTTCATCGCCCAGGCGAACTACAACGGCCAGAACCTGCTGTCGTCCGCCTCGGCCGCCATCGGCTTCCTTGCCGACACCAACGCCTCGACGATCACGATGGCCTCGCAGTCGTCGGTCAACGCGGCGTTCACGGCCTTCGCCGCCTCGTCGGTGACGTCGGCCTCGGCGGCCACGCTCGCCCTCACGTCGCTGACGACGTTCTCGGCGGCTGTGGGGGCATCGATGGCGCAGAGTGCATCGGACACGCGCACGCTTCGCGCGCAGGGCCAGTTCGTCTCGAACCTGACGGATGCGTCGAGCCTCGGCCTCGGCGCCATCGTCGATGCCGACATGGGCAAGGCGGCCGCCGCCTCGCAGGCCCTTCAGGTCAAGAAGCAGCTCGGCGTGCAGGCGCTGTCGATCGCCAATTCCGAGCCGCAGGCGATCCTGGGATTCCTGCGCTAGGTCTCAGCCGGCGGCGGCGATCGCGCGCTTGGCCATCACGCCGATCAGGTGGGCGCGATATTCCGGCCCCGCATGGATATCGCCGTTGAGGCCGGAGGCCGCGACCTTCAGTCCGTCGATCGCCGAGGCCGACCACGACTTGGAAAGGGCCGCTTCGGCCTCCTTCCAGCGGAACACGGCGGCGGCGGCACCGGTGACCGCGACGCGGGCGCCGGCGGCACCCTTGGCGACGAACACGCCGACGAGCGCATAGCGCGACGCGGGCTGGCCGAACTTCATGTAGGCGGCCTTTTCCGCGACCGGGAAGCTCACCGACACGATCAGTTCGCCCGCTTTCAACGCCGTCTCGAACATGCCCTTGAAGAAATCGTCGGCCGCGATCTCGCGCGAATTGGTCTTGATCGTGGCACCGAGCGCCAGGCACGCGGCCGGATAGTCGGCGGCCGGATCGTTGTTGGCGATCGAGCCGCCGATCGTGCCGCGGTTGCGCACCTGCGGATCGCCGATCCCGTCGGCAAGGGCCGCGAGGGCCGGCAGCGCCTTCCTGATCTCGGCCGAGCTTGCGACGTCGGCATGGCGCGTCATCGCCCCGATCGTGACCTTGCCGCCCGAGACCGAGATGCCCGAAAGCTCGCGGATCGCCGAGAGATCGACGACCGCACTGGGTTTGGCGAGGCGCTGCTTGAGCGTGGGGATCAGCGTCTGGCCGCCGGCCATCGCCTTGGCGTCGCCGTCCGCACCGAGCAGCTTGACCGCGTCGGCGACGGAACCGGGCTTGTGATAGGCGAAATCGTACATGGTGCTTCTCCGTCCTCGGATTACTCGGCAGCCGCGCGGCGGCCGGAATTGCAGATCGCCCAGACCTTCTGGGCGGTGGCGGGCATGTCGATGTGGCGCACGCCATAGTCCTTGAGCGCGTCGACGACCGCGTTGATCACCGCGGGCGGCGAGCCGATGGCGCCGACTTCGCCCACGCCCTTCACGCCCAATGGATTGTGCGTGCACAGCGTGACCGCAGTCGCGACCTTGAACGAGGGCAGGTCGTCCGCGCGCGGCATCGCATAGTCCATGTACGAGCCCGAGCGCAGCTGGCCGACATCGTCGTAGTTGCAGTTCTCGATCAGGGCCTGCCCGATGCCCTGCGCCACCCCGCCATGGACCTGGCCTTCGACGATCATCGGATTGATGACGCGGCCCACGTCGTCGACGGCGGTGAAGGCGATGACCTTGGTCACACCCGTATCGGGGTCGATCTCGACCTCGCAGATATGCGCCCCGCCCGGGAACGTGAAGTTCTTCGGGTCGTAGAACGCCGTCTCGTCGAGACCGGGTTCGAGCGTTTCGAGCGGATAGTTGTGCGGCACGTAGGCCGTCAGCGCGATCTCGCCGAACGCCTTCGACTTGTCGGTTCCCGCCACCGTGAACTTGCCGTCCTTGAACTCGATGTCGGCTTCGGCGGCCTCCATCAGGTGGGCGGCGATCTTCTTGGCCTTGTCGACGATCTTGTCGAGCGCCTTCACGACGGCCGTGCCGCCGACCGCGAGCGAACGCGAGCCGTAGGTGCCCATGCCGAACGGGATCTTGTCGGTGTCGCCGTGCACGACCTCGATCTGGCCGATATCGATCCCGAGCCGATCGGCGATGAGCTGCGCGTAGGTCGTCTCGTGGCCCTGGCCGTGGCTGTGGCAGCCGGTGAAGAGCGTGACCGAGCCGGTCGGATGGACGCGCACGTTGGCGCATTCATAGAGACCGGCGCGCGCACCCAAGGCACCCGCGATGTTCGAGGGTGCGATGCCGCACGCCTCGACGTACGTCGAGATGCCGATGCCGCGCAGCTTGCCGCGCTTCTTGGCTTCCGCGCGGCGTCCGTCGAAGCCCTTGTAGTCCGAGAGCTTCAGGGCGCCGTCGAGGGTCGCGAAATAGTCGCCGCTGTCGTACTGCAACGCGACCGGCGTCTGGTAGGGGAAGGCGTCGGTCGGGATGAAGTTGCGCTTGCGGATCTCGACCCGGTCCATGCCCATCTCGGCCGCCGCGATGTCGACGATGCGCTCGATGAGGAACGCCGCCTCCGGGCGGCCGGCCCCGCGATAGGCGTCGACGGGAACGGTGTTGGTGAAGATCGCCTTCACTTCGGCATAGATCGCCGGCGTGGTGTAAACGCCCGCCAGCAGCGTGGCGTAGAGATAGGTGGGGATCGCGGGCGCGAAGGTCGAGAGATACGCCCCCATGTTGGAGAGTGTCGCGACCTTCAGCGCCAGGAACCTGCCGTCCTTGTCGAGGGCGAGTTCGGCGTGGCTGACATGGTCGCGCCCGTGCGCGTCCGAGAGGAACGATTCGCTGCGCTCGGCCGTCCACTTCACGGGCCGGCCGACCTTGGCCGACGCCCAGGTGACGAGTGCTTCCTCGGCATAGTGGTAGATCTTCGAGCCGAAGCCGCCGCCCACGTCGGGCGCGAAGACGCGAAGCTTGCTCTCCGGGATGTGCAGCACGAACGCGCCCATCAGCAGGCGGATCACGTGCGGGTTCTGGCTGGTGGTGAAGAGCGTGTAGTCGCCGGTCGCCCGGTCGAACTCGCCGATGGCCGCACGCGGTTCCATCGCGTTGGCGATCAGGCGGTTGTTGACGAGATCGATCTTGGCGACCTTGTGCGCCTTCTTGAACGCGGCGGCGACCGCATCGGCATCGCCGATATGCCAGTCGAAGCTGATATTGCCGTTGGGACCGCCCTCGTTGACGATGGGGGCCCCCGGCTTGATCGCGTCGCGCACCTGCGAAATCGCGGGCAGCTCGGAAAGCTCGACTTTGATCAGTTCGGCGGCGTCCTTGGCCTGTTCCAGCGTCTCGGCGATCACCGCGGCGATCGGGTCGCCCACATGCCGCACCTTGCCGATGGCGAGGACGGGATGCGGCGGCTCGTGCATGGCCGAGCCGTCCTTGTTCTTGATGCCCCAGCCGCAGGGCAGGCCGCCGATATTATCGGCCGTGAGGTCCGCCCCGGTGAACACGGCGACCACGCCCGGCGCTTTCAGCGCCTTGGACGCGTCGATCTTGCCGAGCTTGGCGTGGGCCGACTGCGAACGCAGGATATAGACGTGCGTCTGGTTCGGACGGTCGATGTCGTCCGTGTAGTTGCCGCGACCCGTCAGAAACCGGAAGTCTTCCTTGCGCCGGACTGGGGCGCCGATCCCGTCGACAGACATCGTGGTTCCTCCCTGGAAGCGTTTCGCGTTTTCGCGATTGTGCTTATTTCGCGGCGGCCATCGCCTTGGCGCCGGCCTGCACCGACTTCACGATGTTGTGATAGCCCGTGCAGCGGCAGATATTGCCTTCGAGCCATTCGCGCACGTCGTGCTCGCTGGGGTTCGAGTTGTACTTGGCAAGCTCGATGGCGCTCATCACCATGCCGGGCGTGCAGAAACCGCACTGCAGGCCGTGATGCTCCTTGAACGCCGCCTGCATGGGGTGCAGGTCGTTGCCGGTGGCGAGGCCCTCGATCGTCGTGATCTTGGCACCCTCGGCCTGGACGGCCAGCATCGTGCAGCTCTTGACCGACTTGCCGTCGACATGCACGACGCACGCCCCACACTGGCTGGTATCGCAGCCCACATGCGTGCCGGTCATGCCCAGCTTGTCGCGCAGCATCTGGACAAGCAGCGTGCGGCTCTCGACGTCGGCCGACACGCTCTTGCCGTTCACGGTCATGGAAACCTTGGGCATCGTCTTCCCCCTCGTCCTTAAAATACCGGGCGCGCCCGCTTGCCGGGGCTCCACATTAATTGGATCGGAGTTTCCTGCCGCCCACTGTCCGGCGTCAAGCCAAACCCGTGTGACGTTCAGCCGCCCAGCACCATCCACAGCACGACGCCGACCGCGACGACGAGTGCGGCGATCCAGATCGACTGCGGCAACCCGCCGGCATCGGCGGCCTGTGCAGGTGCGGGCGCTTCGGCTGCCGGTGCGGCTTCGCCCGGTGCCGCTTGGGCAGCAGGTGCAGCAACCGCGACGGCGAACTTGCCGAAGAACTCGTCGGCCAGCTTCTTGGCCGTCGCGTCGATCAGGCGCGAGCCGAGCTGGGCCATCTTGCCGCCGACCTGGCTGTCGGCCGTATAACGCAGGATCGTGCCGCCCGCGCCGTCGTCTTCCAGCGTGACGACCGCCGAGCCCTTGCCGAAGCCGGCCACGCCGCCCTGGCCTTCGCCGGCGATCTTGTAGCCGTTGGGCGGATCGAGATCGGAGAGCGTCACCTTGCCGGTGAATTTCGCCGTCATCGGCCCGATCTTCAGGCCGACCTTGGCCGTGAACTCGACGTCGGAGGATTTGACCAGCTCTTCGCAGCCGGGAATGCACTGTTTGAGGATTTCCGGATCGTTGAGGCCCGCCCAGACGGTCTGGCGGGGCAGGGGGAGGCGGTATTCGCCGGTCAGATTCATGGCGTGCTCGTATGGGGCCGGATTTTGGATCGGGAGACCGGGAGTTAAGCAAGAAAACGCATGCGATTGCCATCCGAATTTCCGGCCGGGCCGGCGAAGCCTCATTCGTGTGCAGCTTTCGCGTCGGGCGGGCCTTGACCCGTCGCGCTCCGACCGTCTAATGACGACGGACGCACAAATAAGGAACCGGAGGAATCCCCCCATGATCACGAAGCTCGGCTCCCGAATTGCCGCCACCGCTTGCGTCGCGCTCGGCCTTGCCGCCGCCTCGCCGGCACATGCCCAGTTCCTCAACATCGTCTCGGGCGGGACGACCGGCGTCTACTATCCGCTCGGCCAGTCGCTCGAAACGATCTATGCCGCCGCACTTCCGCAGATGCGGGTCCAGCATCAGGCGACCGCCGCGTCGGTCGAGAACCTGAATCTCGTCCAGCAGGGCCGCGCGGAAATCGCCTTCACGCTGGGCGACGCCCTGTCCGACGCGTGGCGCGGCAACGCCGAAGTCGGCTTCCCGCAGAAACTCGAGCGCCTGCGCACGATCGGCGGCCTCTACTCAAACTACATCCAGATCGTCGCCTCGAAGGAATCGGGCATCAAGACGTTGGCCGACCTCAAGGGCAAGCGCGTCTCGGTCGGTGCCCCCCGTTCGGGCACCGAAGTGAACGCCCGGGCGATCTTCATGGCGGCCGGCCTCGCCTATGGCGGCCCGCAGAACATGGGCAGCGTGCTCGGTCAGGTCCAGTTCCTGCCGTTCGGCCAGTCGGTCGACCTGATCAAGAACCGCCAGCTCGACGCCACGCTCATCTCGGCGGGCCTCGGCGTCGCGGCGATCCGCGACGTGGCCTCGACGAACGACATCGTCGTCGTCGCGGTTCCGGCGGAGATCATCGCGAAGATCGGCGATGCGGCCTACCAGCCGGCGACCGTGCCGGCCGGCACCTATCGCGGCCAGGACGTCGCGGTCGAAACGATCCAGATCAAGAACTTCCTCGTCACGTCCGACCGCGTTCCGGCCGACACGGTCTATACGCTGACGAAGGCGATGTTCGACAATCTGGACAAGATGGTCGCCAGTGCCGCCGCCGCCAAGGCCATCGACGTCAAGAACGCATACCAGAACCCGCCGGTGCCGCTGCACCCGGGCGCCGAGCGTTACTACCGCGAGCGCGGTTTCATCAAGTAAGGCGCCTTTGCGTCGCCGGCAGGAGAACGGAACAGTCCTATGAGCATGCAGGCTTCCGTCGGCGACGCGCCGGCCCTTTCCGAAGAGGAACTCCGCAAGGTCCAGGAATCGCTGCCCGACCATGTGCCGGTCCTCGACGGCGCGGCAGGCAAGGTCACCTACTGGATGGGCGTGATCTTCTCGCTCTTCCAGATCTACACCTCCGCCTTCAGCCCGCTGTCGAGCATCGTCGTGCGCTCGGTCCATGTCGGCTTCCTGCTTTTCATGGTGTTCATGCTGTTCAGGGCGCGCCGCGGCGGGCCCGACCGGGGCGTGCCGCTCCACGACTGGCTGATCGCCATCGGCGCCTTTGCGCTCGGGTTCTACCATTGGGTCTTCTACATCGACCTGATGACGCGCGCCGATCCCAACCTGCTCGACCTGGTCGCCGGCACGACGGTGATCGTGCTGGTGTTCGAGGCCGCGCGCCGCGTGATGGGAATGGCGCTGCCGCTCGTGTGCGGTGCCTTCCTCGTCTATCTCTTCTTCGGCGAGCACATCCCCTATCCCTACGGCCATCGCGGCTACGATTTCGACCTGATCCTCCACCAGATGTACCGCGGCGTCGAAGGCATCTACGGCACGCCGATCCAGGTTTCCGCCACGTTCATCTTCCTGTTCATCCTGTTCGGGACGTTCCTCGAGAAGGCGGGCATGATCCGTCTCTTCAACGACATCGCGATGGGCACCGTCGGCCACTACACGGGCGGCCCGGCGAAGGTTGCGGTCGTGTCGTCGGCGCTGATGGGCACGATCAACGGGTCGGGCGTGGCCAACGTCGTCTCGACCGGCCAGTTCACGATCCCGCTGATGAAGCGTTTCGGCTACAGCTCGGCCTTCGCGGGGGCCGTCGAGGCGACGGCCAGCATGGGCGGGCAGATCATGCCGCCGGTGATGGGGGCCGTCGCCTTCATTATGGCCGAGAACCTCAACGTGCCCTACGGCGACATCGCGATCGCGGCGACGATCCCGGCGATGCTCTATTTCATCTCGGCGTTCTGGATGGTCCATCTCGAGGCCAAGCGCAGCAACCTCGTCGGCCTGCCGAAGGACAAGTGCCCCGACGCGCTGGGTGCCATCCGGCGCGACTGGTTCCTGCTGATGCCGCTTGCGATCCTCGTCTACCTGCTGTTTGCCGGATTCACGCCGCTCTATGCCGGCACGGTCGGCCTTGCCTTCACGGTGATCCTGATCCTCGGCGGGCGCATCGCGGCCCGGATCGGTGCGGTCGCGTTCCGGATTTTCTTCTGGATCGTCGTCGGCGTGGGCGGCGGGCTCTACCTGAACACCGAAAACCTCTACGTGCTTGTCGGTGCGGTCCTCGCCTTGCTTGTCGCGACGGCGTTCATGCGCGGCGCGCGCGAGACCTTCACGGTCATGCTCGACAGCTTGTCCGACGGTGCCCGCAATGCCATCGCCGTGGGCGTCGCGTGCGCGCTCGTGGGCGTGATCATCGGCACGCTGACGCTGACGGGCCTTGGCGGCACCTTCGCGCGCGTCGTCGTCGGGCTTGCCGGCGAAAGCCGGATCGCGGCACTGATCCTGACGATGATCGTGAGCCTCATCCTCGGCATGGGCATCCCGACGATTCCCAACTACATCATCACGTCCTCGATGGTCGCGCCGGCGCTGCTGGGAATGGGCGTGGAGCTGCTCCAGTCGCACATGTTCGTGTTCTATTTCGGAATCATGGCCGACCTGACGCCGCCGGTGGCGCTCGCTGCGTTCGCCGCGTCGTCCATCGCCAAGGAGTCGGCGATGAAGATCGGCTTCCTCGCGGTGCGCGTGGCGCTGGCGGGCTTCGTCATCCCCTTCCTGTTCATCTACGACCCGGCCCTGCTGCTGCAGACCGACAGCCCGCTTGCGGTGATCTACATCACGGTGAAGGCGCTGGTCGCTATCGGCCTGTGGGGGGGCGCTTCCAGCGGCTACCTGATCGGGCCGATGGGCTGGATCGAGCGCGCGGCGGCCACGCTTGGCGCGTTCCTGCTCGTCGCGGCCGTCCCGCTGACCGACGAAATGGGCTTCGTCATCAGCGCTGCGGTCGTCGCCTGGAACTGGCGGCGCCACCGCACGAAGGCCGCCATCGCGTGAGTGCGCTCGGGGCCCTCTGCCTCGGCATCTTTCCCGCCCTTGTCGGCGCCAGCGTCCCGGCGAGCGACTTCACGCTCGCCTGGACCCATTCGATCGAGAAGGTCCGCTGGGAAGAAGACTGGCAGGTCCGCGGCGACCGGATCGTCCCGATCGCCGCGCGCGTCCGGGGCGGCGGTGCGGGGATGGAGCCGCCGGCCGATGCCGTCCTTCGCGACGGCTGGTTCCACTATGTTCCGCACGTGTCGCCGCTGACCCACGTGACGCTGAGCCGGCGCGGCTTTGCCGCGGATTACGAACTTTGCTGGGACGGCGCGTGCCGCCCGATGGCGGCTGTGCTGGCTCCCGGACCAGACGGGACGACCGATCTGTTTGCCTGCGGCGTCGGCCGATAGATACGCCTGCGGCGTCGGCCGATAGATACGATTGTGCGGCTTCCCATCATGGCAAAAATCCCTATCATCCTTGGCAGGGCGAAAGCCTGTGCTGTTTGACATGGTGAAGGGACGAACAGGATCGCGTGCTTCGGGCGAGGCCGGATCGCGCGCAAAACCGGGCACGGGAAGCTTTGCGTAACGTCAAACGCGTGTTGCAGTTACATGCCTTCCACTTCAAAGGCTTAAATAGGTTACGGTAACATGTGGTTGCCTAATTCCTGAATACAGACACCTCAGGAAGCGCAGCCGATCAAGTGCTTGCCGGTTCGCGGTTCCGGCGGCAAACCTTGCGTAACGCAGCCGGTAACCTTGCCCGGCTAGGGGCGCAAGCCTACCCTTGGCCGATGTCGGGAAGAACGCGGGTGCAGGAGTCATGATCGGGTCGCGCCGGGACATCGCGGGGCGCACGCGGATCGACCGGGTGCTGGCGATCGCATTGTCGGTCACGCTCGTCGTCTGGGCGCTGGTCGCCGCCGCCCTCTATGCTCAGCGCGCCCATTCCGACGAGGCCGCGGTCGCCGCGGTGACCGAGGCGAGCCGGCTGTCGCGCGAGAGCGTCGAGCGCACGCTCGAATCCGTCGACCGCATCGCCGGGCTTGCCGTCGCGTTCGTGGCCCGCGGGCCGCGGCTCGATCCGGCGGTGCTCGACCGGCTTGCGATGTCGGCACCCGGGCTGATCGATTTCGTGGTGGTTGCCGACGCGTCGGGCCGGATCACCGCCGCGGCGGTGGTGGCTTCCGTCGCCGGCGTCTCGCTCGCCGACCGCGACTTTTTCGTGGCGCAGCGCGACGCGGTCGACGACCGGCCCTTCTTCGGCGAGCCGCGCAAGAGCCGCCTGTCCGACAACAACTCGATCCCGCTGTCGCGCCGCATCGTCGGCGCCGACGGCCGGTTCGCCGGCATCGTCCTCGTCTCGGTGCTGCCGGCCAAGCTGCTGTCGATCGCCAAGTCGGTCGATCTGGGCAGCGACGGGGCGGTCGGCATCGTCGCGCGCGACGGGCTGTCGCGCGCGCGGGTCACGCGCGACGGCGATGTCGACGAAACGCCGTACGACATGACCGGCCTTGCCGGATGGCAGCGCTTCCTTGCCGACGGCAGCGCCGTCGCGCAGGGGAAGAGCCCGGTCGACGGCGTCGAGCGGCTCGCGGCCCTCGAGCGGATCGGCGACTGGCCGCTCGGCATCTATGTCGAGACTTCCGTCGCCGACATGGCCGTGCACCGGCACGCGCTCGACACCGTCATCGCGGGCGTGGGGATCCTCGCCACGCTGTCGGTCTTCGCGATGGCCTGGCTGCTGCGCCGGCGCCTCGACGAGCTCGAGTTCGCGCAGAACGCGATCCTCGACCGCGAGCGGCGTTTCCGCGATTTCGCCGAGACGACGGCCGACTGGTTCTGGGAGCAGGATGCCGACCTGCGCTTCACGTTCCTGTCGGATTCCAACTACCGGCTCTCGGGCGTGCAGCCGGAATCGCAGTACGGCATGCGCCGCGACGAGATCGGCGTGCTCGGCGTCGACGAGGCGGGGTGGGCCGCGCACCGCGAGCAGCTCGAGCGGCGCGAGGCGTTCCGCGATTTCCGCTACGAGCGCTTCGACCTCACCGGACGGCGGCGCTTCCTGTCGATCAGCGGCAAGCCGATCTTCGACGAGAAGGGCCGTTTCCTGGGCTATCGCGGATCGGGGCGCGACATGACCGAGGAGATGGATGCGCGCCAGGCGCTCGCCATCGCCAAGATCCGCGCCGAGGACAGCGAGCGCACGCTGCGCGACGGCATCGAAGCGCTGCGCGACGCCTTCGTGATGTTCGACGCCAGCCGCCGCGTGCTGATGTGGAACAGGAAGTACGAGGAGATGTATCCGCACGTGCGCGGCCAGGTCGAGGTCGGCATGCTCGCCTACGACCTCATGCACATGCACGCGGTGTCGGCGCTGTTCGGCGTGCCCGCCGACGAGCGCGAGAGCTGGGTCGCCGACCGGCTCTCGTTCGTGCTGCGCGGCGGCGTGCCCTACGACCGTTCGCTCACCGACGGGCGCACGATCCGCGTGATCGGCTTCGCGACGGCCTCGGGCGGCGAGATCCACCTGCTGCAGGACGTCACGTCCGACATCGCCGCGACGCGGGCGCTGACGCAGGCCAAGGAATCGGCCGAGGCGGCGAGCGACGCCAAGTCGCGCTTCCTCGCGACGATGAGCCACGAGGTGCGCACGCCGATCAACGGCGTGATGGGCATGGCGAGCCTGCTGCTCGACACGAACCTCGACAACCAGCAGAAGCTCTACGTGCAGTCGATCCGCGACGCGTCGGACTCGCTCCTGCAGATCATCAACGACGTGCTCGACTTCTCGAAGCTCGAGGCGGGGCGGCTGGAGTTCGAGGAACTCGTCTTCGACATGCGCGCCCTCGTGCGCTCGACGGTCGAGATCGTCGCGGCGCGCGCGCGTGCCAAGGGCCTGACGCTCGACTGGCAGATCGACGGCGACGTGCCCGAGCGCCTGCGCGGCGATCCGGGGCGCCTGCGCCAGGTGCTGCTCAACCTGCTGTCGAACGCGATCAAGTTCACCGAGCATGGCGGCGTGCGGGTCGAGGCGTCGGCGCGCGCCCAAGTCAACGGGCGCATCCGCGGCTGGATCTCGGTGCGCGACAGCGGCATCGGCATTCCGGCGGACCGGCTGCCGCGCCTGTTCCGCGAGTTCGAGCAGCTCGACGGGTCGATCGCGCGCCGCTTCGGCGGCACGGGGCTCGGGCTTGCGATCTCGCACCGACTCGTCGCGCGCATGGGCGGCGAGCTGCGCGCGGAAAGCGTGCCCGGCAAGGGCAGCGTCTTCGTGTTCGACATCGAGCTTTCGCCCGCGATGGTCGAAAGCGAGGCGCGGCCCAGCAACGTCGACTGGGCGGTCGAGTTCGAGCGGATCGCGCACGCGCGCAACCGGCCGCTGCGCCTGCTGCTGGCCGAGGACAACCAGACCAACCGCCTCATCGTCTCGGCGATGCTCGAGCCGATCGGGCTTCGCGTCGACACCGCGGGCAACGGGCTGGAGGCGGTGGAAGCCCAGCGCGTCGTGCCCTACGACCTCATCCTGATGGATGTGAACATGCCCGAGATGGACGGCTACGCGGCCACCGCCGCGATCCGCGCCCTCGACGGCGCGGCCGCCCGCGTGCCGATCGTCGCGGTCACGGCCAACGCGTTCGACACCGATCGCGACGCCGCCCTTGCGGCCGGCATGGACGATTTCATCTCCAAGCCCTTCCGCAAGGACGCGCTGCTGGCGCTGGTGCTGCGCCACCTCGCCAGCCGGACCGACGACAGCGCCGGGCAGGCGGCACAATAGTAATCGCCGCAGGGGACTGGCAACGCGGCCCGGACGCACCTAGATTGTCCGGATGCGCCGCGCGAGTCCCGCCGATCCCCTCCATGTCCCAGGTGTTGCCGACCAGGAGGTCCGCACCGTTGCGCGGCTGCTTCCCTATCTCTGGCCCAAGGACCATCTCGAGGTAAAGATCCGCGTCGTCGCGGCCCTCGTCCTGCTCGTGGGCGCTAAGCTCGCGACGATGGTCGTCCCGCTTTTCTACCGCTACGCGGTCGATGCGCTTTCGGGCACGGGCGGTGCCGTCGCGGCCGTCCCCATCGGCATCGTGCTCGCCTATGGCGGCGCGCGCGTCTGTTCGCAGGCCTTCAACGAACTGCGCGAGATCGTCTTCGCGCGCGTCGCTCACCAGGCGATGCATAAGGTGGCGCTGGAGACGTTCCAGCACCTGCACCGGCTCTCGCTGCGCTTCCATCTCGACCGGCAGACCGGTGGCCTCAACCGTGCGATCGAGCGCGGGACGGCCGGCATCGAGAACCTGCTGCACTTCATGCTCTTCCAGGTCGTGCCGACCGTCCTCGAGATCACGATGGTCTGCGGCACGCTCTGGTATCTCTACGACTGGCGCTTCGCCGCGGTCACCTTCGTCACGATCCTGCTCTACGTCGCGTACACGTTCGCGATCACGGCGTGGCGCCTGCGCTATCGCCGCGCGATGCTGGAGGCCGAGGGCGAGGCCTCGACCAAGGCGATCGACAGCCTGCTCAACTACGAGACGGTGAAGTACTTCGGCAACGAGGCGCACGAGGCGAAGCGCTTCGACAAGTCGCTCGACGCCTACGAGCGCGCGGCCGTGCTCTCGAAGACGTCGCTCTCGCTGCTCAACGTGGGGCAGGGGTTCGTCATCGCCATCGGCCTGACGGCGATCATGATGATGGCCGCGTTCGACGTGGCGGCGGGTGCCATGACCGTCGGCGGCTTCGTGATGGTCAACGCCTATCTCATCCAGCTCTATCTGCCGCTCAACTTCCTCGGCATGGTCTATCGCGAGATCCGGCAGGCGCTGATCGACATGCAGTCGATGTTCAAGCTGCTGCACGCCAACGCCGAAGTCGTCGACCGGCCCGGTGCACCTGATATCGCGGTCACCGGCGCCCACGTGCGCTTCGAGGGCGTGACGTTCGGCTACGATGCGCGCCGCACGATCCTCGACGGCGTGGATATCGACGTGCCGCCGGGCAAGACGCTGGCGATCGTCGGCTCTTCGGGTGCCGGCAAGTCGACCATCTCGCGCCTGCTGTTCCGCTTCTACGACGTCACCGGCGGTGCCGTGACGATCGACGGACAGGACATCCGCGGCGTCACGCAGGCCTCCGTGCGCGCGGCGATCGGCATCGTCCCGCAGGACACGGTGCTGTTCAACGACACGATCTACTACAACATCGCCTATGGCCGCCCGTCGGCGACGAAGGACGAGGTCGAGGAGGCAGCGCGCCTCGCGCGCATCCACGAGTTCGTGCTGTCGCTGCCCGACGGCTACAAGACGCGGGTGGGCGAGCGCGGCCTGAAGCTTTCGGGCGGCGAGCGCCAGCGCGTGTCGATCGCGCGCACGATCCTGAAGCGCCCAAAGCTGCTCGTCTTCGACGAGGCGACGAGCGCGCTCGACACGCGCACCGAAAAGGCGATCCAGGAATCGCTGCGCCAGATCTCGGCCGGCGTGACGACGCTGACGATCGCGCATCGCCTGTCGACCGTGGTCGACGCCGACCAGATCGTCGTGCTCGAGAAGGGCCGCGTGGTCGAGCGCGGCACGCATGGCGACCTGCTCGCCGCCGACGGCGTCTATGCCCAGATGTGGCGCCGCCAGCTCGAGACGCGCGAGGCGCAGGCCCGCATCGAGGCCGCCGCGGGCGAAGGCCAGCCGCAGGCCGCCCAGTAGCCGTCAGGCAAGCTGGGCTATGAAGCTGTCGGCCGGCGGGACGTGCGGGATGATCCCGTTGGCGTGCAGGAACTCGGCGAAGCGCAGCTCGCGCGCCTTGTCGACCGCCCCCGGCGAATGCGCGAAGCGCGGCACGGTCGCCGTCCATGCCCGGCGGTTGAGCTCGTTGTCGAGCTGGCTCCGCCCCTTGATGAACAGCTTCCACGCCTCTTCGGGATTGTTGGTGCAATAGAGGGAGCCGCGCTCGACCGCATCGAGGAACTTGCGCAGGCGCGGATCGCCCGCGCGCGCCTTCTCGCGGTTGGCCGCGAAGGTGAGCGCATCGTGCGTGGGCACGCCGTGCTCCTCGAGGAAGAAGGCGCGGCCCTTCGAGCCTTCGATCTCGAGCTGGAACAGCTCGAAATTCCGGAAGGCGCCGATCACGCCGTCCACCCGCTTGGCCAGCAGTGCCGGCGACAGGGAGAAGTTCACGTTGACCAGCTCGACCTCGTTGAGGCCGACGCCGACCGTGCCGAGCATCGCGCGCAGCACCGCGTTCTCGATGCCCGAGATCGAATAGCCGATCTTGCGGCCGCGGAAATCGGCAAGCGTCTTGATCGGCCCGTCGGCAAGCACGGTCAGCGTCGACAGCGGCGTATCGATCAGGGCGCCGATGCGCATGGTCGGGATGTCGTCGACCGCCTGGCGGATCTGCAAGTGCGGATAGCTGACCGCGACGTCGCCCCGGCCGGCGGCGACGAGGCGCGGCGGGTCGTTCGGGTCGGCCGGCGGGATGATCCTGATGTCGAGACCGGCCTCGCGGAAATAGCCCAGTTCCTGCGCCGCCATGATCGGGCCGTGGTCCGGGTTGATGAACCAGTCGAGCAGCAGCGTGAAGGGTTGGCCTTGTGCGGCGGCCGTGCGCACCAGGGCAGGTGCCGCAAGGGCGGCGAGCGAGGCGGCGAGGGCGGTGCGTCGGGTGATCTGCATGGGGCTTCTCCGGTCGGTTCAGTCGGTCTGCGTGGTGACGGGCTGCCAGGGCACGAGCCGCTTCAGCAGCGCGTCGATGGCGGAATAGAAGGCGATGGCGAAGGCCGCGAGCACGAACAGCGCGGCGAACAGCAGGTCGATCTGCATCTGGGCGTTGGCCTGCAGCATCAGGAAGCCGAGCCCGGCCGAAGCGCCCACCCATTCGCCGATCACCGCCCCGATGGGGGCGACGGCCGCGGCGACGCGGATGCCGGTCGCGAGGGCCGGCAGGGCGGCGGGCAGGCGCAGCCGGACGAGCACGTTGAACGGCGAGGCCCCCATCACATGGGCAAGGTCGAGCCAGCCGCGCTCGGTGCGCACGAGCCCGTCATAGAAGGCGGACGTGACGGGAAAGAAGATGATGAGAGCGGCCGCCGCGATCTTCGAGGCGATGCCGAAGCCGAACCAGAGGACGAGCAGCGGGGCGATGGCGAAGATCGGGATCGCCTGGCTGGCGAGGACCAGTGGCAGAAACCAGCGCCGGGCCGCGCGCGACTGGGCGAGCAGCAGCGCCGAGACGGCCCCGCACGCCACGCCGACGACGAGGCCGAGCACCATCTCGAGCAGCGTGATCGCGGCGTTCTCGAAGATGAAGCCGCTGCGCTCGACCAGCGCCGTCGCCACGCGCGCGGGTCCGGGAAGGATATAGTGCGGTACGCCCGTCGCGCGGACGAGCGCTTCCCAGGCAACGCACACGCCGGCAAGCACGAGGAGCGGGCGCAGGAAGCGCATCACGCGGCACCCGCATCGGCGCGCGCGAGTTCGCCGATCAGCCGCGTCTCGAGCGCCAGAAGTGCCGGCTCGTCGAGCGGGCGCGGAGCCGTACCGGCAGGGCGGAGTGCAGGGCCGACCGTCGCCGGCTGGCCGGAAATGACGCGGATCTCGTGGCCCAGCCGCAGGGCCTCGCGCGGATCGTGCGTGACGAGCACGACCGTTCGCCCGGCGAGCAGCGTGGCGGCGAGTTCCTGCAGGCGCCAGCGCGTGATGGCGTCGAGCGCGCCGAACGGCTCGTCCATCAGCACGAGCGGCCGGTCCTCCATCAGCGTGCGGGCGAGGGCGACGCGCTGGCGCTGGCCGCCCGAAAGCGTGGCCGGCATCGCCGTGCATTTGTCGGCAAGCCCGACCACGTCGAGGAGTGCGTCGGCCTTCGCCGTGTCGGGCACGGTACCGCGCAGGCGGCTGCCGAGCAGCACGTTGCCGCGCGCGTCGAGCCACGGGCACAGCAGGTCCTGCTGCGCCATCCAGGCGATGCGGCCGTGCAGCGGCTTTCCGTCGCCGGCGGCGATGTGCGTGTCTGGTGAAGCCGGGACGAGG
Organism: uncultured Azospirillum sp.; assembly: GCA_964416335.1. Lineage (GTDB taxonomy): Bacteria > Pseudomonadota > Alphaproteobacteria > CACIAM-22H2 > CACIAM-22H2 > Tagaea. Next base: position 26,920 of record CAYQDN010000043.1, read on the forward strand.
CCCGCGACGAGGCGCAGCAGCGTGCTCTTGCCCACGCCCGACGGGCCGAGCAGGCACAAGGTGCGCCCGGCCGGCAGATGCAGGTCGAACCCGTCGAACAGGGGAATGCCGTCGAACGCCACGCCGGCGGCACGGATATCGACGTCGAAGACGGGGAGTGACGAACCGACGTTCAATTGCGCATCCCTACGCCGGTACGAACCGGATCAGGTTCTCGGGTGTGATCTCAGCCGGCACATTGCCGGCACCCCGTGCGAACGCCCCGATATAGCGCCACGTTGACGCGGAAGGCAAGCGGCACTAACTCAATCCCATGCCGCAGCGACCCCGCTTCATCGGCTCGGAGATCTACCGGCGTTCGCGCTACGGCTCGAACCACCCGCTGGCGATCCCGCGCGTGTCGACCTGCATCGATCTATGCCGGGCGCTGGGCTGGCTGCCCGACGACGTCTATATCGACAGCCCTACGGCCACGCCGGAGGAACTGACGCGCTTCCATGCGCCCGAATATGTCGCCGCCCTGCAGGCCGCGGAGGCCGCACAGGCGATCGACGCGGCGTCGGCCGAGCGCTTCAATATCGGGCGCGGCGGCAATCCCGTGTTCGGCGAGATCTTCCGCCGGCCCGCCACGGCCTGTGGCGCCTCGCTGCTGGCGGCCGAGATGCTGGCATCCGGACAGGCACGCACGATCTATTCGCCGGCCGGCGGCACGCATCACGGCCAGCGCGCCGCGGCGAGCGGCTTCTGCTATCTCAACGACCCGGTCCTCGCGATCCTGCGCCTGCTCGACCGGGGTATCGCGCGTGTCGCCTATGTCGATATCGACGCGCACCATTGCGACGGCGTGGAAGCGGCGCTTGGCGAGGACCCGCGCGTGCTGATCGTCTCGATCCACGAACGGGACCGCTGGCCGCATACCGGTGCCTTCGATGCGGGTGCCGCGACGACGCGGGTGAACCTGCCCGTGCCCGCTGGCTTCAACGACGCCGAATTCGACCTGCTGTTCGATGCCGTTGTGCTGCCGCGCGTGTCGGCCTTCACACCCGGAGCGCTCGTCGTGCAGGGCGGGGCGGATGCGCTGGCCGACGATCCGCTGTCGAACCTGTCGCTGTCGAACAATTCGCTGTGGCGCGCGGCGGCGGCCCTGAAGGCGCTCGACCTGCCGATGCTGATGACGGGCGGCGGGGGCTACAATCCGTGGAGCGTGGCGCGCGCCTGGGCCGGCATGTGGGCAACGCTCAACGGGTTCGAGATACCCGACCGGCTTCCGGCACATGCCGAGACGATCCTCAGGGCCTTGCACTGGCACCGGCGAAAGGATCAAATCAGGCCCGAAACGTGGTTCACGACGCTGCGCGATGCCCCTTCGCCGGGCCCGATCCGCGCCGAGATCGCGGAACTGGCGCAGCAGGCAAGGGCCGGTGCCACCCGGGCCGCATGAGGTGACGACGACGATGACGACACGACGCAGGTTCCTGACATTCGCGCTGGCGGTCGCCGCAGCGCCTGCCGCAGCACAGAACCCCAATGTCCGCTTCGAGAAATCGGAGATGACGGTCGAAAGCGGCGGCAAGAAGCACAAATTCACGGTCGAGTTCGCCGACAACGACGAGCGGCGCACGGTCGGCCTGATGTTTCGCCGTCAGATGGCGGCGGACGCGGGCATGCTGTTCGACTTCAAGCGCGACGCGCCCGTGGCGATGTGGATGCGCAACACGCTGATCCCCCTCGACATGCTGTTCGCCGACCGCGAAGGCGTGGTGCGGCACATCCAGGAGCGCGCGGTGCCGCTCTCCGAGGCGATCATCTCGTCCGACGAGCCGGTGCGCGCGGTCGTCGAACTCAACGGCGGGACGGTGGCGCGGCTGGGCCTGAAGGTGGGCGACCGGCTGGTCCACCCGATGTTCCGCTAGTCAGCGCTTGCGCGCCAGCGTCAGCCCGTCGCCGACGGGCAGCATCGAGATGTCGAAACGCGGATCGTCCTTCATCTGCAGGTTCAGCGCCCGCAGCGCCTGGGTATCCGCACTCGTCGCCGCCGGGTCGGCGACCTTGCCGCCCCACAGCACGTTGTCGATCAGCAGCAGCCCGTTGGGGCGCAGCAGCCGCGCGATGCGCTCGACATAGGCGGCATAGCCGGTCTTGTCGGCGTCGATGAAGGCGAGATCGACCTTCCCTTCGAGCCCTTCGGCGAGAAGCGCATCGAGCGTGCCGACGGCCGGGGCCAGCCGCAGGTCGATCCGGCCGGCGATGCCGGCCTCGGTCCAGTAGCGGCGCGCGACCGCGGTCCATTCTTCCGACACGTCGCAGCAGATCGCGCGCCCGTCGGCGGGCAGCGCCTGCACGACGCTGAGCGCGCTGTAGCCGGTGAAGGTGCCGACCTCGACATAGAGCTTCGCACCTGTCAGCCGGGCCAGCAGCGCCATCAGCTGGCCCTGTTCGGGGCTGATCTGCATGCCGCCATTGGGCATCGTCGCCGTTTCGGCCCTGAGACGGACCTGCAGGTCCGTCTCGCGCAGCGAAACCGAGCGGATATAGGCACGCAAGTCTTCGGGTACGCCGAACATGCCACGCGACATGGGGGGATTCCTTCAGGTTGCCGAAACGGGCCCGCATCGTGTATCACATCGCGCGAAGGTGCGTGGCACCTTCGATCAGCCGGTCCGGAGCGTAGCTCAGCCTGGTAGAGCGCCAGCTTTGGGAGCTGGATGTCGAGAGTTCGAATCCCTCCGCTCCGACCGATTGCGGTTCTTTCCATGCGCCTGCGTTTCCTGATCCTGCCGCTTCTTGTTTTTGGCGCCGGTCCGGCGCTCGCGGCACCGCCCGACATGCTCGAAGCGTTCGACGGTGCGCCTGAAACCGTCCTGAAGCGCTGGGCGATCTCGGGCGGGCTCGATCCGGCGGTGCGCGCCTCGCGCGTGCAGTTCGTGCATGCGGCCGACGGGTTGCCGCTGCTGCGCATCGCCGTACGGCCGGGCGACGCGCTCGACCCGCCGGAGGGGCTGGTCGCCTGCGACGCGCGCGGGTCGAACGCGGCCGCACTCGAAAGTGCGGGCCGGCCGGTCGGCTCGGAGCGCGTCGAGATCCAGCTGCGCTCGGACCGTGCCACCGGTGCGGGCGAGGTCGTCCGTTTCGGCATGCCGACCTGGTACCGCTTCGCCTTCCGCATCCCGGCCGACAATCCGCGCGACGAACCGGCGGCGGGGCGCGAGGCGTGCCGCACCGTCATCCATCAGGTGAAACAGGATTCCGCGCGCGACGGTGCACCCTGCGGGGCAAGTCCGTTCTTCAAGGTCGAGGCGCGTCCGGTGCGCGCCGGCGTCGAGATCTTCGCGCAGGTCTCGTCGGGCGAAGCATGCGCGACGCCGCCGCGCGTGCGCCGCGTGCGGCTCTGCCCGGTGACCCGCGGCCTCGGCACCTGGGTCGACATGCGGGTCCGCCTGCGGCCGGCGCACGACGGGACGGGCGAACTCGACCTCTGGCTCGACGGCGTGGCCTGCGGGTCCTATCGCGGTCCGATGGCCGACGCGCGCGACGGCCTGCGCCGCGCCGGCGTGCCCTATATCAACGCCCAGCCGCGCTTCGGGATCTATCGCGACCGGCGCAACGAGGCGCAGGCGATCGAGCTTCGCGACATCGCACTCTGGACCAGCGATCCGGGCGACGATCCGGCGTGGCGCCGGCAGCGCTGACGCGATTCAGAAGCCGTAGACCGCCGCGGGATTGACCGTCAGCGCCAGCGTGCGCGCTGTTGCGTCGGGGATCCAGTCGAGCAGCACGTCGAGAAGCGTGGCATCGTCGGGAAGGTCGGTCACCGATACGTGCGGCCAGTTGCTGGCCCACAGCATCCGTTCGGGTGCGGCCTTCGCGAGAACCTTCGCGATGGCGCCGACATCCGGATAGTCCGGCGGGCCGGCGAGCGACGTCTCGTAGGGGCCGCTGAGCTTGAGCCAGGTCCGCCCGTTGTCGAGAAGGCGCCGGAGGCTCGCCACGCCCGGATGGTCGACCGGGACGGGCGTGAGGAATTTTCCGGTATGGTCGATGACGAGCCGGCAGGGCAGGCGGGCGAGCATCGCTTCGCGCTCGGGCAGCAGGCGTCCGTCCATCTGGACCTGCGCGTGCCAGCCGAGCGGGGCGATGCGCGCGGCGAGGGGTTCGAGCGCTTCCCACGGAACGATGCCGCCCGGCAGCATCTGGAAGCGGGCACCCCGGATCCCAGCCTTGGTCAGGCGCTCGAGTTCGGCATCGCTCACCGCCGTGTCCACGATCGCCACGCCGCGCGTGCATTCGGCGCCCAGTTCGGCGATCGCGGCGAGCGTGACGCGGTTGTCGGTGCCGTAGACCGTCGGCTGCACGATCACCGAGCGCGTCAGGCCGAGCCGGGCCTGCACCTTGCGATAGGCCGCCACCGTCGCCCATTCGGGCGCGCGCGCGACCGCGTTGGGGATCGTCGGGAACGCCTTGTCGTAGACATGGACGTGGCTGTCGCACGTGCCGGGCGGGGCGATCAGAAGGGGCTTCGTCTCGGGGTTCATGGGCGGCGTGTCCTCCGTTCGGGGATGACCGCGCCGTGCCGGTTCTTGCCGGGGCAGTTCCCTCTTTGCCTAATGGATGACAATATCGGCGCCTTGAAAAGGAATTCGTCGGACCGTATCGGAGGAATTGTCGTCATGGAATATCGCCGTCTTGGAAATTCGGGCCTCCGGGTGCCGGCCCTCAGCTTCGGCACCGGCACGTTCGGCGGCGGCAACGACTTCTTCAAGGCGTGGGGATCGACCGATGCGGCCGGCGCTTCGCGCCTGATCGACATCTGCCTCGACCATGGCGTGTCGATGTTCGACAGCGCGTCGGGCTATTCGGCCGGGCTTGCCGAGACGATCCTCGGGCAGGCGATCAAGAGCAAGCGCGACCGCGTGCTGATCTCGACCAAGGCGACCTTCCCGACGGGGCCGGGGCCGAACGACTACGGTTCGTCGCGCCAGTACCTGACCGAGGCCGTCGACAAGGCGCTCAAGCGCCTCGCGGTCGACCATATCGATCTCTTCCAGCTGCACGGGCAGGATTACAACACGCCGGTCGAGGAGACGCTTTCCACGCTCGACGGTTTCGTGAAGGCCGGCAAGATCCGCTACATCGGCTGCTCGAATTTCTCGGGCTGGCACCTGATGAAGTCCCTCGACGTGTCGGACCGCCACGGCTATTCGCGGCACGTGGCGCACCAGGCGTACTATTCGCTGCTCAACCGCGACTACGAGTGGGAGCTGATGCCGCTGGGCGTCGACCAGGGCGTTGGAGCCGTCGTGTGGAGCCCGCTCGGCTGGGGCAAGCTCACCGGCCGGATCCGCCGCGGCCAGCCTGCACCGGCGGGCACGCGTGCGGCACAGATCCCGGAAACGGGCCCGAAGTTCGAAGCCGAGCGCCTTTATCGCATCGTCGACGCGCTCGATGCCGTCGCGAAGGCCACGGGCAAGACGATCCCGCAGATCGCGCTCAACTGGCTGCTGCAGCAGAAGACCGTATCGAGCCTGATCATCGGTGCGCGCAACGAAGAGCAGCTCGTCGAGAATCTCGGTGCCGTCGGCTGGACATTGTCGGCCGAGCATCGCGCGGCTCTCGATTCCGCAAGCGACGTGGTACCGGCCTATCCGGTCTGGCACCAGCGCGGCTTCCCGATGCTGAACGAGAAGCGCTGAGTGCCGAGGTGCGCCTGACGTTCCTCGGCGGTGCGGGCACCGTCACCGGTTCCAAGTATCTCGTCGAGGCGGCAGGTCGGCGCGTGCTGGTCGATTGCGGCCTGTTCCAGGGCCTCAAGGCGCTGCGCCTGCTGAACTGGGGCCGCTTCCCGGTCGATCCGGCGGCAATCGATGCCGTCGTCCTGACGCACGCGCATCTCGACCATTCGGGCTACCTGCCGCTGCTGGTGCGCAACGGCTTCCGCGGGTCGGTTCACTGCACGGCAGGGACGCGCGACCTCTGCGCGATCCTGCTGCCGGACAGCGGCTTCCTGCAGGAGCGGGAAGCCGAATACGCCAACCGCCACGGATTTTCGAAGCACAAGCCGGCGTTGCCGCTCTACACGGCCGCCGAGGCCATCGCCAGCCTCGACCGGTTCGAGCCGCAGCGCGTCGGCCGTAGTTTCGACATCGTGCCCGGCATTTCCGCCTGCCTGCGCCCGGCCGGTCATATCCTCGGTGCGACGATGGTAGAGCTTTCCGCCGGTGGCCGGACGATCCTGTTCTCGGGCGATCTCGGGCGGCCGCACAGCCCGACGATGCTCGATCCCGCGGCGGTCGCGGCGGCGGACTTTGTCGTCGTCGAATCGACCTACGGGGATCGCACGCACGTCGCGACCGATCCCGAGGACGTGCTGGCCGACATCGTCGTGCGCACCGCGCGGCGCGGCGGCAGCGTGCTGATTCCGACCTTCGCCGTGGGCCGGGTGCAGACGATCCTGTTCCATATCCACCGCCTGAAGCAGGCCAAGCGCATCCCGGACCTGCCGGTCTTCGTCGACAGCCCGATGGCGACCGCGGCAAGCAAGGTGTTCGCCAACCATCTCGGCGAACACCGGCTCGACGCGGCGCAGTGCCGGTCGCTTGCCGACATGGCGCGCTATGTCGACAGCGTCGAGGAATCCAAGCGCGTGGGCGAAAGCCGCGTCCCGCGGATCATCCTGTCGGCAAGCGGCATGGCGACGGGCGGCCGGGTCCTCCATCACCTGAAGGTGCTGGCTCCCGACCGGGCCAACACGATCCTGTTTGCGGGCTTCCAGGCGGCCGGTACGCGCGGGGCCGCGATGGTTGCCGGTGCGCGCAGCGTCAAGATCCATGGGGGGCAGGTTCCGGTCGCCGCCGAGGTTGCGAATCTCGACATGCTGTCGGCGCATGCCGACCGCGACGAGATCCTGAACTGGCTCGCGAATTTCACAAGCAGGCCGGCGCATTGCTTCGTCACGCACGGCGAGCCGGTTGCCGCCGAAGCCCTGCGCGCCGAGATCGTGCGGCGGTTCGGCTGGGCGTGCACGGTACCGACATCGGGCGAGAGCGCCGACCTTTCGGCGATTTGACCGAGATCAACGCGGCGCGCGAGGGCGGATGCGACAAGCGGAACGTCGCGACCTTCCTTCCGGAGTCCGCCTGCCATGGCCTTCATCGATCTCGACGCGTTCCGCGCCGTCCCGCTGACGCGCGAACCGTTCGACCATCTCGTCGTTCCCGATGTCCTGCGGTCCGGAGCCGCCGCCGAGATCCGCGCGGATTTCCCGTGCCTGTCGAGCCCCGGGCTCTATCCGGCGGACAAGGTCGAAGGCGGCAGCGCGTTCCGCCAGCTCATCCGCGAGATCGAAAGCCCCGAGATGCGTTCGGCCTACGCCGGAAAGTTCGGCGTCGATCTCGAGGGCCGGCCGCTCATGGTGACGGTCCGCGGCCGATGCCGCGCGACGGACGGCAAGATCCACGTGGATTCGACGGCAAAGCTGCTCACGTCGCTTCTCTATTTCAACGATTCCTGGGCCGGCGACGGCGGTCGTCTGCGCTTCCTGCGCGGGCCCGGCAATGTCGACGACTTCATCGCTGAAGTGCCGCCGACGGACGGGACCCTCGTCGCCTTCCGGCGCAGCGACCGGTCGTGGCACGGCCACCGGCCGTTCGAGGGGGAGCGCCGCTACATCATGTTCAATTACATGACCGGGCGGGCGATCGCGGCGTGGGAAACCGCCCGCCACCGCGCCTCGGCCTTCGCCAAGCGCCTGCTGGGGGCGGCCTGACCGCTCGGACGGCGAGGGGGGAGTTGCCCGGTCGGGAATCGGTGCTAAAGTCCCGCCGTCCGACGGAGATTCCGCCCCGATGAACAAGCCCGCCCGCATCTACAAGCCGACCAAGACCGCCATGCAGTCGGGCCGCGCCAAGAGCAAGGCCTGGGTGCTGGATTTCGAGCCGGCGGCCGCCAAGCGCCCGGATCCGCTGATGGGCTGGGCCGGTTCGGCCGATACGCAAGGCCAAGTGCAGCTGCGCTTCGCCAGCCAGGCGGAGGCGATCGCCTATGCCGACCGCCACGGCATTGCCTACGAGGTCGGCGTCCCGCATGCCGTCCGGGTCAGACCGAAGGCCTACGCCGACAATTTCAAATTCGACCGGATCCGCTGAACGCGCGCCGGACGGGCCCATAGCTCAGCTGGATAGAGCAACAGCCTTCTAAGCTGTAGGTCGCTGGTTCGAATCCAGCTGGG
>CAYQDN010000044.1:0-33126 GCA_964416335.1 uncultured Azospirillum sp.
AGCCGATCTGCAGATGGCGCTGGATGAAGCTGGTCGAGCATTTGCGCTCGCGCGCCACGAGGGCCACGGCCTGGTCGTAGAGCTGGTCGGAGCCTTCCCCGCCGCCCGAGCCGCCGGCCGCTCCGCCCTCGCCGCCTTCGCCAAGGCCCATCGCCGCAAGTGCGTCGTCGTCCTCGGTGACCTCTTCGATATAGGCCGGTACGCCCTGCGCCTTCAGGTGCTGCACGACATGCTCGACCTCGCGGTCCGAGACGAAGGGGCCGTGCACGCGCGTGATGCGCCCGCCGCCGGCCATATAGAGCATGTCGCCCTGGCCGAGGAGCTGTTCGGCCCCCTGCTCGCCCAGGATCGTGCGGCTGTCGATCTTGCTCGTCACCTGGAACGAGATGCGCGTCGGGAAGTTCGCCTTGATGGTGCCGGTGATGACGTCGACCGACGGGCGCTGCGTGGCCATCAGGATGTGGATGCCGGCGGCGCGCGCCATCTGCGCGAGGCGCTGCACGGCCCATTCCACTTCCTTGCCGGCGACCAGCATCAGGTCGGCCATCTCGTCGACCACCACCACGATGAAGGGCAGCGGCGACATGTCGAGCGGCTGGTCCTCGAACACGGGCTTGCCCGCCTCGTCGAATCCGGTCTGCACCTTGCGCGTCAATACCTCGCCCGACTTCTTGGCCTCGGCGAGACGCTGGTTGTAGCCCGCGATGTTGCGCACGCCGAGCTTCGACATGGCGCGGTAGCGGTTCTCCATCTCGCGCACGGTCCATTTGAGCGCCACGACCGCCTTCTTGGGGTCGGTGACGACCGGCGAAAGCAGATGCGGGATCCCGTCATAGACCGAGAGTTCGATCATCTTGGGATCGATCATGATGAAGCGGCACTCGGCCGGCGACAGCCGGTAGAGCAGCGACAGGATCATCGTGTTGATCGCGACCGACTTGCCGGAGCCCGTGGTGCCGGCGATCAGCAGGTGGGGCATGCGCGCGAGATCGACGATGATCGCACTGCCGCCGATATCGCGACCCAGCACGAGGGAAAGGCCCGCCTGCTTGTCCTCGATCGTCTGTTCGAGAAGATCGCGCAGGAACACCGTCTCGCGTTCGGCGTTGGGAAGCTCGATGCCGATGACGTTGCGGCCCGGAACGACGGCCACGCGCACGGCAAGGGCCGACATCGAGCGCGCGATGTCGTCCGACAGGCCGACGACGCGCGCGGCCTTGGTGCCCGGTGCGGGCTCGAGTTCGTAGAGTGTCACGACCGGGCCGGGACGGACCTTCACGATCTGGCCCTTGACGCCGTAATCGTCGAGCACGCCTTCGAGCAGGCGCGCGTTCTGCGCCAGGGCGGTCTCGTCGACCGTCGCGGCCTTGACGATCTTGGGCTTGGTCAGGAGGTCGATCGACGGCGCCTGGTATTCGCCCTGCACGGCGAGATCGAGATTTGTCTGCTTGGGCTTCTTCTTGACCTCGGCCTTCGCCTTGTCGGCCGCCGCGCTGCGCTCGACCAGTTCGGTCGGCGGCAGGCGCGGCTTCTCGGGCTCGGGGGCTATTTCCGGATCGGAATCCGCCGAACCGTCGAGCGAGGGTTCGTGGCGGCTGCGCTTCAGTTCCTGCTTCTCGCGCGCGCGCGCCTTGGCGGGATCGCCCAGCCGCAGCTTCGCGACGATCGTGGCAAGGCCGAGCCACGCACCCGCCGCGACCTTCGCCGACATGCGCGCGAGCCAGCCGCCGGCCCACGCGGCCGTGCGGTATTCGCCCCACGTGATCGCAAGCCCGAACACGAACGCGACGAGGGCGAGACCCGCAGCGGCCGTCGCCAGCACGTCGGCCCCGCGGCCGAAATCGGCCCCCAGATTGAGCATGCCCGCAAGGAAGAGCTGGCCGACCACGCCGCCAAGCCCGCCGTCGAGCGGCCGCGGCCAGCCGGCCGGGGCCGTCCAGGTCGACAGCGCCATCGCGGCGAGCAGGATCGTCGCGGGCAGCAAGGCCACGCGCAGCCACCACAGGCGCAGGAAGCGCGAGCGCATCAGGCGCCAGCCCCACGCCGCGAACGACACGGGGATCAAAGCACCGGCGAGACCCAGCGTCTGCAGGATCATGTCGGCGCACGCGGCCCCGGCGAAGCCGAGGATGTTGGCGGCCTTGATATCCGTCGCCCGGCTGAAGCTCGGGTCCGCCGGATCGTAGGTGAGCAGCGACGCGGTCACGAGGGCGGCGAGCACGAACAGGCCGAGCCCGGCCGATTCCGCGATCCGCTTGCGGAAGAAGGCGCCTGCCCCTTCGGGGAACAGGCCGGTCGTGATGCGCGTTGCGATCGCCATGTCGTTTTGCGTCCTCTAGAGAACCTGCGCGATGCGGGCGAGTGCGCGATCGACCGTGTCGAGATCGTGCACCAGCGCCACGCGGATGAAGGGTTTGCCGGTATTGCTGCCGTCCGGCTCGTTCTTGGTGAGGTAGCCGCCGGGCAGCACCTTGATGCCCGTCTGCTCCCAGAGTTTCTTCGTCGTCGCTTCGCCGTCGCCGACATCGATCCACAGGAACATGCCGCCGGCGGGGCTGTAGTAGCCCGGATGCGCGCCGAGATGGCGTGCGGCCGAGGCGACCTTCGCCTTGTAGAGCGCGCGGTTCTCGATCGCATGCGCCTCGTCGCGCCACAGGGCCGCCGAGGCAAGCTGGATCGGATAGGGCGTGCCCGCGCACGAATAGCTGCGCAGGCGGTTGAGCGCCGTGATCGTCGCGGGCGAGCCCACGCCGAAGCCCGAGCGCATGCCCGCGGCCGAGCTGCGCTTGGAAAGCGTGTGGAAGCAGATGACGTTGTCGAGCGCATGGCCCGAGGGCCCGCGGCCCATCGCGTGCGCCACCTCGATGCCGCCGGGCGGGGCCGCGTTGCCGTAATAGAGTTCGGCGTAGCACTCGTCGAGGATCAGCAGGAAGTCGTGCTCGCGCGCAAGCCCGATCGCCTTGGCAAGATATTCGCGTGACGCGATCGCCCCCTGCGGGTTTCCCGGCGAGCAGAGATAGAAGATCGCCGTGCGCGCCAGCGTGTCGGCCGGGATCGCGTCGAGATCGGGCAGGAAGCCGTTCGCCTTGGTCGTGGTGAGGAAGCGCGGCTCGGCGCCAGCCATCACGGCGGCCCCGTAATAGACCTGGTAGAACGGGTTGGGCATCAGCGCGATCGGCGTCTGCCCGTTCTTGGCGCGGCTCACCGCGAGCAGGGCGGCGATGAACAGGCCCTCGCGCGTGCCCGCGACCGGGGCGATCTGGGTCTCGAAATCGATCGTCCCGCCGGCCAGCTTGTAGCGCCGCTCCAGCCACCCGACGATCGCCTGGCGCAGCTCGGGCACCCCCGTCAGCGGGGGGTAGGCGTTCCACTTGTCGGCATTGGCCGCGATGATCTCGGCGGCAAAGGCCGGCGGCTGGTGCTGGGGGTCGCCGACGGACATGGCCAGCGGTGCCTCGTTGCTGCGGGGGGTCAGCCCCGCGATCAAATTCGCCAGTCGGGCAAAGGGATAGTCGGCAAGCAGCTCGAGACGGTCGTTAAGCATGTCGGCGTCTTTTTAGACCTTTGAACACAAGATTTTGCGCGTCGAACCCTTCCCCGTCCGCCGATGGCGAACAGGTACAAAGGTGAAACAACCATAACCCGGCGACTCTTAAAGTACAAGATTAAGAGCCGCTGGTGCCACCGAGTCTAGGGGGTCGGGCGGATGTTCCCTACGAAATACCCGAGTCGGGGCGAGTCGCAGAACGCGCCCGGAACAAAACGTGGTAACCCTCTGATGCAGTGGGATTTTACGACCCGTTTGGCCGGCCCGGGCCGACCACAAGGTCTAGCGCCCGGTCTGGATTGGCTTTTCGCCGCAATTCTGTGGGAAAAGCGACCCGATGATCATCCCCGTCCTGACCGACCAGTCCACTCGCGGCCTCGTCACCCGCCTCGTCCGCGACCATGTCCGCACCCACTGGGCCCGCCTCAGCCTGTCGGCGGTCTGTATGGGGCTCGCCTCGGCGGCGACGGCGGCCAATGCCTGGCTGATGGAGCCGGTGCTCGACAAGGTCTTCGTCGAGCGCAACGTGACGATGCTCTATCTGATCCCGATCGCCGTCCTGGTCTCGGCGCTGATCAAGGGCGGGGCCAATTACGGGCAGGGCGTGCTGCTGAGCCATGTGGGCCAGCGCATCATCGCCGACCTGCAGGTGCGGCTCTTCGCGCTCACGGTGCGCGCCGACCTCGCCTTCTTCAACGAATACGCGTCCTCGAAGCTGTCGATCCGGCTGACCCACGACGTGGCGCTGATGCGTGCGGCGATCACGCAGGCGCTGGTGGGTATTTCGAAGGACGCGCTCACCGTCGTCTTCCTCGTCGCCTTGATGTTCCACCAGGACTGGCAGATGGCGCTGGCCGCCTTCGTCGTCTTCCCGATCGCGATCCTGCCGATCGTCAAGCTCGGCAAGCGCATGCGCAAGACGACGACCTCGATCCAGGACACGGTCGGCACGCTGATGACGGTGCTCGACGAGGCGTTCCAGGGTATCCGCCACGTCAAGTCCTACCGCATGGAGGACGAGGAGACGGCCAAGGCCAGCCGCGCCGTCGAGGGCATCTTCGGCCTGCTGCAGAAGCAGGCGCGCACGCGCTCGGCCGCCTCACCGATCATGGAGACGCTGGGCTCGATCGCCATCGCCATCGTGATCTTCTATGGCGGCCTGCGCGTCGTCGAGGGGGCGACCACGCCCGGCACGTTCTTCTCGTTCATCACCGCCCTGCTGCTCGCCTACCAGCCGGTCAAGAGCCTCGCGAACCTGAACTCGACGCTGCAGGAGGGCCTGTCGGCCGCCGCACGCGTCTTCGCGCTCGAGGACATGCAGCCTTCCATCGTCGACCGGCCGGGGGCGACCGTATTGCCCGCCGTGCGGGGCGAGATCCGCTTCGAGAACGTCACGTTCGGCTACCGGCCCGAGCGGCGCGCGCTCGACGGCGTCGACCTGATCGTGCCGGCCGGCAAGACCGTGGCCCTCGTGGGCCCGTCGGGCGGCGGCAAGACGACGATCCTGAACCTGCTGCCGCGCTTCTACGACGTCGAGATCGGCCACGTGCGCGTCGACGGGCACGACGTGCGCGAGGTGACCCTGTCCTCGCTGCGCGAGAACATCGCCCTGGTCACGCAGGAGACGGGCCTGTTCCACGACACGATCGCGATGAACATCGCCTACGGCAAGCCCGCGGCACCGCTGGCCGAGATCCGCGAGGCCGCACGCCTGGCGGGCGCACTCGACTTCATCGACGGGCTGCCCGACGGTTTCGACACGGTCGTGGGCGAGCGCGGCGTCAAGCTCTCGGGCGGGCAGCGCCAGCGCATCGCCATCGCGCGCGCGTTCCTCAAGAACGCGCCCATCCTGCTGCTCGACGAGGCGACGAGTGCACTCGACAACGAGTCCGAGCGCGTCGTGCAGGCCTCGCTCGCCACGCTGATGAAGGGGCGCACGACCGTCGTGGTGGCCCACCGCCTGTCGACCGTCGTGGACGCCGACATCATCTACGTGATCGAGGGCGGGCGCGTGGCCGAGAGCGGCACGCACCGCGAGCTGCTGGCGAAGGACGGCACCTATGCCCGCCTGCACGCACTTCAGTCCGCCGAGCGGCGCAGCGTCGAATAGTTCGCTGAACGAGAACGGGCCGGGGTTTCCCCCGGCCCGTCGCCGTCCTGCCGCCGAGGCGGAAGGGACTTACTGGATGCTTTCGCCGTGCAGCGAAAGGTCGAGACCGTCGCGCTCGGCTTCGTCCGAGACGCGCAGGCCCACGATCAGGTCGACGATCTTGAGCAGGATGAACGAACCGATGCCCGAGAAGGCCAGCGTGGCCAGGACCGTGTAGAGCTGGATCAGGAACTGGCCGGGGTTGCCTTCGAGCACGCCCTGCAGGCCGTCCGGTGTTGCCGGCGAGGCCGAGAGGGCACCCACCGCGAACACGCCCGTCAGCAACGCGCCGACGATGCCGCCCACGCAGTGCACGCCGAACACGTCGAGCGAGTCGTCGTAGCCCATCGCCTTCTTGAGGCTGGTCGAGGCCCAGAAGCACACGACGCCCGCGACGATGCCGATGACCAGCGAACCGCCGGGCATCACGAAGCCCGAGGCCGGCGTGATCGCGACGAGACCCGCGACCGCACCCGAGATGACGCCCAGGACCGACGGCTTGCCGCGCGTCGCCCACTCGGCGAACATCCACGTGAGAGCCGCAGCCCCCGTGGCGATCTGCGTGACCGTCATGGCCATGCCCGCGCGCCCGCTGGCAGCACCCGCCGAACCGGCGTTGAAGCCGAACCAGCCGACCCACAGCAGCGAGGCGCCGATCACGGCGAGCACCAGGTTGTACGGCGAGAAGTTCTCGGTGCCGTAGCCCTTGCGCTTGCCCAGCACGAGGGCGGTCACGAGACCCGCGATGCCCGCGTTGATGTGCACGACCGTGCCGCCGGCGAAGTCGAGTGCCCCGAGGACGGCGAAGAAGCCGTTCGGATGCCACACGGCATGTGCGACCGGCGAGTAGATCAGGATCGACCACAGGCCGATGAACCACAGCATCGCCGAGAACTTCATCCGGTCGGCGAACGCGCCGCAGATGAGGGCCGGCGTGATGATCGCGAAGGTCATCTGGAACATCATGTACACGGTCTCGGGGATCGTGAACGGAACGGCGGCGTCGCCCGAGCCCAGCGTGAAGGGCGTGTCCCAGCCCATGCCCGCGAGGAAGAAGCGCGAGAAGTCGCCGATGTAGGAGCCGCCTTCGCCGAAGGCGAGCGAGTAGCCCACGACCATCCACAGCACCGTGACGAGTGCCGTGATCGAGAAGGACTGCATCATGGTGGCGAGGACGTTCTTCTTGCGCACCATGCCGGCGTAGAACAGCGCCAGGCCCGGGATCGTCATCAGGAGGACGAGCGCCGTCGAGGTGAGCATCCACGCCGTGTCGCCGGAGTCGATCTTCGGCGTCGCCGCGTCTTCGGCGAAGGCGGAGCCGACCAGCCCCACCACTCCGACCATCGCCAGCGCACCCAGGCGCGCGAGCTTTTCGAGTTTCGTCATCTGTCGTCGTCTCCTGGCTGTCCCGGCGGGCACCGGGGAGGTTGCGCGCGGGAGGGGTCCCCCTCGCGAAGAATGGGTCTCAATAGTCAAGAATCGTGCCATCGGAAGAGAGACATGCTGCATCGCAACAACCATTGATTCCTTTCGGATTTCAGCTGATTCGCGACCCGGCAACCGGCATACATCTTCCGATACCTCGTTCTTGCGATCGAGAGATGCCTATTCTACAGGCAAAAAGCCTGTCTATTTTTCGTGCAAAACGCCCTAGAGCGCTTCGACGTTGGTCTCGCCGGTACGGATGCGCACGGCATGGCTGACCTCGAGGACGAAGATCTTTCCGTCGCCGATCTTGCCGGTATTGGCGGCTTTCTGGATCGCCTCGACGACGCGCTCGACCATCGGGTCGGCGACGGCGACTTCGATCTTCACCTTCGGCAGGAAATTGACCGAATATTCGGCACCGCGATAGATCTCGGTCTGACCCTTCTGGCGCCCGAAGCCTTTGACCTCGGTCACGGTGAGACCCTGGACGCCCAGAGCCGTCAGGGCCTCGCGGACCTCGTCGAGCTTGAAGGGCTTGATGACCGCCATAACCATCTTCATGACCGAATTTCCTCTCTCGTAATTGCTGCGCGGACGACCGGACCGGCCGGTGCAGCCGCCCCGGATACGCGGGGAATGGTTTCAAGAAGCATGCCGCACTGCGGAAAGGTGGTGCAACCGGAATCGTTCGCGACTGCGAAGGCGGCGGGCTGGACCGGTGCGCGGCACTGACCTAGCCTGTGCCGCATCATGCAAGCGCCCGCACCACCTGCCCTCAAAACGGACGTCGCGATCGTCGGCGGCGGGCTCGTGGGCCTGTCGCTGGCACTGGCACTGGCGCGCGCGGGCCTCGATTCGGTCGTCGTCGACATCGACGATCCGGCCGCCAAGGCGAGCGACGCGTTCGACGGCCGCGGCTCGGCGATCGCCCTGGGTTCGGCACGCCTGCTCGACGGGATCGGCATCTGGGAGCGGCTCGCCCCGCATGCCGAACCGATCCTCGACATCCGCGTGTCGGACGGCGATTCCCAGATGTTCCTGCATTACGACCACCGCGAACTGGGCCGCGACCCGTTCGGCTACATCGTCGAGAACCGCTACACGCGCCGCGCCCTCTATGCGTGCCTGGCCAAGGAACCGCGCGTCACGCTCGTCGCCCCCGACACGGTGGCCGAGGTTTCGGCCGACGCGGTGCGCGCCCTGGTGCGGCTCGAATCGGGGGCGACGATCGAGGCACGCCTTGCCGTGGCGTGCGACGGGCGCCCCTCGCCGACGCGCGCGCGCGCCGGGATCGGCGCGCTGCGCTGGGAATACGGGCAGGATGCGCTGGTCTGCGCCATCAGCCACGAGAAGCCGCATCGCGGGATCGCGCACGAACGCTTCCTGCCCGCCGGCCCCTTCGCCGTGCTGCCGCTGCCCGACGCACCCGACGGCACGCATCTGTCGTCGATCGTGTGGACCGAGCGGCCGGAACTGGCCGAACTGTTCATGGCTGTGCCCGAGGACGAGTTCGTCGACGAGATCCACGAGCGCTTCGGCTGGGGCCTCGGCCGCATCGGGCTGGCGAGTGCGCGCTGGCGCTATCCGCTGGTCTTCGTGCAGGCCGAGAACGCGATCGGCAACCGCCTCGTGCTCGCGGGCGATGCCCTCCACGGCATCCATCCGATCGCGGGCCAGGGGCTCAATCTCGGGCTGCGCGACGTCGCGGCATTGGCGCAAGTGCTCGCCGATTCCGCCCGCCTCGGGCTCGATATCGGGGCGGGCGACACGCTGGAGCGCTATGCGCGCTGGCGCGGTGTCGACACGGTCGGGCTTTCGGCGGTGACCGACGGGCTGCTGCGGCTGTTCTCGAACGACATCGCACCCCTGAAGCTCGCGCGCGATCTGGGCCTTGCCGTCGTCGACCGGATCGCACCGCTCAAGCGCGTCTTCATGCGCGACGCGATGGGCACGCTGGGCACGCTGCCGCGCCTGATGAAGGGCGAGCCGCTCTAGGCGGCCCTTGATCCAGCGCAAGGCGGCGGTCGCGGCGGCCGCCTAGGATCGGGACCATCCAATCGACGGAGGGTCGCCATGAATCGCCGCATATTCGCACTCGGTCTCGCCGCCGCTTTCCTTGGTGCAGCACCGGCACTTGCCCAGGGCATGCCGGGCATGGGTTCGGACGACCGCCGGAAGATGCGCGAACAGATGCGCAAGCGCTGGGACGACATGGACCACGACCAGCGCAGCGAGGCGATGGATCGCATGCGCGGCCGGCGCAGCGAGCCGCGCTACGAGGAAATGCGCGAGCGCTGGGACAAGATGTCGCCCGAGCAGCGCAGCCGCATGATGGAGCGGCACGCCAGGCGGCACGACGAAATGCACAAATAGGATCTGCATTTCGGGCGGCGGAACGTTCTGGCCGGAGTTCTTCGGGAAAGGGCCGGCTGCCGGAAATTCCGCACAGTCCACGACCGACGCAACATTAGACGCAAAGAAACAGTCTGGCAACTTCCGGCGCATCGCAATAGATGAGAGCCCCTTGGCATCGGAAGGGGACGAAGATGATCGCCTGCGGACTGGATTTCGGAACCTCGAACTCGGCGATCGGCATCGCGCGCGACGGCACGGCCGCGCTTGCGCCGGTCGAGGCGGGCGGCACGCTGATCCCGAGTGCGGTGTTCATCGATTACGAGGCCGACGGAAAGGCGCTGTTCGGCAACGCGGCCATCGCGGCCTATGTCGGCCAGACCGAGGGCCGGCTGATGCGCGCCTTGAAGTCGATCCTGGGCTCGTCCCTGATCGACGAGGAGACCAGCCTCGGCCGGCGCAAGGTGCCGCTTGCGCGGATCGTCGAGATCTTCGTGCGCCACCTCAAGCACAAGGCCGAAACCTTCGCAGGGCACGAGATCGCGTCGGTCGTGCACGGCCGGCCGGTGCGCTTCGTCGACGACGACACGCAAGCCGACGCGCGCGCACAGGCCGTGCTCGAAGCCATCGCACGGCGCGCGGGCTTCCGCGACGTGGCGTTCGTCTACGAACCCATCGCGGCGGCCCGCAACTACGAGCTGACCGTGCAGCGCGAGGAGCTGGTGCTGATCGCCGACATCGGCGGCGGCACGAGCGACTTTTCCGTCATCCGCGTGGGCCCGCAGCATCGGTCGCGCGCCGACCGCAGCCGCGACGTGCTGGCGAATGCCGGCGTGCGCGTGGGCGGCACCGACTTCGACACCGCACTCAGCCTTGCCTCGGTGATGCCGCTGCTGGGGCTGGGCACGCAGCTCGTCGAGAAGAACCTGCCGATGCCGGGCGCGCTCTATCACGAGCTTGCCACCTGGGCGACGGTCAACTTCGCCTATACCTACCGCAACGAACGCGAGCTTGCCGAACTGGTGACGCTCGCCTGCGAGCCCGACAAGGTCGCGCGCCTGCTGAAGACGGTGCGCCGGCGGCTCGGCCATCGCCTGGCGTTCGCCGTCGAGGATGCCAAGATCGCGCTGAGCGCCGAAGAACGCGTGGCCATCCCGCTCGCCTTTCTCGAAGCGGGTCTGGCCCTTGCCGCGACGCGCGGCGATTTCGACCGTGCCGTCGCATCGCGGATGGACCGGCTGCACAAGGCGGCGCACGACTGCATCGCGGCCGCCGGTCTTGCCCCCGCCGCCATCGACACGGTCTTCCTCACCGGCGGGTCGAGCCGCGTGCCCGCCGTGCGCGAAGCGATCGGGCGGGTCGCCCCGGACGCAAGGCTTGCCGGCGGTTCGGACCTGCTGTCCGTGGCGCTGGGATTGACGCAGATCGCCGGGAGCATGGCCTGAAGTGCTGCAAAGCCAGTTGACGGCCGTTGACCGTCAACTGGTTATGTCTTTGTTTTTTCATACAAAAATCAGTTGACGTTGACGGCGAAAATCCGTCAAGCGACGGTTGCGGCAATCCTTATTCACGTTTCAAACAGCGCACGCCCGGGCTTGCACCCAGGCGATGCGTGAAGACTATCCGAACATGGGATTGTTTTCAATATCGAGATGCAACTAAAATTTACACACTTTCCGGCGGCCGTGCCGGCAGCGTGACCCACACGCTCGTCCCCCGGCCGGGCTCGGTCTCGATCTCCAGCGTGCCGCCATGCAGCTCGGCGAACAGCAGGGCGAGGCCGGTATCCGAGCGCTCGCCCGCCCCTTCGGCGCGCGCCGTCTCGAACGGGCGCAGGGCGCGGGCCGCGTCCTCGGGCGTCATGCCGCGGCCGCGGTCGCTCACGCCGAACTCGATGCGCCCGTCGGCGAGCCGCCCGCAGGCGATCCGCACGATGCGGTCCTCGCCCGCGAACTTGATCGCGTTGATCGTCAGGTTGAGCAGCAGCTGGACGAGCGTGCGCTCGTCGCCGACGAACGCCAGCCCCATGTCGGCGCCCGACGTGTCGATGCGCACCTTCTCGCGCTCGGCGCGCTGGGCGGCGAGATTGACGACGGTGCCGATCAGCGAGGCCGACGAGACCTTGCCGGGCTTCAGCACCCATTTGCCGGCCTCGATCTTCGACATGTCGAGCACGCGGTTGATGACGCCCAGCAGGTGGTCGGCGCTGAAGCCGATGTCGGCCGCGTATTCGCGGTAGCGCTGGGGCCCGCCCAGCTTCATCGCGTCGATCGCGATGACTTCGGCAAAGCCGATGATCGCGTTGAGCGGCGTGCGCAGCTCGTGCCCCATATGGGCGAGGAAATCCGACTTGCTGCGCGCGACGTCGCGGAACCTCGCCGCCTCGCGGCGCGCGTCCTTTTCGCCGGCGACCTTCTCGACGAGCAGTGCCGCCACGCGGCGCGCGCGCCGGCCGACCGCGACCGACAGCAGCAGCGTCAGGCATGCGGCGACGAATCCGGCGAGGATCGGGCCGGTCGCCCGGCGCAGCCAGGTCTCGGCGACGCCCGAGCTGAAATTGGTCGCGCGCACGAACAGGCCCGCACCGGCGACCGGCGTGGAATAGCCCAGCAGGGCCTCGCCCGAGGGCATCGCGATCGAGAACGGGCCTTCGTTGGAGAACCCCGGCAGCGGCCGGGCTTCGGCTTTCATCAGGTCGATATCGGGAAACCGGGCATAGAGGTTCCCCCGGGCATCGACGAGGTTGACGGCATCGACGCCAAGCTTGGAGAAGAAGGCGGAGAAGTGGCGCGGATCGAGGCGCGCACCGACCAGGCCGTCGAACGTTCCGTCCGCGGTCTCGGCGCGCATCGAGACGGGAATGCTGACCATGTTTTCCGGGCGCGACACGACCGGGCGTTCGATATGCAGGCCGGTATAGGCGCTGTCGCGGTGGAACGCGAAATAGGGACGGTCCGACAGGTCGATGCGCCCCGGTGTCGCGGTGGTGGCGCTGACCCGCACCCGCCCGTCCGGCCCGATCAGCCCCAGCCCCTGGATGACCGGCGAGGAATCCTGCGCGCGGCGCAGCGCCTGGCGGATGTCGGCGGGCGATCCGCGCATGACGATGGCCGGCGTCGACAGGTCGCTGTCGAGTGTCTGCAGCGCCAGCGTGACGGCACCGATGACCTGGCCGACATAGGCCGCGGCCGCCTCCGACGCGACGGCGGCGCGGCGCTCGAATTCCAGCAGCGTGCGCGCGCGGATCGCCCAGATCTGCTGGCCCGTCGCCAGCACGATCAGCGCCAGCACGCCCGCGGTGATCTGGGCACGACCCGATCGGCGGACGATGGCCATGAGTGTCGACATGCGCGGGGCGGGCTCCGGAATCCGATGCCGACTGCATCAACATATGTCCGACGTATAATACATTCGCGCGCGCACCGAGCGGTATTCAGGCGCGGGCCTTCGACAATTCGGCCGTCCACGCCGCGCATTTTCCGGCGAAGCCCATCGCCGCGTAAGCGGGGCTCGTCGATGGCAGCCGTACGAATTCGAGCCCGGATTCCGGCAGCTTGTGAAGGCGATAGAGACGCGCGGCGGCAGCCCCGTTGAACGCGACGCGCGCGATCTGCGAATGAGTCGCGAAGAACGAAGCGAAATCGTTCGGCTGCACGCTTGCCCCGTCGATCGCGGAGTCGAGACTGCCGGGCCGCGACGCGGCTTCGCACACGTCCCACACGGCAATGCCCGCGCGCCGCAGCGACGCCGCGCGCGTCGCGTAGGGCGCATCGACGGCGAACCCGACGAAGCGCGCGAGGATCGGCCAGAACGCGTTGCGCGGATGGGCATAGTAGCGGCGTGCCGCGAGCGACGCCTGCCCCGGCAGCGACCCGAGAATCAGGATGCGCGCGTTGCGGTCGGCGATGGGCGGGAAGCCCCGGTCCATGCACCCCTCACCCTAGCCCTCTCCCCGAAGGGGAGAGGGGATCACACCGGTCGAGTCCCCTCTCCCGCTTGCGGGAGAGGGCGGAGGGTGAGGGTCAAGCCGCGAGCTTCGCCGTCGCGACGCCGATGCGCGCGGCGAGCGACATGCGCTCGGCATCGTCGGTGGCGGCACCGAGCTTCGCGCGGAGGCCTTCGAGGTCCTTCGTCACGGCGGCCCGGTCGATTTCCGACACGCGCACCGCTTCGTCGGCCAGCACCGTCACGCGGTCGGCCGACGCCTCGGCGAAGCCGCCGGCGACGAAGATGCGGTCCTTGACCGCACCGTGCTCGTAGACGTCGATCGTGCCGGTGCGCAGCGTCGAGATCACCGGGGCATGGCCCGGCAGCACGCCGAAATCGCCTTCGCTGCCCGGGACGACGACCATCTCGACGTCCTCGGAGACGAGCAGGCGCTCCGGGCTCACCAGTTCGAACTTGGTCGTGTCGGCCATGATGGTCGCCCCGTTCCCGATCAGGCCGCTTCGGCGGCCATCTTGCGCGCCTTGGCGCGGGCTTCCTCGAGCGTGCCGACCATGTAGAAGGCCGCTTCCGGCATGTCGTCGCAGTTGCCCATGACGATTTCCTTGAAGCCCTTGATCGTGTCCTCGAGCTTCACGAGCACGCCCGGCGTGCCGGTGAAGACTTCGGCGACGTGGAAGGGCTGCGACAGGAAGCGCTGGATCTTGCGCGCGCGCGCGACGACGAGCTTGTCCTCTTCCGAGAGCTCGTCCATGCCGAGAATGGCGATGATGTCCTGCAGCGACTTGTAGCCCTGCAGCACCTTCTGGACGTCGCGCGCGGTGTTGTAGTGGTCCTCGCCGATCACCCGCGGGTCGAGCATGCGCGACGTGGAGTCGAGCGGGTCGACGGCCGGGAAGATGCCGAGTTCCGCGATCTGGCGCGACAGCACGGTCGTGGCATCGAGGTGCGAGAACGAGGTCGCCGGGGCCGGGTCGGTCAGATCGTCGGCGGGCACGTAGATGGCCTGCACCGAGGTGATCGAACCCTTCTTGGTCGAGGTGATGCGTTCCTGGAGCGCACCCATGTCGGTCGACAGCGTGGGCTGGTAGCCCACCGCCGACGGGATGCGGCCCAGAAGGGCGGACACTTCGGCACCCGCCTGGGTGAAGCGGAAGATGTTGTCGACGAAGAACAGGACGTCCTGGCCTTCCTCGTCGCGGAAATATTCGGCGACCGTCAGGCCCGACAGGCCGACGCGCGCGCGCGCACCCGGCGGCTCGTTCATCTGGCCGTACACGAGGGCGACCTTCGAGCCGGGGCCGTCGGTCTTGATGACGCCCGATTCCATCATCTCGTGATAGAGGTCGTTGCCTTCGCGCGTGCGCTCGCCCACGCCCGCGAACACCGACACGCCGCCATGCGCCTTGGCGACGTTGTTGATGAGCTCCATGATCGTCACGGTCTTGCCCACGCCCGCACCGCCGAACAGGCCGATCTTGCCGCCCTTGGCGTAGGGGGCGAGCAGGTCGATGACCTTGATGCCGGTGACGAGGATCTCGGCTTCGGTCGACTGCTCGACGAATTCCGGGGCCTGCCGGTGGATCGGCGCGGTGCGCTTGTGGCCGATGGGGCCGCGCTCGTCGATCGGCTCGCCGATGACGTTGATGATGCGGCCGAGCGTCTCGGGGCCGACGGGCATCGCGATGGCGTTGCCGGTGTCGACCGCTTCCTGGCCGCGGACGAGACCGTCCGTCGTGTCCATGGCGATCGTGCGCACGGTCTGCTCGCCGAGGTGCTGGGCGATCTCCAGCACCAGCGTCTTGCCGTGGTTCTGCACGTGCAGCGCGTTCAGGATCTTCGGCAGTTCGCCGTCGAAGCGCACGTCGACGACGGCACCCGTGATCTGGACGATGCGGCCGACCTTGTTGTTCGCCATGGTTCCTACTCCTGCAAAATCAGACGGCTTCGGCGCCGGAGATGATCTCGATCAATTCCTTGGTGATCGAGGCCTGGCGCGAGCGGTTGTAGTTGAGCGTGAGCTTCTTGATCATGTCGCCGGCATTGCGCGTGGCGCTGTCCATCGCGGACATGCGCGCACCCTGCTCGGACGCGGCGTTCTCGAGAAGACCGCCATAGACCTGGACGGCGAGGTTGCGCGGCAGCAACGCCGCCAGGATCTCGCCTTCCTCGGGTTCGTATTCGTAGGACGCCCCGGAATCGGGCGCACCCGTCTCGGCCGCGACGAACGGGACGAGCTGCAGGCGCGTGGGGAACTGCGTCATCGCCGACTTGAAGCGCGCGTAATAGAGGGCCGCCACGTCGAACTCGCCGGCATCGAACATCGCCAGCACCTTGTCCGACACGCGCTGCGCCTCGGCGAAGGTCATGCGCTTGCGGCCCACGTCCTCGACCGTACCTACGATGAGGCTCGCGTAGTCGCGGCGCAGCTGGGCGAGGCCCTTGCGGCCCACGCACAGGATCTTGACCGTCTTGCCGTCGGCCTGGAGCCTGCGGATCTCGGCGCGCGCCATGCGCACGATCGAGGAGTTGAAGCCGCCGCACAGGCCGCGGTCCGACGTGCAGACCACCATCAGGTGGACCTTGTCGGCACCCGTGCCCGACAGCAGCTTGGGCGCACCCGCCCCGGCCGTCATCGAGCCCGCGAGCGAACCCAGCATGCGGCCCATGCGCATGGCATAGGGGCGTGCGGCTTCCGCCTGCTCCTGCGCGCGGCGCAGCTTGGCCGCGGCGACCATCTTCATGGCGGACGTGATCTTCTGCGTCGACTTGACCGACGCGATCCGCATCCGGAGTGTTTTGAGAGTGGCCATCGTCTATGTCCGGTGTGGCTGGCTCAGGCCGCGAAATTCTTGACGAACGCGCCGAGGATCTCGCGCAGCTTCTTGTCCGTTTCCGGCTTGATCTCGCGGTCCTTGCGCACCGCTTCGACGACGTCGGCGTGCTTGGCCTTCACCAGCGCCATGAACTGCGTCTCGAACTTGCCGATGTTCTTGACTTCGATCGAGTCGAGGAAGCCGTTGACGCCCGCGAAGATCGAGACGACCTGCTCTTCGACCGGCATGGGCGCGTACTGCGGCTGCTTCAGGAGTTCGGTGAGGCGCGCGCCGCGCGCCAGCAGCTTCTGCGTCGAGGCGTCGAGGTCGGAGGCGAACTGCGCGAAGGCGGCCATCTCGCGGTACTGGGCAAGCTCGAGCTTGATCTTGCCGGCGACCTGCTTCATCGCCTTGACCTGGGCGGCAGAACCGACGCGGCTCACCGACAGGCCCACGTTGATGGCCGGGCGGATGCCCTTATAGAAGAGGTCGGTCTCGAGGAAGATCTGGCCGTCGGTGATCGAGATCACGTTGGTCGGGATGTAGGCCGAGACGTCGCCGGCCTGCGTCTCGATGATCGGCAGGGCCGTGAGCGAACCCGCCTTCATGGCGTCCGACATCTTGGCCGCACGCTCGAGCAGGCGCGAATGCAGGTAGAACACGTCGCCGGGATAGGCTTCGCGGCCCGGCGGGCGGCGCAGCAGCAGCGACATCTGGCGGTAGGAGACCGCCTGCTTGGAAAGATCGTCGTACACGATGACGGCGTGCATGCCGTTGTCGCGGAAGAACTCGCCCATCGCACAGCCCGTGTAAGGGGCGAGGAACTGCAGCGGGGCGGGATCCGACGCGGTGGCCGCGACGATGATCGTGTAGTCGAGGGCACCGTAGTCGGCGAGCGTCTTGACGATGCGCGCGACGGTCGAGCGCTTCTGCCCGATGCACACATAGATGCAATAGAGCTTCTTGGACTCGTCGCCCTGCGCGTTGACGGTCTTCTGGTTGATGAAGGTGTCGATCGCGACGGCGGTCTTGCCGGTCTGGCGGTCGCCGATGATGAGCTCGCGCTGGCCGCGGCCGACCGGGACGAGCGCGTCGATGGCCTTGAGGCCCGTCTGCATGGGCTCGTGCACCGACTTGCGCGCGATGATGCCGGGCGCCTTCACCTCGACGCGCGTCATCTTGGCGCCGGTGAGCGGACCCTTGCCGTCGATCGGGTTGCCGAGACCGTCGACCACGCGGCCGAGCAGCGCCTTGCCGACCGGCACCTCGACGATGGCGCCGGTGCGCTTGACGACGTCGCCTTCGCGGATGTCGCGGTCGTCGCCGAAGATGACGACGCCCACGTTGTCGGTCTCGAGGTTGAGGGCCATGCCCTTGATGCCGCCCGGGAACTCGACCATCTCGCCGGCCTGCACGTTGTCGAGGCCGTAGACGCGGGCGATGCCGTCGCCGACGGAGATGACCTGGCCGACTTCGGCGACGTCAGCCGACGTGTCGAACTTGGCGATCTGGTCCTTCAGGATGGCGGAAATCTCGGCGGCGCGGATGGACATGGACTCGTTCTCCGATGGAAATCAGGCCCGGCCCGCGAGGGACAGGTGAAGACGCTTGAGTTGACCCTGCAGCGAGGCGTCGACGAGGCGGGAACCCACCTTCACCTTCAGCCCGCCCAGAAGCTTGGGATCGACCTTGAGGTCGAGCGTGACCTTGCGGCCGGCGGCGGCGCGCAGCTTGGCTTCGAGCTCGGCGATGCGCGCCGGCGAAAGGGCGACGGCCGAGACGACTTCGGCGACGGTCTCGCCGCGCGCTTCGGCGAGCAGGGCGCGGTACTGCTTGGCGATCGCCGGGAAATCCGCAAGGCGGCGGTTGCGCGCCAGCGTGCCGACGAAGCGGCGCACGAGATCGCCGATGCCCAGATTGGCCATCACGGCGAGCACGGCTTTTTCCTGCGTGGCGCGCGGCAGCAGCGGGCTGTTCGTCATGCGCTTCAATTCGGGGACGGCGGCGAGCGCTTCCTCGAAGGTCTTGATGTCGCCGGCCGCGGCGTCGAGCCATTGCGGATTGGCGAGTTCGTACAGTGCGCCCGCGTAGCGTTGGGCGATTCCGGCGGAAGAGGCGTTTTTGGAGGCCACGCGCGGTCCCTTGGTCGGCGGTCCGTTTTCCGCTTCTGGCCCGCCCCGGACGGGTGCGCCAACCTCGCGAAAAACAACAAGAAATCGGCGAACGGAACAGCGGTTCCGTTCGGCTGCGGGCGATTAGCTAACATACCCCTTTCGCCGATGCAATAAGCCGGGCGAAAAAGCTGCGGGTTATCCACGAGTGCCCGGAAAACGGGCCTTTCAGGTGCGTCGTTTGGGCACGAATTTCACACCCGGCAACCCCTCGAAATGGCGGTCGCGGAAGCCGCCGGTCCGCGCCCCCCGGACAAGCCCGGCAAGCGATTCGCGGGTCGGAACCGGAACGAGCAGCAGCCCCTCGCTTTTCGGCACGAACGCGATGGCCTGACCGACTTTCCATCCGGGCGCGGCGCGGACGGCTTTCGGGATGGTTATCCGGAACTTCGACGAGAGCTTTGCCAAGACATTCACCGAATCCATCGGTTGATCGCGAGAAATTGGCACGAAACGGCGCGGCCAGAAAGTCGTGGCTGGCCGGGACAAGCCCGGCCATGACGCCGGTGTGTTGACTTCACATGAAACTGTACGGATCGACGTCGATCTGGACGCGGATGTCGTTGGGGATGCGCGTCTGCGCCAGCCACGATTCGACGATTTCCTGCAGGTTCGCCTCGCGCGCGGTCTTCACGAGCAGGCGGCGGCGATGCCGGCCGCGCAGGATCGCCATCGGTGCGGGAGCCGGGCCGAGCACGCTGACACCGGCCCTGCGCGGGGCCGTCGAACCCAGCCGCCGGGCGAGCCGGTCGACCAGCCCCTCGTCCTGCCCCGCCACGATCACGGCGGCGAGGCGCCCGAAGGGCGGCCAGCCGTGGCGCTGGCGATCGGCGCGTTCGGCGGCAAGGAACCTTGCCCGGTCGCCGCCGACCAGCGCCTTCATCACCGCGTGCTCGGGCATGTGGGTCTGCAGCAGCACGCGCCCCGGCCGTTCCTCGCGCCCCGCCCGGCCCGAGACCTGATGCAAAAGCTGCCAGGTCCGCTCGGCCGCGCGCAGATCCCCACCCGACAGGCCCAGATCGGCGTCGACGATGCCGACGAGCGTGAGGAACGGGAAATGGTGGCCCTTGGCGACGATCTGGGTGCCGACGAGGATGTCGATCTCGCGCGCGGTCATCCGGCGCACGAATTCCTCGGCGGCCGCGGGGCCGGTGACGGTGTCGGATGTCATCACGTCGATCTTCGCGTCGGGGAACAGCGCACGCGCCTCTTCGGCGACACGCTCCACACCCGGCCCGCAGGCGACGAAGGATTCTTCGGCCGTACAGCTCGGGCACTGGCGCGGCAGCGGCGAGGAATGGCCGCAATGATGGCACTGCAGCCGCCCGTGCAGCCGGTGCTCGACCAGCCAGGCCGTGCAACTCGGGCATTGCAGCCGGTGGCCGCAGGCGCGGCAGAGCGTGAGCGGGGCATAGCCGCGCCGATTCAAGAACAGCATCGACTGCTCGCCCGCCGCCAGCGCCTCGGTCAACGCCGCGCGCAGCGGAAGAGAGATGAAGGATTGGCGCGGCGGCGGATGCCGGCGCAGGTCGATCGCCTCGACCTTCGGCAGGCTTGCCCCGCCATGGCGCGCGGGCAACTCCACACGGCCATAGCGCCCGCGCTCCACGTTCGCGAGCGTTTCCAGCGACGGCGTGGCCGACGCCAGCACGATCGGGCAGGATTCGAAGCGCGCGCGCACCACGCCCATGTCGCGCGCGTGATAGATCGTGCCATCTTCCTGCTTGAAGGCCTGCTCGTGCTCCTCGTCGACGACGACGAGGCCGAGCTTCGCGAACGGCAGGAACAGCGAGGAGCGCGCGCCGACGACGACGCGCGCGGTACCGGCCGCAACACTTCGCCACACGCGGGCACGCTGGGCGGTCCCCAGTTCCGAATGCCACTGCGAAGGCTCGGCGCCGAAGCGCGAGGCGAAGCGTGCGAGCCACTGCGCCCCCATCGCGATCTCGGGCAGCAGGACGAGCACCTGCCGGCCCGCGGCCAGTGCCGCCGCGACCGCCTCGAAATAGACTTCCGTCTTGCCCGATCCGGTCAC
The DNA here is from genome assembly GCA_964416335.1 of uncultured Azospirillum sp. Lineage (GTDB taxonomy): Bacteria > Pseudomonadota > Alphaproteobacteria > CACIAM-22H2 > CACIAM-22H2 > Tagaea. The sequence continues at coordinate 20,444 of CAYQDN010000044.1, forward strand.
GCCGTCGAGCAGCGTGACCGAGAAGCCCTGCCCGATGCGCGCGGCAAGCGCGTCGGCCGCAATACGCTGGACGGGCGAAAGATCGGCGCGCGGGTGGCCGGCATCGGGCTCGGGCGGTGCCGGCGGATCGATCTCGATATTCTCGAGCCAGCCTTTCTCGACCAGCCCCTTCACCACGCCGGTCGAAACGCCGGCAGCGCGCGCGAGTTCCGCGGCGGGCCGTGCGCCTGCGCGCGCTTCGAGCAACACGCGCTTGCGGGCGGGCGTGAGAACGCCCGGCTCGTCGAGCTCGGGATCGGGGGCCGTGTCGGAAACGGCACAGGCGGCAAGACGGCGTGCGGGAACAAGCGCTTCGGGCACGCTCATCGCCATGCGCAGCACGTTGCCCAGCGGCGAGAGCGTATAGGCCGACACCCACGCGAGGAACTTGCGCAGCGGTTCGGCCATGCGCGGGGCCGGCAAGATGCCGGCGATATCCTTCAGGCGCGCCTCGTCGAGCGTTTCGTCGGCCGCGTCGTCCCACACCACGCCGGTCACCGCGCGCCGTCCGAGCGGGACCGACACGAAGTCGCCCGGCACGACGCGCCGTTCGGGCGGGACGCGGTAGTCGTAAGGCCCGAGCGGCAGCGGCAGGGCCACGCGCACGCGCATGCTGGATCGCGACTCGACCATCGGCTAGACTCTGGCCGTTTCGAGTCGCGAGGGGAATGCGCATTCCATGAAATTCTTCGTCGACACTGCCGACACCGCCGAAATCCGCGACCTGGCCGCCAGCGGCCTGCTCGACGGTGTCACGACCAATCCGTCGCTGATCGCCAAGTCGGGCAAGAAGTTCCTCGATGTGGTCGCCGAGATCTGCACGATCGTCGCGGGCCCCGTCAGTGCGGAAGTCACCGCCAACGATTTCGACACGATGCTGAAGGAGGGCAGGAAGCTCGCCGGCATCGCCAAGAACGTCGCGGTCAAGGTGCCGCTCACGCCCGACGGCCTCAAGACCTGCAAGGTCCTGGCCGATGCCGGCACGATGGTCAACGTCACGCTGTGCTTCAGCCCCGCGCAGGCGATCCTCGCGGCCAAGGCCGGCGCCACGTTCGTCTCGCCCTTCGTCGGGCGGCTCGACGATATCGGCACCGACGGCATGCAGCTGATCGCCGATATCATGACGATCTACCGCCAGTACCCGACCTTCAGGACCGAGGTGCTGGTCGCCTCGGTGCGCGGGCCGCTGCACATCGTCGCGGCCGCCAAGCTCGGCGCGCATGTGGCGACGGCACCCGCCAACGTGCTCAAGCAGCTTTTCGCGCATCCGCTGACCGACAAGGGCCTCGCCCAGTTCAACGCGGACTGGAAGAAGACCGGGCAGTCGGTTCTCTAGACGTCACGTCCCCCCAACGGCAACCAGGGAGAATCCCTAGATCATGGCCGAGTCCGAAAGCGCATCCGCCCTCGCCGGCCTGTCGGCGCTGACGAGCCCGCTGGTCGCGGAATACCTGCGCCGCCATCCGGACTTCCTGATCGAGCATCCCGACCTGCTCTGGATCCTGACCCCGCCCACGCAGCGTTCGGACAACGGCGTGGTCGACATGCAGCGCTACATGCTCGAGCGCATGCGCACCGACCTTGCCAAGCTGACGGCCGCCCAGGCCGAGCTGATCGCCACCAGCCGCGCCAACCTCGCCACGCAAGGGCGCATCCACGCCGCCGTGCTGTCGGTGCTGACCGCCAAGTCCCTGCCCCACTGCATCGACACGATCGCGGTCGACCTGCCCATGCATCTGGAAGTCGACGCCATCGGGCTCGGCTTCGAATCGCTCGAGCACGTCCCGCCGGGCGAGAACGCGCAGAACCTGCGCATCCTGCCGCGCGGCACCGTCGACCGGCTGATGGGCGAGCGGCGCGACATCCTGCTGCTGTCCGACGAGCCGGGCGACACGACGATCTATGGCGGCGCTTCCACGCTGGTGCACAGCCAGGCGCTGCTGCGCCTGCAGCTGAAGCGCGACATGCCGCCGGGCATCCTTGCTTTCGGCTCGCGCGCCACGTCGAAATTCCATCCCGGCCAGGGAACCGAACTGCTGAATTTCCTCGGCCGCACGGTCGAGGCGGCGCTGCGCGGATGGCTGGCGCGCGCGAACTGACGCTCGCCTTCGCGGCGGCGGGCGATCTCCTGCCGGCCATCGCCGGCTGGCGCGCCCAGCTCGAGAACGAAAAACGCGCCTCGCGCCACACGCTGTCGAACTACACGCGCGATCTCGCGGCGTTCCTCGCCTTCCTGCAGGATCATCTGGGCGAAGCGCCCACGCTTGCCGCCCTCGGCAGCCTGAAGCCCGCCGATTTCCGCGGCTTCCTTGCCCGCCGCGCGCAGGCCGGGCTCAAGGCCGCATCGAACGCGCGCGCCCTTTCCACGCTGCGCGGCTTCTTCCGCTATCTCGACCGCGCGGGGCTGGCGCGCAATTCCCATATCGGCGCCATGCGCGGGCCCAAGCTGCCGCACAGCCTGCCCAAGGCGCTGGATCAGGCCGATGCCGCGGCCCTGCTGGATGCCGCCGATCTCGACGCCAGCGCCCCCTGGGTCGCCGCGCGCGACCGTGCCGTCCTCGCATTGCTCTATGGGGCCGGGCTTCGCATCGACGAAGCGCTGTCGCTGCCGCGCGACGCGGCCCCCTTGGGCGAGATGCTGCGCATCGTCGGCAAGGGGCGCAAGGCGCGCGACGTGCCCATCCTGCCGCGGGTGCGCGAGCTGGTCGGCGAATATGCGCGCCTGTGCCCGTTCAAGGGGAAGCCCGCGGATGCGCTGTTCCTCGGCGTGCGCGGCAAGCGGCTCAACGCCGCGATCATCCAGGCGCGCGTGCGCGCCCTGCGCGTCGAGCTCGGCCTGCCGGAAACGGCCACGCCGCACGCGTTGCGCCATTCCTTCGCCACGCACCTGCTGGGGGCAGGGGCCGACCTGCGCGCGATCCAGGAACTGCTGGGCCACGCGTCGCTGTCGACCACGCAACGTTATACGGCGGTCGATGCCGAACGGCTGATCGACGTCTACGCCGCCGCCCATCCGCGCGCGCGCGGATGACCGTCGCCCGCACCGTCTCGCAGATCCTGCTGGAACTGCGCGCCCGCGAAGCCGGGCGCGTCAAGCTGCGCGATCTGGTCGACGCCCTCGACGACCGCGCCTTCGGGGCGGCGATGCTGCTCTTCGCCCTGCCCAACGCCGTGGGGATCGGCACGATCCCGGGCGTGTCGACGCTGTTCGGCGTCCCGCAGATCGTGCTCGCGATCCAGATGATCCTCGGCTATCCGCGCCCGAAACTGCCGGACTGGCTGCTCGACCGCTCGCTCGCCCGCGCCGATTTCGAAACGATGGTCGCGCGCGGCGTGCCTTGGCTGCAGCGGATCGAGCGCGTGCTGAAGCCGCGGCTGCCGGCCCTGACCGACGGCTGGATCGAACGGCCGCTCGGCCTCGTCTTCCTCGTGCTTGCGACCATCGTGTCGCTGCCGATACCGTTGGGCAACCAGCCGCCGGCCGTCGCGATGGCGCTGATCGGGCTTGGCCATGTCGGGCGCGACGGCGCGTTCGTCGCGGCGGGCTGTGCGGCAGGCGTCGTCGCCGTCTTCATCGCGGCGGCGGTCGTCGCGGGCGGGGCGGCGATGGTGTGGCTGGCAGTCGAGCATCTGTTCGGAGCGTGACGATGAAGATCTATGGCGGGCCCGGAACGGCGCTGATGGCGCCGGCCGCACTCCTCGAAGAGATCGGCGCACCCTATGAATGGGTGAAGATCGACATGGAAAGCGGCGGGGCGCGGAGCGCGGAATTCCTCGCCCTCAACCCCAAGGGCCGTGTGCCCGTGCTGATCGACGGGAATTTCGTGCTGACGGAATCGGCGGCGATCTGCCTGCATCTGGCCGAGCGTTTCCCGCAGGCGGGCCTGCTGCCGGCGCCCGGAACGCGCGAACGGGCGCGGGCCTATGAATGGATGCTGTTCCTGTCGAACACCGTGCAGCCGGCCTTGATGGACTGGTTCCATCCCGACTGGCTGATCGACGATGCAAGCGCGCACGCGGCGATCAAGGCGGGCGCCGCCACGCGGCTCGCCGCCCATTTCGCGCATATCGACGCCAAGCTCACCGAAGGCGGGAAGCCCTATTGCCTCGGCGCGGCCGTCTCGACGGCCGATTTCTTCGTGCACATGCTGGCGCGCTGGTCGCGCCATCTCGCCCGCCCGGCCTATGCGTATCCGGCGATCAAACGGCTGACCGACACGATGAAGACGCGCCCGTCGGTGGTGCGCATGATGGCAAGGCAGGGCATTGCCGAAGCCGCGATGGCCTAGTTCGTCTTTGGCTTCTGCGCGTCGTCGGCGGTCTTCGCCGCGTCGGGCGGTGGGGGCAGGACGACCGGCGGTGGCTGGGCCGTGTTGACGATGGCGGGGGCGATCGCCGGCATCACGATGGCACCCGGCGTCTGGGCGAAGGCCGGGACGGCGGCGGCGGCGAAGGCCAGCGCAAGCACGGCCGTGCGGATGGACATGGGGTCTCTCCTTGTAGGTGCCGATTGCATGTCGGGGGACTATACCACCGCAACCGGGGTGCCTGTGTGACCGGCGTCACCGGCGGCGGTATTGTACCCCTCCAACGCCGGACGCAACGCAGCCAAACTCCCGCTGCAGGACGGTCCGCGCCGGGACCGGGTAGGATGCCGGACAGCGAGGAAACATGACGATACCGACCCCCGATTCCGCGAACGACTGGGCGCGCCACTATGCCGGGCGCACCAAGGGCATGCAGGCCTCCGAGATCCGCGAGCTGCTGAAGCTGCTCGAGGACCCCGCGATCATCTCGTTCGCCGGCGGCATCCCCGACCCCGACCTGTTCCCGGTCGAGGAAATCCAGGCCGCCTACGCCACGGCCCTCGGCAGCCCGGAGAAGAGCGGCCATGCGCTGCAATATTCGGTCAGCGAGGGCTACGGCCCGCTGCGCGACTGGATCGTCGAACGCATGGGCAAACGCGGGATCGCCTGCACGCGCGACAACGTGATGATCGTGACGGGTTCGCAGCAGGGGCTCGACCTGCTCGGCAAGCTGTTCATCTCGCCCAAGGACACGGTGCTGGTCGAGCGGCCCACCTATATGGGGGCGCTGCAGGCCTTCGGGCCGTGCGAGCCCAACTACGACTATCTGCCGCCGGGCACCAATGCGCCGGCCGCAGCACTTGCCGAGCGCGCGCGCGAACGCGGCGGACGCGTGGCGGCCGCCTATTGCGTGCCGGAATTCGCCAACCCGACCGGCGAATCGATGAAGCTTGCCGCGCGCGAACGCCTGCTCGATTTGTGTGCCGCCCTCGACGTCCCGCTGTTCGAGGACGCGGCCTACGAGGCGCTGCGCTACGACGGCGAGGCACAGCCCTCGCTTCTCGAACTCGACATCGCGCGCGGGGGCGCCATCGACGCCTCGCGCGTGCTCTATTGCGGCACGTTCTCGAAGACGATCTCGCCGGGCCTGCGTGTCGGCTGGGTGTGCGGGGCGCGCGACCCGATCCGCAAGCTCGTGCTCGCCAAGCAGGCGGGCGACCTGCACAGCGCCACGATCAACCAGATGGTCATGCACGAGGTCGCCGTGCGCTGCTACGAATCGCAGCTGGCGAAGATCGCCGCCACCTACCGGCGCAAGCGCGACGCGATGCTCGCATCCCTCGAGCGCCACATGCCCAAGGGGGCGAAATGGACGAAGCCCGACGGCGGCATGTTCGTCTGGGTCACGTTGCCCGAAGGCATGAATGCCGGCGCCCTGCTGCCCGTCGCGATCAAGCGCGAGCGCGTGGCCTATGTGCCCGGCCACGCCTTCCACGCCAATGGCGGCGGGGAAAACACGCTGCGGCTCAATTTCTCGATGCCGACGGTCGAACGGATCGAGGCCGGGATCGAACGGCTCGGCAGGCTGTTCGCCTAGACCCGCGCGCTCAGATGTGGATCGGGCGGCCGTCGACGGCCAGCGCCGCTTCGCGCACGGCTTCGGTCAGCGTGGGGTGCGCGTGGCAGGTGCGCGCGATGTCTTCGGAAGAGGCGCCGAACTCGATCGCCAGCGCCATCTCGGCGATCAGTTCGCCGACCGACGGGCCGACCATGTGCACGCCGAGCACGCGGTCGGTGGCCTTGTCGGCGAGGATCTTGACGAAGCCGTCGGTCGAGTTCATCGCGCGCGCGCGCCCGTTCGCCGTGAACGGGAACTTGCCGATGCGGTAGTCGACACCCTCGGCCTTCAGCTGTTCCTCGGTCTTGCCCACGCTCGACACTTCCGGCCACGTATAGACGACCGACGGGATCGCGTCGTAGTTCACGTGGCCGTGCTGGCCGGCCAGGATCTCGGCCACGGCCGAACCTTCGTCCTCGGCCTTGTGCGCGAGCATCGGGCCCGCGATGCAGTCGCCGATGGCGTAGATGCCGGGCACGTTCGTCTGGAAGTGCGCGTCGATCGCGACGCGGCCCTTGTCGTCGAGAGCCACACCCGATTCCTTGAGGCCGAGGCCGTCGGTATAGGGGCGCCTGCCGACCGCGACGAGCACGATGTCGGTATCGATCGTCTCGGCGGCACCGCCGGCGGCGGGCTCGACCGTCAGCGAAACGCCCTTGGGGCCGATCTTCGCCGCCGTCACCTTGGTCGACAGCTTGAAGGACATGCCCTGCTTGGTGAGGATGCGCTGCATCTGCTTGGAAACTTCGCCGTCCATGCCCGGCATGATGCGGTCGAGGAATTCGACGACCGTGACCTTGGCCCCCAGGCGCTGCCAGACCGAGCCCATCTCGAGCCCGATCACGCCGCCGCCGACGAGCACCATCGTCTTGGGAACTTCCGAAAGTTCGAGGGCCCCGGTGGACGAGACGATCTTCTTCTCGTCGATCTTGAGGCTGGGCAGCGAGACGACGTCCGAACCCGTCGCGATGACGATGGCCTTGGTCGCGAGCGCCTGCGTGCCGCCGGCGTTGAGCGCCACCTCGACCTTGCCGGCACCGGCGATCCTGCCCGCACCCTTGACCCAGTCGACCTTGTTCTTCTTGAGGAGGTAGGCGACCCCGTCGACGTTGGATTTGATCGTCCGGTCCTTGTGCGCCATCATCGCCTTGAGGTCGAGCTCGACCTTGCCGACCTTGACGCCGAAAGCGCCCAGCCCGTGGCTGGCTTCCTCGAACTTCTCCGACGCGTGCAGCAGCGCCTTGGAGGGAATGCAGCCCACGTTGAGGCAGGTCCCTCCGAGCGTCTCGCGCTTTTCCACGCACGCGACCTTGAGGCCGAGCTGTGCGGCCCGGATGGCGCAGACATAGCCGCCGGGACCGGACCCGATGACGACGAGATCGTAGGCGGCTTCGGTCATTTTCGTTCACATGTCCAGGATGAGACGGGCGGGATCCTCGATGCATTCCTTGACGCGCACGAGGAAGGTCACGGCCTCGCGGCCGTCGATGATGCGGTGGTCGTAGCTGAGGGCGATGTACATCATCGGGCGGATCTCGATCTTGTCGCCCACGGCGATCGGGCGCGGCTGGATCTTGTGCATGCCGAGGATGCCCGACTGCGGCGTGTTGAGGATGGGGGTGGACATCAGCGAGCCGTAGATGCCGCCGTTGGTGATCGTGAAGGTGCCGCCGGACATGTCGTCCATCGTGAGCTTGCCGTCGCGCGCGCGCCGTCCGAGATCGCCGATGGTCTTCTCGATGTCGGCGAAGGAGAGGATGTCGCAGTCGCGCACGACCGGAACGACCAGGCCCTGCGGCGTGCCGACGGCGATGCCGATGTCGTAGTGGTTCTTGTAGATGACGTCGCCGCCGTCGATCTCGGCGTTGACGGCGGGAAGTTCCTTGAGTGCGACGATGCACGCCTTGGCGAAGATCGACATGAAGCCGAGCTTCACGCCGTGGCGCTTCTCGAAATTCTCGTTGTACTTGGCGCGCAGCGCCATCGCCGCCGTCATGTCGACCTCGTTGAAGGTCGTCAGCATCGCGGCGGTGTTCTGGGCAAGCTTCAGGCGCTCGGCAATACGGCTGCGCAGGCGCGTCATCTTCACGCGCTCTTCGCGCGGACCCGTGGCGCGCGGGGCGGCCGGGGCGGCCGGCTTGGCGGCGGGGGCGGGTGCCGAAGCGGCGGCGGCGACGTCGGGCTTGGTGATGCGCCCGTCCTTGCCGGTCCCGGCAACGCTCGCGGGATTGAGGCCCGATTCCGACAGCGCCTTGCGCGCGGCCGGGCCGGCCTGCGCGCCGGTCGCGGCGGCAGGTGCCGGTGCGGGCGCAGGTGCGGCCTTGGCAGGTGCGGCGGCAGGTGCCGCGGCCTTGCCGGCGGCCCCGGCTTCGATCTCGCCGAGCTTGGCGCCCACGCCGACGGTCGTGCCCGCTTCGGCCGTGATCGCCGAGAGCATGCCGGCGACCGAGGCCGGAACCTCGACCGTGACCTTGTCGGTTTCCAGCTCGCACAGCGGCTCGTCGACCTTCACCGCGTCGCCGACCTTCTTGAACCACTTGGCGATGGTCGCCTCGGTGACGGACTCGCCCATCGGGGGGACTTTGATTTCGACGGCCATGCTCGGATTCCGTTCGTTGTCGTGCGGGATGGGGTCGTGCGGGATGGGGCTGGTCTCAGACCGTCAATGCCTTGTCGACGATTTCGGCCTGCTGCTTGTTGTGGCGCTTGTAGAGGCCGGTCGCCGTCGCCGCCGATTCCGGACGCCCGACATAGGCGGGCCGCTTCGCCGCGATCTTCAGGTGCGAGAGCATGGTCTCGAGCCGGTGCTCGACGAACGTCCACGCACCCATGTTCTGCGACTCTTCCTGGCACCACACGACGTCGGCGTTCTTGTAGCGGCCGAGCTCGCGCTCGGTCGACGCCAGCGGGAACGGGTAGAGCTGCTCGATGCGCACGAGCGCCACGTCGTCGATGCCGCGCTTGGCGCGCTCCTCGAACAGGTCGTAGTAGATCTTGCCCGAGCACAGCACGACGCGCTTGACCTTGGCGTCGGGGGCCAGCTTCTCGGTCTCCGGCAGGATGCGGTGGAAGCTCGTCCCCGGACCGAACTCGGCGAGGGTCGAGACCACCAGCTTGTGCCGCAGCAGCGACTTGGGCGTCATGATCACGAGCGGCTTGCGGATCGCGCGGCGCACCTGGCGGCGCAGCGCATGGTAATAGTTCGCCGGCGTGGTCAGGTTGCAGACCTGCCAGTTGTCCTCGGCGCACATCTGCAGGAACCGCTCCATGCGCGCGGACGAATGCTCGGGCCCCTGCCCTTCGTAGCCGTGCGGCAGCAGCATGACGAGACCCGACATGCGCAGCCACTTCACCTCGGCCGACGAGATGAACTGGTCGAACATCGTCTGGGCACCGTTGGCGAAGTCGCCGAACTGCGCTTCCCACAGCACGAGCGCGTTGGGCTCGGCCATCGAGTAGCCGTACTCGAAGCCGAGCACGCCGAATTCCGACAGCGGGCTGTCGTGCACTTCGAACGTCGCCTGCTTGGGACGGATGCTGTTGAGCGGCACGAAGCGCTTCTCGGTCTCCTGGTCGACCAGTACCGAATGGCGCTGCGAGAAGGTGCCGCGGCCGCAATCCTGGCCGGAGAGGCGCACGGGCGTGCCCTCGACCGCGAGCGTGCCGAAGGCGAGCGCCTCGGCGGTCGCCCAGTCGATGCCCGTCCCGGCCTCGATCAGCTTCTTCTTGTTCTCGATCTGGCGGCGGATCGTGCGGTGGATGTTGTGGCCTTCGGGCACGTTGCAGATGCCCGCACCCACTTCCTTCAGCAGTTCCATCGGCACGGCCGTGTTGCCGCGGTTGTCTTCCTTCTTGGCGATCTCGACGCCGGCCCACTTGCCTTCGAGCCAGTCGGCCTTGTTGGGCTTGTAGTTGTTCGACGCCTCGAGCTGGGAATCGAGGTGCGCGATGAAATCGTCGTAGATTTTCTGCGATTCCTCGGCCGAAAGCTGGCCGGTCTTGGCGAGATGCTCGGCATAGATCGTGCGCGTCGTCGGCGTCGTGGCGATCTTGCGGTACATGATCGGCTGCGTGAAGGACGGCTCGTCGGCCTCGTTGTGGCCGTGGCGGCGGTAGCAGATCATGTCGATGACGACGTCGCGGTGGAAGCGCTGGCGGAACTCCATCGCGATGCGTGCGACGTGCACGACGGCTTCCGGATCGTCGCCGTTGACGTGGAAGACCGGGAAGCCGAGACCCTTGGCGATGTCCGAGCAGTAGGCACCCGAGCGCGAATAGGCCGGGGCCGTCGTGAAGCCGATCTGGTTGTTGACGATGAAGTGGATCGTCCCGCCCGTCCGGTAGCCCAGGATGTCCACGAAGCTCATCGTCTCGGGCACGATGCCTTGGCCTGCGAACGCCGCGTCGCCGTGCAGGAGCAGCGGGAGGACCTGCGTGCGGTCGTTGTCGCCCAGCTGCACGCTTTTCGCGCGCGCCTTGCCGAGCACGACGGGATTGACCGCCTCGAGATGCGAGGGATTGGCGTTGAGCGAGAGATGGATCTTGTTGCCGTCGAACTCGCGGTCGGACGACGTGCCCAGATGGTACTTCACGTCGCCCGAGCCCTGGACGTCGTCGGGCTGCGAGGACACGCCCTGGAATTCGGAGAAGATCGCCACGTAGGGCTTGCCCATCACGTTGGCAAGCACGTTGAGGCGGCCGCGATGCGGCATGCCGATGACGATCTCGCGCACGCCGAGCTGGCCGCCGCGCTTGATGATCTGCTCGAGGGCCGGAACCATCGATTCCGCACCGTCGAGGCCGAAGCGCTTGGTGCCGACGAACTTCTTGTCGAGGAAGCGCTCGAATCCCTCGGCCGCCGTCAGGCGTTCGAGGATCGCGCGCTTGCCGCGCTCGGTAAAGTCGGTCTGGTTGCGCGGGCCTTCGATGCGCTGCTGGATCCACGATTTCTGGTCGGGATCGGTGATGTGCATGAACTCGACGCCGATCGAGCCGCAATAGGTCTTCTTCACCGCGGCGATGATCTCGCGCAGCGTGGCGGTGTGCATGCCCAGCACGTTGTCGATGAAGATCGGCCGGTCCATGTCGGCTTCGGTGAAGCCGTAGCTGGCCGGATCGAGCTCGGGATGCGGCTCGCGCTTGGTGAGGCCCAGCGGATCGAGATTGGCGTCGAGATGCCCGCGCACGCGATAGGCGCGGATCAGCATGATGGCGCGGATCGAATCGAGCGTGGCGGCGCGCGCCTGCTCGATCGTGACCGCACCGGCGGCGGGGGCCGCGGCAGGGGCCGCGTTCGCGTTGGCGGGCTTGCCCTTGGCGGGCGGGGCGGCGGCGGGATCGGGAACGCCGATCACCTTGGTCTTTTCCCGGCCCCAGCCCGGCACGAAATAGCCGGTCCCCTCGGTCCCCATGTCGCGGAACAGCGCATGCCAGCTCGGGTCGACGCTTGCCGGATCGGCGCGGTAGCGGTCGAGAAGTTCCGCCAGATAGACGGCGTTGGCACCGTTGAACAGGGAGTCGAGATCGGGATGCGTCGCCATTGTCAGCCTTCGGGGGTGGATGCGAGGTTTATCCGGATCAGCCCTTCATCGCCTTGAGCATCGTCGAACCGAGTGCCGCCGGGCTGTCGGCCACCATGTAGCCGGCCGACTTCATCGCCTCGATCTTGTCGCCGGCCGTGCCCTTGCCGCCGGAGATGATCGCTCCGGCATGACCCATGCGCCGTCCCGGCGGGGCCGTGACGCCCGCGATGAAGCCGACGATCGGCTTCTTGGACTTCGACGCCTTGAAGAAGGCGGCGGCCTCTTCCTCGGCCGAACCGCCGATCTCGCCGATCATGATGATGCCGACCGTCTCGGGGTCCGCGACGAACAGCTCGAGCACGTCGATGAAGTTCGTGCCGTTGACCGGATCGCCGCCAATACCCACGCACGTCGTCTGGCCGAGACCGGCCGCCGTCGTCTGGGCGACCGCTTCGTAGGTCAGCGTGCCCGAGCGCGAGACGATGCCGATCTTGCCGCGGCTGTGGATGTGGCCGGGCATGATGCCGATCTTGCATTCGCCCGGCGTGATGAGACCCGGGCAGTTCGGCCCGATCAGGCGCGACTTGGTGCCCTGCATGGCGCGCTTGACGCGCACCATGTCGAGAACCGGGATGCCTTCGGTGATGCACACGACGAGGCGGACCTTGGCGTCGACCGCCTCGAGGATCGCGTCGGCCGCGAAGGGCGGCGGCACGTAGATGACCGAGGCGTCGGCCCCGGTGACGCGCACCGCTTCGTCCACCGTGTTGAACACCGGCAGGTCGAGATGCTTGGAGCCGCCCTTGCCGGGCGTCACACCACCGACCATCTTGGTGCCGTAGGCGACCGCCTGCTCGGAGTGGAAGGTGCCCTGCGCGCCGGTGAAGCCCTGGCAGATGACCTTGGTGTTCTTGTCGACGAGTACGGCCATGTTATGCGGCCTCCTTCACGGCCTTGACGATCTTTTCGGCCGCGTCGGCGAGGTTGTCGCCCGACACGATCTTGAGGCCGGAGTTCTTGAGGATCTTCTTGCCGAGATCGACGTTGGTCCCTTCCAGGCGCACGACCAGCGGCACGTTGAGCGCCACCTCGCGGGCCGCGGCGACCACGCCTTCGGCGATGACGTCGCAACGCATGATCCCGCCGAAGATGTTGACGAGGATGCCCTCGACGTTGGGGTCCGACAGGATCAGCTTG
>CAYQDN010000045.1:0-31556 GCA_964416335.1 uncultured Azospirillum sp.
GTTTTCCTCGCTGGGGCTTTGGGCGCCGGCGGTCGCGCGCCGCATGGCGCTCGCGACCGCCTCGAAGACGAAGCGGCGCGCGCGCCAGCAGACATGCTGGTCGGGGCGGAAGAGATAGACGGTGCCGGGCCGTGCGTCGTAGCGCGTCCAGGCGAGCCCGGCGGATGGCGGGATGGTCCAGACGCGCACCGGAACCGGCAGCTGTGCCAGATGCGCGAACGTGGCGGGAACCGCATCGCCGAAATGCAGCAGCGTGAAGCCGGCCTTCAGCAGGTCGAGCAGCCAGTCCTCGCCCAGAGGCGCGTCGAGGGCGGGGGCACCCGGCGGCGGGCCGCCGGCGAACTCGTCGCCGTCTTGCGTGGAGAGCGGCGAGCCTTCGTGCCGCGTGGGCACCGACAGCCGCCCGGAATTGACGAGCCTCCGCGCGAAGGCGTGGTCGCGCGCCAGTTCCAGCGTGGCGTCGCGGAACAGGCGCGAGGCGGCGTTCTTGGGCGTGATGAAGTCGGTGGCACGCGTGGAGTTGAGGATGTTCTCGTCCGCCGCCTCGACGCGCTCGCTGTCGTAGCTGTCGAGCAGGCGTTCGGGGGCGGCCCCGGCGGCGACGAGGGCGAGCTTCCAGCCGAGATTGTCGGCATCCTGCACGCCCGAGTTCGCCCCCCGCGCGCCGAAGGGGCTGACCTGGTGGGCGGCATCGCCCGCGAACAGCACGCGCCCGTGCCGGAAGCGTTCGATGCGCCGGCACTGGAACGTGTAGATGCTGATCCACTCGATCTCGAAATCGGCCTTCGGCCCCAGCATCGCGCGCACGCGTGCGGCGACCTTCGCGGGGTCCTTCTCCTTTTCCGGATCCGCCCCCCAGCCGAGCTGGAAATCGATGCGCCAAAGGTCGTCGGGCTGCTTGTGCAGAAGTGTGGAGCCGCCTTCGTGGAAGGGCGGTTCGAACCAGAACCAGCGTTCGGTCGGGAATTCCGCCTTCATGCGCACGTCGGCGATCAGGAAGCGGTCCTCGAACACGCGGCCGCGGAAATCGAGGCCCAGCGCCCGGCGCGTCGGGCTGCGCGCCCCGTCGCACGCCACGACCCAGTCCGCGTCGATCGCGTAGGTCCCGTCCGGCGTTTCCAGCGACAGCGCCACGCGGTCCGCGTGCGGCACCACGCCCGTCACCTTCGTGCGGAAGCGCAGATCGAGGCCGGGGATTTCCAGCGCGCGGTCGACGAGGATTTTCTCGAGCCGGTATTGCTGCAGGTTGACGAAGGCGGGGAAGCGGTGGCCGCTTTCGGGCAGCAGGTCGAAGGAATAGACCTGCTTCTCGCCGAAGAACACCTTGCCGACCTGCCAGACCACGCCCTTGTCCACCATCGGGGCGGCACAGCCCAGCCTGTCGAAGATCTCGAGCGTGCGCTTGGCGTAGCACAGGCCGCGCGAGCCCAGCGACACGGTGCGGTCCTCGTCGACGAGCACGACGTGCGTGCCGCGCAAGGCAAGGTCGATGGCGAGGGCGAGCCCCACCGGCCCCGCACCGATCACGACGACCGGATGGCGGGCGGGCGGGCCGGCGCGCAGGTCGGGCACCGGGCGGAAGGCATAGTCCGGATAGTCGAAGCCCATCGGGCGGTCGCTCCCTCGTTCTTGCGGCCAAGGCTACGACCGCGGCGGGCCACATGCCAAACGGCGAATTGCCGCGGCGCGATTGACAGGGCCGGGACCGGCCCCTAAGGGGGATGGGTGACGGACATCCCGAAAATCCCGCCGGGCATGACGGCCGAAAGCCTCGTCGAGGCGGGCCGCCAGTTCCGTGCCGCCGGCCGTCCGCTCGAAGCGCACGCCGCCTTCGCCATCGCGGCGATGAACATGCCCGCGCTGCTGGCCGCTTGGTCGGGGCTCGGGCTTGCCTGCAACGACCTGTCGCTGTTCGCGCAGGCCGCCGACGCGTTCGAGCGCGCGCTGCAGCTGGTCCCCGGCGACGCGGTGCTGTGGCGCAATCTCGGCCATGTCCGCATGCTCGCCGGCAACGGGGCGGGCGCCGTCGAAGCGCTGGAGCGCGCGGTCGCCCTCGATCCGTCGGCCGTTCCGGCGTGGGACGATCTGGGCACGGCCCTGCTCGGCGTGTGGGGCCGCGTGCCCGATTCGGTGCGCGCCTACGACCATGCGCTCGCTCTCGCCCCTGCGCGGATCGACATCGAATCGCGCCGGCTCGTGGCGCTGGCCTTCGACGCGGACGTGCCGGACGAAGCCCTGTTCGCGGCGCACAGGGTTTTCGGGCGGCGTTATGACGGCCGCGAGAACCCGACGCCGTTCGCGAATACGCGCGATCCCGGCCGCCGGCTGCGCGTCGGCTACGTGTCGTCGAACGTGCATGCGCATATCGGTTCGGCGGTACTGCGGCCGATCTTCGCGTTGCACGACCGCACGCAGGTCGAGGTGATCGTCTATGCGACCTCACCGGTCGAGGACCATGTCAGCGCCGAGCTGAAGGCGCTTGCCGACATCTGGGTCCCGTCCGCGGCGCTCGACGATGCGGCATTGGCCGCGCGCATCCGGGCCGACCGGATCGACGTGCTGATGCATTCGATGGGCTCGTGGCAGGACCACCGGCTGGGCGTGCTCGCCCTGCGTGCCGCCCCGGTGCAGGTCGAGTGCATCTCGCAGTCGCCGGCGATCTGCATGAAGGCGCTCGACGCCTCGTTCGTCGATCCGTGGCTTGCGGCGGGCGGGCTGCTCGCCCGGCTGTCGGGCGACCGCATCGTCGAGCTGCCGTCGGGCTATTTCACGACCTCGATGCTGCCCGACAAGCCGATCATGCCCGCACCGCGCCACCGCGGCGGCCCGGGCGTGGTGCTGGGCAGCTTCAACCGGCTGGCCAAGATCTCGCCGGGCACGGTCAGGCGCTGGGCGCAGGTGATGGCCGCACTTCCCGGTGCCCCGCTGATCGTCAAGGGGCCGGAAAAGCTGGACGCGGGCGAAGTCGCGCGCATGCGTGCGGCGTGGACCGCGCTGGGCATCGACGTTTCGCGCGTCGAGTTCCGCGGCTACACCGATGGCGAGGGCTACTGGGACAATTTCGCCGACGTCGACCTGCTGCTCGACAGTCTGCCCTTCAATGGCGGGCGCACGACGACCTGCGCGGCGTGGATGGGCGTGCCGACGGTGAGCGAACGCGCGCGGCCGCCCTATGGCAGGCTCGGCGACTGCATCCTGTCGCGCCTCGGCTGCGCCGATCTCGTCGCCGACGACGCGGACGGCTATGTCGCCAAGGCGGTGGCACTGGCGCAAGATCCGGCAAGGCTCGACGCGTATCGCGGCGGCCTTCGCGCGCGCTTTCCGGCCTCCACACTTCTGGAAAGCCCGCAGCACGTGCGCGAGCTGGAGGCCGCCTATCGCGCGCTGTGGCGCGAATGGTGCGCCCGCTAGTCCTTCGGCCGCAGGTCGATGACGCGCCTTGCCTTGCCGATCGAGCGGGCGACCTTGCCCACCTCGGCGATATGCACGCCCGCCGTCACGCCGATATAGGCCTTCACGTTCTGCACCAGCAGGGCGGCCGACCTGCCGAGCGCGTCGGGGTTGCCGGCATGCTCGGGCTTGGGCTCGACGACGATGTCGAGCGTGTCGAGCCGCCCTTCGCGGCGCAGCTCCAGCACGTAGTGCGGCGAGAGGTGCCGGTCCTTCAGGATCAGCTCCTCGATCTGCGTGGGGAACACGTTGACGCCGCGCACGATCATCATGTCGTCGCTGCGCCCGGTGATGCGCGCCATGCGGCGCATCGAGCGCGCCGTACCGGGCAGCAATGTCGTCAGGTCGCGCGTGCGGTAGCGCACGACCGGGAAGGCTTCCTTGGTCAGCGTCGTGAAGGCGAGTTCGCCCGACTTGCCGTCGGCCAGCGCATCGCCGGTCCCCGGATCGACGATCTCGGGGAAGAAATGGTCTTCCCAGATCGTCGGGCCGTCCTTGGTCTCGATGCATTCGTTGGCGACACCGGGGCCCATCACTTCCGACAGGCCGTAGATGTCGACGGCATCGAGCGCGAAGCGCGCCTCGATCTCCTTGCGCATACTGTCGGTCCACGGCTCGGCGCCGTGGATGCCGACCAGCAGCGAGGATTTGCGCGGGTCGAGGCCCTGCTTCTCGAACTCGTCGGCGATCGCCAGCATGTAGCTGGGCGTGACCATGATCAGCTGCGGCTTGAAATCGGCGATCAGCTGGACCTGCTTCTCGGTCTGCCCGCCCGACATCGGGATGACCGTGCAGCCCAGCGCTTCGCCGCCGTAATGCGCGCCCAGCCCGCCGGTGAAGAGCCCGTAGCCGTAGGCGACATGCAAAAGATCGCCCGGCCGCCCGCCCGAAGCGCGGATCGAGCGCGCGACGAGATGGGCCCAGTTCGCGATGTCGTTGCGGCTGTAGCCCACGACCGTCGGCTTGCCCGTGGTGCCCGACGAAGCATGGATGCGCACGCATTTCTCGCGCGGGATGGCGAACATGCCGAACGGATAGGCGTCGCGCAGGTCGGCCTTCGTCGTGAAGGGGAATTTCGCGATGTCGTCGAGCTTGCGGAAATCCGACGGATGGACGCCGGCCTTGTCGAACTTCTTCCGGTAGAGCGGGACGTTCTTGTACGCGAGGGCGAGCGTCGCCTTGAGGCGCTTGGTCTGCAACGCGGCGATCTCGTCGCGGCTGGCGATCTCGATCGCGTCGAGCAGCTTGCGCGGGCAGCCGTCGCGCAGCTGCTTGCCGCCCGCCCCGGCGGGGCCGCGCGCCGTCAATCTGAAGCGGAAAGGCGCCTTCTTCTTTTTCGCCGCCATGGACGTGTCCTCACACGCGTTCGAGTGCGAGCGCGATCCCTTGCCCGACGCCGATGCACATCGTCGCGAGTGCGCGCTTCCTGTTCTTCTGGTGGAGCTCGATCATCGCCGACATCGCCATGCGCGCCCCCGACATGCCCAGCGGATGGCCGAGTGCGATCGCCCCGCCATTCGGGTTCACGTGGGCGGCATCGTCGGCAAGCCCAAGCTCGCGCAAGACCGGCAGCGCCTGTGCGGCGAAGGCTTCGTTGAGCTCGATCACGTCGAGATCGGCGACCTTCCAGCCGAGCTTCGCCAGCAGCTTTTTGGTCGCCGGGGCCGGCCCCATGCCCATGATGCGCGGGGGTACACCCGCACTCGCGGCCCCCACCACGCGCGCGCGCGGCGTGAGGTTGAAGCGCTTGATGGCGTCTTCGGAGGCGAGCAGCAGGGCGGCGGCCCCGTCATTGACGCCCGAGGCGTTGCCGGCGGTGACCGAACCGCCCGCCCGGAAGGGTGCGCGGAGCTTCGCCAGCGCTTCGAGCGACGTGGCGCGCGGATGCTCGTCCTTGTCGACCAGCACCGTCTCCTTGCCCTTCTTGGTCTCGACCGCGACGATCTCCATCGCGAGGCGCCCGTTGGCCTGTGCGGCCAGCGCCTTGGTCTGGCTGCGCAGGGCGAACGCGTCCTGGTCCTCGCGGCTGACCTTATAGTCCGCGGCCACGTTCTCGGCCGTCTCGGGCATCGAATCGGTCCCGTGCAGCTGCTTCATCAGCGGATTGACGAAACGCCAGCCGATGGTGGTGTCGTGGATCGCGGCCTCGCGGCTGAAGGCACTCTCGGCCTTGCCCATCACGAAGGGGGCGCGGCTCATGCTTTCGACCCCGCCCGCGATCATCAGGTCGCATTCGCCCGTACGGATGGCGCGTGCGGCCATGGCGAGTGCGTCGAGCCCCGAGCCGCATAGCCGGTTGATCGTCGTGCCGGAAACGCCGACGGGAAGCCCCGCCAGCAGCAGCGCCATGCGCGCGACATTGCGGTTGTCCTCGCCCGCCTGGTTGGCGCAGCCGAGGATCACGTCGTCGAGCGTCGCGAAATCCACGCCCGGATTGCGCTTCACCAGTTCGCGGATCGGGAGTGCGGCAAGATCGTCGGTGCGCACGCCCGAGAGGGCGCCGCCATAGCGGCCGACCGGCGTGCGGATCGCGTCGACGATGAAGGCGTCTTTCATTTCCTTGGTTCCTCGGGTGTCAGGCCGGGTACGAGCTCGCCCTTGATCTGGGTCGAGTGGCCGCGGAACAGGGCGACGAGCTTTCCGGTCTGGTCGCGCACCTCGACCTCGGTCACGCCCGAGCGGCCGCCGCGATGCACCTCGACCGCATTGGCGGTCAGCACGTCGCCTTCCTTGGCGGCGGCGACGAACGTGATCGCGCAGTTGTTGGCGACCGTCACCTTGTTGTGGCTGTTGCAGGCGAAGGCGAAGGTCGAATCCGCCAGCGTGAAGATGAAGCCGCCATGGCAGATCGCATGGCCGTTGCAGAATTCCGCGCGCACCTTCATGCGCAAGGTCGCCTTGCTCGCGGTCGCCGAGACGAGCTCCATGCCCAGATGCTTCGACGCGCGGTCCTGCGCCCACATCGCCTCGGCGGCCCTGGCGGCGATCTCGTCTTTGGACAGGACGCTCATCGTTCGCGCGCGACCAGGCGGTTGAGGCGCGGCGAGGCGCGGTAGCGGTCCTCGCCATAGTGGCGGGCGAGATTGTCGAGCACGGTCTTGACCGTCGGCAGGCCGATCTCGCGGCCCCACGCGAACGGGCCCTTGGGGTAGTTCACACCCTTGGTCATCGCGACATCCACGCCATCGGCCGTCACCACGCCCTGCTGCACGGCTTCCAGCGCCTCGTTGACCAGCATGGCGAGCGTGCGCATGACGATGAGGCCGGGCGCGTCGTCGATCAGCGACACCGCCACGCCGCAGGCCTGGAAGAAGCCCGACGCAACGGCACTTGCCTGCCCCGTCGCCTGGTCGGCCGCCGCGATGGCGATGCGCGCACAGCTCGAATAGTCGAGAGCAAGGTCGTGCAGCACCAGCGCATGCTCGCCGGTTTCCCTGGCGCGCAACGTCGCCGTGCGCCCGTCGGTGAGGCGCAAGGCCACGCCGTCGACCAGCAGCGAAGGCCCGCGCGGGCCCGCCGGGCGGCGGTGCACGGCCAGCTCGACGTCCTTGGCGCGCGCGATCATCGGTTCGAGGAAATCGAGATCGCCCTCGACGACGACCTGCGTGGGCCTCGTGCCCACCGGCTCGGTCGAGGGATAGGGCTTGTCGGCCTGCGGGCCGTAGCCGAAGAAGCCGCGCCCGCTCTTGCGGCCCAGCCGCCCGGCCGCGACCATCTCGGCCTGCAGGACCGAGGGCAGATAGCGCGGGTCCTTGAAATAGGCGTCGAACACCGAATTGGTCACGGCGAAGTTCACGTCGTGGCCGATCATGTCCATCAGCTCGCATGGCCCCATGCGGAAGCCGCCGGCATCGCGCATGACCGCGTCGATGGTGGCGGGATCCGCCGCGCGCTCGGTCAGCAGGCGCAGCGCCTCGGCATAGAAGGGACGCGCACAGCGGTTGACGACGAAGCCGGGCGTGGACGTGGCGTGCACGGGCGCCTTGCCCCACGCGGTCGCGGTGTCGAACAGCGTCTGCGCCACGTCCGCCGACGTGGTCAGCGCCGAGACGATCTCGACCAGCGCCATGACGGGTGCCGGCATGAAGAAATGGAAGCCCGCCACGCGCCCGGGCCGGCCGAGGCCGCGCGCGATCGCGGAGATCGACAGCGAGGAGGTGTTGGTGGCGAGGATGCAATCGTCGCCCACGACGGATTCGAGATCGGTGAAGAGCCGGCGCTTGGCTTCGAGATCCTCGGCGATCGCCTCGACGACCAGCGCGCAGACATCGAGATCGGCAAGCGTCTCGGCCGGTTCGAGGCGCCCCTTGACGAGTTCGGCCTTGTCCGCCGCGAGCTTGCCCTTGGAGACGAGCCCGTCGAGCGTCCGGGCGAGGTTCGCGATCGCCGCATCGACGGCCCCTTCGCGCGCGTCGTAGAGCCGCACGCGGTGGCCCGCACCGGCGGCGACCTGTGCAATGCCCGTTCCCATGGCGCCCGTGCCCACGATGCCGACGGTCCGGTCCGGCGCGATCGCCTTCATGTCAGTTGCCCTCGAAGCGCGGCTTGCGCTTCTCGAAGAACGCGGCGACACCCTCGCGATAGTCCGCCGTGCGGCCCAGCGCGCCCTGGATGTCGCGTTCGTGGTCGAGCTGCTCGTCGAGCGTGCGGCCGGCCGCCCCGTGGATCGCGGCCTTGATCGCGGCAAGCGCCCTGGTCGGCTGCGTGGCGAGATGGCGGGCGAGGCCGAGCGCCTCGTCCTTCACGCGCTCGTCGTCGCACACTTTCCAGATCAGGCCCCAGTCGGCGGCCTGCTCGGCGGTGATCTTCTCGCCCAGCATGGCAAGGCCGCGCGCGCGCGCGGTGCCGGCAAGGCGCGGCAGGAACCAGGTCGAGCCGCTGTCGGGGGCAAGCCCGATCTTGACGAAGGCCTGCAGGAACGTCGCCGAGCGCGCGGCAAGGACGATGTCGCAGGCAAGGGCCAGCGACATGCCGGCCCCGGCGGCGACGCCGTTGACCGCGCACACGACCGGCAGCGGCAGCGCCTGGATCGTGCGGATCAGCGGGTTGTAGAGCCGGTCGAGCGTGTCGGAGAGGTCGGGCGTGTCGCCGTCCTTGCGCTGGCCCAGATCCTGGCCTGCACAGAA
Source organism: uncultured Azospirillum sp. (assembly GCA_964416335.1). Lineage (GTDB taxonomy): Bacteria > Pseudomonadota > Alphaproteobacteria > CACIAM-22H2 > CACIAM-22H2 > Tagaea. The sequence continues at coordinate 8,577 of CAYQDN010000045.1, forward strand.
GCCGCGCCCTTCGCCGGTGAGGAACACCGCGCGCGCACCCGAGCGGGCCGCATCGTCGAGGGCGGCGCGCAGCTCGACATGCATTTCCGGCACGAAGGCGTTGAGCTTGTCCGGGCGGTCGAGCGTGATCGATGCGACCCCGTCCTCGAGCGCCGTGCGGATCGTCCTGTTGGGCATTCGCGTCGGTTCCCCCCGTGGGCTCAAGACCATGCCAAGCCGCCGCCCGCCCTGCAACCCCATTCTCTGACCGGTCGGTCAACGAATGGGGTTTCCGGTCCCGTGCGTTTCGCGCTAAGTCTGGCGGCCGGACCGGCCAGCTTGAGGGACCAACAGGCATGTTTTTCGAACGCCATCGCGCCACGCTCGACGCCGCCTGTGCCGCCCTCGACAGTCGCGGCTACTGGTCGGCCTATCCCGAAGCCCCGTCCGGCAAGATCTACGGCGAGACCGCCAACGAGGACGCGAAGAAGGCGTTCGAGGCAAGGCTGGGCCAGCCCTTCGCCCTCGACCAGACCGCCAGCGGCACCGTGGGCGCCGAACGCTCGCCCTACGGCTTCGACCTGAAGATCGCCTATCCGCGCCTCGAGATCGAAGCCGCGTTCGCCAACGCCGCCGCCGCGCGCACGAACCTGCGCAAGGCGGGCGTGGCGGCGCGCGTGGGCGCCTGCCTCGAGATCCTCGCGCGTCTCAACAAGGCGTCGTTCGAGATCGCCTATTCCGTCATGCACACGACCGGGCAGGGCTTCGTGATGGCCTTCCAGGCCGGCGGCCCGCACGCGCAGGACCGCGGGCTCGAAGCCGTCGCGACCGCGTGGCGGGAGATGGCGCGCATCCCCGCCCACGCGCGCTGGGAAAAGCCGCAGGGCAAGAACCCGCCGCTCGTCCTCGACAAGGATTACCGCATCGTGCCCAAGGGCATCGCCCTCGCCATCGGCTGCGCCACGTTCCCGACCTGGAACACCTATCCCGCGTTGTTCGCCAATCTCGCCACCGGCAATCCCACGCTGGTGAAGCCGCATCCCTTCGCGATCCTGCCGCTGGCGATCACGGTGCGCATCGCGCGCGAAGTGCTGAAGGAGGCGGGCCTCGATCCCAACGGCGTCCAGCTGATGGCCGACGGGATCTATGCGCCCGTGGCGCAGACCTTGGCCAAGCGGCCCGAGATCGCGATCATCGACTATACCGGCGGGCCGGAGTTCGGCGACTGGCTGTCGAAGAACGCCGGCCACGCGACGATCTTCGCCGAGAAGGCCGGGACGAACGCCGTGGTGGTCGAGAGCACGGACAACGCCAAGGGCATGTTCCAGAACCTTGCCTTCTCGCTCGCCCTCTATTCGGGCCAGATGTGCACGACGCCGCAGAACATCTTCGTGCCCGCATCGGGCGTGAAGACGCCGGAAGGCGTGCTGTCACCCGCCGAATTCGGCGCGCAGCTCGCGACGGCGATCGACAAACTGCTCGGCGATCCCGCACGCGCGGCCGAAGTGCTGGGGGCGATCCAGAACCCGGCGATTCTCGCGCGCCTCGAGACCGCCTCGCGCCAGGGCAAGGTGGTGCGCGCCAGTGCGGCGATGACGCACCCGAATTTCCCCGACGCCACGCTGCGTTCGCCGCTGGTCGTGGCGCTGGACGCGAGCCAGTCCGCGATCTACGGGCAGGAGATGTTCGGGCCCATCGCCTATCTGGTGACGGCTTCGGACGCGAACGCCTGCCTCGACGCCGCCTTCGGCACCATCGCGAAGAAGGGTGCCATCACGGCCGCGGTCTATTCGACCGACGAGGGCTATCTTGCGGCGGCCGAGGAACGTGCGGCCGACGTGGGCGTGGCGCTGTCGGCGAACCTGACAGGGGGCGTGTTCGTCAACCAGTCGGCCGCGTTCAGCGACTATCACGCGACGGGCTGCAACCCGGCGGCCAACGCCTCGCTGACCGACCCAGGCTTCGTCGCCCCGCGCTTCCACGTGGCGCAGGTCCGCCGCACGGCCGCCGCGGTGCCGGCATGAACGCCCCGCGCCCGCGCGTCTACGCGATCGACGGCATGGTGCCCGTCGTCGACCCGACAAGCTTCGTGCATCCCACGGCCGTGCTGATCGGCGACGTGATCGTCGGGCCCGGCTGCTATATCGGGGCGGGGGCCGCGATGCGCGGCGATTTCGGCCGGCTGGTCATGCAGGAAGGTTCGAACCTGCAGGACAACTGCGTGGTCCACGGCTTTCCCGACACCGACACGGTGCTGGAGACCGACGCCCATATCGGCCACGGCGCCATCCTGCATGGCTGCACGATCAAGCGCGACGCGCTCGTGGGCATGAACGCGGTCGTGATGGACGGGGCGGTGGTCGGCGAATGCGCCATCGTCGCGGCGATGGCCTTCGTCAAGGCGGGCTTCGTCGTCCCGCCGCGCACGCTGGTCGCCGGCATCCCGGCCAAGATCCTGCGCGAGGTGACCGACAAGGAGATCGAGTGGAAACGCGGCGGCACGCAGGACTACAAGGACCTGACGAAGCGCTGCCTTGCCACGTTCGTCGAGTGCGAGGCGCTGTCGGCCCCCGAGCCCGACCGCAAGCGGCTTTCGCTCAAGGGTGTTTCGGCACCGCTGTATAAGACGAAGGGCTAGGCTTTCGCCGGTTCCGTCATGCCCGGCGAATGCCGGGCATCCACGGCTTTTGTGATTCTGCGGCCGCCGAAGTCGTGGATGCCCGGGACAAGCCCGGGCATGACGGTTTAGGGGGTGACCCCATCCCCGACTCGCCACGCGGCACGGAATATGCTTGGATTTCGGGTATGCGCAACAAACGCCGGCCCCCAGCGATCGATCCCCGCGGCTTCCTCGCCGCGTGTCTTGCCGCGGCCCTTGCCTTTGCCGCCATCGCGGGCTGGGTGAGTACGGCGCGCGCCGCCTTTCAGGCGGGCTTGCCCCTGAACATCCCGGCGATCTTCGTGGCTGCGTAGCGCACGAACTTCGCCAGCATCCACAGCACGAGCCCCATCACGACGATCAGCACGGCGAGTGCCGCCAGGAACCACAGCGGGTTGGTGACGGCCGTATAGAGGCCGTAGACCACCGCGACATCCTCGGCGACCGACGCGAGGGCCGTGCCCACGAATGGCAGGTGCGTGTTGACGAGGAGCCGGCTGCTCGCCTTCGTCGCGTGCGCGCCCAGCGACAGGGCGCCGCCGGCGAGGGCCGCCGCCACCTTCATCGCGGAATCCGCATCGCCCACCGTGGCCGCCGCAAGGAAGGCGCCGGCCGGAATGCGGATGAAGGTGTGGATCGCGTCCCAGCCGAGATCGACGCCCGGGATCTTGTCGGCGACGAACTGGGCAAGATAGAGCCCGCAAGCCGCCGCCATCACCGGGAACGACGCGACGAGCTGCAGGTGCTCGGGCAGCGTGACGATCCCGAGATGGTGCATGCCGCCAAGGGCGAGGACGGCCGCATAGAGATTGATGCCGCTCGCCCAGGCGACCGCCGAGGCGAGGGCGAGGATTTCGGAAGTACCGTCGGTCAAGGACCCCTCACCCTAACCCTCTCCCGCAAGGGGAGAGGGGATTCCAGTCTTGATGACGTACACACTGTGCGTCCACCCCGACGGTCGGACTCTCTCTCCCCTTGCGGGAGAGGGCGGGGGCGAGGGGTTAGCGCCCGACCGCGTAGGCCTGCTGCAGGCGCGGCGTGGCGGCGGCCTTCATCAGCTTGCCTTCGCGCTTGGCGGCGGCGTTGCGGCCCAGCGACCATTCGCCGCCGACCTCGATGTCGTGGCCCTTGGCCTTGAGCGCTTCGATCGTTTCCTTGGGGAAGCGCGATTCGAGCTGCACCTTGCCGGGGCGCGCCTCGCGCGGGAAGAACGAGTTGGGCCAATGGTCGGTCTGCAGCATGGGGGCGTCCATCGCCGCCTGCATGTTGAGCTTGTGGTCGACATGGCGCAGGAAGAATTGTGCAATCCACTGGTCCTGGTTGTCGCCGCCGGGCGAGCCGAAGGCCATCCACGGCTTGCCGTCCTTCATCGCCAGCGACGGTGTGAGCGTCGTGCGCGGGCGCATCTTCGGCGTGAGGCTCGACGGCAGGCCTTCCTGCAGCCAGAACATCTGGCCGCGCGAGCCGAGGCAGAAGCCCAGATCCGGGATCGTCGGCGAGCTCTGCAGCCAGCCGCCCGACGGCGTGCACGCCACCATGTTGCCCCAGCGGTCGATCACGTCGAGATGGCAGGTGTCGCCTTCCGCCGGGCCTTGTGCCGCACGGCCCGCGCGCGCCATCGCCGACGCACCGCCGTCGCGATAGCGTTCGGTCGCAAGCGCGTCGCTTTCCACGCGCGCGGGCTCGCCGAAGCCGCCCATGCCGGGGATGTGCTTCTTCGTGCCCACGACGTTGAATTTCGGCAGTGCCGGGTTGCGCCCGTCGGGCGAGCCGGGGCGCAGGTCGAAATTGGCCGTGTCGCCGATCAGCTTGCGGCGCTCGTCGTTGTACTTCGCCGACAGCATCGTCTTCATCGGCACGTTGGTGAAATCCGGGTCGGCGTACCACGCCTCGCGGTCGGCATAGGCGATCTTGGTTGCCTCGACGAGCAGGTGGATGAATTCCGGCCCCGTCGTGTCCATCGACGCGATGTCGTAGCCCTGCAGCAACGCGAGAACCTGCAGGAACACCGGCCCCTGGCTCCACGGGCCGGCCTTGCACACGGTGATGCCGCGATAGTCGAAGGTCGTCGGGTCCTCGACGGGCGCCCGCCACGCGGCCATGTCGTCGGCCGACAGCACGCCCTTATGGCGCTTGCCCGAGACATCCATGATCTCGTTCTCGCGGCAGAACTTGTCGATCGCCTCGGCGACGAAGCCCTTGTAGTAGGCGTTGCGCGCCTTCTCGATCTGCGCCTCGCGGTCGGGCCCGGCGGACGCCCCCTCGGCGAGCAGGCGCTGCAGCGTGTCGGCAAGCTTGGAATTGGCGAACAGCGTTCCGGCGACCGGCACGTTGCCGCCCGGCATCCACGTCGCGGCGGACGTCTTCCACTCGGTCTTGAAGATTTCCGAAACGGACGCGACGGCACCGGCGACACCGGGGAGCAGCGGGAAACCTTCCTTGGCGTAGCCGATCGCCGGCGCCATCACCTCGGCCAGCGTCATGGTGCCGTAGTCGCGCAGCATCGTCAGCCACGCGTCGAACGCACCCGGCACGACGGCGGCGAGCAGGCCGGTCCCCGGGATCACGTCGATCCCTTCCGACTTGTAGTGCGCGATGGTCGCCTTCGCCGGCGACACGCCCTGCCCGCAGATGACCTTGGGCTTGCCGTTGGCCGTGCACGCGATCAGCACCGCGTCGCCGCCCAGCCCGTTCATGTGCGGCTCGACCACCTGCAGCGTGAAGCCCGCGGCGACGGCCGCATCGAACGCGTTGCCGCCCTTCTCGAGGATGCCCATGCCGACCTGGCTGGCGATCCAGTGCGTCGAGGAAACCACGCCGAACGTGCCGGCGATTTCGGGGCGGGTCGTGAAGGTGGAGGGCGCAGCCATGGGCGGATCAGCTCCGGAGATTTCAGTGACGGGAAAACGTTGCGGACTATAGCGGGCAGGGCGTCGCGCGTCAGCCGAACACCTTGCGCAGCAGCTCTGTCGTGCGCGCGGCCGGGTTGGCGCGGATGTCGGCCTCCTCGGTCGCGATATAATGGAAGATGCCGTCGAGGCCCTTGTCGCGCGTCCAGTCGACGATGTTGGCCTTGAGGTCGGGCAGGCCCGGGATCTGCGCGTAGCGGCCGAGCATCGAATCGTACGCCTTCACGGCGCCGGCCTGCTGCAGCGCGGTCTCGATCATCGGGCGGATCTGCGTGCCGAGCTGGCCGCCCGTCGCCTTGCGCAGATACTGCGTGGCGGCATCGACCGGGCCGTTGAGGATGCCCTGCGCGTCCGACACGCTCATGGCGCGGATCGCGGAAAGGAACAGCTCCTTGGCCTTGGGGGCCGCCGCTTCGGCCGCCCGGTTCATGCGCGTTTCCAGATCGTCGGCAAGGCCCGAGGCCCCGACCGCATGCAGCGCCGACTGGACCTGCTTGAGCTGGTCGGGCAGCGGGATGTGGATGGCCTGGTCCGAAAGAAATCCGCCGGCCTTGCCCAGACGGGCCACGGTCTTCTCGCTGCCCTTGGAAAGCGCGTCCTTGAGGCCCTGCACGATCTCGGAAACCGACAGGCCGGCCCCCTTGGTGCCGCCCGTACCGGGGAGCGAAACGCCGCCCTGGTTGAGCAGGTTGCGGCCCTGGTCGAGAAGCCCCTGGGCGCGCGCAATTGCAGGCAGGGCAGTCAGGCCGAGAGCGGCCAGCAGCAGGTTCCGACGCGGTGTCATGGGGCCTCCCTCAGGGTCGGAGTGATTGTAGTACGTACGCCGTCGCGTAACAGGTGTACTGTAACACCTTGATTTCCATGCCCGAGTAAGGCATTCGTTGAAGGCTGGTCGCAATTGGGGGCGGGATGCTGTCGACCAATAGTTCAAAAGTTCAGCGCAAGAAGCTGTCGCACTCCGAACTTGCCAACGTGATTGCCCTTCACGAGCGCTTCCGCACGGGCAAACCGGGCGGCGTGCGCGCGATGCTGGCCTTCGCCGATCTGGGCGGCATGGCGATGGCGGGGGCCAACCTCACCGAGGCCGACTGCACGGGGGCCTCGTTCCGCGGCGCCATGATGTCGGACTGCGTGCTCGACCGCGCCACGCTCTTCGCCTGCGATTTCCGCGAATGCGATCTCGAAGGGGCGAGCCTGATGCGCTCGGACCTGCGCGGGGCGTGCCTGCGCGGGGCCAACCTGACGCGCGCCAACCTCATCCAGGCCGACCTTCGCGAAGGCTCGATCACGCAGAAGGACAGGGCCGGCAACCTGCACGCCCTCAAGCTCGGCGAAGTGGGGGCGACCGAACTGCAGGGCGCCAAGCTCGCGGCCGCCAATCTCTCCGAAGCCTCGATGGACGGCATGCTGGCGGGGCAGGCCGATTTCACCGACGCGATCATGCGCGACTGCAAGCTCGCGCGCGCCAACCTGCAGAAGGCCCAGCTCGTCGGCGCCAATCTCGCGGGTGCCGATCTTTCGGGCGCCAACTGCTCGGGTGCTTCGCTCGACGGGGCGGTGATGACCGGCACCAAGCTTGCGAATGCCGTGATGGACGGGGCCACGCTGGTCGATGTCGTCAACGACAACCTCGCGGGCAAGGCGCTGTCCGAGCAGGGCATCGCACCGGACGAGCTGCTGCGCCTGCACGCCCTCTGGGCCAAGACCGGCGGGGCCGAGGGCAAGGTCGCCGATCTTTCGGGTTACGACTGCCGCAAGCTGCCGTCGCTGGTGGGCCAGCTTCTCGTCGGCCTGCGCGCCGAGGGCGCGATCTTCGTGGGCCTCGACCTGCGCGGCTGCCAGCTGCAGGGCGCGCGCCTTGCGGGTGCGGACCTGCGCGACTGCAAGTTCGCCGGGGCCGACATGCGCGGCGTCAATCTCGCCGGGGCGAAGCTGACGCGCGCCGACCTGCGCGACTGCGATTTCTCGCCGCTGCCGCTGGCCGCGGGGCGTTCGTTCGCCGCCAAGCTCGACAAGGCGATCCTGCGCGCGGCCGACCTGCGCGGGGCGAAGTTCGCGGGTGCCAGCGTTTCGGGCATCGACATCCGCGACGTGACGGTCGAGGAAGAGCAGTTCGAGGGCATCGACCTTGCCGATGCCGTCATCGACGCGCGGCTGAAGGCGCGCCTCGGGCTCAAATAGTCAGGTCGGATCGGGCAGCCTGTAGGGCAGTGCGGTCGCCTCGAAGTCGCCCAGATCCTCGGGCTTCAATCCCACCACGATCGGGTCGGTCTCGTCGCGCTGCACCAGTACCCGCGCATTGAAAAGATCGTGGTTGTAGCCGTGCTTGTCGACGATGCGGTGCATGACGACGGGAAGCGTTGCCTCGCCGACCTTGCCGCCGGTGACCTGGCTGCGCACGCGGGAAATCGCGTAGCCGCCGATCGACAGGCCCTGCATCTTCTCCAGCAGCTTCTCGGCGCGCGTCAGGAACAGGATCGTGTCGAGATTGCGCACGACCGGCGGCTCGGTCGGGCGCACGAAGCTGCCGATGCACAATTGGTTGGCCTGCGCCTTGCCGATCAGGCGGGCGAGCTGGATCGTCACCTCGCCGACGAGATATTCGAAGCCGCGCGGCCGCGTCCCCTCGATCTGGTGGTAGGCGTAATGGCCGCCGATGGAAAAGCAGGTGCGAAGGACGGGCACGAAGCGCGCCTCGCCGCGCGTGCGCGCGACCGCGTTGTCGGCAAGGATCAGCACCATGGTGGCGTAGGTGCGCAAATCCGCCTCGAAGCCGCGCGCGCGGTTCCACACGTAGAACCCGTCGCCGACGGTCGAGCGCGCGAGCTCGACGTCGAGCCCGACCTCGGCCAGCTTCTTGGCCGCGTTGTTGATCGAGAATTCGAGCGAGGCGAGCTGCGCCATCTGCGCCAGCGGATCGACCTTCGAGAAGCCGACGATGTCGAACAGCATCACCGCGCGATGCTCGGTGCGCGACACGCCGTAGCGGCGCACGACCTGGTCGATCACCTGCGGGTCGATCTCGCCCTTGCCGTCGCCCACGGTGAAGGGGAGTTCGACGCGGATCGGGCGCGCCTGCAATGCCTTGCACACCTCGCCGAAGGTCGTCTCGCCCATGTGCCTTCCGCCCGACAGGATGCGCGGCACGTTGGGCGCTTCGGCCAGCACGCGCCAGACGGGGGCGGCACAGATCGCGACCGTGTTGGTCTCGTGCATCCAGCCCGCGACCATGTGCTGGCCCAATTTCCACGCGGCGTGGAGGGCGAAGTCCAGCTCGCGCAGGCCGTTGCGGATTTCCTCTTGGGTCGCCATGGCGGAATTCTAGACCACTTCCGAGACGTAGTGGTGGTCGGCCGTATCGCAGCGCGACACCCGCCATTCGCAAGGATTGCCGTCGAGCGCGTAGGCGATCCGGTCGATTTCCAGCACCGCCGCACCGCTGCGCAGGCCCAGATGTACGGCGTCCTCGGGCCCGGCCGGGGCAGCCTTCAATTTTTCGGCCGCGCGCGCGACCGACACGCCGTAGCGGTCCTGGTAGAGCTTGTAGAGCTCGTTGGGCAGGTTGGCGCGGTCGACCCGCTCGATCCCGTCATAGAGGGAGGCGGGCAGCACGATGCGCTCGACGATCGCCACGCGCCCGTCGAGCGTGCGCAGGCGGTGGAGGCGCACGACCTTCGCACCCGCGGAAAGAGCGAGCCGGCGCGCCTCCTCGCGCGTCGCGGGCCCGGCCTTCACGGCCAGCACGCGGCTGCCGGGCAAAGCGCGCTTGCCGTCGTCGCCGACCAGATGGAAGAAATGGAAGAGGGCGCGCTCGCGCGTGTGCTCGGCCACGAAGGTGCCCTTGCCCTGCCGGCGCACGACGAGATTGATCTGCGCCAGCTCGTCGAGCGCGCGGCGCGCGGTGCCCTGGCTGACGCCCAGCTCGGATGCCAGCGCATGCTCGGCCGGGATCAGTTCGCCGGGGCGCCAATGCCCGTCGACGAGGCGGCGCATCAGCGCATCCTTGACCTGGCGGTAGAGCGGGCGGCGGTTCGGCTGTTCCATGTCCTATATCTTATATAAGACTATGTTGACGGTTCGCGCAAGCGGGGCGTAGCGTTCGCGACCGTTCGACAAACCCATAAAAACCGCGAGGGGGAAATGGCGACCCAATTCATCGTCCACGACAAGAAGGACACCGTCGGCGTCATCGTCGTCGAAGACGTCAAGCAGGGTGCGGCCCTCGAAGGCTGGCTCATGGAAGGCGACGGGACCGTGCGCGTCAAGGCGCTCAAGGCCATCCCGCTCGGCCACAAGATCGCGATGGTCGACCTCAAGAAGGGCGACACCGTGATCAAGTACGGGCACGACATCGGCAAGGTCGTCGCGGACACCAAGAAGGGCGACCACGTCCACATCCACAACATGAAAACCAAGCGCTGGTAAGGGAGAACGCCCCCATGGCCAAGGCCCCCGCAATCATCAAGAAGCGCTCGCGCAACACCGGCAAGCTGCCCTTCATGGGCTATCGCCGCGAAAACGGGCGCGTGGGTATTCGCAACCACGTCATCATCCTGCCGCTCGACGATTTGTCGAACGCGGCGGCCGAAGCCGTCGCCAACAACATCAAGGGCACGATGGCGCTGCCGCACGCCTACGGGCGCCTGCAGTTCGGCGAGGATCTCGCCCTCCATTTCCGCACGCTGATCGGGACGGGCTGCAACGCCAACGTCGCGGCCGTCGTCGTCATCGGCATCGAGCCGGGCTGGACGGGCCGCGTGGTCGAGGGAATCGCCAAGACCGGCAAGCCCGTGCAGGGCTTCGCCATCGAAGGGCACGGCGATTTGAAGACGATCGAGTCCGCCAGCCGCGTTGCCCAGCAGTTCGTCATGTGGGCGACCGAGAAGCAGCGCGAGCAGTGCACGATCGAGGAATTGTGGGTCTCGACCAAGTGCGGCGAATCCGACACCACGTCGGGCCTCGCCTCGTGCCCGACGGTCGGCAACCTCATCGACAAAGTCGATCCGCTGGGGGCCACCACGTGCTTCGGGGAAACCTCCGAGCTGACGGGTGCGGAGAAGGAGATGGTCAAGCGCGCGGTCGACAAGAAGACCGCCGACAAGTTCATGACGATCTTCAACGCCTACCAGGACATGATCAACCGCTTCAAGACGAGCGACCTGTCGGAATCCCAGCCGACCAAGGGCAACATCGCGGGCGGCCTGACGACGATCGAGGAAAAGGCCTTCGGCAATTTCCAGAAGATCGGCCACCAGACAAAGTATATCGACGTGCTGGAGCCCGCCGAGATGCCCAAGAAGGGGGCCGGGCTCTATTTCATGGACACCTCGTCGGCCGCGGCCGAATGCGTGACGCTGCAGGCGGCGGCGGGCTTCGTCGTGCACCTGTTCCCGACCGGGCAGGGCAACGTCATCGGCAACCCGATCGAGCCGGTCATCAAGCTCACGGCCAATCCGAAGACCGCGCGCGAGATGCCCGAGCACATCGATCTCGACGTCTCCGGCATCCTGCGCCGCGAGATGGATCTCGACGAGGCGGGCGACCGGCTGATCGACGTGATGATCCGCGTGTGCAACGGCCGCTACACCTGCGCCGAGGCACTGGGCCATCGCGAATTCGTGATGACCAAGCTCTACCAGAGCGCCTAGGCCCCTCGTGGGCGCTGCGATCGAGGTACGGGTCTGGCGCGGCGGCGCGGACGGAAGGTTCGAGACCTTTTCCGTTCCGCGCCGGCCGAGCCAGACCGTGCTCGACATCGTCACCTATATACAGCGCAGGCTCGACCCGACGCTTTCCTACCGCTTCGCGTGCCGCGTGGGCATGTGCGGCTCGTGCGCGATGACGGTCAACGGCAAGCCGCGCTGGACGTGCCGTACGCATGCCGCCCGCCTCGACGGCGACGTGCTGACCATCGAACCCTTGCGCAACCTGCCGCCCATCAAGGATCTGGCGGCCGACATGGCGCCGTTCTTCGACAAATGGGCCAAGGCGGGCGGAAGATTCGTTCCTTCCGCAGATGCCGGTGCGGATTTCGCGACCGTCGAACCGGCGAGTGCGGAGCGGCGCGCGGCCGATGCGGGCATCGAGTGTATTGGCTGTGCGGTGTGCTATTCGGCCTGCGATCTCGTTTCGTGGAACCCGGATTATCTGGGCCCCGCCGCCCTCAACCGCGCGTGGACGCTGGTCAACGACGTGCGCGATGGCGGCAATGCCGAACGCCTCGAAGCCGTGGCGGGCGATGCCGGCTGCCATGCCTGCCATTCGCAGCAATCGTGCCGCGAGCACTGCCCCAAATCGCTCAATCCCACCGCGGCGATCGCGGGGCTGAAGCGCGCCACGCTGGCGGCGGCGTGGAAGGGTGGCGAATGAAGTTCCGTGCACGCGCCGAAACCCTGCTGTGGGGCGCGCAGCGTGCGAGCGCCGCCGTTCTCGGCGTGTGCGTGCTCGTGCATCTCGCGACGATCCTCTATGCGGTGCGCGGTGGATTGACGGCGGCCGAGATCCTGTCGCGCACGCGCGGCTCGTTCGGTCTCGCCTTCTTCTACGGCCTGTTCGTGCTCGCGGTCGCGATCCACGCCCCCATCGGCCTGCGCGCCATCCTGCGCGAGAGCTTCGGCTGGCGCGGTGCGCCGCTCGATGCGGGAATGGCCGCGTTCGCCGGATTCCTCGTCTGGTTCGGCTGGCGCGCGGTCGCGGGGCTGTTCGGATGAACCGGCCTCACCGTGCACACCCGGCCTGGTGGGCCTTCGCCGTGCACCGAGCGTCGGGGCTCGCCCTCACGCTGTTCGTGCCGCTGCATTTCTGGGCGCTCGGCCAGGCGATCGCGGGCGAGGCCGCACTCGACGGCTTCATGCGCTGGACCGACAACCCGCTCGCCAAGCTCGCCGAGACCGGCCTCGTCGTGCTGCTCGCCACCCACCTTGCCGGCGGCCTGCGCCTGCTGGCGGTCGAGTTCCTCCCGTGGAGCCCGCACCAGAAGACGGCCGTGGCGGCCAGTGCGGGCTTCGCACTCGCGGCCGGCCTCCTGTTCCTTTTCAACGTGACGGCCGCATGAGCGGGATTCCCGGCGAAGTCTGGCTCGTCCTCGCCTCGTTCGTCGCGGCGATCGCCTCGGGGCTCGCGGGCTTCGCCTTCGCGCTGATCGCGTCGGCGGCGTACCTGCATCTGCGCCTGCCGGTCGACGCCACGCCGCTGATCCTTGCGGCAAGCCTGCTTGCCCAGTGCTTCTCGATCCTCGGCGTGCGCGACGCGGTCGACTGGCGCCGGCTTGCCCCCTTCCTCGTCGGCGGGGTGCTCGGCATCCCGCTGGGCGTCATGCTGCTGCACGGCGTGTCGCCCGAACCCTTGAAGCGCGGGATCGGCGCCTTCCTCGTCGCCTATTCGCTGTTCATGCTGCTGCGCGGGGTGCCAAAGCCCGTCACGTTCGGCGGCGCGCCGCTCGATGCCGCCATCGGCTTCGTCGGCGGGGCGATGGGCGGGCTCGGCGGCCTGTCGGGGGCGGTGCCGACGCTGTGGACCGGCCTGCGCGGCTGGTCGAAAAATGAGCAGCGCGGCGTCTACCAGCCCTACATCTTCTTCATGCAGGCCGTCGCACTCGGCTATCTCTATGTCGACGGCGGCGTCGGACCGCAGGCGGTGTCGGATTTCCTGTGGTGCCTGCCGGCGGTGGCGCTGGGCGTGTGGGTCGGCCTCAAGCTCTACGCGCGCGTCGACGACGCGACGTTCCGGCGCATCGTGCTCGTCCTCCTGCTGGCTTCGGGAGTCGTTCTGTCCATCTGAACATGCTAAGGATTCCGCCGGCCAGAGACGGGAAAAACGTCCGGCCACCCCCCGCGACCGATCGAATAGGGAGAACCGACCCATGCCCCTGATCCGCCCGACCCGCCGCGCCTTCCTTGCCGGTGCCGGCGCCGTTCTCGCCGCCCCGTCCGCCGTGCGTGCGCAAAGCGAGATCCGCGAGGTGCGCATCGCCAAGCAGTTCGGCATTTCCTACCTGCCGCTGATGATCATGGAAGACCTGCAGCTGGTCGAGAAGCACGCCAAGGCCGCGGGCCTGGGCGACATCAAGACGAACTGGCTGCAGTTCGCGGGTGGCGCTCCCATCAACGATGCACTCATCTCCGGCAACCTCGAATTCGCGGGTGGTGGTGTAGGCCCCATGATCGTGCTGTGGGCGCGCACCAAGGGCTCGCTCAACGTCAAGGGCGTGGCCTCGCTCAATTCGCTGCCGCTCTACCTCAACACGGTCAACGCGGGCGTCAAGACCATCGCCGATTTCACCGACAAGGACCGCATCGGCCTGCCGGCCGTGCGCGTGTCGATCCAGGCGATCACGCTGCAGATGGAATGCGAGAAGCTGTTCGGGGTCGGCAAGCACGACCGGCTCGACAATATCACCGTCTCGATGTCGCATCCCGACGCGATGAACGCGATGATGTCGGGCAAGAGCGAGATCACCGCCCATTTCGGCTCGCCGCCGTTCCAGAACCAGCAGCTGCTCGATGCCCGCGTGCACAAGGTGCTGTCGAACTACGACGTGCTCGGCGGGGCCTGCTCGTTCAACTTCGTCTGGACGACCGAGAAGGTCCGCACGCAGAACCCGCGGATCTACAAGGCGTTCTACGACGCGCTGGCCGAGGCGCAAGCACTCATCAACAAGGACAAGAGCCAGGCCGCCGACATCTACATGCGCGTCGAGAAGGGGGCACCCCCCAAGGATTTCGTGATGAAGCTGCTCGAGGATCCGCAGCACGATTTCACCGTCGTGCCGAAGAACACGATGAAGTACGCCGAATTCATGCAGCGCACCGGTACGGTCAAGGAAAAGCCGGCGGACTGGAAGGAACTCTATTTCCCCGAACTGCACGGCTTCCAGGGCTCGTGAACGGAGAGCATTGAACATGGCCGACGCCTCCGGAGCCGAACCGCCGATCCTGAAAGTGGACGGCGTGACGCTCCAGTACAAGACGACCGAGCATCTGGTGACGGCGACGTACCGCGTCAGCTTCGAGGTGCATCGCGGCGACCGTTTCGTGCTGCTCGGGCCGTCGGGCTGCGGCAAGTCGACGCTGCTCAAGGGTGTGGCCGGCTTCATGACGCCGGTCGAGGGTTCGATGGCGCTCAACGGGCGCACGATCGACCGGCCGGGCCCGGACCGCATGATGGTCTTCCAGGAATTCGACCAGCTGCTGCCGTGGAAGACCGTGCTGCAGAACGTCATGTTCCCGATGCGCTGCTCGGGCAAATGGAGCGAGACCGAGGCGCGCAGCCGGGCGCGCCATTTCATCGAGAAGGTGAACCTGACCAAGTTCACCGACGTCTATCCGCACATGCTGTCGGGCGGCATGAAGCAGCGCGTGGCCATCGCGCGCGCGATGGCGATGGAACCCGACATCCTGCTGATGGACGAGCCCTACGCGGCGCTCGACGCGCTGACGCGCCGCAAGATGCAGGAGGAGCTGCTGGAATTGTGGGACGACGTGCGTTTCACGGTGCTGTTCGTCACGCATTCGATCGAGGAAGCCATCGTGATCGGCAGCCGCATCCTCGTGCTGTCGCCGCATCCCGGCCGCGTGAAGGCCGAGCTCAACTGCCACCAGTTCGACCACACGGCGCAGGGCGGGGTGGAATTCCAGGCCCTGCAGCGGCGCATCCACGACATGCTGTTCGCCGAGCGCATCGAGCAGGAAAAGGCGACCGGCCATGGTTGACGCGAGTGCCCCCGTGACCCCGCCGGTCCGCGCGGAATTCGAGATCGGCGAAGTGGGTGCCGCCCAGTTCGGCGAGGTCGTGCGCCCGCTGTCGGTTCTCGAGCGCGTCTGGAACCAGACCTGGATCCGCCGCCTCGTCATCATCGCGTTCCTCGCCGTCACGTGGGAGATCTACGGGACCTGGCTCGACAACCCGCTGATGTTCCCGCCCTTCCACGAGGTGGCGGAGGCGTTCTATCTCGCCTTCGTCAAGGGGCCGCTGCTCGGCCGCATGGCGACGACGCTGCAGGTGCTGTTCATGGGCTACGGCTCGGGCCTCGTGCTCGCGGCCGTGTTCACCACGCTTGCGGTCTCCACGCGCTTCGGCAACGACCTGCTCTCCACGCTGACGGCGATGTTCAATCCGCTGCCGGCGATCGCGTTGCTGCCGCTCGCCCTCCTGTGGTTCGGGCTCGGCATCCCGTCGCTCGTCTTCGTCATCGTGCATTCGGTCCTGTGGGCGGTGGCGCTCAACACGCATACCGGCTTCAAGTCGGTGTCGGAGACGCTGCGCATGGCGGGCATGAATTATGGCCTGCGCGGCGTGCCCTACGTGATGAAGATCCTGATCCCGGCGGCGTTCCCGTCGATCCTCGCCGGGCTCAAGATCGGCTGGGCCTTCGCGTGGCGCACGCTGATCGCGGCCGAGCTGGTGTTCGGCGTCTCCGCGCGCTCGGGCGGGCTCGGCTGGTACATCTTCGAGAACCGCAACCTGCTCGAGACCGCCAACGTGTTCGCCGGCCTGCTGACCGTGATCGTCATCGGCCTGTTCGTCGAGGGCGTGATCTTCCGCGCCATCGAGGCGCGCACGGTCCGGCGCTGGGGCATGCAGCGCTAGCCATGAAGATCGCGCGCGCCGAGGCGATCCTCCATCTCTATCCGCTGGCCACACCCATCCGCACGGCCTTCGGCAACATGCGCGCGCGCACGATGCTGCTCGTGAAGCTGACCGATGCCGACGGTGCGGTCGGCTGGGGCGAGATCTGGTGCAACTTCCCGCCCGGTGCGGGTGCCGCGCGCAAGCGGCTGTTCGACGACATCTTCGCCCCCCAGCTCAAGGGGGCCAGCTTCGCCGATCCGCGCGCGGCCTTCGCCACGCTCGAAGGCAAGACGCGCATCCTGTCGCTCCAGTGCGGCGAGCCGGGCACGTTTGCACAAGTGCTCGCCGGCATCGACCAGGCGATGTGGGATCTTTCGGCGCGGCGTGCAGGATTGCCGCTGTGGAAGCATCTGGGCGGCGAGAAGGGCGACGTCGCGGTCTATGCCTCCGGCCTCGGCCCCGACAAGCCGGTCGAGCAGGCGCTGGTGCGCCGCGCGCAGAGTTACGACGGGTTCAAGCTGAAGATCGGTTTTTCCTACGAGACCGACCACGCCAACCTCGTGGCGCTGCGCGAGGCACTCGGGCCCGACGCGTTCATCGCGGTCGATGCCAACCAGGGCTGGGACGCCGAGACCGCCGCGCGCCGCGTGCGCGAGTTCGCCAAGTTCAGGCTCGCCTGGATCGAGGAGCCGCTGGCGGTCGATGCCCCCGAGGGCGAATGGCAGCTTGTCGCGGGCCTCTCGGCCGCGAAGATCGCGGGCGGCGAGAACATGCGCGGGGCCGCCCAGTTCCGCGCGGCCATCGAATCCAACGCCTTCGGCGTGATCCAGCCCGACATCGCCAAGTGGGGCGGCTTCACCGGTTGCGTGGCGCTGGGGCGCGACGTGCGCGAAGCGGGCCTGATGTTCTGCCCGCATTATCTCGGCGGCGGGGTCGGGCTTGCGGCCAGTGCGCACCTGCTGGCGGCCGTCGGCGGCGACGGACGGCTGGAGGTCGACGCGCAGGACAACCCCTTGCGCGACGCGGTGTTCGACGATTTCCCGCATGTCCGCGCCGGGCGCCTGCACATGCCCGACCGGCCCGGACTGGGCTATGATCCCGATCCCGGTCTTCTCGAGCGCTATGCGGAGGCGTCGTGAGCGGAAAGCTGCATGTCGATATCGCGGCGGTCGAGGAGGCGGCGAAGCTCCTCTATATACGTGCGCTCAAGCTGCTGCCCGACGACATCAAGCGCGGCTTCAAGCGCCTGGATGCCGCCGAGACCGACGGCACGGCGCGCACGATCCTCGCCACGATGATCGAGAACATCGCGGTCGCCGAGAAGACCGACAACCTGCTGTGCCAGGACACCGGCATCCCGATCTTCAACATCGAGATCGGAAGCGACGTGGATGTCGACGGCGTGGCGCTGAAAGAGGCGATCCGCCGCGGGACCGCGCGCGCGACGCAAGAATACCCACTGCGCTCGTCGGTCGTGCATCCGCTGACGAGGCTGAACGAGCATAATTCGTCGGGCATCCGCGTGCCCGTCATCAACATCGATTTCGTCGACCGGCCGCGGACGCTGCGCATCGAGATGATCCCGAAGGGCTCGGGCTCGGAGAACGGCTCGTTCCTGAAGATGCTGATCCCGGCCGACGGGATCGACGGCATCAAGACCTTCGTCATCGACCGCGTGATGGAAGCCGGCGGCAAGGTCTGCCCGCCGACCATCGTGGGCGTGGGGATCGGCGGTACCTCCGACCTGTGCATGCATCTTGCCAAGGTCGCCGCGACGCGCGAACTGGGCAGCGTGTGTTCCGATGCCGAAGGGGCCAAGCTCGAGAAGCTGCTGTCGGGTGCCGTCAACTCGCTGGGGATCGGCCCGCAGGGGCTGGGCGGCGACGGGACGGCGTTTGCGGTCCATGTCGAGATTGCGGCCACGCACATCACGATGAATCCCGTCGCGGTCAACATCCAGTGCCATTCGGCACGGCGTGCCAGCGCCACCTTCACGCCGACTGGTGTGGAGATCGGGTTCTGACATGGCGCACCATGAATTCCGCATGCCGGTCGACGAAGAACAGGTGCGCAAGCTTCGCACCGGCGACACGGTCACGCTGACGGGTTCGCTGTTCGGCATCCGCGATGCCACCCAGATCCACATGTTCGACCGCGGCCGCACGACGCGCTTCGACATGAAGGGCCATGCGGTGATCCACACGGCCCCCAACGTGCGCAAGGTGCCGACCAGCAACGAATGCCCGGTCGGCTACCAGCCGGTCTGCGTGGGCACCACCACGTCCGACCGCATGGAGCGCTTCTCGAAGCCGCTGATGGCGCAATACGGCGTGCGCCTGATCATCGGCAAGGGCGGCCTGCGCGAGGCTTCGCAAAGCGCGTTCGGGGAACTGGGCGGGGCGTATCTCGCCATCATCGGCGGCACGGCGGCCCTCGAGACCACATGGATCGAGCGCATCCTCGATGTCGATCTCGACGACCTCAACCCCGAGAGCCTGTGGCATTTCCAGGTGAAGGGCTTCGGGCCGCTGCTGGTGGCGATGGACAGCCACGGCGGCTCGATCTACGACAAGGTCCGCGCGACGGCACAGGACCGTCGCGCTGCCGCGTTGGCCGCCGTCGGCGTGAAGGCATGAGGCGGGCCGATACCGACATCCTGATCCTCGGTGCCGGCGGGGCGGGCCTGTTCGCGGCCCTGCACGCGCACAAGATGGACCCGAAGCTCAAGATCACCATCGCGGTCAAGGGCCTGCTCGGCAAGTGCGGCTGCACGCGCATGGTGCAGGGCGGCTACAACGTGGCGCTTGCCGAAGGCGACAGTGCCGAACGCCATTTCATGGACACGATCGAAGGCGGCAAGTGGCTCAACGACCAGGATCTCGCCTGGACGCTGGTGACCGGGGCGCAGGTGCGCATCCGCGAGCTGGAGAACGAGCTTGGCTGCTTCTTCGACCGCAACCCGGACGGCACGGTCCATCAGAAGGCCTTCGCCGGGCAGACCTTCGACCGCACGGTCCACAAGGGCGACCTCACCGGCATCGAGATCGTCAACCGGCTGGCCGAGCAGGTCTGGGCGCGCGGTATTGCCCGGCTGGAAGAGCATCGCGCGATCGAACTGATCCGCACCGCGGACGGTTCGGCGCTGGCCGGCGTGCTGATGGTCGACATGCGCGACGGCGAATTCGTCTTCGTGCGCGCCAAGGCCGTGTTGCTGGCGACCGGCGGCGGACCGACCATGTACCGCTACCACACGCCGTCGGGCGACAAGGCGTGCGACGGCATGGCGATGGCGCTGCGCGCCGGGCTGCCGTTGCGCGACATGGAAATGGTGCAGTTCCACCCCACCGGCCTGCTTGCCGGGCCCGACACGCGCATGACCGGGACGGTGCTGGAAGAAGGCCTGCGCGGGGCGGGCGGCTGGCTGCTCGATCGCGCGGGCAACCGCTTCATGGCCGAGTACGATCCCAAGGCCGAGCGCGCGACGCGCGACGTGGTCAGCCGTGCCGTGTTCGACATCGTGCGCAAGGGCCGCGGGACGGAACTGGGCGGCGTCTTCCTGCAGATGCACCATCTCGGGCCCGACATGGTGCGCAAGAGCTTCAAGGGCATGGTCGAGCGCTGTGCCGATTGCGGCTTCGATCTCGCCGGCGGGCGCGTCGAGGTCGTGCCCACCGCCCACTACATGATGGGCGGGGTCCCCTTCCGCGGCGACTGCACGACCGATCTCGCGGGCCTGTTCGCGGCGGGCGAGGATACCGGCGGCGTGCACGGCGCCAACCGGTTGGGCGGCAATGGCGTTGCCAACTCCACCGTGTTCGGCGGGCTTGCCGGCGACAGCATGGCCAAATGGGTCGCAGCAAACGGCCAGCTGCGCGATCCCGATGCGGCCGCCATCGACGCCGCGACGGCGCGTGCGCTGGCACCTTTCGCGCGCAAGCCGCGCGACCTCGAACCCATCCGCGAGAAACTGCACGACACGATGTGGGAGGATGTCGGCATCGTGCGCGATGCCGAAAGCCTCGCGCGCGCGGGCACGGTCCTCGACGGGCTCGATGCCGAGCTCGACGAAGCGGGTGTCGCCGAGACGACTCGCGCCTTCAATCTCACCTGGCACGACTGGCTCAACCTCAAGAACCTCGTCGCGGTCTCCAAGGCGATCCGGGCCGCGGCAATCGCGCGCACCGACAGCCGCGGGGCCCATTTCCGCGCCGACCATCCCGAAACGGGCGACCTGCCGACCTCGCGCTACACGCTTGTACGGGGCTCCGGCAATGCGCTTGCCGTGTCGATGGAGCCGGTCGCCTTCACGCGCGTGCGGCCGGGCGAAAGCCTGCTCGACCGCGCGGCCGAATAGGAGTTTCCGAATTGAAAGTCGCCGACGCTCTCGCCCGCACCTTGCGCAACTGGGGTGCTTCCTTCGCCTTCGGCATTCCCGGCAACGACGTGCTGGAAACCGTGCGCGCCTGCGAGGAGGCGGGGATCCGCTTCGTGCTGGCGAAATCCGAACCCGCCGCCGCCTTCATGGCCGATGCGGTGTGCCAGATCACCGGCAGGCCGCAGGTGCTGATCCCGGCCCTCGGCCCCGGCATCGCCAACGCGACCGCCGGCATCGCGGGCGCGCTGATGGAACGTTCGCCGCTGGCGGTCCTCACCGGCGAGATGGCCGGGGCCAACGCGCAGATCTACAACCATCAGGTCTTCGATCATGTGGCGCTCGCCACGCCGGTCACGAAATACGCCGCCCAGCTCAACGCCACGCGGCCCGCCCAGCACATGGCGCGCGCGCTGGACATCGCGATGGCCTATCCGGCGGGGCCAGTGATGCTGAACGTGCCGGCCGATCTGGGCCGCGCCGAATCGGCGGAGACGTTCGAGGCATACCCGGTCGAGATCGCGCGCATGGCACTGGCGAACGATGCGGCCGTCGCGGTGCGTCTGGCACTCGCGCGTGCGAAACGCCCGCTGGCCCTGATCGGGCGCGGGGCCGTGCATGCGCATGTACCCGATGCCTTGCGCGTCTTCCTCGAATCCTGGCGCATCCCGTTCTTCGCGACCTACAAGGCCAAGGGCACGGTCGACGAGGCGCACGCGCTGTGTCTGGGTGCCGTCGGCCTGTCGCCGGTCGTCGATGCCGCGAACATGAAGATCGTGCGCGAGGCCGACCTGATCGTGTGCATCGGTTTCGATCCGATCGAATTGCGCGACGCCTGGCTCGATGCCTGGCCGCAAGGTCGGACGACCGTCACGCTCGACTGGGGCCCGCTCCATCACCGCATCTTCCCGCTGGGCCGGGAATGCTACGGCGACCTGCCGGCGATGCTGGGCCAGCTTTCTTCGTCGGGCGAAGCGGGGGCGGGCGACTGGCCGGCCGCCCTGCTCGACGGTTGCCGCGCGGAGGTGGCGCACATCGTCCGCCCGCGTTCCCCGGCCAAGGGCATTTCACCCGCGGCTTTGTTCAAGGCCGTGTCGGACCGGGTGGCACCCGACTGGAAGCTGACGGTCGATGTGGGTGCGCACCGCATCCTTGCCAGCCACGCGGTCAAGTGCCGCACGCCGGGCCAGATGCTGCAGTCCAACGGGCTGTGCTGCATGGGCTATGCGGTCCCCGCCGCCATCGGCGCACAGCTTGCATGCCCGGACGCACCCGTCGTCGCCCTTGTCGGCGACGGCTGCATGCTGATGACGGCGGGCGAGCTGCCGCTGGCGGCCGAGCTGGGGCTGCCGATCGTCGTCGTGGTGCTCAACGACGGAGCCCTGTCGCTGATCAAGCTCAAGCAGGCCAAGATGCAGATGGCGCCGCGCGCGGTCGATTTCAAAGGCCCGCGCTTCGACCTGCTGGGGCAGGCTTGCGGGGCCATCGGCGTGCGGGTGGAAACGCAAGGCGCGTTCGAAAAGGCTTTCGCCGAAGCGGTCGCTTCGCGCAGATTCACGGTCATCGACGCGGTCGTCGATCCGGCCGAGTACATGGAGCAGATGTGAGATGCACGACATCGTCGTAACCGAATTCATCGACCAGTGGGCGGTCGACGATCTGGCGAAGGACTATACGGTCCATTACGACCGCACGCTGGTCACGAAGCCCGAGGAGCTGGCGAAGCTTGCTGCCGACAGCCCGGCGATCATCGTGCGCAACCTGACGCAGATCCGCGGCGACGTGCTCGCCGCGATGAAGAAGCTGAAGGTGATCGGGCGTCTGGGCGTGGGGCTCGACAATATCGACATGGACGAATGCGCGAAGCGCGGCATCCAGGTCTTCCCGGCGACGGGCGCCAACACCGTGTCGGTCGCCGAATACGTCATTGCGGCCACGCTCGTGGCCTTGCGCGACGTGTGGAAGGCCAACGCCGACGTGCTCGCCGGCAAATGGCCGCGCAACGACCTGATGCTGGGCGAGGCGATGGGCAAGCGGCTGGGCCTGATCGGCTTCGGCGGGATCGCGCGCGCGGTCGCCACGCGCGCCAAGGCGCTGGAGATGGAGCTTGTCGCGTTCGACCCGATGCTGAAGCAAGACGATCCGGCATGGAAGCAGTACGGCGTGACGCGCATCGCCACGGTCGAGGAACTCTGCGCCACATCCGACGTGATCTCGCTGCACGTGCCGCTCACGCCGCAGACGCGCAACCTGATCGATGCCGCACGCCTGTCGAAAATGAAAAAGACCGCCATCCTGATCAACACGTCGCGCGGCGGCATCATCGACGAGGCGGCACTGGCCGCGGCGCTGAAGGCCGGCACCGTCGGCGGGGCCGCCATCGACGTCTACGACAAGGAGCCGCTGAAGGCGGGCTCGGCGCTGGAAGGCGCCCCGCGCCTGTGGCTCACGCCGCACATCGCCGGCGTGACGGCCGAGGGCAACGTGCGCGT
>CAYQDN010000046.1:0-27908 GCA_964416335.1 uncultured Azospirillum sp.
GACCGGTGATCGCCTCGGTCACCGGATGCTCGACCTGCAGGCGCGTGTTCATCTCCATGAAGAAGAATTCGCCCGCCTGGTCGGCGATGAATTCGACCGTGCCCGCCCCGACATAGCCCACGGCCTTGGCCGCGCGCACGGCCGCCTCGCCCATCGCCTTGCGGCGCGCCGCCGTCATGCCCGGTGCCGGCGCTTCCTCGATGACCTTCTGGTGGCGGCGCTGCAGCGAACAGTCGCGCTCGAAGAGATAGACGCCGTTGGCGTGCGCGTCGCAGAAGACCTGCACCTCGATATGGCGCGGCCGGTCGAGATAGCGTTCGATCAGCACGCGCGGATCGCCGAAAGACGACTGCGCCTCGCGCTGCGCCCCCGCGACGGCCTCGGCGAGGTCCGCGGGCTTCGCGACGATGCGCATGCCCTTGCCGCCGCCGCCGGCCGACGCCTTGATGAGGACGGGATAGCCGGTCTTCGCGGCCTCCTTCGCCAGCGTCGCGATGTCCTGTGCGGTCCCGTGATAGCCGGGGACGACGGGCACACCCGCCTCGACCATCAGCGCCTTGGCCTCGCTCTTGCCGCCCATCGCGCGGATCGCGGATGGCGGCGGGCCGACGAAGACCAGGCCCGCATCGGCGCAGGCCTGCGCGAAGCCGGCATTCTCCGACAGGAACCCGTAGCCGGGATGGACCGAATCGGCACCTGCCTTCTTCGCGGCGGCGAGGATCGCCTCGGCGCGAAGATAGCTGTCCTTCGGGGCCGGGCCGCCGACGGGCAGCGCTTCGTCGCATGCGGCGACGTGCAGGGCCTGCGCGTCGGCCTCGGAATAGACCGCGATCGTGCGGATCCCCATGCGCCGCGCGGTGCGCGCCACGCGCACGGCGATCTCGCCGCGATTGGCGATCAGCAGCCGCTCAACCATCCGTCCCGTCCTTGCCCTGCGCCTCGCCGCGGCGGCGCGCCTGGACCTCGCGCGAATAGCTCATGATCTCCGACAGGCCGACCAGCAGCAGCGTGACGCCGAAGATGACCTCGACGAGGGCGATCAGCTTGATCGGCTCGCTGATCGGCAGGATGTCGCCGTAACCGACCGTCGAGAGCGTGACGACCGAGAAATAGATCGCGTCGGGAAAACCGATGGCGCGGTCGTCGCCGAGGATGCGGAAATGCGGGCCCGGGACCGCCCGGTCGACGATCTTGTAGACCGAGGCGAACGCCACGACGATCAGCGAATAGAACGTCAGGAACGCGTAGACCGGCAGGATCAGCCGTTCGAGGCGCTTGAAGAACTCCTCGAACAGCAGGCCGGCGTCGATCAGGAAGATCGCCACGTTCTGCGCCGTCGCCAGGATCAGCACGGCGACGGCCAGCATCGCGACCGTGAACGCGATGTCGACGGCCTGCGCCGAGGGATCGAGGGCGGGGATCGCGAAGGTCAGCGCGCACACGCCGGCGGTCGGGACCAGCCACCAGGCCGACTGCCGCAGGTCGTCGGCCGAGCGCACGCGCTGCTCGGTGACGATCCCGCGGATGGCCTCGCGCCGGAAATAGGCGCCGAGGATGAAGCCGGCGAGCGGCAGCAGGAAGCCCGCATGCTGGACGCTCGCCGAAACGCCGCGGAAATTGGAGTCCGACAGGAAGATGAAGACCGACACGTAGATCGCGATCGAATTGGTCAGCGCCAGCGAGAAGAACATCGAGCCGGGGAACAGCACGTTGAAGAACGCGACGGCCGCAAGGGCCGATCCCACCATCGTCGCGGCAAGCGACACGCCGACATCGCCCGAGACGGCGAAGGCGATCAGCAGCAGCAGCGTGCCGGTCGCCGCGATGCCGAACGCGAAATTGCCGCGCCGCCCGGTCATGCCCCGCCCCCGCTTGTCCAGCCGGGCCTGCGCTTGTCGAGGAACGCCGCGATCCCTTCCCGGCCTTCGGGCGACACGCGGATGCGCGCGATCCGTGCGGCCGTGTCGTCGACCATCGCGTCGTCGACGGGGCCGCTCGCCACGCGCGCGATCAGCGTCTTGCATTCGCGCTGGGCGGCCGGACCCGCGGCCAGCAGCCGCGCGAGGATCGCTTCCACGGCGGCATCGAGCGCATCCGGCATCGCGATCTCGTGGACGAGGCCGAGGCGATGCGCCGTGCCGGCATCGAAAATCTCCGCCGTCAGGAAATAGCGCCGGGCCGCGCGTGCTCCCGTCGCCGCGACGACATAGGGCGAGATGACGGCGGGGATCAGACCCAGCTTCGCTTCCGACAGGCAGAACACGGCACCTTCCGCCGCCACCGCGATGTCGCAGCACGCGACGAGCCCCACGCCGCCGCCATAGGCGGCCCCGTGCACGCGCGCGAGCGTGGGCTTCGGGAACCGGTCGAGGGCGCGCATCAGGCCGGCGAGTGAATCGGCATCGCGGCGGTTCTCGGCCTCGGAATAGCCGGCCATCCGCTTCATCCAGTTGAGATCGGCGCCGGCCGAGAAGCTCTTGCCGCGCGCGGCGAGGACGAGGACGCGCACGCCGTCGTCCGCCGCGAGGCGACCAAGCTCGGCCGTCAGGCCGGCGATCAGCACGTCGTCGAACGCGTTGTGGAGTTCGGCGCGGTCGAGCCAGAGCGTGGCGATACCCCGCGCGTCGCGCAGCGTCTGGAAGCCCGTGCTCACATCCGGAACACGCCGAAGCGTGTCTCCTCGATCGGCGCGTTCGCCGCGGCCGACAGGCCGAGGCCCAGCACGGTGCGCGTCTCGGCCGGATCGATGATGCCGTCGTCCCACAGCCGGGCCGATGCGTAATAGGGATGGCCTTGCGTCTCGTACTGGTCGCGGATCGGCTTCTTGAAGGCCTCTTCCTCGGCCGCACTCCACGCCTTGCCGCCGGATTCGAGATTGTCGCGCTTGACCGTGGCCAGCACCGAGGCCGCCTGCTCGCCCCCCATCACCGAGATGCGCGCGTTGGGCCACATCCACAGGAAGCGCGGGCCGAAGGCGCGCCCGCACATGCCGTAATTGCCGGCCCCGAACGAGCCGCCGACGATGACCGTGAATTTCGGCACGCGCGCACAGCTGACGGCCGTCACCAGCTTGGCGCCGTCGCGCGCGATCCCGCCCGCCTCGTACTTCTTGCCGACCATGAAGCCCGAGATGTTCTGCAGGAAGACCAGCGGAATGCCGCGCTGGCAGCAGAGTTCGATGAAGTGCGCGCCCTTGAGGGCGCTTTCGGAAAATAGGATGCCGTTGTTCGCGATGATGCCGACCGGATGGCCCCAGATGCGCGCGAAGCCGCAGACCAGCGTCGTGCCGTAGAGCGCCTTGAACTCGTCGAACGCCGAGCCGTCGACGGTACGCGCGACGATCTCGCGCACGTCGTAGGGCTGGCGCAGGTCCTGCGGGACGATGCCGTAGATCTCCGCCGGGTCGTAGGCCGGCTCGACCGGGGCACGCAGGTCCGGCCGCGCCGGCTTCGCGGCATTGAGATTGCCGACGATCCGGCGCGCGATCCCCAGTGCGTGCGCGTCGTTCTGCGCGTAGTGGTCGACCACGCCCGACACGCGGGCATGCACGTCGGCCCCGCCGAGCTCTTCGGCGGTCACGACCTCGCCGATCGCCGCCTTCACCAGCGGCGGCCCGCCGAGGAAGATCGTGCCCTGGTTCTTCACGATGATCGACTCGTCCGACATCGCGGGAACGTACGCCCCGCCGGCCGTACAGCTCCCCATCACCACGGCGATCTGCGGGATGCCGGCGGCCGAGAGCGTCGCCTGGTTGTAGAAGATGCGCCCGAAATGCTCGCGGTCGGGAAAGACGTCGTCCTGGTTGGGCAGGTTGGCCCCGCCGGAATCGACCAGATAGATGCAGGGCAGCCGGTTCTCGCGCGCGATCTCCTGTGCGCGCAGGTGCTTCTTGACCGTCATCGGGAAGTAGGTACCGCCCTTGACGGTCGCATCGTTGCATACGATGACGCATTCGCGGCCCGACACGCGGCCGATCCCGGTGACGATGCCGGCGGCAGCGACTTCGCCCCCGTACATGCCCCACGCGGCCATCTGCGAAAGCTCGAGGAACGGCGTGCCCGGATCGAGCAGCGTGCGGATGCGCTCGCGCGGCAAGAGCTTCCCGCGCCCCACATGCTTGTCGCGCGCGGCCTTGCCGCCGCCCTCGCGCACCCTGTCGCACGCCGCGCGCAGTTCGGCGACGAGGCCGCGCATCGCGGAATCGTTCGCGCGGAAGGCATCGGCGCGCGTGTCGATGCGGGACGCGAACGCCGTCATGTCACCAACCGCCCGTCACGAGCCATTCTTCGATCTGCGCCAGCCGGTCGGCACCCCAGAACGGCTCGCCGTCGAGCACGATATAGGGCGAGCCGAACACGCCCTTGGCGACCGCCGCCTCGACTTCCTTGCGCAGCGTCTCCTTCACCTCGGGCGAGGCGAGTGCGGCCTTCAGCTCGTCGCGCACCACGCCCATGCCGGCGGCAAGGTCGCACACGAAGTCGATCCCGGTGACGTCGACGCCGGCGACGTAGGCCTGCCGGAAGACCGCCTTGGCGAAGCGCTTGGCCAGCGCCGGATCGCGCGCGTCGAGCCAGTAGAAGGCCCGCGAGGGTGCGATCGCCGCGAACGGGAACGGATCGGGCAGCCGGAACTTGATGCCGAGCAGGCGCGCGAAGCGCACGAAGTCCCGGCGGCAATAGTCGCTTTTCATCGGGATCTCGAGCAGTGCCCGCTGGCCGGAGACCTTGAAGGCCGCCCCCAGAAGCATCGGGCGCCACTTGACCGTCCGGCCATAGTGCCCGGCGAGGTCGTCGATGCGCGTGGAGGCGAAAAAGCCGTAGGGGCTGGAGAAGTCGAAATAGAAATCGATCGGTGCCGCCATCGTCTAGGCCTCCGTCTTCAATGCGCGCGCGATCACAAGGCGCTGGATGTCGCTGGTTCCTTCGTAGATCTGGCAGACGCGCACGTCGCGCCAGATCCGCTCGACCGGGAAATCGGCGAGATAGCCGTAGCCGCCATGCGTCTGGATGGCGGCCGAGCAGACCCGCTCGGCCATCTCCGACGCGAAGAGCTTGGCCATCGCGGCCTCCTTCAGGCACGGCAGGCCGCGGTCGCGCAGGTTCGCGGCGTTCAGCACCAGCAGGCGGGCCGCCTCGAGCTCCGTCGCCATGTCGGCAAGGCGGAACTGGACGGCCTGGTGGTCGAAGATCTTCTGGCCGAACGTCTCGCGCTGGAGCGCGTATTCGCGCGCCACCTCGTAGGCCGAGCGCGCCATGCCGACGGCCTGCGCACCGATCCCGATGCGCCCGCCTTCGAGATTGGCGAGCGCGATCCGGTAGCCGTCGCCCTCGGCGCCCAGCATCAGGTCGGGCGTGAGGCGCATGTTCTCCATGACGATATGCGCGGTGTCCGAGCATTTCTGCCCGAGCTTCTCCTCCAGCCGCGCCACCTTCCAGCCGGCCGTCTCGGTCGGCACGATGAAGGCGCTGATGCCCTTCTTGCCTGCGGCCGGGTCGGTGACGGCGAACACGATGGCAAGATCGGCCGTGGCGCCCGACGTGATGAACTGCTTGGTGCCGTCGACGACCCAGTGGTTGCCGTCGCGGCGCGCGCGCGTCTTGATCGCCGAGGCGTCGGAGCCGGCCGACGGCTCGGTCAGCGCGAAGGCGCCCAGCTTCTGGCCCTTGGCGAGCGGGCGCAGGAAGGTCTGCTTCTGCCAGTCGGTGCCGAATTTGAGGATCGGCATGCAGCCGACCGAATTATGCACGCTCATGACGGTCGATGCCGACCCGTCGCCGGCGGCGATCTCCTCGATCGCCAGCGCGTAGGCGACGTGATCGGCCCCCGCCCCGTCGAACTCCTCGGGGACCAGCATGCCCATGAAGCCGAGCTCGCCCATCTCGCGCACCAGGTCGCGCGGGAACTTGCGTTCCTTCTCGCGCGCGGCCGCGGTCGGCCACAGCCGCCCGCGCGCATAGTCGCGCGCGGCATCGCGGATCATCGTCTGGGTCTCGGTCAATTCCATCGTCGCACCTACCAGGGAAGCTCGGAGCCGTCGTAGTTGAAGAACTTGCCGTTGTCGGAAGGCGTCAGGCCTTCGATGACCTTCTTGAGCCCCGCGACCGAATCCAACACCTCGATCGCCGCACCCGCACCACCCATGTCGGTGCGCACCCAGCCGGGATGGGTCGTGATCGTCGTGATGCCGCGGGGTGCCAGATCGACCGCGAGATTCTTCGCGACCGAATTGAGCGCCGCCTTCGACACCCGGTAGAGCATGCTGCCGCCGGTGGTCTGCGCGTTCGAGCCCATGCGCGAGGAGGTGAAGACGATCGTCTTGCGCCCGCTGCGTGCGACCGGCTCGATCAGCGCCTCGGCGACCCGCAACGGCGCGATCGTGTTGGTGCGCAGGATCTGCTCGAACTCGGCATAGTCGGTCGAGCCGATCTTCCAGTCGCGCCCGAGATAGACGCCCGCGTTCACCACGAGCGCGTCGATCGATTCTTTCGCGAGCCCCTTGCCCAGCCGCGCGACCGAGGCCGCGTCGCCGATATCGCAAAGATGCACCTCGCCGCCGGCCTTCGACACGGCCGCACCCTTGGCCATGTCGCGCACCGTGCCGATGGTCCGCCATCCGGCAGCCGCGAACTGGCGCACGTATTCGAGCCCGATGCCGCGCGAGGCGCCTACGATCAGGATGGTCGGCATGTCAGCGCCCGCCCCGTTTCGCGGTGACTTCGATCTCGATCTTCATGCGGGCATCGACGAAGCCGGTGACCAGCGTGGTATTGGCCGGGCGGATCTTGGCGAAATGCTTTCCGACGATCGGTGCCACCGCGGCGAAATCCGTCCGCCTGGCAAGGAAGATGCGCACGCGCACGACGTCGGCCAGTTCCGATCCCGCCTTGGCGAGGGCCGCCGAGATGTTGGCGAAGCACTGTTCGGTCTGCGCGGCCACGCCGCGCGGGATCGCCATTTTCGCATAGTCGAAGCCGGTCGTGCCGGAGACGAAGATCCAATCGCCGTCCACGACCGCGCGCGAATAGCCGGCGAGCTTCTCGAAGCTCGAGCCTGAAGAAATAAGCCTGCGTTTCGCCATTATCCCCCCGGATTTCCCGGCCAGTCTAGCCCAGCTTCAGGCGGTTTCGGCAAACAGCTCGCGCCCGATCAGCCAGCGCCTGATCTCCGAGGTTCCGGCCCCGATTTCGTAGAGCTTGGCGTCGCGCAGCAGGCGCCCGGTGGGGTAATCGTTGATGTAGCCGTTGCCGCCGAGCAGCTGGATGGCGTCCAGCGCCACCTGCGTGGCCTTTTCGGCCGCGTAGAGGATCGCCCCGGCCGCGTCCTTGCGGGTCGTCCGGCCGCGGTCGCAGGCCTGCGCCACCGCGTAGACGTAGCTCTTGCAGGCGTTGGTCGTCGTGTACATGTCGGCAAGCTTGCCCTGCACCAGCTGGAATTCGCCGATCGCCTGGCCGAACTGCCTGCGCTCGTGCACGTAGGGCACGACGACGTCGAGGGCCGCCTGCATGATCCCGCAGGGCCCGGCGGCGAGCACGGCGCGCTCGTAGTCGAGCCCGCTCATCAGCACGTTCACGCCCTTGCCGAGCGCACCGAGGATGTTCTCTTCCGGCACCTCGCAGTCCTGGAAGACGAGTTCGCAGGTGTTCGAGCCGCGCATGCCGAGCTTGTCGAGCTTCTGGGCGGTGCCGAAACCCTTCATGCCCTTCTCGACCAGGAAGGCCGAGATGCCGCGCGAGGCGGCGGCCGGGTCGGTCTTGGCATAGACGACGAGCGTGTCGGCGTCCGGGCCGTTGGTGATCCACATCTTGTTGCCGTTGAGGACGTAGCGGTCGCCCTTCTTCTCGGCGCGCAACTTCATGCCGACGACGTCGGACCCGGCCCCGGGTTCGGACATCGCCAGTGCCCCGACATGCTCGCCGGAAATCAGCTTGGGCAGGTATTTGCGCTTCTGCGTCTCGCTGCCGTTGCGCGCGATCTGGTTGACGCACAGGTTCGAGTGGGCGCCGTAGGAAAGCCCGACGGATGCCGAGGCGCGGCTGATCTCCTCCACCGCCACGCAGTGCGCGAGATAGCCCATCGCCGCACCGCCGTATTTCTCGTCCACCGTGATGCCGAGCAGGCCGAGATCGCCGAACTTGCGCCAGAGATCCATCGGGAATTCGTTGTCGCGGTCGATCGCGGCGGCGCGCGGGGCGATCTCGTCGGCGGCGAAGCGCGCCACCTGCGTGCGCAGCATGTCGATCTCGTCGCCGAGACCGAAATCGAACTGGGGAAGCGCGTTGCCGGCCATCGTTCTCTCCCTCTAGGCGCCGACGGTACGGCCGTCGGTCTTTCCGGTCATGACCATCAGCGTCTGGAGCATCGTCGCGCACAGGCGCGACTGGCCGTTCTTGTGCGCGAACACGTCGGCCTGCGTGACCACCAGCGTGCGCCCCGGCTTGAGCACCCGGCCCTTGGCGACGATCGTCTGCCCGTCGGCGGGGGCAAGCAAGTTCATCTTGTATTCGACGGTCAGCACGCTCGCACCCGGCGCCATCATCGAGAAACCGGCATAGCCGCCGGCCGTGTCGGCGATCATGCCGACCACGCCGCCATGCACGTAGCCGTGCTGCTGGGCGATCGCGTCGGCATGGTCGACCGCGACATGGACATGGCCGGGTTCGAGATGGACGATCCGCGCCCCCACGGTCGCCATCGCCCCCTGGCGGGCGAAGCTGTCGCGGACCTTGGCTTCCCAATCGGGATCGGGCGACGCGAAGACGGCATTCATCGGACTTTCCCTCCCCGGAAACATACGCTACCGTATGGTATGGTCCGCCGCCTGTCAACGAAGCCCCGGCTCGATGCCGCCGCCTGGATCGACGCGGCCCTCGAAGCGCTTGCCGACGAGGGCCAGGGGGCGATCCGGGTCGAGCCCCTCGCCCAGCGCCTGGGCGTCACCAAGGGCTCGTTTTACTGGCATTTCCGCGACCGGGAAGACCTGCTGCATCGCACGCTCGCACAGTGGCAGGCCGCGCGCATCGCCGCGATCCGCGAGCAGGCCGCCGAGGCGGCCAACCCCAAGGCCGCGCTTGCCGCCTTGATCGACATCTATGCCCGGGCCCCCAACCCCAAGGGCCTCGCGGTCGAGCTTGCGATCCGCGCCCTTGCGCGCAACCAGGGGGCAGCTGCCGATGCGGTGGCCCTGGTCGATGCCGAGCGGCTGGCGCGCGTGGCCGAGCTTTTCGCCCGCGCCGGCCTGCCGCCCGATCAGGCGCAGGCGCGCGCCCTGCTGTTCTATGCGTTCCTGTTCGGGCAGAGCCTGCTGGGCGGCCGGCGACAACCGGCGAAGATCGCCGAGGCGGCCCGCATGGTGTTGACGATCTAGGCCTGTTTTCGCGTGCCCAGCCACAGGCCGGGCAACAGCAGTGCGAGCCCCACCAGATGGAAGTCCGCAAGCCGCTCGCCCAGCAATGCCCAGGCGAGCCCGGCCCCGTAGAGCGGTGTGAGATACATGATCAGGCTCGCGGTCGACGTGCCCAGTGCCGCGACGATCAGCGAATAGGACAGGTACGAGCCGACGCCCGGCACCAGGGCGAGGAACAGCACGATGCCGGCCGTCTTCCATTCGAGCGGTGCGGTCGCATGAAGCGCGATCTCGCCGACATAGAACGGCAGGTTGACGAGCACGCCGCCGGCACAGATCGCGGCCAGACGTGCCGTCGCATCGAAGCGCGTCGGCGTGTGGCGCAACGCCACCGAATAGACCGACCATGCGGCCATCGCCGCGACGATCATCAGGTCGCCCGGCACGAATTCGAGCCGCAGCACGTTGGCCGGATCGCCGCGCAGCACGATCCACAGCATGCCGGCAAGGCACGTCGCGATGCCCAGCGCCTGCCGCGGGGCGACGGGTTCGCCGTGGCGCAGCCAGCCGATCAGCACGATCAGCACCGGCGAGGCGGCATAGATCAGGCCGATATTCATCGCGGTGGTCGAAATGCCCGCCGCATAGACCGGTGCCCCGCACACGCCCATGCCCAGGAACCCGAGCCACAGATAGGTGCGCCAGTGCACGCGGATTTCGTCGCGCCCGCGCCACAGCCGCTCGGCGACGAAGGGCAGCAGGATCGCCAGCGTGACCGTCCAGCGCCAGAAGGCGAGTGCCACCGACGGGATCGCACCAGCGTTCCAGCGCGCGACGAGCATGTTGCAGGCGAAGAACAGCGGGACGGCAAAGAACAGGATGAGGGCCGCGCGGCGGCCGATCGCGGGTGCGGCGGCGGAGGACATGCCTGCTTCTAGGCAAACGGCGCGCGCCTGTCACCCCGCCCGCAAGCTTGACAGGCATGCGCCGGTGTCAGAACCCTAGTCGCAAGCGGAGGGGACCAACGCCATGCTTTTCATGATCGTCGAGCGTTTCAAGGATCAGGATGCCATCCCCGTCTACCGGCGAGTACGGGCCAAAGGCCGCCAGTTGCCCGAGGGCCTGACCTATGTCGGAAGCTGGATCGAACCGAATTTCGACCGCTGCTTCCAGCTGATGGAATGCGACGATCTGCGCCTGCTGCAGGAATGGATCCTCGGCTGGCGGGGTGCGGGCATCACGTTCGAGATCGTACCGGTCGTGCCGAGCAAGGAGACGCAGGCGGTCGTGGCGCCGCACCTGGAGGCCGCACCGCCGAAAAGGAAGCGCCGGTGAAGGGACCGGCCGGCGACGTCAGGCGGACCCCGATTTCCAGCCAGCCGGCATTCGCGGCATCATTTCCCGGATGCCGGGGTAGCTGCTGGCGATCAGGATCATGTCGACCACATCGCCGTCGGCGGCCAGCGGAAAGTAGACGCGCTCGCTGTCGATGAAGTCGCGCTCGGGATGCGGCATCGGGAACCTGTCGTAGATGGGACCGCCCGTCTCGACGACGGCGCGCATGTTCGCGTTGATCCGATCGACAAACCTGGGAAGCACCGCTTCCTCGACGAAGCGGCCGGTGATCTCGCGCCCCGCCATTTGTGATTGCGTCGATCCGACGAGACGGTATCGGAAACGCATCGTGTCGCCGTCGCGCACGACGTCGGCAAGATTGAGCAGATGCAGGTTCGATCCGAAACAGCCGGGATCGATGTCCTTCCGCCCGGCGAGCTTCCTTTCGCCCGCGCAATCGCCCAGATATTGCCGCACCCACGTGAACCAGGGGTGAATCTTGTCGAAGTCCGCGCCTTTCGGGACGTGACCTGCACCGCCACTTCCGGAACCGATCATGGCAACTGCCCCGTTGGACTTGCCGACGCGCGTACAGGCGAGTGGATGCAAAAGGTCGCCGGCGGGAACCGTGACGCGATACTAGCATGAACCGCGAGGTTGGCGACCGCCGCGGGTCCGGACGTCCTTGGATACCGGAATCCCTAGGCGGGGTTCTCGACCTGCGCGTCGACGACGCAGAAGGCGGCGATGTTGACGATGCCGCGCACGGTCGCACTGCTGTCGAGGACATGGGCCGGCTTGTTCATGCCCAGCAGGATCGGGCCGATCTTCTGCGCATCGCCCAGTTCCTTGAGCAGGCTGAACGAGATGTTCGCCGCATCGAGCGTGGGCATCACCAGCAGGTTGGCCGCCCCTTCGAGGCGCCCCTCGAGGATGCGCTGGCCGCGGATTTCCTGCGACAGGGCCGCCTCGGCCGTCATCTCGCCGTCGACCTCCAGATAGGGCGCCATCGCCTGGATGCGTTCCAGGGCCGCGCGCATCTTGCGCGCACTCTTGGTGTCGGCCGAACCGAAGTTCGAGTGCGACAGCAGGGCAGCCTTGGGCTTGAGCCCGAAATGCCGGATCACGTCGCCCGCGCGCACGGTCATCTCGGCGATCTGGACCGGCGTGGGGTCGGGCGTGACATGCGTGTCGCAGATGAAGACGGTGCCGTGCGCATGCACGAGAGCCGAGAGTGCAGCCGGCACTTCCACGCCCGGCCGGAGGCCGATCACGTCGACGATGTCGTTGAGGATTCGCGAATAGCGCCCGACCAGCCCGCAGATGAGACCGTCCGCCTCGCCCTGGCGCACGGCGAGGGCGCCGAGCACGGCGTTTCGCGTGCGCACGGTCGTGCGCGCCGTATCGGGCGACACGCCGCGACGGCCCATGATCTGGTGGTAGAGCTGCCAGTCACGCGCGTAGTTCGGCACGTCCTCGGGGTTGAGGAGCTTGAAATCCTTGTCGATGGCGATGCGCAGGCCCAGCTTCTCGATGCGCTTGCGGATCGTCTCGCGCCGCCCGATCAGGATGGGCAGGCAGATTTCCTCGTCGATCAGCGTCTGGGTGGCGCGCAGCACGCGCTCGTCCTCGCCGTCGGCGAAGACGACGCGCTTGGGGTTGGCGCGCGCGCGCTCGAAGATCGGCTTCATGACGAAGCCCGAGCGGTAGACGAACTGCGAGAGCCGGTCGCGATAGGCGTCGAAATCGAGGATCGGGCGCGTCGCCACGCCCGATTCCATCGCCGCCTTGGCGACGGCGGGCGCGATCTCGGTGATCAGGCGCGGATCGAAGGGCTTGGGGATCAGGTTTTCCGGGCCGAAGGCCGGCGGCTCGCCGCCATAGGCCGCCACGACGATGTCCGACGGCTCCTGCATGGCGAGATCGGCGATCGCGCGCACGGCGGCGACCTTCATCGCCTCGTTGATCGTCCTGGCACCCACGTCGAGGGCGCCGCGGAAGATAAACGGGAAGCAGAGGACGTTGTTGACCTGGTTGGGATAGTCCGACCGGCCGGTCGCCACGATGGCGTCGGGCCGCACGGCCTTGACCTCTTCGGGCAGGATCTCGGGCGTCGGGTTGGCGAGTGCCAGGATCAGCGGCGACTTGCCCATCTTGGCGACCATCGCCGGCTTCAGCACGCGCGGGGCCGACAGGCCGAGGAAGACATCGGCGTCGCCGATCACGTCGTCGAGCGTGCGCGCGTTGGTGTCGCGCGCGTAGCGCGCCTTGCGCGGGTCCATCTGCTCGACGCGGCCCTTGTAGACCACGCCGGCGATGTCGGTGACCCAGATGTTCTCCTGCTTCACACCCAGGTCGACGAGCAGGTCGAGGCAGGCGAGGGCCGCCGCCCCTGCCCCGGACGTCACGAGCTTCACCTTGTCGATCGGCTTGCCGACGACGCGCAGCCCGTTGAGGATCGCGGCCCCGACGATGATCGCGGTCCCGTGCTGGTCGTCGTGGAAGACGGGGATGTTGAGGCGCTTCCTGAGTTTCGCCTCGATCTCGAAGCACTCGGGCGCCTTGATGTCCTCGAGATTGATGCCGCCGAAGGTCGGCTCGAGCGAGGCGATGATCTCGACCAGCTTGTCGGGGTCGCGCTCCTCGATCTCGAGGTCGAAGACGTCGATGCCGGCGAACTTCTTGAAGAGGACGGCCTTGCCCTCCATCACCGGCTTGCTGGCGAGCGCCCCGATGGCGCCGAGGCCCAGCACGGCCGTGCCGTTGGTGATGACGGCGACGAGATTGGCCCGGCTGGTGACGGTGGCGGCCTCGGCCGGGTCGGCGACGATCGCCTCGCACGCGGCGGCCACGCCCGGCGAATAGGCAAGGGCGAGATCGCGCTGGTTGGCCAGCGGCTTGGTCGCGACGATGGCGAGCTTGCCCGGCGTGGGAAGCCGGTGATACTCGAGCGCGCTATCGCGCAGCTTGTCGTCGGCCATCGCGCACGCCCGGTTTCTGTTAAAAATAGGAGCAATGGTGCGGTCGAGAAGACTCGAACTTCCACGACCTTTCGGCCACCAGCACCTCAAGCTGGCGCGTCTACCGTTCCGCCACGACCGCACATCGCGAAGTGCTTCGGCCCAGCCCAGACCCAAGGGCTTGCCAAGCACGGGGAGGCGGGGATACCAAATCGGGGGGGTATATGCAAGACCCCCCGCCGGGTGCCCAATGACTTGGAAAAACAGCCCCTTGGACGGCCTCGCCTGGCTGGTGGCGGACGGCCTGACGCCCTATCCCGAAGCGCTCGCTTTCATGGAGGCGCGCGCCGCCGCGATCCATGACCGAACGGCACCCGAGACGGTCTGGCTGGTCGAGCACCCGCCCCTCTACACCTCGGGAACCTCGGCCAAGCCCGGCGATCTCGTGGCCCCCGACCGCTTCCCCGTCTACGACGCCGGGCGCGGCGGCCAGTACACCTATCACGGGCCCGGCCAGCGCGTGGGCTACGTCATGCTCGACCTCAACGCGCGCGGCGGCGACGTGCGCGCCTATGTCCGGAATCTCGAGGAATGGATCATCCGCACGCTGGCGCGTTTCAACGTGAAGGGCGAACGGCGCGAGGGGCGCATCGGCATCTGGGTCGATCGCGGGCCGGACGGCAAAGGCGGCCGGCGCGAGGACAAGATCGGGGCGCTGGGCGTGCGCGTGCGGCGCGGGGTGACGTTCCACGGCATCTCGCTCAATGTCGACTGCGACCTCACGCATTTCACGGGCATCGTGCCGTGCGGGATCGCCACGCCGGATTTCGGCGTGACGTCGCTCGCCGATCTCGGGCAGATCGTGTCGATGGCGGAAGTGGACATGGCGCTCGAGGCCGCGTTCCGCGAGACGTTCGGGGCCGCACAGGCGGCCGCCTAGGCCGCCCCCGTCCACGCCCGCCACAGGAAGGTGGCCCCGCCGACCAGCACGAGCGCATCCATCATCGCGGTGTGGATCGTCATCGGGAAGCGCTCGAGCAGCCATCGCCCGACGAAGGCGCCCGGTATCGTGCAGGCCCCCATCAGGGCGCCAGCGACGGCAAGGTCGAAATCAAGATTGGTGCGCGAGCCGAAGACCGCGACCTTGACGAGGTTGGTGAACAGCGACACCAGCGCGTCCGACCCGATCAGCGCCGCCCCTTCCATGCCCGCGGCCATGAAGGTCGCGATGACGATGGCGCCGAGCCCGGTCATCCCGCCGATCAGGATGCCGTAGGTCGCCCCGCCCGCGACGATGCCGGGGCCGGCGACGCGCCAGCCGCTGTGCTCGAGTGCGCGGCGCATCGGCACGCTGCCGACAAGGCACAAACCGAGGACCGCGGCCACCGCCGTCGCGGGCAGCAGCGTATAGACATAGGCCGACAGCACGCAGCACGGTACGGCCCCCGCCAGCGCCAGCCGTGCACGCGGCCAGTCGATTTCGCGCCAGAAGGCCACGACCCGGCTGAAATTCGTGATCGCCATCGACACGGCCATGACCGGGATGATGCCGGTCACGCCGACGACGGGGGCGATGACGACCGGCAGGATCAGCCCCACGCCGTAGCCCGAAACGCCGCCCACGATCGACGCGGCGAAGGCCGCGAACGCCACGAAGGCGAGCGTCGTCGGCTCGATGTCGGAAAGATGGAAGGCGGCCTGCTCCAACTATTCGGCCGTCGGCAGCTGGCTGAAGCCGGTCCACGCCTCGTCGACGGCAGGTTCGGTCACGATCGCGTCGACGCGGGCCATCGGCGGCCCCTTGCGGCAGGCCTCGACCATGTCGTCGACCAGCTTCGACGGGCCGGCGAAGCACGCCTCGACGCTGCCGTCCTTGCGGTTGCGCACCCAGCCATGCAGGCCGCGGCTCTGCGCGTTCTCGACGGTCCAGCCGCGGAACCACACGCCCTGCACGCGGCCGGCGACGGTCACCCGCCGTACGATTCGGTCGTTCTCTCCCATGGCGGCAAATCTAGCGCCATCCGAAGCCGGCCGGAACCGCGATTCCTAGGTCGCCTTGATCGCGGCGAGGAACGTGTCGATGCGGCCGCGCAGCGCGTCGGCCTGCTGCGACAGGCCCAGGGCCGCCTGGAGGACCTGCTCGGAAGTCGAGCCGGTCTGCCCGACCGTCGCCGTCACCTTGGCGATCCCGCCGCTGACATTGTGCGTGCCGCCGGCCGCCTGCTGAATGCTGCGCGAGATCTCGTTGGTCGCGGCACTCTGCTCTTCGATCGCCGCGGCGATGGCCGTCGATATCTCGCTGATGCGGCCGATCGTGCCGCCGATGCCGCTGATCGCCGCGACGACCGAACCCGTCGTCTCCTGGATCTCGCCGATCTGTGCCGAAATCTCGTCGGTGGCGCGGGCCGTCTGGCCGGCGAGGTTCTTCACCTCCGAAGCGACCACCGCGAAGCCCTTGCCCGCCTCGCCCGCGCGCGCGGCCTCGATCGTCGCGTTGAGGGCGAGGAGATTGGTCTGGCTCGCGATGCTGGTGATGAGGCCGACGACCTCGCCGATCTTCTGCACGGCCGAAGAAAGGCGCTGGACCGCCTGCGACGTGTCGCCGGCTTCCTTGACCGCCTTGCCGGCGATCTCGGTCGAGGTCGCCACCTGCGCCGAAATCCCGCGCACCGAGGCCGTCATCTCCTCCGTCGCGGAAGCCACCGTCTGCACGTTGCTGCTCGTCTCCTCCGCGGCGGCGGCCACGCTTGCGGCATGGTCGTTGGTCTCGCGCGCCATCGCCACCATCGACTTGGCCGCGGCATCGAGCTGGGCGGCCGCGACCGACACGGCCCTGACGGCGTCGGTCGCCACGCCGTCGAATTCGCGCAGCAGCGCGTCCACGGCGGCCGAACGCTTCTGCTTGGTGGCCTGCGCCTCGGCCTGTTCGCGCGAAAGCCGCTCGGCTTCGACCAGGCCGCCGCGGAAGACTTCGACCGATTGCGCCATTCCGCCGATCTCGTCGCGCCGGCCCGCGCTCGGGATGGCGGTATCGAGCACGCCGCCGGCAATCTCGCGCATCGCGCCGGTCATCGCGACGATCGGACGGACGAGGCCGAGAATGACGCCGGCCGCACTGCCGAGGACCAGCAGGAGAACGGCACCGGCCGCGGCCCATAGTGCGACCGCATAGACGGACTCGTTGCGTGCGGCGATCGCCTCGGTCGTCTCGTTCGCCGTATTGGACCGCGCGACGATCTCGTCGATCACGCCGCGATGCACCTGATAGGCCGCGGAGAGGGCGCCGTACGCCTTGCCCGCCGCCGGCATGTCGCCACGCGCGATCGCGGGGAAGAACTCGCCGTCGAGCACCTTCCAGAACTCGGCCACCGGCGCGTACGACTTTTCGGTGAGCGTGCGCTTGATGCTCTCGTCGAACTCGGGCTCCTTCAGCCAGTAATCGCGCCGCTCGTCGTATTCCGCGCGCAGCTTGACGAGGCGTTCGCGGTGCGCTTGCGCATTTGCCGGATCCCGCAGGGCGAGCGTCGCCTCGAGATAGGCTTCGATGATGTATTCCGGCGGCGGCAGGATGTCGGCGACCATATCCTTGCCGAGCACGATCTGCCGGTAGACCCGCCCGCCGACCTTGAGCTCGCCCAGCGCCACCGCACCGATGGCGATGGAAGCGGCGATGCCGCAAAGAACGAGTGCCGCGACGAACGAGGCGACGAACGAAACGCTTCTGGTGCCAGACATATCGCCCTCCCTTTTCCCGTCCGCCGAGCCGGCGACGCACGGAAAAACTGCCTGCGGGAGAAGCGCTATGCAACCTGTGAGTTAATTGTATGTCTCATCCGATCGACTGACAACGTGCAGATTCTGGAAAACACTGGAATACAATTATCGCCAGGACGATGCATATGCGACGCGCAGCGCCGCCCGGACCGCACCGCGCGCCTCCGATTCGAGGGTCGCCGTGTCGGGATAGTCGGCGTCCAGATGCGCGACGCGGTTGCGCCGCTCGCGCAGCCAGTCGAACTCGGGATCCTCGCCGCCGGCCCTGCGCTGGGCGGCTTCGGCAAGCGCGAATGCCAGTACGATCGTAGCCGCCCAAGCGCCCGCGCAGAAGGCCAGCCG
This sequence comes from uncultured Azospirillum sp., assembly GCA_964416335.1. GTDB lineage: Bacteria > Pseudomonadota > Alphaproteobacteria > CACIAM-22H2 > CACIAM-22H2 > Tagaea. Next base: position 17,755 of record CAYQDN010000046.1, read on the forward strand.
CATTTCGGCAAGTGCCGCGGCCCACGCCTCGGGCAATTCCGGGGCCTGCGGCGGCGCGTTGGCCGCGTGCGCCCGCTCGAACCAGGCGGCCCGGTCGTCCGGATCGGGCACCGGCCCGTTCACACGAACTCGACGATCTTCTGGTCGACGGCCAGCGATTCGCCGACCGTCGCGTGCAGCCTGGCGATCGTCCCGTCGCGCTCGGCGCGAAGCACGTTCTCCATCTTCATCGCCTCGACGGTGCACAGCTCCTCGCCCGCCTTGATCTCCTGCCCGACGCGCACGGAAAGGCTCTTGAGCAGGCCCGGCATCGGTGACAGCAGGAAGCGCGACGTGTCGCTCACCCGAAGCGCGGGCATCAGGCGATTGAGCTCGGCGATGCGCGGCGACAGCACCAGCGCTTCGGCAAGGCAGCCCGCGTGGAACAGCGTGTAGCCCGAACCGACCCGCGCCAGCTGGACACAGACGGGCCTGCCGTCGGCATGGCACTCGAACAGCGGCTGGCCCGGCCGCCATTCGGTCGTGATCTCGATCGTCTCGCCGCCGGCTTCGACGCGGTAGACGTCGTCGCCGTGCGTCACGCGCACGGCCTGCTCGCTCCCGGCAAGGCGCACGACATAGGCGTCCTCGATATGCGCCTCGTGGCCGGGCAGCTGGCCGGAGACGCCGATCTCGCGCTCGCGCAGCCGCCGGTGTGCGGTCGCCGCCACGGCGACCAGCAGCGGGCGCGTCGATGCGTCCAGTGCGCGACCCGTATAGCCGCCCTTGAACTCCTCGGCGATGAAGCCGGTCGTCAGCTTCCCCGCCTGGAAGCGCTTGTGATGCATGATCGCGGCGAGGAACGAGATGTTGTGGTTGACCCCGCGGACCACGTAGGCGTCGAGGGCCGCCGCCATGCGGTCGGTCGCGATCGCCCGCGTCTTGCCGTGCGCCACCAACTTGGCGATCATCGGGTCGTAATACATCGAGATCTCGGCACCCTCGTAGACGCCGGTATCCACGCGGATGCCCGGTCGGCCCTCGGGTGTGGCGACCTTCGTCAGCCGCCCGATCGACGGCATGAAATTGCGCAGCGGATCTTCGGCGTAGAGGCGCGCCTCGATCGCCCAGCCGTCGATCTTCACGTCCTTCTGTGCAAGCGGCAGCTTCTCGCCGGCGGCCACGCGGATCATCAGCTCGACGAGATCGAGACCGGTGATCGCCTCGGTCACCGGATGCTCGACCTGCAGGCGCGTGTTCATCTCGAGGAAATAGAATTTCTTGTTCCGGTCGACGATGAACTCGACCGTCCCGGCCGAGCTGTAGTCGACGGCCTTGGCGAGGGCGACGGCCTGCGCGCCCATGGCCGCACGCGTCTTGGGGTCGAGGAAGGGCGATGGTGCTTCCTCGATCACCTTCTGGTGACGGCGCTGGATCGAGCATTCGCGCTCGTTGAGGTGGATGACGTTGCCGTGACGGTCGCCGATCACCTGAATCTCGATGTGGCGCGGTTCCTCGACGAATTTCTCGGCGAAGACCCGGTCGTCGCCGAACGAGCTCTTCGCCTCGTTGGTGGCCGACCGGAAGCCTTCGCGCGCCTCGGCGTCGTTGAACGCGATGCGCATGCCCTTGCCGCCGCCGCCGGCCGAGGCCTTGATCATCACCGGGTAGCCGATCTTGCGCGAAACCGCGACGCACTCCTCGGCATCCTTGATGGGCTTGAGATAGCCCGGCACGGTCGACACGCCCGCCTTCTGGGCAAGGATCTTGGATTCGATCTTGTCGCCCATCGCGGCCACGGCCTGCATGGACGGGCCGATGAAGACGATGCCGGCCTTGTCCAGCGCCTTGGCGAAGGCCGCGTTCTCGGAAAGGAAGCCGTAGCCCGGGTGCACGGCCTCAGCGCCCGTCGCCTTGCACGCGGCAAGGATCGCGTCGATCTTCAGGTAGCTCTCGGCCGTCGGTGCCGGGCCGATGCGCACCGCCTCGTCCGCCTCGCGCACATGCAGTGCGTCGGCATCGGCGTCCGAATGCACCGCCACGGTCTTGATGCCCAGGCGCCTGGCCGTGCGGATCACCCGGCAGGCGATCTCGCCGCGATTGGCGATCAGGATCTTGTCGAACAGCTTGCCCGGGGCGGATTTCGGTTTCTTGGCGGCCATCGTCGTCACTTCCTCGGATCGTTCGTGCGGGCGGGCAGGCCGTTCACAGCGGGATGTTCCCGTGCTTCTTCCACGGGTTCTCGAGCTTCTTGGTGCGCAGCATGGCAAGCGCCCGCGCCAGCCTCGGCCGCGTGGCGGCCGGGCTGATCACGTCGTCGAGGAAGCCGCGCGAGGCGGCGACGAACGGATTGGCGAAGCGGCGGCGATATTCCTCGGTGCGCGCCTCGATCTTGCCGGCATCGCCCATGTCGGCGCGGAAGATGATCTCGACCGCCCCCTTGGGGCCCATCACGGCGATCTCGGCCGAGGGCCAGGCATAGTTGAGATCGCCGCGCAGGTGCTTGGACGCCATCACGTCGTAGGCGCCGCCATAGGCCTTGCGCGTGATCAGCGTGACCTTGGGCACCGTCGCCTCGGCATAGGCGTAGAGGAGCTTGGCGCCGTGCTTGATGATGCCGCCATATTCCTGTGCCGTACCCGGCATGAAGCCGGGCACATCGACGAGTGTGACGATCGCGATGCCGAAGCAGTCGCAGAAACGCACGAAGCGCGCGGCCTTGGTCGAGGCCGCGATGTCGAGGCAGCCCGCCAGCACCATCGGCTGGTTGGCGACGAAGCCGACCGTGGCCCCCTCGATGCGCCCGAAGCCGACGATGATGTTCTTGGCGTAGTCCGGCTGCACCTCGAAGAAGTCGGCGTCGTCGACGATCTTGAGGATCGCCTCCTTCATGTCGTAGGGCTTGTTCGGGTTCGCCGGGATCAGCGTGTCGAGCGACAGTTCGATGCGCTCCGGGCTGTCCTTGGTCGGGCGCAGCGGCACGCTCGCCTTGTTGTTCTCGGGCAGGAAATCGAAGAAGCGGCGCGTCTGCAGCAGCGCTTCGACGTCGTTGTCGAACGCGAGATCGGCCACGCCCGATTTCTGCGTGTGCGTGGCGGCCCCGCCGAGATCCTCGGCCGTGACGATCTCGTGCGTGACGGTCTTCACGACGTCGGGACCGGTCACGAACATGTAGGCGCTGTCCTTCACCATGAAGATGAAGTCCGTCATCGCGGGCGAATAGACGGCCCCGCCCGCACACGGCCCCATGATGACGGAAATCTGCGGGATGACGCCCGAGGCAAGCACGTTGCGCTGGAAGACCTCGGCGTATCCGGCAAGGCTCGCCACCCCTTCCTGGATGCGCGCCCCGCCCGAATCGTTGAGACCGATGACGGGAGCCCCCACCTTCATCGCCTGGTCCATGATCTTGCAGATCTTCTCGGCGTGCGCCTCGGAAAGCGAGCCGCCGAAGACGGTGAAGTCCTGCGAATAGACGAAGACGAGGCGGCCGTTGATGGTGCCCCAGCCGGTGACCACGCCGTCGCCGGAGACCTTCTGCTCGCCCATGCCGAATTCGACCGAGCGGTGCTCGACGAACATGTCCCACTCTTCGAAGGAACCTTCGTCGAGGAGGACATCGAGGCGTTCGCGCGCGGTGAGCTTGCCTTTGGCGTGCTGGGCTTCGACGCGGCGCGTTCCGCCGCCGGCCCGGGCACCCGCACGCCGGGCTTCGAGTTCCTTCAGGATTTCCTGCATCGTCCCCGCCTCGCTTGGCCCGTCACGCGACCGTCCCAGACGCATAACAAAGCCGTCACCCAAGTGCCAGACTGAAAAACCTTTGCGTATCAGAGAGATCCTTGCGGATTGCGGCATGCTTGGCCATCAGCACCGGATCGTCGCCCCAGCGGCCGATCTGGTAGAGCGAGTCGAGTTCGGCCGCATCGAACGCCGCCGGCGCGTCGATCCGGCCGTCGGCAAGCGCAAGCCCGATCGCAAGCGACCCGGTCGCCGCGACGGTGACGCCCAGACCGGCAAGCTTCAGGTCGTCGAAACCGGCAAGCGCGCTGCGCAGGGCCGCAAGGCTCGCTGCCGGCTGTTCGGGCGGCAGCAGCGACGTGTGCGTCTCCAGCCGCGCGTCGTAGGTCAGCGCCAGCCAGTCGAGCAGCGGCTGCCACAGGGCCGTCTGCCGGGCGACGAGATCGCGCGGCTTGTCGGCGCGATAGCAGAGGAGTTCGGTTTCGGCGTGTGCCAGCAACTCGTCGATCATCGCGGCACGCCTGGCCGGAATGCGGTCGAGTGCTGTGCCGACGATCCGCGTCAGCGGGACCGTATCGAAATCGATCTTGGCCGCCTTGCCCCGCGGCAGCACGCCGGTCCATTCGGCGGCAAGCGCTTCGGCGAACGCAAGGTGCCGCGTGCGGATGACGGCACCCGCGGGGCTCTTCAACGGCTTGCCGTCGAGCGTGAGCGAATAGCCGCCGTCCGGATCGCTGGCGACCGCGGGCTCGGCGAAGCCGGCGGCCTTGGCTGCGTCGGTCAACGGCCGAAAAGCCCGCGAATGCCGCCCGGCGAGGCAGGTGCGGGCGCTGCGGGGGAAGGTGCCGGCCGGCCCTGCTGGGCGGGTGCAGCCGCGGGTGCGGGTGCGGGCCGGCCGGTGGCCGCCGCGAGTGCCTGGCCGCAGGCATCGGCCGGGGCCGTCGCCGGACGCTGCTGGCCGCCGCCGAAAAGTCCCGTGACGGCGCCTGCTCCGCCCTGCGCCAGCCCGGTCACCGCGCCGAGCGTGCCCTGCGCCAGCGCCTGTGCGGTACCCGCCGCGTCGGGCGTATAGGACGGCTTGGCGAAGGTGCCGCCGATATTGAGGGCGACGGGTCCGACGACCTGGTTGAGCGCCAGCTGCTCCGTCCCGAGATTGACCGTGCCGCTCGTGCGCGCCGACATGACGCCGGTGTCGACCAGCCCCGCCTTGTAGATGCCGATCCCGTTGTTGAAATCGATCTTGTGGATGGCGCAGCGCACCGAGGTGCCGAGCGTCACCTTGGAGAGCGGCGGGAAGACCGACCCGAACCATTCGCCGATCACCTTCGTCGCCGCCTGGCCGAGCTCGCCCGCACCCATGTTCAGGAAGACGTCGCCCGCGAGCGAGGCCGCAAGCTGGCGCGCCGTGTCGCCGGATCCGCGCAGGTTCACGTCGAGCGCCGTGACGCCGCCCTTGAACCAGTCGTTGAGCTTGCGCTCGGTCAGCACGCGGCCCATGTCGAGCTGGCGCATCTCGATCTTGTGCGTGAAGCTCTTCTGCTGGGCGTTCGCCGTCGCGTCGACCGAGAAGCGCCCGCCGTCCATCTCGAAGGTCAGCGGGCGCAGCGTCAGCACGCCGTTGGCGATGGCGAGCTGCAGGTTGAGGCCCTTGAGCGTGGCGCCGTCGGTGACGATGGCACCGGCCGTGTATTTCAGATCGACATTCGCCGAATCCAGCAGGTTGAACGGCACCTTCTCGTTGGGGATGACGCGGCCGTCGCCCGCGGCGGGTGCCGGAGCGTTGCCACCGGCCGGGCGTGCAGGTGCGCTGCCCGATCCGCCCTGCTTGGCCGGAAACAGCCGCACGAGATCGACGGTCTGCGACGCGAGGTTCGCCTGGATCGACGGCCGCACGTTCGCCGGCAGTGCGATCGTCGCTTCGCCCGACAGGTCGACGGCCCCTTGCGGGCCCGCCGACAGCTTGAGGCCCGAGACCTGATAGCGCGCGGCCGCGACGTCGGCGACCTGTAGCTGCAGGTCGAGCGGGCCGGTGACCGGTGGATCCATCTTCGCCGCACGGAACGGTGCCGCGAGATCCTGCGACGTCGCCTTGACCGCGAGCTTCATGCCGCGCTGCTGCGTAGGGTCCTGGAACGAACCCGTCACCTCGAGGCGGATCGTGTCGGCCTTGCCGAAATCGATCTTGATGTCGGGAAGCGTCGGGCGGCCCGACGGACCGCTGTCCGCGGCCTTCACCGACAGCTTCAGCGGCCCGAGGGCCGGAATTTCCTGCTTGGCGAGAGCGGCGAGCTTCTGCACCTCGGGCACGTCGGCCGAGAGCTCGATGTTGTAGCCCTTGCCTTGCGAGGGCGACACGATGGCGCCGGCGATCTTCGCCGAAAGCGCGTTGTCGCCGAGCGTGAAGGTGACGTTGACGGGCCAGGGCTGGCCGCTCGTCTGCAACGCACGCTCGACCGAGCCGACCTCCCCCTTCGCCGTGAATTTGAGTTCGCCCGACAGCTCGGGCACGTTCGCCGAGCCGGCGATGTCGAGGCGCAGCGGCGAGGACGCGGAATCGGCATTGAGCAGCACGCGCTCGAGCTTCACTTCCTTGGTTTCGCGCGTCACGCCGTCGCGCAGCGCGAAGCGCGCGTTGCGCAGCTCGACCTCGCGCACGACCGGCAGTGCACCACCGCCCGAGGATTGCGCGGCGGGCTGGGCCTGCGGCTGCGCGGCGGCCGGCGCAGGTGCACCTGTGTCGAATTCCCAGTTGCCTTTTCCGGCGCGGTCGGTCTCGAGCAGGATGTCGGTATCGAGCAGGACGAGGCGCTTCACCTCCACCTGCTTGGAAAGCAGCGGCAGCAGGGCGACCTGCACCTCGAAGCGGCCGACCTTGACCATCTCGGGCCGCGAGCCCCAGGCGGCGTTGCCGAACGACACTTCCGAAATGCCGAAGGAGGGCGACAGGCCGAGCGACAGCTTGATGTCGCCCTTGAGCACGAGATCGCGCCCGGTGGCCTTCTTGGCGGCCTCGACGATCTGCGGCTTGTACTGGTTGGGATCGATCGACGACGCAATCACGAAAACGGCGCCGATCGCGATCACGACGAGGCCGGCAAGGCCGATGGCGAGCCATTTCAGGATGCGCATGCTTGGATCTCCCAGAGTTCCCCGACGAGGCGGGGCAGTTCCGAATAGTCGCCTGCGAGCCGGTCGGCACCGGCCTGCGTCAGGTCGTCGGGCGAATGATAGCCCCAAACGACCCCCAGCGCCCCTACCTTGGCGGCCTTCGCCATCGCCATGTCGAAGCTCGTGTCGCCGATCATCACGGTATCGGCGGGCCGCACACCCGCTGCCTCCATCGCCCAGTGGACCATCGTGGGATCGGGCTTGCCGGGGGCGCGGTCGGCGGTCTGCAGCGTGACGAAACGGTGATGGAGATCGTGGCTGGCGAGCACGGCATCGAGACCGCGGCGCGACTTGCCGGTCGCGATCCCCAGTTGCCAGCCGGCCGCCTGCAGCGCGTCGAGGGCGGCGAGTGCCCCCGGGAACAGCGGCTCGACCATGCCGCCGTCCGTCCGCAGCGAGAAGAACGCGTCCTTGTAGCCTTCGACCAGCCGGGCGTGGACGGCATCGTCGAAATCGGGGGCGAGCAGCGCCATGCAGCGCTCCAGCGGCAGGCCGATGACCCGGTGGGTCCGTGCGATCGCCGGCGGCGTCATGCCGAGCCCGCCGAACGCGCGCTCCATGCAGGCCTGGATCGCATGCTGGCTGTCGACCAGCGTGCCGTCGAAATCGAAGAGCGCCAGACGCGGCGGCGAATCCTTTTCCATGGACCGGATATCGCCGGTTTTGCGCCGGATGACAACCCCGCTCGGTCGCGCAGGACCGCTCAGTCGCGCGGGAACGGGTCGATGCGCGCGTCGGGATCGAATCCGAAGAATTCCCACGTCTTGCGCATGTGGAAGGGCAAGGGCGCCCGGACCTTCAGCATGCCGTCGCCCGACGGGTGCGGCAGCTCGATCGAGCGCGCGTGCAGGTGCAGCTTGGCCGAAAGACCGTCGCCGACCAGCCGCGCCTTGGCCGCCCCGTACTTGCCGTCGCCGACGACCGGCGTTTCGAGCGCGTCGGCGCAATGGACGCGCAGCTGGTGCGTGCGCCCCGTGCGCGGCCACAGGACGAGCCACGCGGCCCGGTCGCCGGCGATGTCGACCGTCGAATAGAGCGTGAGGGCCCGCTTGCCGTCTTCCTCGTTGGCGGCCATATGCTCGTGGCCCGAAGCGCCGGCTTCCTTGGCCAGCGCCATGTCGATCTTGCCTTGCGCCGGTTTCGGCACGCCGGCGACCAGCGCCCAATAGATCTTGCGCGCATTGCGATGGCGGAACGAATCGCCCAGGCGCTGCGCGTTCTTCGCCCCGCGCGCGAGGACCAGCACGCCCGAAGTGTCGCGGTCGAGCCGGTGGACGAGCTTCGGGCGGCCCTCGACGTCGAACTGGAGCGCGTCGAGCATGCCGTCGATATGCCGCTCGGTCCCCGTCCCGCCCTGCACGGCGATGCCGGGCGGCTTGTTGAGCACGATGACGTCGTCGTCCTTGTAGATGACGCAGCCCTGGATCATCTCGGCATCGGCCTTCGAGACCTTCGGGCGCTCGCGCACCACGCCGGGGGCCGAAAGCTCGTCGGGCGGCGGCATCTCGATGTTCGGCGGCAGGCGGATCGCCTGCTCGGGCTCGAGGCGCTGGCTTGACTTGGCGCGCTTGCCGTCGACGCGGATCTGGCCCGTGCGCAGCAGCTTCTCGATCCGCCCCTGCCCGAGGGCGGGATATTTGCGCTTGAGCCAGCGGTCGAGCCGCTGGTCCGCGTCGTCGATCTTCACGAGGATGGTCACGACGCCGGTCATTCTTCCCTCACCCGCCGCTCGCGCAGCTTCGCCCAGTAGTCGAGACGCTTGCGGATCTCGCGTTCGAAGCCCCGTTCGGGCGGATCGTAGAAGGTTTCGCGACGCAAGCCGTCGGGAAAATAGTTCTGGCCCGAGAAGCCGTCGGGCGCATCGTGGTCGTAGGCGTAGCCCTTGCCGTAGCCCAGTTCCTTCATCAGCTTCGTCGGCGCGTTCAGGATATGGGCCGGCGGCATCAGCGAGCCGGTCGCCTTGGCCGCCTGCTGGGCCGCTCCGAAAGCGGCATAGGCGGCGTTCGATTTCGGCGCGGTCGCCAGATAGACGACCGCCTGCGCGATCGCCAGTTCCCCTTCGGGCGAGCCGAGGAAGTCGTAGGTGTCCTTGGCGGCGAGCGCCTGGTGGACCGCCTCGGGATCGGCAAGGCCGATATCCTCGACCGCGAAGCGCACGAGCCGGCGCACGACATAGAGCGGCTCTTCCCCGCCCGCCAGCATGCGCGCGAGCCAATAGAGGGCGGCATCGACATCGGAGCCGCGCATCGACTTGTGGAGGGCGGAGATGAGGTTGTAATGCCCCTCCTGCGCCTTGTCGTAGAGCGGGGCGCGGCGCTGGACCGCGCGGGCGAGCCCTTCGGTATCGAGCGGATCGCCCCGGTGCTGGAACACCTGTTCGGCGAGGTTGTAGAGATAGCGCCCGTCGCCGTCGGCCATGGCGATGAGCGCGCCGCGCGCGTCGCCGGTCAGCGGCAGCTTGCGGCCCTCGGCCGCCTCGGCCTTGTCGAGCAGGCCGACAAGCGTGGTCTCGTCGAGCCGCTTGAGGACCAGCACCTGGCAGCGCGACAGCAATGCCGCGTTGATCTCGAAGGACGGGTTCTCGGTCGTCGCCCCCACCAGCGTCACCGTACCGTCCTCGACGTAAGGCAGGAACCCGTCCTGCTGGCCGCGGTTGAAGCGGTGGATCTCGTCGACGAACAGCAGCGTGCCCTTGCCCATGGCGCGGCGCTCGGCCGCCTCGGCGAAAGCCTTGCGCAGGTCGGCCACGCCCGAGAACACCGCCGACAGCGGCACGAATTCGAGGCCGACCGCGTCGGCCAGCAGGCGCGCGATCGTCGTCTTGCCGCAGCCCGGCGGACCCCACAGCACGATCGAGGCGAGCTTGCGGTTGCCCAGCATGCGCGCGAGCGGCCCGTCGCCCTTCAGCAGATGGTCCTGGCCCGCGACCTCGTCGAGTACGGCCGGACGCAGCCGCTCGGCCAGCGGGCGCGCGGCCGCCGGGGCCGCGAACAGGCCGGGAGCCGCCGTACCGGGGCGCGAGCCCTTCATCCGCCGACCGTCGTGGTCAGCGTGCGCTCGCCGCGGCGGATCTGCAGCCGCCAGGGCAGCGGCGTCTGGCTCGCCTTGCGCGCATCCTCGACCGTCGCGATCGCGCGGTCGTTGACGCGCAGCACGAGATCGCCCGGCTGCAGGCGCAGGACGTCGGCCGGACTGCCACGGCGCACTTCGGTCACGATGACGCCGCGCGCCGGCAGGTCGAGCCCGAGCTCGTCCACGAAGGCCGGCGA
>CAYQDN010000047.1:0-27702 GCA_964416335.1 uncultured Azospirillum sp.
CGACGAGCGCGAGCAGACCCTCAACCAGCTGCTGGTCGAGATGGACGGCTTCGAGGCGAACGAAGGCGTCATCCTGATCGCCGCGACGAACCGCCCCGACGTGCTCGACCCGGCGCTGCTGCGTCCGGGCCGCTTCGACCGCCAGGTCGTCGTTCCCAATCCCGACGTGCTCGGCCGCGAGAAGATCCTGAAGGTGCATCTGCGCAAGGTGCCGATGGCGCCCGACGTCGAGCCCAAGGTCATCGCGCGCGGCACGCCCGGCTTCTCGGGTGCGGATCTCGCCAACCTCGTCAACGAGGCGGCCCTGCTCGCCGCAAGGCGCGGCAAGCGCATGGTGACGATGGCCGAGCTCGAGGACGCCAAGGACAAGGTCATGATGGGCACCGAGCGGCGCTCGATGGTCATGACCGAGAAGGAAAAGGAACTGACCGCCTATCACGAGGCGGGGCACGCGCTGCTGACGATTTGGGAAGCGGGCAACGATCCGCTGCACAAGGTCACGATCATCCCGCGCGGCCGTGCGCTGGGCCTGACGATGAGCCTGCCCGAGCGCGACCGCCTGTCGATGTCGAAGCGCGAGATGGAAGCGCGCCTGGTGATGACCTTCGGCGGCCGCGTGGCCGAGCAGATCATCTTCGGCGAAGAGAACGTCACGACGGGTGCGGCGAGCGACATCTCGGTGGCGACCAACATCGCCCGGCGCATGATCACCGAATACGGCATGTCCGAGAAGCTCGGCCGCGTGCGCTATTCGGCCAACGAGCAGGAAGTGTTCCTCGGCCACTCGGTGACGCAGACGCAGAACATGTCGGAAGCCACGGCCGAGACGATCGACGCGGAAGTCCGCCGCATCATCGAGACGGCCGAGAGCAAGGCGCGCGTCCTGCTGACCAAGGGCATCGACGACCTGCACAAGCTTGCCAAGGCGCTGCTCGAATTCGAGACGCTGTCGGGCGACGAGGTCAACGGGCTGCTGCGCGGCGAGGCGATCGTGCGCCCCGAGGCCGACGAACCGCCGCCCGCGACCAAGCCGGGTGGGCGTCGCGGCTCGGTGCCGACCTCGGGCGGCAACAAGCCCGCCGGCGGTTTCGATCCGCAGCCCCAGCCGGGCGCTTGAGCCTGGCCGGGGAGCCGGATCAGTCGCGCCATCTTTCATGCCGGTGGCGCGGATAATAGCCCGGCTGCACATAGACGATCTGCGGCTCGACCCGATAGGCGTAGGGCGGCGGGTAATAGCGCTGGACGACCGTTTCCCGATAGTACGGACCCGGGACTTCGACGCAGCCGGCGGTTGGCAGGGCCGCGAGGAGTGCGATCGCCGCGACCGACAGGTGACGCATGATCTTCCTCCATGTGCAGACGTTCCAGAGAACGGGGTCGTGCCGGCATGTATTCCATAGCGGCATCGACGCGCGCGCGCCGGGCGCCTAGAAGGGATTTCCGGTTCGCTTCGGATTGAGCTGGCGCAGATCCGGCCAGGTCGGATCGCGCTGATATCTGCCCGGAGCACTGCCGGTGTCGCGGTTTGTTGATCCTTTGCCGGGCCCGTCCGCACAGCCGCCGGCAAGAACGGCCAGCGAGGCGAGGACCGCAAGCTTCCCGGCGCGCGTCAGTAGCGGCATTCGGGAACCTTGCCGCGCTTCTTCGGTTCGGTGTGCAGCACGCAGAGATTCGGCCAGATCGGGTCCCGCACGTAGCGGCTTGGCGCCGGTTCGGGTTCGTAGCGCGGTTCGAACTTCAGGCCGTCGAACGCCTTGCGCGTACTCGCATACGGATCTTCCCACCGGGGCCCCGTGCCGACGGCGCAGCCGCTCCCGACGGCGATGACCAGCGAGATGGCGACGATCGGCACGGTCAGCATGCCTTCCTCCCGTATCCGGATTGATGTTTCGGGACAACGTATGCGGGTGTCCTGTCATTCCGTGGCGCCGGCATGAATCAATGGCAGTTCGTCGGATCGCCATAGTCGGTCCGCAGGCCGAGCCGCGCACAATAGGAAGACGGGCTGCCGCTCGCCGGATGGGCGATCCGCGGCAGGACGCCGAGCGGCAGTTCCGCTGAGACAAGCCGGCCGTTGTTCGTGTCCCGTCCCGAAGGCCAGTTCGGCAGGCGGGCGGTCTGGGCCGGCGGGCCGGCGCAGCCCGGCCCGAGCGTCGCGATTGCCACGAACATTATTGCAAGGGTGGGTGCCGTCCGCATGTGCCTCCCCGATGCCGAATTTTTTGGAGAACGCGCGCGCGATTCCGGCTATTCCATGGCAATGCGCCGCTTCGAGCGATTCGAGATTTCCCGCCCGCTGGTGATGGGAATCGTCAACGCCACGCCGGATTCGTTCTCCGACGGTGGCGATTTCTACGACACGGCCGCCGCCATCGCGCACGGCCTCCGGCTGCGCGAGGAGGGGGCCGACATCCTCGACGTGGGCGGGGAGTCGACGCGCCCCGGCGCCGATCCGGTCCCCGAGGACGAGGAAATCCGCCGCGTCGTGCCCGTGATCGAGGCGCTGGCCAAGCAGGGTGTTGTCGTGTCGATCGACACGACGCATGCGGCCACGATGCGCGCGGCCCTCGATGCCGGGGCCGCCATCGTCAACGACGTGACGGCATTGACCGGCGATCCGGCAAGCCTTGCCCTCGTCGCCTCGCGCCAGGCCGGCGTGGTGCTCATGCACATGCAGGGCGAACCGCGCACGATGCAGGCGAACCCGACCTACGACGACGCGCCGCGCGACATCGTCAGATATCTGCGCGGACGGGTCGAGGCGTGCCGGGCGGCGGGGATTGCCCCGGAACTGATCGCCATCGATCCGGGCATCGGCTTCGGCAAGACGGTCGCGCACAACGCCGAGATCCTCGCGCGCGTGAATTTGCTTCGCGAATTGGGAGTGACGGTGCTGATCGGGGCGAGCCGCAAGGCCTTCATCGGCGCGCTCTCGAAGGGCGAGCGGCCCAAGGAGCGCCTGCCCGGCTCGCTCGCCGCGGCCCTTGCCGCGGTATCGGGCGGAGCCGACATCCTGCGTGTCCACGACGTCGCGGCGACGCGCCAGGCGCTCGCCGTCTGGCACGCGGTCGAAAGATTCCGAAATCCTTCGTGACTTTACGCAACTCCCCCCAGCGCCTATAAGCCCTTCATGAGCAAGCTTTTCGGCACGGACGGGATACGCGGTGCGGCCAATACGGCTCCGATGACGGCGGAAATCGCGATGAAGGTCGCCATCGCCGCCGGCAAGATCCTGCGCCAGGGCAACCACAAGCACCGCGTCGTCATCGGCAAGGACACGCGCCTGTCGGGCTACATGTTCCAGCCCGCCCTCACGGCCGGGTTCGTATCGATCGGCATGGATGTGGTCATCCTCGAACCGCTGCCCACGCCGGCCGTCGCGATGCTGACGCGCTCGCTGCGCGCGGATCTCGGCGTGATGATCTCCGCCTCGCACAACCCGCACCACGACAACGGCATCAAGCTGTTCGGGCCGGACGGCTACAAGCTGTCGGACGAGCTGGAGGCCGAGATCGAGCGCATCCTCGACGACGCCGACGGCCGCGTGGCGCCCGGGAAGCTCGGCCGCGTGCGCCGCCTCGACGACGCGGCCGGCCGCTACATCGAATCGGTCAAGTCGAGCTTCCCCAAGGGGCTCCGCCTCGACGGCCTCAAGGTCGTCGTCGATTGCGCCAACGGGGCCGCCTATCGCGTTGCCCCCACCGTGCTGTGGGAACTGGGCGCCGAGATCGTGCCGATCGCGGTCGATCCCGACGGCCTCAACATCAACCGCGGCTGCGGCGCCACGCACATCGAACTGCTGCAGCAGGCGGTCGTGGCGCATGGGGCCCATATCGGCCTTGCCCTCGACGGCGACGCCGACCGCATCCAGCTCGTCGACGAGCGCGGCCATTCGATCGACGGCGATCAGGTGCTGGCGTGCATCGCGCGCGGCTGGAAGGCCGAGGAGCGCCTGCGCGGCAAGAACGTCGTCGCGACGGTGATGTCGAATCTCGGGCTCGAGCGCTGGATGGCAGGCGAGGGCATGAAGCTCGCGCGCAGCAAGGTCGGCGACCGCCACGTGCTGGAGATGATGCGCGAGCTCGACGCCAATCTCGGCGGCGAGCAGTCGGGCCACGTGATCCTGTCGGACTACGCGACGACCGGCGACGGGCTGATCGCGGGCCTGCAGGTGCTGGCGGCGATCGTCCATTCGGGCAAGAAGGCCTCGGAAGTGGCCCACGTGTTCGATCCCTATCCCCAGCTTCTCAAGAACGTGCGCTTTTCCGGCAAGCCGCCGATGGACGACGCCCCGGTCAAGAAGGCGATCGCCGCGGCCGAGACGATGCTCGCCAAGGACGGCCGCCTGCTGATCCGCAAGTCCGGCACCGAACCCCTCGTGCGTGTGATGGCCGAGGCGGGGGACGCGGCACTTGTCACGCGTGCGGTCGACGACGTCGTGGCGGCCCTGATCGCCGCCGGCGGCACGCTCGCCGGCGGCACCAAGGCCAGCGGCAAGTCGGCACCCGCCGACCCCAACGCGGCCCCCGACTATCCGCGCTATCTCGACCGGCGTTCGCAGTCGCGCAAGGGTGTGGGCGAGTAGCGGACATGCGCGGGCGCGTCCTCATCGTCGCGGGCTCGGATTCGGGCGGCGGAGCCGGCATCCAGGCCGACATCAAGACGGTCACCGCACTCGACGGCTATGCCGCGACCGCGATCACGGCACTGACCGCACAGGACACGCACGGCGTGCACGGCGTGATGCCCGTCGCCCCGGCCTTCATCGCCCAGCAGATGCGTGTCGTCCTTCGCGACATCGGCGCCGATGCGATCAAGACCGGCATGCTGCATGACGCGGCCACCATCGATGCCGTCGCCGACGTGCTGGAGGGCGAGGCCGCCGCCAGGGGCGTGCCCCTGGTCGTCGATCCGGTCATGTACGCCAAGGGCGGCCATGCGCTGCTGCAGCCCGAAGCGGTCGCCACGCTCAAGCGGCGCCTGCTCGTGCTCGCACGCGTGCTCACGCCCAACCTGCCCGAGGCCGAGGCGCTGTCGGGCATGCGCATCCGCACGGTGCCCGAGATGCGCCATGCCGCCCAGACGATGGTCACGCTCGGCTGTCCGGCCGTGCTGCTGAAGGGCGGGCACATGGCGGGCGACACGGTGGTCGACGTGCTGGCGAGCGACACGGGCGTCCGGAATTTCGAATCGACGCGCATCGCCTCGACCTCGACGCACGGGACGGGCTGCACGCTCGCCTCGGCGATCGCCACGGGGCTGGCGCAGGGGCTGGATCTGGAAATCGCCGTCGCGCGCGCGCGCGAATATGTGCGCCGCGCGATCGAGACCGCGCCGGGCTATGGCGGCGGGCACGGCCCGCTCAACCACGCCCACACGTTCGTCAGGCGCTGAGCAGGGCCGGGCCTTCGGTGCCCGCGGCGTGGCGGCTGGTACCCAGCACGCCGGCAACCGCTTCGATCGCGCGGGCGAGTATGGCGTCGGTTTCGGGCGTGCAAAGCGCGATGCGCACGCCTTGCGGCCCCTTCGCCCGGTCGATCGCGAAGGCACTGGCGGGCGTGACACCCACCCCGGCCTTGCGCGCCGCTTCGGCAAAATTGTCGCCGTTCCACATGCCTGACAGCCGCAGCCAGATCTGCGTGGCGCCGGGGCAGGCGACCGCGTCCGTACCGGCCAGCATCTCGAGCGCCATCAGCCGGCGGCGGTTGGCGGTGTTGCGCTGCCAGGCGGCCGCGCGCAGCGCATCGCCGCTGCGGATCAGCCGCGAGGCGAGTTCGGCCGCCAGCGGCATCGTCGCCTTGGTCGTGGCGCGGATGGCGCCGGCCGCCCGTTCGACGATGGCTTCGGGCGCGTACATGTAGCCGATGCGGAATCCGCCGCCGATCGTCTTGGAGAACGACGTGATGTAGACGCACTGCTCGGGGGCGAGGGCCGTGAGCGGCACGGTCGATTCGTCGAGGAAGCCGTAGATGTCGTCCTCGACGATCATCACGCCGTAGCGCCGGCAGATCGCCACGACCAGTTCGCGCCGTTCGAACGGCATCACGCTGGTCGTCGGCATCTGGAAGTTCGGGACGAGATAGATCGCCTTGGGCGCGTGCTGGCGGCAGGCCGCCTCGAGCGCCTCGGGGACGATGCCGTGATCGTCGATGTCGACGCCGATGAGCCGCACGCCCAGCAGGCTTGCGGCCGACTTGATGCCGTAGAACGACAGCGATTCGGTCAGCACGACGTCGCCCGAGCGCGCCAGGGCGGCGATCGCCAGCAGCAGGCCGTTCTGGGCGCCGGCCACGATGGCCACGTGCGCCGGATCGGCCCGGCCGATGCGCCGCGCGATCCAGGCCGAGCCGACCTCGCGGTGGTACGCCTTGCCGACGGTCGGGCCGTCGGCGACCAGCGAGGCGACGTTGGTGGTGCCGATGTCGGCAAGGTGGCGCTCGAACATCTCGCGCGCCGGGCCGCCGATGGCCGGCAGGTTGCGCGACAGGTCGATGAACGTATTCTCGATCGCGCTGTTCGTCTCCACCATCTCGAAGCGTTCGGTCAGGCGTTCGCGCACGAAGGTGCCGCGGCCGACATCGCCGGAAACCAGCCCGCGCCGCTTGGCCTCGGCGTAGGCGCGGGTCACGGTGCCGATCGTCACGCTGAGCTTCATTGCAAGCTCGCGGTGGGTGGGAAGGCGCACGCCGGGCTTCAGCCGCCCGCTCGAAATGTCGGTCGCCAGCTGGTCGGCGATCGCCATGTAGCGCGTCCCGGTCCGCATCGTGATCGAAGGAAGCCACTTGGTCATCGGGTATGATCCGGTTCCGAGGTTGTAGTCAATTTCAGTTTTCGCCCGCTCGAAAACAATCACAAGTGAAACTTCGGAATCTCTCGATTTTTCAGGCGGAGGCATTCGCGAAATCACCAAGCACTGCGCGGACGCATGCGCGCCGCGCGGGCGCAAATTCGACGCCGGACGTACGGCAAAACTTGCCGGACGCTCTGCAAGTGTAGTCAACCGGTGCAGATTCCAGGCGCGATCGCCTGTGTCGGCTGTCGGCAGTCCGGTTCTGCGGTGCGCGAGCGGACCGTATGCATGCAAAGATTGCGGTAAGGATATTCAAGCAACCGGAAAAGATATCAGACCATCGGCAGGCTGCCCTCGGGCGGCTCGTCGAGAATCTCGACCAGCGTGCCGAGGGCGCGGACCAGCGCTTCGTCCTGGTCGGGGGCGGCAAGCGCTACGCGCACGGCGTGCGGGACCGGGGCGCGGCCGACCGCGAACGCGTTGGCCGGTGCCACGCCCACGCCGCGCCGGCGCGCCACATCGACGAATTCCTCGCGCCGCCACGGCTCGGGCAGCTTGAGCCAGATCTGGAAGGCGGCCGGGTGCGAGGTGATGTCCTGGCCGTCGAGGATGCGCGCGGCGAGCGCCTGGCGCCGTTCGGCAAGGCCCTTCTGCCAGGCGGCCGCCTTGTGGGCGTCGCCCGAACGGATCATGCGTGCGGCGATCTCGGCGACCATCGGCGTGGTCATGTAGGCGCTGGCGCGGATCGCGGCCGATACGCGCTGCACGACCGCCTCGGGGGCGTGCAGGTAGCCCAGCCGCATGCCGGGCGCGATCGACTTCGACAGCGAGGTGATGAAGATGCCGAGCTCCGGGGCGAGCGAGGAGAGCGGCGTGTTCGTCTCGTCGAGGAAGCCGTAGATGTCGTCCTCGATGATCGCCACGCCGTGGCGGCGGCAGATATCGGCGATCTGGCGGCGCCGCTCGATCGGCATCAGGCTCGTCGTCGGGTTCTGGAAGGTGGGCAGCGTGTAGATCGCCTTGGGCGCGTGCTGGCGGCAAGCCGCCTCGAGTGCGTCGGGGACGAGCCCGTCGTCGTCGATCTCGACGCCCACGAGCCGCACGCCGAGCAGGTTGGCGATCGATTTCATGCCGTAGAAGGTGAGGGCCTCGGTCAGCACGACGTC
Source organism: uncultured Azospirillum sp. (assembly GCA_964416335.1). Classification (GTDB taxonomy): domain Bacteria; phylum Pseudomonadota; class Alphaproteobacteria; order CACIAM-22H2; family CACIAM-22H2; genus Tagaea. The sequence continues at coordinate 7,957 of CAYQDN010000047.1, forward strand.
GCCGGGCCGGGCGAGGGCCGCGATCGCCAGCATCATGCCGTTCTGCGCACCGGCGACGACCGCCACGCGCGCCGGATCGGCCGCAATGCCCCGGCGCGCGATCCAGGCCGCGCCCGCCTCGCGGTGCGCGGGCAGGCCGGCATTGGGCACGTAGGAAAGCAGCGGCGAAAGATCTTCCTTGGCGACCTCGGCCATGTGGCGCGCGATGAGGGCGGCGGCCGGGCCCACGACGGCGGGCAGGTTGCGCGAAAGGTCGACATAGTCGTCCGTCATCGGGGCCGGGGCGGGCATCACGTTGATCGCGTCGCCGATGCGCTCGCGGATGAACGTGCCGCGGCCGACCTCGCCGGCGATCAGGCCGCGCCGCTCGGCCTCGGCATAGGCGCGGGTCACGGTGCCGACGGTGACGCCGAGCTTCCAGGCAAGATCGCGATGGGTCGGGAGCCGGTCGCCGGGTTTGAGCCGGGCGGCGGCGATGTCGGCCGCCAGCATGTCGGCGATGGCCAGATAGCGGGGTCCGATGCGGGTGGCGATCGCCGGGATCCAAGTTGTCATGATGACAATGTAATTATTGACCCCATATTGTGTCAATGTCAGATTGCCGATGGTAACAATTTTCGTGACACTTTTGATCAAAGAGGAGGTTTGTATGGTTACAATCGCGCAATACGGCCCCATCGAGCAGACAGTTCGGGGCCTTCGCCCGTTCGCCGTCGCCATGGTCCGTACGCTCGATCGCGCCCTGCTGGCCGCCTTCGAAAAACTGTATTTGTGGCAGGAGCGCGCGCGCCAACGCCATCAGCTGGCCGAGATGACGGACTATATGCGTTCGGATCTCGGTCTCAGCCGCGGCGATGTCGAGCGCGAGGCAAGCAAGCCCTTCTGGCTGAACTGACGCGAAGGACCGCGGCGGCGAAGCACCGCCGCGGTCCCGTTTCGGGGGAGCGTCCATAAATGTACATCCCGTCCCATTTCGCGAGTTCCGGCGACGCGGCGACGGCGAAGGTCGTTGCCGACAACGGCTTCGGCCTGCTCGTCGCCAACGATTCCGCCGGCAATCCGGTCGCGGCACATCTGCCCATGCAGCTCGACACCGCGCGCGGCGTGCTGGTCGGCCATCTTGCCGGCCCCAATCCGCTGGCCGAAGCACTGGGCCATTGCGCGAAGGCGGGCCGCGAGGTGCTGGCCATCTTCCAGGGCCGCCACGGCTATATCTCGCCGAGCTGGTACGCGACGAAGCGCAACACCGTGCCGACCTGGAACTACGAGGCCGCCCATGTCTACGGCGTGCCGAAGCTGACCTCCGACAAGGCCGCCTTGCGCGAAATCGTCGACAGCCTCGCCCGCCAGTACGAGCGCCATGGCTGGACGCTTGCCGCACAGGAGCCTGCCTATGTCGACATGATGCTCGGCGGCATCGTCGGCTTCGAGATCGCGATCGCGCGTCTGGAAGGCAAGTTCAAGCTGTCGCAGAACCGCAACGCGGCCGACCGGGCCGGCGCCGTCGCCGGGCTCGAGTCGAGCGGGCGGCCCGACGACGCCGCCCTCGCGCGTGCGATGCGCGACGCGGGCTAGCCCGATGCGCCTGCCCATCTACCAGGTCGATGCCTTTGCCGACCGGCTGTTCGACGGCAACCCCGCCGCCGTGGTGCCGCTGGAATCGTGGCTGCCCGACGCGACGATGCTGGCGATCGCCGCGGAGAACAACCTTGCCGAGACGGCCTTCTTCGTGCGCGAGGCCGACTTCTATGGCTTGCGCTGGTTCACGCCCAAGGCCGAAGTGCCGCTGTGCGGCCATGCCACGCTCGCCAGCGCCTTCGTGATCCAGACGATCCTCGATCCGGGAAGGGCGCGCGTGCGCTTCTCGACGAAGTCGGGCGACCTCCACGTGTCGCGCGACGGCGAGCTGTTCGCGCTCGACTTTCCCGCGCGCGGCCTCGAACCGTGCGACGAGGCCGACGCGGTCGGCAGGGCGCTGGGCGCGGCACCCGTCTCGGTCCAGCTTTCGGTCGACCGCTACATGGCGCTCTATGCGGACGAAGCAAGCGTGCGCGCCCTCAAGCCCGACATGCGCGCTTTGCTGGCGACACGGCGCGGCCGCGTTATCGCGACCGCGCCGGGCACCGACTGCGATTTCGTCTCGCGCTTCTTCGCGCCCGCCGTGGGCATCGACGAGGATCCGGTGACGGGTTCGTCGCATTGCACGCTCGTGCCCTACTGGGCGGCCCGGCTTGGAAAGAAGAAATTGCTGGCCCGGCAGGTGGGCCCGCGCGGCGGCACGCTCCATTGCGAACATGCGGGCGAACGTACGATCATGGCGGGGACGGCCAAGCTCTATCTCGAGGGCACGATCCATGTCTGACCTGCTGCTGCTGCGTTATGCCGAAGGTGCGGCCGACATGGAAGTCGTGCGCACGCTGTTCCGCGAGTACCAGCAGGGGCTCGGCGTCTCGCTGTGCTTCCAGGATTTCGATGCGGAACTTGCGGGCCTGCCCGGCAAGTATACGGGTGCTGCCGGCTGCATCCTGCTTGCCGAGGCCGACGGCAAGCCCGCGGGCGTGGTGGCCTTGCGCGCCCTCGAAGGCGACACGGTCGCCGAGATGAAGCGGCTCTATGTGCGGTCCACGGCGCGCGGCCTCGGCCTCGGCCGGCGGCTTGCCGCGGCGGTCGTCGACGAGGCGCGCAAACGGCGCTACCGCTCGGTGCGGCTCGACACGCTGCCGCACCTTGCCGAGGCGATTCAGCTCTACCGCACCCTCGGCTTCGCCGAGATCCCGCCTTACAACGACAATCCGCTACCCGGCGTGCGCTTCTACGAGCTTGCGCTGTGAGCGTCTGGACGCGCGCCGACGGATACGGCGTCAGCGACGAGGCCGCCCGGCTCGACCGCGAACGCGTATTCGGCTGGCTGTCGCGCGACGCGTACTGGTCGGCCGGCATTCCGCGCGACGTATTCGAACGCTCGCTCGACGGCGCCATCTGCTTTGGCATCTACGCGCCCGACGCTTCGCAGGTCGGTTTCGCGCGCGTCATATCCGACCGGGCGACGTTCGGCTATCTGGGCGACGTGTTCGTGGTGCCGGCCTTGCGCGGCCGCGGCCTGTCGAAATTCCTGCTCGATACGATCTTCGCGCACCCCGACCTGCAGGGATTCCGGCGCTGGTCGCTCGCCACGCGCGACGCGCATGCGCTCTACGCGCGTTACGGCTTCACGCCGCTCGTCGAGCCGGCGCGCTACATGGAACGCGCCGATCCGCAAGTCTATGCGCGCCTCAGGGCGGGCGAGTAGGCGATGCTGCCGCTCGACCAGTTCCTCGCCCTCGTCGTGTTCTCGTTCGTCACCTCGGCCACGCCGGGGCCGAACAACCTGATGCTGCTCGCCTCGGGCGTGAATTTCGGCTTCGCGCGCACGATCCCCCACATGTTCGGCATCGCGCTCGGCTTCACGCTGATGGTCGGCCTCGTCGGGCTCGGGATCGGCCAGCTGTTCGCGTTGCTGCCGTGGCTGCACGAGACGCTGAAGTTCCTCGGCCTTGCCTACATGTTCTGGCTCGCCTGGAAGATCGCCAATGCCGGCACGATCGGCGAGGGCGGGGAATCGGGCCGCCCGATGACGTTCCTTGCCGCGGCCGCCTTCCAGTGGGTCAACCCGAAGGCCTGGGCGATGGCGATCTCGGCGATCGCGACCTATACGCTGGCCGGCGACTACGCGGCCAGCCTTGCGGTCGTCGCGGGCACGTTCGGCCTCGTCAACCTGCCGACCATTTCCAGCTGGGTGCTGTTCGGCGTCTGGCTGCGCCGGTTCCTGTCCGATCCGCGGATCGTTCGCTGGTTCAACTGGACGATGGCGATCCTGCTGGTCGCGTCGCTCTTGCCCGTGCTGTGGGCTTGAGATGGATCAAGGCTGCGGGTCCCGGGTCCGGTATATGTACACACCATGAACCATAATTCGCTTGCCCGGATCTGCTACGACGCGATCCGCGCCTATGGAAAAACGATCAGCGAGGTCTATCTGCGCTGGGCGGATGCACCGCCCTCGGTGCGCGAGAGTTTTTCCGGTGCGGTCGCCTATCTGCTCGAAGCACCATCGGCCGACCTTGCCGACCTGCACGGCCACTGGCTTGCCGCGCGCATCCAGAGCGGCTGGCAGCACGGCCCGCAGCGCGACGAATTGCGACGCCTGCACCCGGCGATGGTCCCCTGGTCCGACGTGCCCGAACGCGAACGGCTGAAATTCGAGCTGATGTTCCGGGTCGTCGATGTGTTCCGCAACCATGTGGTTCCGCGCCTCAAACTGGTCCGGGACCAGGAAACCGGCTGACGGCGCAAGTTCCGGGTGGTTTGCGGCCCGCCGACTCCCTATTTTCGGGGCATGGACGATTACGAACGCATCGCGAAGGCGCTGGCCTTCCTTGAAGAGAATGTCGAGGACCAGCCGGACCTCGACCGTGCCGCCGGCGAGATCGGCCTCTCGCCCTTCCATTTCCAGCGCCTGTTCACGCGCTGGGTCGGCGTCAGTCCGAAGAAATTCGTCCAGTATCTGAGCCTCGACCGCGCCAAGAAGTGCCTGGCGGACGCAGGCTCGGTGCTCGACGCCAGCCTCGAAGCCGGCCTGTCGGGGCCCGGGCGCCTGCATGACCTGTTCGTGGCGCACGAGGCCGTTACGCCGGGCGAATTCAAGCGCCGCGGCGAAGGGCTCGACATCGCCTGGGGCTGGGCGGCTTCGCCGTTCGGCGATGCGCTGGTGATGACGACGGCGCGCGGGATCTGCGGCCTTGCCTTCGCGATGCCGGGCGAGGACGGCCGGGACGCGGCCCTCGCCGACATGAAGATGCGCTGGCCGAGTGCCGCCTATCGCGAGGACGCCAAGGCGGTGGGCAAGCTCGCCGCCCGCCTGTTCGATCCGGCACGGAAAGCCGGCGGAGAACTCAAGCTCGTGCTCTACGGCTCGCCCTGGCAGATCAAGGTGTGGGAAGCGCTGCTGACCATCCCGCCGGGCCAGCTCGTCGCGTACGACGACATCGCGCAGCGCGTCGGCGCCCCCTCGGCCAGCCGTGCCGTGGGGACGGCGGTGGGCGCCAATCCGATTTCGTGGCTCGTCCCCTGCCATCGCGTGATCCGCAAATCCGGGGCGATCAGCCACTATCACTGGGGCCGGCCGCGCAAGCTCGCCATGATCGGATGGGAAGCCGCCCATGCCGAAAACGCCGGGCTTGCGGGGATGGCAGCTTCGGCGGCACACGGCTAGTCTCGGTCCCCGCAACCGGGGATCGCGACGATGACCGCACCGCGCCAGGACTTCTATCTCGACGAACTCAAGATCGGCGACCGCTTCGAAAGCGGCGGCTTCACCTTCACCGAATCCGCCATCATCGATTTCGCCTTCGCCTACGACCCGCAGCCCTTCCATATCGACGTCGATGCCGCGCGCAAGTCGCACTATGGCGGGCTGATCGCGTCGGGCTTCCACACGCTGGCGGTCGCTTTCCGCCTGATCTACCAGACCGGCTTCATCCGCGGCGCCTCGCTCGGCGGGCCGGGCATGGACGAGCTGCGCTGGCTCAAGCCCGTGCATGCCGGCGACACGCTGCGCAGCGCGGGCGAAGTGAAGGACATCGTGCCGTCGAAATCCAAGCCCGACCGCGGCATCCTCAAGTTCCACCTGACATCCCTCAACCAGCGCGACGAGGCGGTGATGACCGTCACGATGATCATCCTCGTCAAAAGGAAGCGCGGCGCATGACGGCAACGTTCGACATCCGCAAGGCCGTGCCCGGCGACATGCCGGCCATCTTCCGCCTCATGCGCGAACTCGCCGCGTACGAGAAACTGCTCGACCGGATGACGGCGACCGAGGACGGCCTGCGCGAGGCGCTGTTCGGCGCGCAGCCGCGCATCGAAGCCGCGCTCGCCGTGCTGCCGGGCGGCAGGCCCGCCGGGATCGCGCTCTTCTACGAGAATTTTGCGTCCTTCATCTGTTCACGCGGCCTCCATCTCGAGGATCTCTATGTCGAGGAGAGCCTGCGCGGGCAGGGGATCGGCAAGGCGCTGATCGCGTGGGGGGCCAAGCTCGCGCTCGAGCGCGGCTGTGCGCGCTACCAGTGGCTCGTGCTCGACTGGAATTCGCCGGCGCGCGACTTCTACCGCTCGCTCGGGGCGGAGGAGACGCTGGACTGGATCGGCGTACGCATCGAAGGCGACGCGCTGAAGCGGCTTGCCGACGGGACGCCACCGCCGGCGTCGCCTGCATCCGTCGACACCTCGCTTGCCGTGGATTCGCGCGCCGTGCCGATCCGCGCGAAGCGCTCGAACTATCCCGAGCCGTTCTTTTCGCGCATGGCCGGCCGGTCCAAGCGCGTGCTCGGCGACCTGTTCGGCCTGAAGAACTTCGGCGTGAACATGACCACGCTCGCGCCCGGCGGAGAATCGGCGCTCCTCCACCGGCACAGCAAGCAGGACGAGTTCGTCTTCGTCGTGTCGGGTTCGCCCACGCTCGTCACCGACAGGGGCGACGTGCAGCTCCATGCCGGCATGTGCGCCGGCTTCCCGGCCGGCGGGTGTGCGCACCAGCTCGTCAACCGCACGACCGGCGAAGTCGTGTATCTTGAGATAGGCGACCGCCTGCCGGGCGACGGGGTCGAATACCCGGTCGACGACCTGCAGGCGAAGATGGGTGCCGACGGAAGCTGGGTCTTCGGCCCGAAGGACCGGAAATGAAACTCGTACCCTTGCTGCTGTGCGGCCTGATCGCCCTCGACGGGACGGCGGGCACGCGCGCGGGCACGGGCTCGCCCTTTGCGCTCGGCATGGAGAAGCGCGTGGCGCTCGCCCTTGCCGGGCCCGACGCGATCGCGGGCGTGCTGTGCGGCGGCATCGATGCCGTGATGGTCGAGCGCGGGGCCGACAGCGCCATGGCCGGCTTCACCGATGGCCGCGTGGCCGAGATCGAGGCGATCGACGGCGCGCCGCCGAAATGCCGCGACGCGTTCGAGCGCGGCTTTGCCGCCGCGGTCGTGCGCTGGGGCATCCCGGCATCGGCGCCGGCCGACGGTGCCGTCGGCGTGGCGCGCACGCGCACGGCGGAATTCCGCGTGCGCGGCGTCCAGGCCGAACTCGTCGAGCGGCGTTTCCCCGGCGGTGCCTGCGACGTGCGCCTGCTGGTGCGCGCCGACGAAGTCTAGTTCCGTCTACTGGCGCTGGATCACCGCGCAGGCCAGGCGCGGACCCGCACCGCCGATCGGCTGGCTGGCGTGATCGTCCGGGTTCTGGTGGACGACGAGGGCCGCCCCGTCGGCATCGAGCAGCGTGCCGCGCCCCGACGCCCCGCCGATCGAGATCAGGTTCGAGAACATCTCGACCTCGACCGAGCCGTCGCGCCCGACGATCAGGTTGGGCAGGTCGCCATAGTCGCCGGTCGAGTTGAGCAGGCCGTGCAGCAGGCCGGGTGCGCCCAGATGGGCACCCGACGCCACGAACCCGGCCGCACCGTCGGCGCACGTGCCGACCGAATGGATGTGGATGCCCTTGCGGCCGGGGGCAAGACCGCCCTCGCGCACCTGCACGTTGACGACCACGCCGCGCGGGCCTTCCACCAGCGCCACGCTGCCGATCTCGCGCCCGTCGCGGTTGACGAGCATGCCGCCTGCGCGCGCGACCGGGGCCGGTGCCGCCGGTGCGGCCGCACCGGGAATCGGGATCGGGAGCTGCGGCGTCGACTGCACGGGCAGCTGCGGCATCTGGGCGAGGGCGGCGGCCGATGCGCCGAGCAGCAGGGCCGTCGCGAGAGCGGAAACGCGCATGGGGTGTTCCTCCGGTTGTCGTTCGTTGGCGGCGAGTCTGGCGTTATCCGTGCCGAATGTCGATGACGGGGCCTGCGTCGAGCCGGCCGAGAAGTTCGACAAGATCGTCGCGTGCGAGTGCGACGCACCCGGCTGTCGGCGTGTAGCCGGGCCGCGCCACGTGCAGGAAGATGGCGCTGCCGCGCCCGGCGACAATGGGGTCGTCGTTGAATCCCAGCGGAACGACGATGTCGTAGACGCCGTCGGCGCGCATCAGGCGTTCGGGATGGTCCGCCGGGCCGCCCGCCTGCAGCGTGTTGTAGGAAGGCGAGGCGGGATCGTCGTCCCAGTACATGCCCGGCCCGATCGCGCGGAATTCGAGCGGGCCCGGCGGCTTGCCGAGCCGGTCGGCGCGCCAGAATCCGGCGCGCAGTTTCCAGGTGCCGGCGGGCGTGGCGCCGTCGCCTTCGCGCTTGGCGTCGCCGGACACCACACCGCCCTCGCCCAACGCGCAGGCAAAGCTGCGGTCCGCAACCGTTAGTGTGCCTATGACTCCGTCGGGCCGGACGATCGGGTTCGCCATGCGCCATCCTATCCGCCACACCGTCCGAATGCATCGGATCAAGCACATAGCGGCCGCCGGAACCGCGGATGCAAGAAGCGGTGTCGCGGCGCCATGCGGGTACCTCCGCGCCAGCCATGCGATTTTGAAGTAGCCTTCCGACCGGCGACAGGCCTATGCCTGCGCCCGCAGTCCGACCCAGGAGCAGATCGATGACGACCGCAATCGACGGTGCAGCCGCGCCGTCGGCAAAGGACGTGCTCAAGCTGACGCTCGCCGCCGTGGGTGTCGTCTATGGCGATATCGGCACGAGCCCGCTCTACACGCTGCGCGAATGCCTCAATGCCGGAGCCGGTCTCGGCGAGGGCAGCGTGCTGGGCATCCTGTCGTTGATCTTCTGGTCGCTGGTCGGCGTGATCACGCTCAAATACGTCGTGCTCGCGATGCGCTGGGACAATCGCGGCGAAGGCGGCGTGCTGGCGCTGATGGCGCTCACGATGCAGGGCAAGAGCCTCGACGAGCGCGCCAAGCGCACGTTCTTCGCGCTCGGCGTGATCGGGGCCGCACTCTTCTACGGCGACTGCGTGCTCACGCCCGCGATCTCCGTCCTTTCGGCGGTCGAGGGTCTCAAGATCGCGACCGACGCGTTCGAGCCGTTCGTGGTGCCCATCGCGGTCGCCGTCCTCGTCGTCCTTTTCGTCGTGCAGCGTGCCGGCACGCGCGGCATCGGTGCCTTGTTTGGGCCGGTGACGGTCGTCTGGTTCGGCGTGCTGATGGTGCTCGGGCTCATCCATATCGCCGACAATCCGGGGATCCTGCGCGCCGTCGATCCGCGCCATGCGGTCGAGTTCTTCGTCGATCACGGCTGGATCGCGTTCGCGGCCCTGGGGGCCGTCGTGCTCGCGATCACCGGCGGCGAAGCGCTCTATGCCGACATGGGCCATTTCGGCGCCAAGCCGATCCGCTTCGCGTGGTTCGGGCTCGTGCTGCCGTCGCTGCTCGTCAATTATTTCGGGCAGGGGGCGCTCGTGCTCGCCGATCCGGCGGCGATCGAGAATCCCTTCTTCCTGATGGCGCCGGGCTGGGCGCTGCTGCCGCTCGTGGCGCTCGCCACGGCCGCCACCGTCATCGCCTCGCAGGCCGTGATCTCGGGCGCCTTCTCGATGGCGCAGCAGGCCACGCTGCTGGGCCTCAGCCCGCGCATGCGCATCAAGCACACCTCGCACAGCGAGATCGGGCAGATCTACGTCTCGACGATCAACTGGGGCCTGCTCGTGGGCGTGGCGTTCCTCGTCGTCGGCTTCGGCTCGTCCGAGCGGCTCGCCAACGCCTACGGCATCGCGGTCACCGGCACGATGACGGTCACGACCGTGCTGGCGATGGCCGCGGCCCGCCACCTGTGGGGCTGGAGCATCCGGCGCGTGGCGCTCGTGCTCGGCGGCTTCCTCGTCGTCGATCTCGCCTTCCTGTCGGCCAACATGCTGAAGATCGCCTCGGGCGGCTGGATCCCGCTGCTGATCGGTGCCGTCGTCTTCGCCGTGATGTGGACCTGGCGGCGCGGCCGGGCCGCACTCGCCGAAGAGGAGAGCGCCGACTCGCTGCCGACCGAGATGTTCCTGCGCCGGATCGAGCCGGGCAAGCCGCACCGCGTGTCGGGCACGGCCGTGTTCATGACCGCGCGCGCCTCGGAAATTCCGCGCGCCCTCCTCCACAATCTCAAGCACAACCAGATCCTCCACGAGCGCGTCATCCTCGCGACGGTCGAGACCGTCGCCGTACCCCGCGTGGCCGGTGCCGACCGGGTCGAGGTCGAGGATCTCGGCAAGGGGTTCCTTGCCGTGCGCATCCATTTCGGCTTCATGCAGTCGCCCGACGTGCCCAAGGCGCTCGCCCGCCTGCCGCGATTCGGCCACGACTGGGACGAGATGCGCGCCTCGTACTTCATCGGCCGCAACTCGCTGACCACCGCCGTCAAGCCGCGCTTGCCGCGCTGGCAGGAGAAGCTGTTCATCGCGCTCTACAAGCTCGGCGCAAACGCCGGAGACTTCTTCCGGATTCCGCCCGGCAAGGTCGTCGAGCTCGGAACGAGGGTGGAAATCTGAAAAGATTTTGGTTGCGCGTGTGCGGGCGACTCCCTAAAAGCGGCCCCGGGCCAGGACCTCCCAACGGGTCCCGGCTCTTCTGAAAGGAAGAGCTCAAATGACAAAACCGACCACGCGTCCCAATTGCGCCAATTTCTCGTCCGGCCCCTGCGCCAAGCGCCCCGGATGGTCCCTTGACCAGCTGAAAGATGCCGCCCTCGGGCGTTCGCACCGTTCGAAGCTCGGCAAGGCCAAGCTTCTCGACGTGATCGAACGCACGCGCCGCGTGCTCGGCATCCCGGCCGACTACCGCATCGGCATCGTGCCGGCATCCGACACCGGTGCCGTCGAGATGGCGATGTGGTCGCTGCTCGGGCCCCGCGGCGTGGATCTGATGACGTGGGAATCCTTCGGAGCGGGCTGGGTGTCCGACGCGGTCAAGCAGCTGAAGCTGAAGGATACGCGCACGCTCGAAGCCGCCTACGGCCGGCTTCCCGATCTCAAGTCCGTCAATTTCGACAACGACGTCGTCTTCACGTGGAACGGCACGACCTCGGGCGTGCGGGTTCCCGACGGCGACTGGATCCCGGCGGACCGCAAGGGCCTGACGCTGTGCGACGCCACGTCGGCCGCGTTCGCCATGCGCCTGCCGTGGGACAAACTCGATGTCACGACCTGGTCCTGGCAGAAGGTGCTCGGCGGCGAAGGCCAGCACGGCATGCTGGTGCTCTCGCCCCGCGCGGTCGAACGCCTCACCACCTACAACCCGCCTTGGCCGATGCCCAAGATCTTCCGCCTCACGCAAGGCGGCAAGCTGATCGACGGCGTGTTCAAAGGCGAGACGATCAACACGCCCTCGATGCTCGCGGTCGAGGACGCGCTCGACGGCCTGATCTGGGCCGAGAAGATCGGCGGGCTCGATTCACTCGTCGGCCGCTCGGAAAAGAACCTCGCCGCGATCGAGGCGTGGGCCGCGAAGACGCCGTGGGTCGGTTTCCTTGCGTCCGACAAGGCGATCCGCTCGTGCACGTCGGTGTGCCTTGTCATCGACGATCCGGCCGTCGCGGCACTGGCACCGGAAGCGAAGGCCGCCTTCTCGAAGAAGATGGTGGCCCTGCTCGAGGCCGAGAAGGTCGCCTACGACATCGACGCCTACCGCGATGCGCCGCCGGGTCTTCGCATCTGGGCGGGGGCCACGGTCGAGACGTCCGATCTCGAAGCTTTGTTCGGCTGGCTCGAATGGGCCTTCGCGGAAGCCAAGTCCGGGCTCGCCAAGGCCGCCTGATCCCTTTTCCCGTTCTTTCGACGCGCGGCATTCCGCGCGAGGAGTCTCCCATGCCCAAGGTTCTCATCTCCGACGCCCTTTCGCCCCGCGCCGTCGACATCTTCAAGGAGCGCGGCATCGAGACCGACATGAAGGTCGGCCTCAAGCCGGACGAGCTCAAGGCGATCATCGGCAATTACGACGGGCTGGCGATCCGCTCGGCCACCAAGGCGACCGCCGACCTGCTGGCGGCCGCCACGCACCTCAAGGTGATCGGGCGTGCGGGCATCGGCGTGGACAATGTTGACGTTCCGGCCGCCACCGCGCGCGGCATCGTCGTGATGAACACGCCCTTCGGCAACTCGATCACGACGGCCGAACACGCCATCGCGATGATGATGGCGCTCGCCCGCCAGCTGCCGGCCGCCGACAAGTCGACGCAGGCCGGCAAGTGGGAGAAGAACCGCTTCATGGGCGTGGAAGTGGCCGGCAAGACGCTGGGCCTGATCGGGGCCGGCAATATCGGCTCGATCGTCGCCGACCGCGCGCACGGCCTCAAGATGAAGGTCGTCGCGTTCGATCCGTTCCTGTCGCCCGAGCGCGCGCAGGCGCTGGGCATCGAGAAGGTCGATCTCGACCACCTGCTCGCGCGCGCCGATTTCATCACGCTGCACACGCCGCTGACCGAGCAGACCAAGAACATCCTCGATGCCAAGGCCTTCGCCAAGACCAAGAAGGGCGTGCGCATCATCAACTGCGCGCGCGGCGGGCTGGTCGTGGAAGCCGACCTGAAGGCCGCCCTCGAATCGGGCCATGTCGCGGGGGCCGCCCTCGACGTGTTCCTCACCGAACCCGCCAAGGAAAACCCGCTCTTCGGGCGCGACGACGTGATCTGCACGCCGCATCTGGGAGCGTCGACCAGCGAGGCGCAGGAGAACGTGGCGCTGCAGGTGGCCGAGCAGATGGCCGACTACCTGCTGACCGGTGCGGTCACCAACGCCGTCAACATGCCGTCGGTCTCGGCCGAGGACGCGCCCAAGCTGATGCCGTACATGCAGCTCGCCACGAACCTGGGTTCGTATCTGGGCCAGCTGCAGGACGAGAACGTGAAGTCGCTGGCGATCGAATACGAAGGAACCGTCGCCAATCTCAACACCAAGCCGCTGACGGCCTGCGTGCTCGCGGGCTTCCTCGGCGCGCAGCTCGAGAGCGTCAACACCGTCTCGGCCCCGGCCGTCGCGCGCGAGCGCGGCCTTGCCTTCACCGAGACGCGCCACGACCGCGCGTCGGACTATCCCACGCTGATCCGCGTGACGATCGTCTCGGAAGGCAACGTGCGCAAGATCGCGGGCTCGCTGTTCGGCAACGCCAAGCCGCGCATCGTCGAGATCGCCGAGGTGCCGCTCGAGGCCGAGTTCATGCCGCACATGCTCTATGTGCGAAACCAGGACAAACCGGGCTTCATCGGCTCGATCGGGCGGCTGTTCGGCGATGCCGCCATCAACATCGCGTCGTTCAATCTCGGCCGCCAGACGCGCGGCGGCGAAGCGATCTGCCTCATCGCCGTCGACCAGCCGATCGGCGAAGCGGTCCTCGCCAAGGTGCGCGCCCTGCCGCAGGTGCTGCGTGCCCGCGCGCTGACGTTCTGACGGGGCCGTCGCCGCCATGACCGCCGCAGGCTCCCTCGCGCGCGGTCTGGCGCTCGCCGGTGCGGCGGTGGCGGCCGTTTCGGTCGTCGCCTTCCTGCCGCCGGCGCGTCTGGGTATCTTCGGGCGCGACGAAGCGGCGATCCTCACCTTGTTGGCCGCCGGTGCCGTAAGTGCGGCCGGGCTCGCACTTTCCGGTCGGGCGGCACGTGCGCGCGGCGCGCGGTCCGCGCTGGCCGTTCCGCTCGTCGCACTGGCGCTGTGGAGCCTTGCGGCCGCACCGGTCTCGGAATTTCCGTGGCGCTCGCTGGTCGGCCTGCCGCAGGCGGGCGACGGCGTGCTGCTGCTCCTCGCCCTTGCCGCGATCGCCGGCGCGCTTGGCGCTCATGCCGACGGCACGACGCGCGCGGTGCTGGCGTGGCAGTGCGCCGCCGCAACAGCCGTCGCTTCCCTGTGGCAGGCCTTCATGCCGGCGGCCTGGATCCCGTGGAGCGTGCCGGCCCTGCTCGCGTGGCTCGGCCTTGCCGCGTGGGCGGCCCTTGCGGTCGCCCCCGGCAACCGGCGCGTCAATCTGGTTGCGGGAACCGCCGTGCTGGCGCTCGCACTTGCCGTGTCGGAGAACAAGTCGGCGCTCGTACTGGTGCTTGCACTCGGCGTCCCGGTCTTCGCCGGCGCGCGGCTGATCGATGCCGCAAGGCTGCGAAGGGCCGGGATGGTTCTTGCGTCGGCGATGATCCCGGCGGCGACCGCCGCGGTCTGGTGGCTCGGCGCGCATGGCCATGGCGCTTCGCTCGTCTCGCGTGCGCGCATCTACGACGTGCTCGCCGCCGCGTTCGCCGACCGGCCGGCCGGAATCGTCGTCGGGTTCGGTTGGGGCGGTGTCGTCGAGGCGTTCTTCCGCCATCTGCCGGCGGGGGCGGACCGGCTCTACGGCGACAGCTGGGACATGCTGGCGCGCGATTTCAGCAACGCGCACAACGTGGCGCTGGATTTCTGGTTCGCCGCCGGCCTGCCGGGGCTCGCGTTCGTGCTTGGCCTGCCGGCACTGATCGTGTGGCGCGCGCGCGGCCGCGATCTTGCCGTCGCGATCGCGTTCGCCGCCGTGTGGGCCGGGCTTTCCGTGCTCTGGTATCACGCATCCTATAGCTGGGCGGCAAGCGTCGTCGCCTTTGCCCTCGTCGCGCGCCGGCCGTGGGCACTTGGCCGCGCATTTCCGGCGCGCGCGGTCGCAGGCGGCACTGCACTTGCCCTCGCCGCGAGCGTGCTGTGGCTCGTCGATTTCGGGTATGCCGCACGCCGCGCGCTCGATGCCGATCCGCCTTCCGCCTGCCTTGCCGATTTCCCCGCCGATCCGGGGCGCGGCGATTTCGGCCTGCGCCAGGCGCTGGGCGAAAACGTGCGCGCGGTCGCCGATGGCGAGGCAGGTGCAAGCCCCGCACGTCTTGCCGCGCTCGTCTGCGCTGTCGACCGGCGGTTCGCGGCCGCACCGTCGCTGCATCTGGCGATCGCCGGCGCGTTCTATCGTGCCGAGGCGGCGATCCGGCCCGCCCTCGGAATGGACGCGGCGGAGTTGCGGTCCTGGCCGGCCTATGTCGGCGCACTCCTGAAGTTCGCACCGAAGCGCACGGACCTGGCGGTTCCGTATCTCGCCCATCTCGTTTCGACCGGCGACTGGGCGACGCTAGCTGTACAGGCCGAGTCGCTGATGGCCCGGAACCCCGACGATCCGGTCGGTCTGTGGTTCTCCGGCATGGTCCTCATCCGCGCGGCCGAGCCGGAGCCGCGGCAGGCCGGCCTTGCCCGGCTGCAGCGAGCGCTCGAGTCGGGCTTCGGGCGGATCGTGCCGCTGCCCGAAGAAACGATTCGGCAAGTTACCGGCGGCGGCTGAGATTCGACTCCCGATTCGGGTACTACAGGCCAGACTCCAAACGATATTTTTCTTGGAGCGACTCGACGGGCCGCTGTAACAGCGATTCAGGGACTCGGAGTCGCTCTGTCAAGTGCAGCTCCGGGCGGTATCCCGAAACCTCAGGTTCGATCCCAACCGGGCGGTGGGCAGACCATGAATCGTTTCTCCAAGGCTTTCGTCGGTTCAGTAATTTTTGCGGCCGGACTTTCCGGGCCGGCACAGGCGGCTTACGACTCGGCCGGCCGGGCGCAGGCGGTCACCGCCACGACCGTCACCACGATCGCCTCCACGGCCGCTTCGGTGATCGCATCGGGCATCGGTTCGTCGATCGGCGGCGCCATCGGCGGCGGCGTGGGCCCGGTGGGCACCCCCACCGGCGGCGGCGTCACGCTCCAGGGCACTTCCGCCCAGCCGGTCTGGTCGATCGCACAGACGGGCATGGCCGCCGCCGCCGCCGCCCGCGGCTTCAACATCTGGGCGCAGGGCGGTTTCACGCACGCGCAGAGCTCGTTCAACGCCGGCACGAACAACGACACGCGCTTCGACGGCGACATCTGGGTCGGCGTCGTCGGCATCGATTTCAAGATGGCGCCGCGCGTCACGGTCGGCGTCGCCGGCGGCTACCAGACGGTCGACATCAACACGACCTTCAATGCCGGCAAGATCAAGCAGACCGGCTTCGGCGTCACGCCCTATATGGCTTTCGTCCTCAACCAGAACTACTACGTCGATGTCTCGGCCGGCTACTGGCTGCTCAACAACGACGTGAGCCGCAGCGGAGGCACCGCGCGCGCGACCTATACCGGCTCGCGCTGGAACATGGGCGCCAATCTCAACGGCAACTGGCGGCGCAACCGCTGGGATTTCGGCGGACAGGTCGGGTATCTCTATGTCAACGCCAAGGACGACGGCTATACCGAAACCGGCTCGGCCGCGGTCGCCGGCGTCCAGACGTCGGATGCGGTCAAGATCGGGCAGGGCCGCCTGGGCGCTTCGGCCGGCTACCGGATGGGTAGCATCACGCCCTACGGCATGGCGCGCATCGAGCACAACTTCACCCAGCCCAAGACGATCCTCAACAACGGCGTGGGCGCGCAGCCGGCCGAGAACCGCACGGGCTATCGCATCGGCGGCGGCATGCGCTTCAACGTGAACTCGACCACGTCGGGCGACGTGTCGGCCAACACGCTCTACGGCAAGTCGGCCTACAAGGAATACGGCGTGGCCGGCACGGTCCGCGTCGCCTTCTAGGCCGCTTCATCGCAGCACCTCGTTTCACCCCTCTCCCTGCCGGGAGAGGGGTTTTGTTTTGTGCTCGCGTTTTCGGATAAATTATCCTATTATAGGATTATGAATTCCAACCCCAGCCAACCGGCCGACCGTCTTTTTTCCGTCCTGCATGTGACGGAAAAAAAGGCCGTAACCTGTCACCTGCTTGCCTTTTTATTTCGTGAAAACAATGGTATAGCTGATATGACGGTAACGCGACCGTCGCCTCCCGTCACCTTCGGTTTTGGGTTGGCGGGCGCCTACAAAACGGCTAATCAGGCGCGAACCCGTGCGGGGTTCCCACGGGGATTCGGATGAACGAACTCGTCACACGGGCGCTACTGCCCGCCGGCCTGCGCGATGCCCTGCCGCCCGAAGCGGATCAGGAAGCCGAGATCGTCTGGCGTGTCACGCAGGTTTTCCAGCGCTTCGGCTATGCCCGCGTCAAGCCGCCGATGGTGGAGTTCGAGGATTCGCTCCTCGCCGGCAGCCAGGCCGGCATGTCGCGCCACTGCTTCCGCCTGATGGATCCCGACAGCCAGCGCATGATGGCGCTGCGCGCCGACATGACGCCGCAGGTCGCGCGCATCGCGGCCACGCGCCTGAAGGCCGAGCCGCGCCCGCTGCGCCTGTCCTATGCGGGCCAGGTCATGCGCGTGAAGGGCGATACGCTGCGCCCCGAACGCCAGTTCGGCCAGGTGGGGGCCGAGCTGATCGGCGCCGACCAGGCCGCCGCCGACGCCGAGATCATCGCGATGTCGGCGACCGCCCTTGCCGAGGTCGGGGCCGCCAACGTGTCGGTCGATCTCGCCATTCCCTATCTGGTGCCCGCGGTCATCGGCTGGAGCCAGGTGCCGCCCGATGTGGCGACCGACCTGCGCGCCGCCCTCGACCGCAAGGATTCCGCCGCCGTCGCCGCGCGCGGCGGCAAGGTCGGCAAGCTGCTGGCCGACCTCATCGCTGCCAGCGGGCCCGTGCCTGACGCGATCGCCAAGCTCGACGCGCTCGACCTGCCGCCGACGGCGCGCAAGGAAGTCGCACGCCTCAAGGAAGCGGTGGCGCTGCTGCAGGCCGCACTGCCCGGCCTGTCGCTGACGGTGGATGCGGTCGAACGGCGCGGTTTCGAGTACCAGAAAGGTCTCTCCTTCACGATCTTCGCGCGCGGCGTGCGCGGCGAACTGGGCCGCGGCGGGCGCTATCTTGCGGGCGAGGACCTGATGGAGGGGGCAGGCGAGACCGCCACGGGTGTGACGCTCTTCACCGACACGGTGCTGCGCGCGATCCCGTTCCCCGAGACGAGCCCGCGCACCTTCGCACCTGCCGGCACGCCGCCGGCCGCACTCGCGGCCCTGCGCGAGGACGGCACGCGCGTCGTCCAGGGCCTTGCCCCGGTCGCCGACGCGGGCGCCGAAGCGCGGCGCCTGGGCTGCACCCACATCCTGCGCGACGGAAAATCCGTCGCCCTTTAGGGAAGAGAAACATGACCAACGTCACCGTCGTCGGCTCGCAGTGGGGCGATGAAGGCAAGGGCAAGATCGTCGACTGGCTGTCCGAGCGCGCGGAGATCGTCGTGCGCTTCCAGGGCGGCCACAACGCGGGCCACACGCTGGTCATCGACGGGGTGACGTACAAGCTGTCGCTGCTGCCCTCGGGCGTGGTGCGCCCGGGCAAGCTCGGCATCATCGGCAACGGCGTGGTCGTCGATCCGTGGCATCTGGTCAAGGAGATCGCGTCGATCCGCGAGAAGGGCGTTTCGATCAGCCCCGAGAACCTGCGCATCGCCGAGAACGCGCCGCTGATCCTGCCGCTGCACGCCGAGATCGACAAGCTGCGCGAGGAAGCGCGCGGCGAAGGCAAGATCGGCACGACGGGCCGCGGGATCGGCCCCGCCTACGAGGACAAGGTCGCGCGCCGCGCCATCCGCGTGTGCGACCTCGCGGATCCCTCGACGCTCAAGGGCAAGCTCGACGAGCTGCTGCGCCACCACGACGCGCTGCGCCGGGGCCTCGGCTTCCCGACGGTCGACCGCAAGGCGCTGGAGAAGGCGCTGGCCGAGATCGCCCCGCAGATCCTGCCCTATGTCGATCCGGTGTGGCCCTTCCTCGACGAGGCGTGCCGCAAGGGGCGCCGCATCCTGTTCGAGGGCGCGCAAGGCGCGCTGCTCGACGTCGACCACGGCACCTATCCGTTCGTCACCTCGTCGAACACGGTTGCGGCCCAGGCCGCGACCGGCTCGGGCGTGGGGCCGCAGAACACCGGCTTCGTGCTCGGCATCACCAAGGCCTACACGACGCGTGTGGGCTCCGGCCCGTTCCCGACCGAGCTCACCGATGCGGTCGGCGTCGGGCTGGGCGAACGCGGCCACGAATTCGGCACCGTCACCGGCCGGCCGCGGCGCTGCGGCTGGTTCGACGCCGTCCTCGTGCGCCAGACCGTGCGCGTGGGCGGGCTGCGCGGCATAGCACTGACGAAGCTCGACGTGCTCGACGGCATGGACGAACTGAAAGTATGCGTGGCCTATGACATCGACGGGCGGCGCTACGATCGCCTGCCGGCGGCCCCGCACCTGCAGGCCAAGGCCCTGCCGGTCTACGAGACGATGCGCGGCTGGAAGGAATCGACGCGCGGGGCGCGCTCGTTCGCCGAGCTTCCGGCCGCCGCGATCAAGTACATCGTGCGCATCGAGGAACTGATCGGCTGCCGCGTGGCGATGCTGTCGACCAGCCCCGAGCGCAACGACACGATCCTCGTCGAGGATCCGTTCGCGGGCTGATCCCGGATTATTATTGTATGTCATTGACTTAATTGACGATTTGTCGATCCTTAACGGCGCGAATTCGCACCGTTTTGCCGGCGTCCCCGTTCGCGGAGGCCGGCATCGAGGGAGGGCAAACGTTCGTCAATGGCCGAGCCTGCCAACATCGTCGAGCCAGAGGAAAGAGCCGCATCCGCCACGCCGCCCGGCGCGGTCGTCACGCTCGGCAACCGCTTCTCGATCTTCCCGTCCACGCCGATAGCCGAGATGTCCTCGGCAACGGTGCGCGCCTATGCCGCGACCGACACACGCGATCCCGGCCTGCCGCGCGTCGCCCTCGTGTGCGGGCCCGAGCTGCCCGCGCGCCTCGAGGGTGCCAAGGCGATGAAGTCGATCGATCGGCCGGGCTTGCTGCGGCTCTACGATTTCGGCCTCGTCGACTGGCCGGGCACCAGCGGCAAGCGGCTGGCGCTGATCTACGA
>CAYQDN010000048.1:0-27498 GCA_964416335.1 uncultured Azospirillum sp.
GCGCGCACGATGCCGCCGGCCATCTTGGTGCGGTGGACCGGCCGGTTGAGGAGCTGCTCGTCCTCGCGGTTGGAAAGATAGCCAAGCTCGATCAGCACCGAGGGCACGTCGGGGGCGCGCAAGACCGCGAAGCCCGCGAAGCGGTGCGGGCTCTGCGGCAGCAGCAGCGCCTCGCGGCCCATGTCGGTCACCAGCTGGCGGGCGAAGACGATCGAATGGTTCATCGTCTCGCGTTGCGCCAGGTCGATCAGGATCGAGGTCACGTCGCGGTTCTCGCGCGTCAGGTCGACGCCCGCGATGATGTCGGCCCGGTTCTCGCGCGCGGCCAGGCCCGCGGCTTCCGCGTCCGACGCGTTCTCCGACAGCGTGTAGACCGACGCCCCGCGCGTGGACGACGGGCCGCTGCCCATCGAATCCGCGTGGATCGAGATGAACAGGTCGGCCGAATGCTGGCGCGCGATGGCGATGCGGTCGCGCAGGCGGATGAATACGTCGTCGTCGCGCGTCAGCTGCACGCGGTAGCGCCCGCCCTGCTCGAGCTGGCGGCGCACCTCGCGCACCATGGCAAGCGTGATGTCCTTCTCGTGCGTGCCGGTGACGCCGATCGTGCCGGGATCGACACCGCCGTGCCCGGCATCGAGCACGACGGTGGGGCGCACGGCCTGGCGCGCGTTCGGCGGCATGCGCGGGTTGGCGATCGACGGCGGCGGGGCGACGGCCTGCACGCTCGGCGGCACGGGCCGCGGGGCGGCGGCGAAGGCCTGCTGCTGCGGGGCCGGGGCCGGCAGCGGCGGCGGCATCCCGGCGGCGGACGCCATGCGTGCCGGCTGCGGCGGCGGCGGTTCGGCCGCCTGCAGGGCGCGCAGCACGCCCGACACCGACCAGGGCTGCACGCCCTTGGCGAAGGTCTCGTCGCTCGTGCGTTCGAAATCGAGGATCAGGCGCTGGCCCGGCCGCGTCCCGCTCGGCAGGTCGTAACGCGCCTCGCGCAGCTTGGCCGGCTGGGCAAGGTCGAGGACGATGCGCCCGGTCTGGGCGTCGAACGCGCCATAGCGCAGGCCCGCGACCAGCCCGCCCGGCGTGGCCTCGCCGCCCGCGATTTTCCACTGGACCGCCGGCAGGTCGACCACCGCGCGCATCGGTTCGTTGAGGAAGAAGACCCGGTGTTCGATCCGCCGGGAGAGCTGCAGGACCAGCCGGGTCGCCCCGGCCGTCTCGGTCAGCCACACGCCCGTGACCACCGTCTCGGCCCCCGGCGGGGGGCGCAGGGGGGTCTGGGCGCCGGCGGCCGGGACCAGGAGCAACCCGGCCAGCGCCCACAGGAGCCTGAAAGACCACAACATATTGCGTGAATCGGGCTGCATCGACTCGACATATATCCTGCGACACGAATCCCCGGCAAGGCCGTCGCACGGGAGCCTTGAAACTAAACGCCGATAACCGCGGCGGAAATTACCGATTGTGACGGGGGGGGACGGTCTGTATTCTCCCCTCGTTCGCTGGATGTCGACGCGCCCCTGACCGGAGCGCCGCGTCCGTGCGGGTCACCCATCGCGTGCTGCACCGCTCCGGACCTCGGTCCGTGCCGGCGGCAAGGCCCGGGGTGAGGCTCGCGGCGAACGCGCCAGGGCGGCCGATCGACGGCGCACGCCCACTAAAGGACCCCGCGGAAGGGTCCGCTTCCCCGCTCCCCTTTTCACAGGGTCGGAGCGCACGTAAGGGACGGAAAATTTCGCGATGGTCAAGACCGCGGCGCGGGCCCAAGGAACCCGCGCGCGACCGCGACGCCAGACGGTTAAACCCCGATGGCACCGTGCGCCCCAGCGATCCGGTCAAGATTTTCATGGCGCCGCGCCCATGCGCGCGGACGATGCCGGCATCTTGCCGCTCGACCGTGACGCGCACCCGGGCGTACGGCGCCGCAATTGGAGAAGTGCATCACGATGGCTAAGCGTATGTTGATCGACTCGACCCACCCGGAAGAAACCCGTGTGGTCGTGCTCGACGGGAACAAGCTGGACGAGTTCGATTTCGAAACCGCCAGCAAGAAGCAGTTGAAGGGCAACATCTATCTGGCGCGCGTCACACGCGTCGAGCCCTCGCTGCAGGCGGCGTTCGTGGAGTTCGGCGGCAACCGCCACGGCTTCCTCGCCTTCAACGAAATCCACCCCGACTATTACCGCATCCCGGTCGCCGACCGGCAGGCGCTGATGGCCGAGGAGGACGACGACACGGTGCGCTTCGAGCGCCCGCGCCGTCCCCGCCGCGAGGAACGCGACCACGACGCGCTGGCCGCAACGGCCGATCCGGTCCCGACCATCCCGCTCGAAGGTTCGGGCGAGACCGGTTCGGGCCCCGTCGACATCGTCCCGCCGCCGGAAGCCCCGGCCGGCGAGCAGCTCGCCTTCCCGGTCGCCGAAGCGGCACCCGCCGCTCCGGCCCCCGAAGCCGAAGCAGCCCCTGCCCCCGTCGCGGCCGAGGCCGTCACGGGCGAAGTGCTGCCGCCGGAGGCCCCGATCGGCGAACCCGTCCCCGGCGAAACGGCCCCGGCCGAAGCGCCCGGTGCGGAAGAAGGCGGCGAACCGCGCCAGCATCACGTCGAATCGCTCGGCGGCGACACGGTCGACGACGCGCACGAGACGCGCCGGCGCGCCCGCCCGCAGCGCCACTACAAGATCCAGGAAGTGCTGAAGCGCCGCCAGGTGCTGCTCGTCCAGGTCGTCAAGGAAGAGCGCGGCACCAAGGGTGCGGCCCTCACCACGTACCTGTCGCTCGCGGGCCGCTACTGCGTGCTGATGCCCAACACCGACCGGGGCGGCGGCATCTCGCGCCGCATCACCTCGCAGCAGGACCGCAAGCGCCTCAAGAACCTGATTGAGGAGCTCGACCTGCCCGACGGCATGGCCGTGATCCTGCGCACCGCCGGCATGGAGCGCGAGACCGCCGACATCCGCCGCGACTACGAATACCTGATGCGCCTGTGGGAGGAGATCCGCGACCTGACCTTGCGCTCCTCCGCCCCGTCGCTGATCTACGAGGAAGGCAGCCTCATCAAGCGCGCCATCCGCGACATGTACTCGGCCGACATCGACGAGATCCTCGTCGAGGGCGACGGCGGGTTCGAGTCCTCGCGCCACTTCATGGGCATGCTGATGCCCAGCGACATCGGCCGCATCCGCCGCTACGACGACACCCAGGTCCCGCTGTTCCAGCGCTTCCAGGTCGAGAACGAGTTGGACGAGATGCACCTGCCGACGGTGCGGCTCAAGTCGGGTGGCTACATCGTCATCAACTCGACCGAAGCGCTCGTCGCCATCGACGTGAACTCGGGCCGTTCGACGCGCGAACGCAACATCGACGAGACGGCGTACAAGACGAACCTGGAGGCCGCCGACGAGGTCGCCCGCCAGCTGCGCCTGCGCGATCTTGCGGGCCTGATCGTCATCGACTTCATCGACATGGACGACCACCGCCACCAGTCCAACGTCGAGCGGCGTCTCAAGGACGCGATGAAGTCCGACCGCGCGCGCATCCAGATCGGCCGCATCTCGGCCTTCGGGCTGCTCGAGTTGTCGCGCCAGCGCCTGCGCCCGTCGATCTCGGAAATCAGCTTCGAGGTCTGCCCGCACTGCAACGGCACGGGCCGCCTGCGTTCGACCGAGTCCGCGGCACTCCACGTGCTGCGCGGGATCGAGGAGGAAGCGGGCAAGATGCGCGCGGCCGAGATCTCGGTCTATGTCGCGACACCGGTTGCCCTCTATCTCTTCAACAACAAGCGTGCGGCACTCGCGGGCATCGAGAGCCGGGCGGGCCTGCGCGTCCACTTCCACTCGGACGACACGCTCATCCCGCCGGCCTTCCGCATCGAACGCGCGAAGACCAAGACGCCCGACCAGCAGGGTGCAGCCCCGATCCGCAGCGTCGAGGACTTCACGCCCTCGGCCGGTACGTCGACCGATCCCGGCGACGTGCGCGAGCGCGATGAGACGGGCGACGAAGAGTTCGTGGCCCCGCGCGGCGGCGACGGGCAGCGCAAGGCCCGCGACGGCGAGCGCGGCGGCGGCGAACGCGGCGGCGGCGAACGCGGTGACGAACGTGGCGGCAGCGAGGAAGGCGGACGCCGTCGGCGCCGCCGGCGCGGTCGCGGCGAACGCGGCGAGCGTCCGCAGAACGCCAACGGCGAGGACCAGAATCAGAACCAGCAGGCCCCCTCGGGCGAAGCGGCGGCACCGGTTGCCGTCGACGCGGCACCGCAGGGCGGCGAATTCCCCAACGATGCGGCCACCGGCGAACCCGGCGGCGAAGACGGTGCGCGCCGTCGCCGGCGTCGCGGCCGTCGCGGCGGTCGCCGTCGCGGCCGTCGTCCGGAGGACGGCGAGGCGCCGGCGGGCGGCCCGCAGCAGGACGGTGCCCCGCACGACGAGGGTGCACCCGTGCCGATGGCGACACCCGCCAATCCCGATCCGGTCTATCCGCAGCCGACCTACGCGCCCGAACCCCAACGGGTCCGCGTGGCCGGCCCCGGCGACGACCGCTTCCCGCCGCCCGAACGCGTGGCCGGTCCCGGCGACGCGCACGACTGGCCGTGGAACAAGCCGGCCGCCGGTGGCGCGCCGGCCGAACCGATCCGCGTCAGCGAACCCGCACCGGCACCGATGGCGCAGGCCGCCGATGCGCCCGCCCCGCCGCCGGAAGACGACGATCCGAACCGGCCGAAGAAGCGCGGCTGGTGGAATCGGCTGACCGGCTGAGTTCTTCGCGAACTTCCGGAAAAGGAAACGGCGCGCCCCCCGAAAGGCGCGCCGTTTTCCGTTCAGGCCCCCATCAACCCTTTTGCCAGGCCTTGAGGCGCCGCGCCGCCTCGACCATGTCGGCCATCGTGCCGGCGAAGGAAAAGCGCACGAAGCGGTTGCCGCGCGCGGGATCGAAATCCACGCCCGGCGTGGCGGCCACGCCGGCCTCGTCGAGCATGCGCCGGCAGAATTCGGTGCTGTCGTTGGTCAGGTGCGCCACGTCAGCATAGAGATAGAAGGCGCCGTCGGGCGGCGCGAAATCGCGCAAGCCCGCCTTGGGTAGTTCGGCGAGCAGGTAGTCGCGGTTGGCGCGATAGGTGCGCACGTGCCCGTCCATCTCGGCGCGCGCGTCGAACGCGGCGACGGCCGCGACCTGGGCTAGCGTGGGCGGCGAGATGAACAGGTTCTGCGCCAGCCGCTCGACCGCGCGCACCAGATCGGGCGGCACCACCAGCCAGCCGAGCCGCCAGCCGGTCATCGAGAAATACTTCGAGAAGCTGTTCACGACGAACATGTCGTCGCCGAAGGAAAGTGCTGTCTTCGCCGGCTCGCCATAGACGATGCCGTGATAGATCTCGTCGGAGACGAAGCGCGTGCCCTTGCGCCGGCACCATTCGACGAGCGCCTTCAGCTCCGCCGGCGACAGCATCGAGCCCGTCGGGTTGGCCGGGCTTGCGACGATGAGGCCGGCAAGATCCCCGCCCGCCGCATCCAGAAGTGCGGGCGTCGGCTGGAAGCGGCTTGCCGCCGTCGCCGGCAGGCCGACCGGCACGCAGTCGATGGCCTTGAGGATGTTGCGGTAGGCGGGATAGCCCGGATCGGCGAGCGCCACGCGGTCGTCCGCATCGAAGGCCGACAGGAACGCGAGCAGGAACCCGCCCGACGAGCCGGTCGTCACGCACACGCGGGCGGGATCGAGATCGATGCCATAGGTCTCGGCATAGTGCTTCGCGATGCGCGCGCGCAGCTGCGGCACGCCCATCGCGTCGGTGTAGCCGAGCCGATCGGCATCGAGGGCGGCCTTGGCGGCCGCGCGCACCGTCGCGGGAGCCGGCGTGCCCGGCTGGCCGACCTCGAGATGGATGGAACGGCCGGCCGCATCGCGTGCACGTGCATCGCGCGCGTTCGCCGCGCGCATGACGTCCATCACGATGAAGGAGGCGATGCCGGCGCGCCGGGCGGTCTTCAGCGCCATCGCTATTGCGAGCCGATGCCGAGGCCCGCACCGCGCGGGTCGGCCTCGATCCGGCAGCTTACCGGCTCGTCGATCGCCCCGCCCGGACAGACGATCGCCTGCACGCGCGTGGGATCGTTGGCGAGTGTCATGGGCCCTGCCGGCGAAGCGCGGTTCGCACCGAGTGCAAGCCCGAGCTCGCGCCCGTCGATGAGCGTATCGAGGGCGACCTGTGCCAGCGCCAGCGGTGCCGACACCCCGCCCGACGCGGCACCGACGAAGACGACGTCGCGCCGGTCGCGCATGCCGATCGCCGCCGTGAGCCAGCGACCCGAATTCGACGCGTTGTCCGGCGCCGGGACGAGCTGGATGCCGACACCGGGCGGCAGCCGGCCGATCCCGAACGGACGATAGCCGGTAAGGCTGCACGCCACCGCCATGCCGTTGCGGTCGACGACGGAAACGCCCGTCCCGCTCGGCACGTCGGGTTCGCCCGCGAAGGCGCCGCCGGCACCGGCAAGCCGGCGCAGCGCTTCGGGCGACATCGCGTCGGCAAGCGGGCGCGTGTTGGCAAGATCGGCGCCGATCCAGCCGGCGCGGTCGCGCGAGGCGGCGGCGGCCGTCGACTGGATCATCGCCGGCCGGTCGGGCGGCGAAACCGACTTCCAGCGGCCTTCGAGGGCCCCGTAGATCTGGCCCGCGGCGAGGGCGCCGTTGGCCGGTGTGGCCCCGACGAAGAGATCGACGCGCTCGCCCACGCGGAACGACGGGCCGAACTGCGGCACGCCGACGGCGAGATCTTCCATGCGCAGATCGATGCCCGCGGCCGCAAGCTGGCGCACGAGCTGGCGCGCATAGAGGCCGTAATGCAGGTCGCCGGGCCCGCGCTGGCGCAAGGCGCCCAGCACCACGGCAAGATCGGGCTGCGAGAGCGGCTCGCCCTCGGACGCCGGCTTGCCGTCGCGGGCGAACACGGCCTGCAGGCCGGGATCCGCGCGCACGATTTCCCAGTTGCGCACGAGGTCGTAGGAGAGTGCGCGCGTCGTCGCGCCGCCGTTGCGCGCCAGGATTTCGGCCGGCGACAACACCTGTTCCCAGCGCAGCACGCCGAAGCGCCCGTGGATCGCGAACAGCCCGCGCGGGATGCCCGGCGTGGCGACCTTCGAGTCGGGCCGTGCGGCGACGGCCGGGAAGGACAGCATCTCGATCGAGCGCGCCTTGGCCGGACCCGAGACGACGAGGCACATGCCCCCGCCGCCCAGCGGCGCCTGGCCGGGAAGGCTGACCGTCAGCGTGAAGGCCGCCGCGACGGCCGCATCGGCGGCATTGCCGCCGGCGGAAAGAATGTCGCGTGCGGCCAGGGCAGCGCGCGGCTCGTCCGCCACGGCACCGCCGAGGAAGCCGCGCACCGACCCGAGGACGCCCGGCGTGCCCGAGTCCTTGCCGCCGAACCAGCCGCAGCCCGAGAGCAGCGCCGACGCAAGTGCCAGCGAAGCCACGGCCTTAATTGCGCCACGGCCCTGCGATTGATTTCGAGGGTGGGGCGGCATAGCCTGTCTCGAGGAAAAGGCGGAGATTTTGAAGCAATTCATCCGCGAGTCGTTCGTCAAGTTGGTGCTCACTCGGTTGGCGTCGGTCAATCGGCAGAGAACCCGCGTCCGGCCCGCCGCCGCCCTGGTCGCGGCGTTTGCCATGCTGTGCGCCACGGCCGGACCGCTTGCCGCCCAGCAGCAGCGCATCACGTTCATTCGCGACGCCGAGACCGAACATATCATCCGCACCTATGCCACGCCAGTTTTCCGGGTTGCGGGCCTCAACCCGTCGGACATCAGCGTCCACCTGATCGTCGACCGCTCGCTCAACGCGTTCGTCGCGGGCGGGCTCAACATGTTCATCCATACCGGCCTGCTGCTGCGCGCGGAGAGCCCGAGCCAGGTCATCGGCGTGATCGCGCACGAAACCGGACATATTGCCGGCGGGCATCTGGCGCGGCTTCCCGAGGCGATGCAGAGCTCGTGGGAAACGCTGATGCTCTCGCTGCTGGGGGCTGCTGCTGCCGCCGCAGCGCGCTCGGGCGAAGGCGCCATGGCCTCGGTCATGGCCGGCCAGCAGATCGCCGAACGCCAGTTCCTGCGCTACACCCGCACGCTCGAATCGTCGGCCGACCAGGCGGGCGTCAATTTCCTCGACCGCACGCAGCAATCCGCGCGCGGCCTGATGGAGTTCCTGCAGATCCTCGCCGACCAGGAGCTGCTTTCGGTCGACCGGCAGGACCCCTACATGCGCTCGCACCCGGTGACGACCGAGCGCGTCAATTTCGTGCGCAACTGGGTGGAAACGTCGCGCTACTCCAACATGCCCGTGCGCCCCGAGCTGGTCGACATGCACAAGCGCATGCGCGCCAAGCTGCTCGGCTTCACCGAGCCGCAGCGCGCCCTCCAGCAATACAAGGAGGGCGACACCACGATCGAGGGTCGCTACGCGCGCGCCTTCGCGTTCTACAAGCGCGGCGACATCCCCAAGGCCCTCCCGCTGGTCGACGCCCTTCTTGCGGACAAGCCGGACGACCCGTTCTTCGCCGAGACGCGCGCCCAGTTCACGTATGAAAGCGGCGATCCGCGCGGCTCGCTGCCGTACTACGAAAAGGCCGTCGCGAAGATGCCAGAGAACGCGCTGCTGCGCGTCGAGCTGGCGACCGCCCAGATCGCGACCGAGGACAAGGCGCTCAACGCCGTCGCGATCGGCAACCTCGTCACCGCGGCGAAGGGCGAGCCGGAGAGCGCCGAAATCTGGCGCCAGCTCTCGGTCGCCTACGGGCGCGACGGGCAGCTGGGCATGTCCTCGCTCGCCCAGGCCGAGCAGGCCCTGATCGTCGGCCGGCGCGCCGACGCGCGGGCGTATGCCGACCGCGCCGAACGATTGCTGCCGCCGGGTTCCCCGCATATCCTGCGTGCCCAGGACATCAAGTCGTCGACCGACCGCCTCAAGCCCGAAAGCAAATGAAAATGAAGCTGCGCCTGCTCGCGATCCTCGCCGCCCTGCTGGTATCGGCCTGCGCGGACCCCGCACCGCGGGCCCTCGTCGTCGACGGCTCGCTTCGCGTGCTCGAACGCGGCGTGCCGGGCGTGCATCCGGGGGCCAACATCGAGGAATGGCAGATCACGCGCGGCTTCGACGAAGGCCAGCTCAACCTGATGGAGCTGCAGGGCTCGGTCGTCGTGCGCGCGAACGCGCCCGGCGGGGCCACGATGGGACGGCGCATCGCCACGACGATCGGCGCCACGCCCTATCTGCGCTGGAGCTGGTATCTCGAGCCCACGCAGTTCGGCGGCGGCCCGGGCGACGGCAGCGAGCGCGGCATGCGCCTGCTGGTCTATTTCCGCAGCCCGGCGCGTCCGACGCTGGAACGCTACGGCAGCTGGGTCGGCATGCCGACGGCCGAGTGGGATCGCTTCGTCGAGATCTCGTTCGGCGGCTTCGGGGCGGGCCGGCCCGAAGAGGCGCGCCAGTCGAAATGGGTGAGCGACGACCAGGGCCGCAAGCTCACCCTGCGCGACCCGCGCACCGGCCAGACCGGGACCTGGCATGTCGAGGCGGTCGACCTTGCCGAAGTGCACAGGCATTTCTGGCCCGGCGAGAACCCGGCGACCGTCCAGGTCACCCTGATCTCGTTCGGCGGCCTGCCCGGCGAGGTGCCGGAGACGGTGCCCGCCCCGATCGGCTACGTCGCCGAAATCACGCTTTCGCGCTGACGGCGACCGACATGCGCCGGATCCTTGCCGCACTGGCCCTCGTGGCCGGCTTCCTTGCCCCTGCCGCGGCACAGACGCCGGACGCGTTCACGCCCGCCGAGCGCGAGGCGATCCAGCGCTTCATGATCGAGACGCTGCGCGCGAAGCCCGAGCTGATCCTCGAGGCGATCGAGGCACTGGACGCCAAGCGCGAGGCCGAGGCGCGCGCGCGGTCGGCCGCGGGCCTCGCCGAGAAGAAGCGCGAGCTCTACGACGATGCCGAGGCACCCGTCGCGGGCAATCCGAGCGGGAACCTGACGATCGTCGAGTTCTTCGACTATCGCTGCCCCTACTGCAAGCAGATGCACGCCCCGATGAAGGCGCTGGTCGCGGCCGACGGCCAGCTGCGCATCGTGCGCAAGGACCTGCCGATCCTCGGGCCCGCTTCGATCGTCGCCTCGCACGCGGCACTCGCGGCGCGCGCCCAGGGCAAGTATCCGGCCTTCCACGACGCGCTGATGGAATTCCGCGGCCAGCTCGACGAGGCGGCGATCTTCCGGGTGGCCGCCGACAGCGGCCTCGACGTGGCCAAGCTGCGCCGCGACATGGAAACGCCGGCGGTCGTCCTGCTCATCCAGCGCAACACCGCGCTGGCGCAGGCGCTGGCGATCACCGGCACGCCGGCCTTCGTGATCGGCGATGCGCTGGTACCCGGTGCGATCGACGCCGAAACGATGAAGAAGCTCGTCGCCGAGGCGCGCGCCAAGCGCTAGGGGGCCGGATCGAAGTCCGGCTGGTTCTCGGGCAGCGCCTTCGCGAAGGCCGGGTGCTCGAGGCAGTTGGCGAAGATCTTCATCACGAGCGGATAGGCCGCCAGCTCCTCGTCCTTGTAGAAGCGCTTGGCGTTGAACACCTGCGGGACGAGGCAGATGTCGGCAAGCGTGGGCACGTCGCCGTGGCAGAAGCGCCCGGCCTTGCCGTCGGCCAGCAGCTTCTCCAGCGCCTCGAAGCCGACCGCGATCCAGTGGCGGTACCAGGCGTCGTGCGCGGCCTTCTCGATCTTCAAGACCTTCAGCAGATAGAGCAGGACGCGCAGGTTGTTGATCGGGTGGATGTCGCAGGCGATCGAATAGGCGATCGCCCGCACGCGCGCGCGGTCGACAGGGCCCGCCGGCAGCAGCGGTGCGGCCGGATGCGTCTCGTCGAGATATTCGCAGATCGCCAGCGACTGCGTGATCGTCGCCGGGCCGTCTTCCAGCGTGGGCACGAGGCCCAGCGGATTCTTCGCGAGATATTCGGGTGCGCGCTGCTCGGCCTTGCGCAGATGCACGAAGGCCTGCTCGGGCTCGAGACCCTTCAGGGCCAGTGCGATGCGCACGCGGAACGCGGCCGACGAACGGAAATAGCCCCAGACCTTCACGGCTTGGCTCCCTGATACCTGACGATCTTCTGGTCGATGGCGCCGAAGATCGAATTGCCCGCCGCATCCTTCATCTCGATGCGGATCCTGTCGCCGAACTTCATGAAGGGCGTCGTCGGCTTGCCCTCGGCGATCGTCTCGATCATCCGCACCTCAGCAAGGCAGCACGAGCCGACGGACGGATCGCGGTTCGACACCGTGCCCGAGCCCACGATCGTGCCGGGCGTGAGGCGGCGCGTGCGCGCGGCGTGCGCGATGAGGCGGCCGAAATCGAAATTCATGTCGGTGCCCGCGTTGGGATGCCCGAAGGGTCTGCCGTTCAGCTCGGCGACCAGCGGCAGGTGCAGCTTGGCGCCGTCCCACACGCCGTCGAGCTCGTCGAGCGTGACGGCGACGGGCGAGAACGACGTCGAGGGCTTGGACTGGAAGAAGCCGAAGCCCTTGGCAAGCTCGGCCGGGATGAGATTGCGCAACGAGACGTCGTTGACCAGCATGACGAGCTGGACGTGCTTGAGTGCGGCGGCCGCATCCGTGCCCATCGGCACGTCGTCGGTGACGATGGCGACCTCGCCCTCGAAATCGATGCCGTGCGCCTCGTCCGCCGCCTCGACGTCGTCGCAGGGCCCCAGCATCGCGTCCGACCCGCCCTGGTACATCAGCGGGTCGTCGTAGAACTCCGGCGGCATCTCGGCCTTGCGCGCCTTGCGCACGAGTTCCACGTGGTTGAGATAGGCCGAGCCGTCGCACCACTGAGCCGCGCGCGGCAGCGGTGCGTGGCACGCGGCCGGATCGAAGGGCACGACGGCTGCGTCGTTGATGTTGTCCACACCCTTGTCGATGAGCTCGGAGACGAGGGCAAGGTCGCCCGAGCGGCGCTCCCAGTCGTCGAGCGCCATGCGCAGCGTGGCCGCGATGCGCGGCGCCTTGACGCAGCGCTTGAGATCGCGCGAGACGACGACGAGCGTGCCGTCGCGTCCGCCTTCCTTGAGGGTCGCGAGTTTCAAGTGCCTACTCCGCCGCCTGGGGCTTGGGCTTCCACGAATCGACATAGCCTGTCCATTCGACGCCGTCGGGCAGCGACGCGACCTCGACCGCGTCGCGCGTGTCGACCATCACCGCGACCTCGTCGAGCATCTGGCCGCCCTGCGGGTTCTTGGCCGCAAGGGCGAACGCCTTGGGATGCGGCCCGTGCGGAAAGCCGCACGGGTGCAGCGTGAACATGCCGGGATGGATGTTGTCGCGGCTGAAGAACTTGCCGCGATGGTAGAAGATGATCTCGTCGTAATCGTCGTTCGAGTGGAAGAACGGCACCTTGAGCGCCCCCGGATCGGACTCCGCCGGGCGGGGGGCGAAGGTGCACACGACGAAGCGGCCGGCGAGGAACGTCGTGTGCGCCGACGGCGGCAGGTGGTAACGGTGGCTCATCAGCGGGCGGAAGTCGCGCCAGTTGATCTTCACCGGGGCGAGATCGCCGTGCCAGCCCACCGCGTCGAGCGGGTTGTATGGATAGGTCATCGTCGAGACGCGCCCGCCGCGCTTGATCGACACGCGGGTCGGCGTCTCGGATTTCTGCGCCTCGAAGGCGGCATCGAGCTTCGGGTGCGCGAGGCAGCCCGCGTCGAAGATCGCGTGCCGTCCGACCAGGCCCTTCTCGGGCAGGCGGTAGGAATCGTTCGTCGCCTCGATCAGCAGCAGCGTGGTCGGCTCGGCCGGCTCCAGCCGCCACATCGCCGCGCGCGGCAGCAGGATGTAGTCGCCCTCGGTATAGGTGAGATGGCCCCAGTCGCAGAACAGCGAGCCCGTCCCCTCGTGCACGAACAGCAGCTCGTCGCCGTCGGCGTTGCGCACGAGGTCGGTCATCCGGCCGGCTACGCGCCAGTGGCGCAGCTTCATCGCCGCGTTGTGCATCACGGGTGTCGCATCCCACGGGCTTGCCGACAGGGCGTTGGCCTTGCGCAGGTCGAACGCGCGGGGCTTGAGCTCGCCCTCCCACTCGCTCCAGCCGGTCGGCGGGTGCGAGTGGTACATGTGTGCTGCGGGCCCGAAGAAGCCTTCCTTGCCCAGTTCGCGCTCGAAGGTTCCCTCGGGCAGGTCGCAATGCGCCTGGCGCGACGTCTTGCCCTCGGACAGCGGAAATCCGATCCAGTTCTTCATGGCGTACTCCCTTACGCGGTCTTCAGCGTGCCGCGACGGATCTGGTCGAGTTCCATCGATTCGAACAATGCCTTGAAATTGCCTTCGCCGAAACCCTCGTCGCCCTTGCGCTGGATGATCTCGAAGAAGATCGGGCCGATGGCCGTCTCGGTGAAGATCTGCAAGAGCCGCCCGCCGTCCTTGGTGGGGGCGCCGTCGAGCAGGATGTGGTTCTTCTTGAGCCGCGCCACGTTCTCGCCATGGCCGGACACACGCCTGTCGAGCAGCTCGTAATAGGTCGCGGGCGTGTCGAGGAACTTCACCTTGAGTTTGCGCAGCGCCTCGACCGTGGCGTAGATGTCGGAACTGCCGAGTGCGATGTGCTGGATCCCCTCGCCCTTGTAGGCCGCGAGATATTCGGCGATCTGCGACTTGTCGTCCGAGGATTCGTTGATCGGGATGCGGATCTTGCCGCACGGGCTGGTCATCGCCTTGGACTTGAGGCCGGTGAGCTTGCCCTCGATGTCGAAATAGCGGATCTCGCGGAAATTGAAGAGCCGCGTGTAGAACTCGGCCCACAGATCCATGCGGCCGCGATGCACGTTGTGCGTCAGATGGTCGATATAGGTGAGGCCCGCCCCCTTGGGGTTCGGTGCCGCCCCCTTGATCGGCTTGAAATCGACGTCGTAGATCGATCCCGCCTTGCCGTAGCGGTCGACGAAATAGATCAGCGAGCCGCCGATACCCTCGATCGCGGGGATGTTGAGTTCCATCGGCCCGACCTTGCCGGCGAAGGGCTTGGCGCCCAACGCGACGGCACGCTTGAACGCGGCGGCCGCATCGGCCACGCGGAACGCCATCGCGCACGCCGACGGCCCGTGCACGCGCGCGAAGGCCTGCGCGAAACTGTCGGGCTCGGCATTGACGACGAAGTTCACGTCGCCCTGCCGGTAGAGCGTGACGTTCTTCGAACGGTGGCGGGCGACGGCCGCAAAGCCGAGCGAGACGAACAGCTTCTCGAGGCCCTTCACGTCAGGGGCCGTGTATTCGACGAATTCGAAACCGTCGGTCCCCATCGGATTCGTCTTCGAGACGAGCGGCTCGACCTTGGCTTTCTTCGGACGGGGCATGGCGGCACTCCCGGGGGCAGGTGCGCGGCTTGACGGCCGCGCGATCTGCCGGCATTATTAGTTTCATATGAAACCATTTGCAAGCCCCGCCCCCGAGCCGCCCTTTGCCCTCGAGAACTTCGTGCCGTACCGGCTTTCGGTGCTGTCGAACACGGTTTCGGGCGCCATCGCGGCGCTCTACCGCGAGCGCTTCGGCCTGACGATCCCGGAATGGCGGTGCCTGGCGGTGCTGTTCCGCTATGCACCCCTGTCGGCGGGCGAGGTCGCCGCGCGCACGGCGATGGACAAGGTGCAAGTGAGCCGCGCCATCGCCGCCCTCGTCGCCAAGGGGCTGGCCCTGCAGGCGATCGACCGCAGCGACCGGCGGCGCGCCAAGCTTGCCCTCTCGGCCGCGGGCCGGCGCATGCACGACGAGATCGTGCCGCTCGCCCGCACGGCCGAAGCGCGGCTGCTCGACGGGCTCGACGCGGCCGAGTGCCGGCAGCTCGACCGGCTCTTCGCCAAGCTCGAGAGCCGGGCGAAGCTGCTCGCCTAGCCCATCGTCTCGAGGATCTGCGCCGTCACCTGATGGGCAAGCGG
The DNA here is from genome assembly GCA_964416335.1 of uncultured Azospirillum sp. GTDB lineage: Bacteria > Pseudomonadota > Alphaproteobacteria > CACIAM-22H2 > CACIAM-22H2 > Tagaea. Next base: position 14,961 of record CAYQDN010000048.1, read on the forward strand.
CCGGCCGGCCGCCCACGCCTCGAACTCGCCGATGGCGCAGTCGGCCAGCCGCACGACCTCGTCGCCGATCGTGCCGCCGATATGCGGGCTGACGATGACGTTGGGCAGGGTCCACAGCGGCGAATCCGCCGGCGGCGGCTCGGGCCACGTGACGTCGAGCAGGGCGGTCATGTCCGGGCGTGCTTGCAGCGTCTCGACAAGGTCGGCCTCGACGACCTGCGCCCCGCGGCCGGTATTGATGAAGGTCGCTCCCTCGCGCATCGAACGGAAATGGCCTGTGGTCAGCGCCCCGCGGGTCGAGGGCAGGTCGGGCATGTGGTTGCACAGCACCATCGAACGCTTGAAGACGTCGTCCAGCGACACGCGCTCGACATCCAGCGCCGTCGCCCGCCCGGCCGACAGCATCGGGTCATGGGCGATGACGCGCAGCGGATAGCCGGCGAGCTTCTCGCGCAGCAGCGTGCCGATCTTGCCCATGCCGATCATGCCGACGATCTCGCCGTTCACGCCCGTGCGCGGAAAAGCTTTCCCCGCGAAACTCTTCGCCTCGCGATAGCCGCGCACGGCACGGAAATAGCCGCGCAGCGACAGCAGGATCTGCGACAGGCACATTTCGGCGACCGGGATCGCGTTGATGCCCCAGGCACTCGTCAGCGCGACGCCCTGCGCCACCAGCGGATCGGCGAAGGCGCGCACGTTGCCGGCGGCGTAGAACACGGCCTTCAGCTTCGGCATCGCGGCGAAATGCTTCGCCTCGAAGCGAATCATGCCCCAGGTCGCGAAGATCGCCTCGACATCGGCGAGACCGGCAGCATGCGCGTCGAAATTCCCGGCATGGACGACGTGCGGATAGATTTCGGCAAGTTCCGCGATGCGTTCGCGCCGCCCCTGCCCGTACACGTCGCCATCGGCGACCGGATAGTTGTAGAAGAATGCCGCTTTGCGCCGCATGAAGGTCTCCCGTTCTGTCGGCTACAGGCTCTTGCCGTCGTACTTTATCGGCTCCAGCGCTTCGAAATCGAAACCCTCAAGACAGCGCACATTGACCGCGGCCATGCCGGAACCGTCCGGTGCCGTACCGCTCGCGAATGACTCCACGCCGCACGCCTTGCAGAACATGTGATGGATTTTGTGCGTGTTGAACCGATAGTCGATCATCGCGTCCGTTCCGGCCGACAGTTTGAAATCGCCGGCCGGCACGAACGTCAGCAGCAGACCGCGCTTGGAACATATCGAGCAGTTGCACGAAATTACCTTGGGGTTCGGCCCGATCTCCGCGCTGTAGCGCACCGCGCCGCAATGGCAACCGCCTTGATATGTCTGCTTCCCGCTCATCTGTCCGCCTCTTTTCGGAGATTCTTGACAGTCCGTCTCGTACAACCCGTGGTCCGGCGTTGCAAGGCCGTACGGATATTACCCTGGCCGGTCTTGCCGCGTCCTGCGGTTCGCCAGCGCGATGCCCGCAACGACGGCGACAAGGCCCACAAGGATCCGCGGCGTCACCGGCTCGGCCAGGAAGATCGCGCCGCACAGGGCGGCCGAGATCGGATTGAGCGAGACGGTGAGGGCGATCGCCGAGGCCGGCGCGTTTTCCAGCCCCCAGAACCACAGCAGGTGCGAGAAGAGGCCCGCGACCAGCGTGAGCCAGACCACCGCGATCCATTGCGTGCCGGAAAAGCCGGTGAGGCCGCTGAAATCGCCCTGTACGGCAAGGATGCCCCCGAGCAGCAGGGCGCCGGCCATCACCTGCACGGCGAGCACGGAAAGCGTGGCGTAGCGGCGAAGTGTTGCGGCCGACAGCACGGCGTGCAGCGAGCCGAGCAGGGCCGCCGCCGCCATGAACAGGTCGCCGCGCCAGGCATCGGGCCCGGCGACGGCCTTGTCGGCAAGGGCGATCGCCACGCCGGCGAACACCAGTACGGCCCCGGCCGCCTTCGGCCCGGTCAGCCGCTCGCGTCCCAGCACCACGGCGATGACGAGCGTCAGGATCGGCATCGTCGCCATGATGACGGCCCCGCGCGCGGCCGGCACATGGGCAAGCCCCGCCGCGAACAGCCAGCTGAACGCGCCGAACATGACGATGCCGAGGGCGGCGATGCGCAGCAGGTCGGCGGGCGCGAAGCGCACGCGCCGGAAGGCGAAGACGAAGATGCCGAGCACCAGTGCGGATCCCGCGCAGCGCAGGAACGCGACCGACGTGGAATCCGACGTGCCGACGAGCATGCGGATGGCGACCATCGCCGATCCGCCGAGCGTGCTCGACACGGCCGCCGCGATCACCGGCAGGGGAAGGAGGTTTCGCATCCGATGCCGGCGAGTTTGGCCCGCCGCACGTGCGATGCGCTAGGCTCGGTGCACGAAGTACACCCATGCGCGGCACGCAGGAGTTCCCGATGCCCGATTTCGCACAATCCCATTTCGGCCGGATCCGCAGCCTGGTCGGCACGCAGCTCATGCTCGTCCCCGGCACGCGGCTGCTGCTGGCCGACGCGACCGGGCGCATCCTGATCGAGCACCGGCGCGACTTCGACGTGTGGGGCCTGCCCGGCGGCATGGCCGAGCCGGGCGAGAGCTTCGAGATGGCGGCGGCGCGCGAACTTGCCGAGGAAACCGGCCTCGTCGCCGAGGCGATGCGGCCGTTTGGCAATTCCTCGAACCCCGCCCTCGAGACGCACGCGTTCGCCAACGGCGACCGCATCCAGGCCTTCGTCGCGATGTTCGAGGTGACGCGCTGGTCGGGCACGCTTGCCACCGACACGAGCGAGGCGCACGCGCACGCCTGGGCGGCACCCGACGCGCTGCCCGCGATGCTTCCGGTCATGCGGGCCTCGATCGAGGCCTATCTGCGCTATCGGCAGAACGGCGAATTCCAGAGCATTTGAAGGGACTTGACGCCGATCCGGCGGGCCGGTCGGGTGCGTTGCACAGGGGCCGGGCCGTGCTATAACGGCCCCGCCCTGCCCGTCCCCGCACGGAGTGCCCTTTGGACGCCAAACCCATCCTTCTGGTCCTCAACGGACCGAACCTGAACATGCTCGGCGTCCGCCAGCCCGAGATCTATGGCCGCACCAGCCTTGCGGACATCGAGGCCGAGTGCCGCGCACTTGCCGAGGATCTCGGCTTCGCGCTCGAATTCCGGCAGTCGAACCACGAAGGCCAGCTGATCGACTGGATCCAGGAAGCCCGCCAGACGGCCGAGGGCATCGTGATCAATCCGGCCGGCCTCACGCACAGTTCGGTCGCCCTGCGCGACGCGCTGATCGCCAGCGACCTGCCGGTGATCGAGGTTCACATCTCGAACATCCACGCGCGCGAGCCGTTCCGCCACCACTCCTATGTCAGCGCTATCGCCAAGGGCGTGATCGCGGGTCTCGGGCCGCAGGGCTACCTGTTCGGCCTCGAAGCGCTCGCCCGGATCGTCGATCCCGACCTCGAATGAAACCCTCCAAGCCCAGCCGAGCCATGCCCGCAAACACCAAAGCCGAATTCGGACCCGCTCCCGCGACGTTGCGCCGCCTCGCCAAACTGATGGAAGAGACCGGCCTGACCGAGATCGAATACCAGGAAGGCGCCACGCGCCTGAAGCTGGGCCGCGGCACCCTCGCCGCAGTTCCGGCTGCCGCCGCACCGGCGCCGGCCGCGAAGGCTGCCCCGGCACCGGCCGCGGCCAGCGACGGCCCGCCGGCCGGTGCGGTCACCTCGCCGATGGTGGGGACCTGCTATCTCGGCGCCGAGCCGGGTGCACCCGCCTTCGTCAAGGTCGGCGACAAGGTGCGCGAGGGCCAGACCCTCGTGATCGTCGAGGCGATGAAGGTCATGAACCCGATCCGCAGCCCGCGCGCGGGCACGGTCGCGAGCATCACGGTCGAGAACGGCGCGCCGGTCGAGTACGGCGAGATCCTGCTGGTGCTCGAATAACCGTGTTCGAAAAGGTCCTCATCGCGAACCGCGGCGAGATCGCACTGCGCATCCACCGCGCGTGCAAGGAACTCGGCATCCAGACGGTCGCCGTGCACTCCACCGCCGACGCCGACGCCATGCATGTGCGCCTGGCCGACGAGGCCGTTTGCATCGGCCCGCCGCCGGCGCGCGACAGCTATCTCAACAAGGCCGCGATCATCTCGGCGGCGATCATCACCGGGGCGGACGCGATCCATCCCGGCTACGGCTTCCTTTCCGAGAATGCCGACTTCGCCCGCATGGTCGAGGAACACGGCATCGTCTTCATCGGCCCCAGCCCCGACCACATCACGATGATGGGCGACAAGATCGAGGCCAAGCGCGCCATGATCTCGCTCGGCGTCCCCTGTGTGCCGGGTTCGGACGGGCCGGTCGCCGATATCGAGACGGCCGTGAAGCTCGGCGAGGAGATCGGCTATCCGGTGCTGATCAAGGCGGCGGGCGGCGGCGGCGGCAAGGGCATGCGGGTCGCCCGCGATTCCGTCCAGCTCGCCGAGGCCTATCGGGGTGCGCGTGCCGAGGCGGGCGCCAACTTCGGCAACGACGTCGTCTATATCGAGAAATATCTCGACCATCCGCGCCACATCGAGTTCCAGATCCTCGCCGACGCGCACGGCAACGTCGTGCATCTGGGCGAGCGCGACTGCTCGCTGCAGCGCTCGCACCAGAAGGTGCTCGAGGAAAGCCCCTCCCCCGCCCTCAACGCCGACCAGCGCCAGCAGATGGGCGAGGTCGTGACCTCGGCACTCAAGAAGCTCGGCTACCGCAACGCCGGCACGCTCGAGTTCCTCTACCAGGACGGCGGCTTCTACTTCATCGAGATGAACACGCGCCTGCAGGTCGAGCATCCGGTGACCGAGATGATCTGCGGTCTCGACCTGGTGCGCGAGCAGATCCGCATCGCGTCGGGTGCGCCCCTCGCGTTCGAGCAGTCGGACGTGCGCCTGCAGGGCCACGCGATCGAATGCCGCGTCAACGCCGAGGATCCGGAGACCTTCGCCCCCTCGCCGGGCCGGATCGCCGAATACCATCCGCCGGGCGGACTGGGCGTGCGCGTCGATAGCGCGCTCTATTCGGGCTACAAGGTGCCGTCCAACTACGACAGCATGGTCGCCAAGCTGATCGTCCACGGCACCAACCGCAACGAGTGCCTGATGCGCCTGCGCCGCGCACTCGACGAATACGTCATCGCCGGCATCAAGACGACGCTGCCGCTGCACCGCAAGCTCGTCCAGACGCCCGAATTCATCGACGGTCGCTACGACATCCACTGGCTCGAGCGCTGGATGGGTCTGAAGAAATGAGCGGCCCGGCGGACGACGACGCGCGCGTGCGTGCGGTCGCCGCCGAGATCGTCGCGACGCGCCGCGAAGCGGTGAAGGCGCTACTGCGCGAGGGCAATCTCGCCCAGCCCGTCTTCATCTGGAATCCGCCGGCCGAAACGCTGCCCACCGTGCAGCTGCCGCATCTGCGCCGCCACTGGGACGAATTGCGCGGCGACCACGACCTGCCCGCCGCCGACACGGTCCTGCCCGAGGGGCTGGGCCCCGCGATCGGCTTCGCGATCCTGGCCGACATCGAGCGCGACGGCCTCGATTTCCGCTACCGGCTGTTCGGCGAGAAGGTGGCGCAGGTCGGCGGGGTCGACTGGACCGGCCATTCGGGCGCCGAGATGGCGACGCGCACCGGCCTGCCGGTCGGCACGTTCTACCGTGCCGCCAATCTCGCCTGCGTCGAGCGGCGCAAGCCGCTGTTCACGATGCACACGGCACAGGCGCGCGAGCGGACGGTCACCTGGGCGCGCCTGGCGCTGCCGCTGGGCGAAACGGCCGGCGGACGGGTCGTGCGCATGCTCGTCGGTGCCGTGCCGATGGAACAGGCGCCGCTGTCCTTCGCCGACATCTTCGCGATGAACGCGCGCCTGGGCATCGATCCGCGCGGCTCGGGCGTGCTTCCGGCACGCCCGGCCAAGGACGACGCTTAAGTCCGCGCGCGGGGGATCGCCAGTGACGCAAGCCCGGCTCAACGTGCGCAATCTCGTGTGGGCCTACGCCAACGGCATCTTCCCGATGGGCCGTTCGGCGACGTCGAGATCGATCGACTGGTTCGACCCCGATCCGCGCGGCGTATTGCCGCTCGACGCGTTCCACGTGCCGCGCTCGCTGCGCAAGACCCTGCGCGATCCCCCCTACGAGGTGCGCGTCGACACCGACTTCGCCGGCACGATGGCCGGCTGTGCCGCGCGCGGTTCGACCTGGATCAACGGCGATATCACGCGCGCCTATTGCGAGATGCACGAGGCGGGGCTGGCCCATTCGGTCGAATGCTGGCGCGACGGCGCGCTGGTCGGCGGCCTCTACGGCGTGCACCTGAAGGCCGCGTTCTTCGGCGAGAGCATGTTCGCGCACGCCACCGACGCCTCGAAGATCGCACTCGTGCATCTGGTGGCGCGCCTGCGCGCGGGCGGCTTTGCACTCCTCGACACCCAGATGGCGACCGACCACATGATGCGTTTCGGGGCAGTGGAGATCGACCGGGCCGAATACCGGCGCCAGCTCGCCGATGCGCTCGACCGCGAGGCGGTCTTCTACCGCGCGGCCGGGGCCGAGGTCCTGGCGGCCCTGCAGTCGATCACCCAGACGTCGTAGACCGGGTGCTCGAGCGCCGAGACGGCCGGGCTGGAGGCGAACATCCAGCCCTTGAACAGCTCGTTGACCGTATCGGCCGACTTGCGTTCGGAGATTTCGAGGAAGGCGGCACTTTCGGGCGGTTCCTCGGGCGGGCGCTTGCGGCAGGCGCGCACGAGGATGCTGAGGGGGCCGAATTCGACGGCCTGGCCGACCGGCGCTTCGAGGCCGCGCACCCGGCCGGTGACCTTGTCGAGCGTCTGCAGGATCGCGGTATCGGTCGCCGGGGCCGGCACCTGCGCCAGGGCGGCCGAAGGCAGGATCAGGGCGAAGAGAACGGCAAGAAAGCGCATGGCGGGGCTAGCCGTAGCGCGTCGCCCCCGCCGGAGCAAGGGCGCTTAAGCTCAGCTCAGCGCACCGCTTCGCCTTCGTCGCCGTCGCGGCCATAGACCGCCTCGAACCGGCGTGCGGCATCAGCAAAGCCCGAATGCTGCGGCGTGCGCGCACCCGGCTCGCGCAGCTGCGCGCGGACGATCGGGGTCGCCGTCGTGCCGCTTGAACCCGGGCCCGCGAAATAGATCGCCGCCGCCTGTCCGACGATGCCCACGAAGGCCGCCACGCCCAGGCCGAACATCGCCTGACGGGTCACCTTCAGGACCGCCTGCATGGATGAGATATTCCGACCGATAGCCATTTTCCGTCTCCCGTTGACGCCGGCGGACCGATTCGGGTCCGACCGACGATGGGAGAATGACGCCGCCGCGTCGCCCATGCAGTGACGGGCGTCACATCCGTAAAATTTTCTGCAAATTGGGGCTAGCGGGTTGTTTCCGCAGCCACCGCCCGCACGATGACCCGGGCAAGCTGCCGGCCGATGCAGTCATAAAGCCGGTCGGCCATGACGGCGGTCTGCGCCGGCGTCAGGTTGTCGAGCTGCATCTGGCCGGATTCGACCCAGTGGCGCATCACCTCGAAGCGTGGGAACAGCAGCACATCGCGCCGCATCCCGATGCTGTTCATCGCGTCGATATAGGGCTGGTAGGCGATCAGGCGGGCCATCTCGCGCGAATATTGCGGCGTGACGAGCAGCACGTCGGCACCCGCCTTGGCGATCTTCTCGATGCCCGCCTGCAGGTGGATCGAGAACCCCTCGACCTCCATCTGCCGCACGGCTTCGGCCGTCCCCGTCTCCCAGATCACGAGGTCGGGTTTCTGCGCCAGGACGTCGGGCTCGAGGCGCTGGAGCATGTGCTCGGAATCGTCGCGCGCCCTGCCGCGGTTGTGGACGGCGATCTCCACGCCCGGCAGGCGGCGGCGCAGGTCGGATTCGAGCCGTGCTGGCCATGTCGCGGCCGGCGTGCTCGCACTTGCCCCCAGCGTGGAGGACGAGCCGAGCGCCACGATCGTCAGGCGCCTGTCCTTGGTCAGGCGCTTGGCCGCCGCGACGAGCTTGGAATCGTCGACGAAGACCGTGCGCGGGACGCGGCAGGCTTCCGGCATCTCGCCGTTGGCGGCCGTCTGGGCGCGCACCGGTACCGCGGCCGCACCGACCAGTGCCGCGACGACGAACCCGATGACCGCGTGTCCCAACTGCATCGCTATACCTCGCCCCCGCCCGAAATCGCGCCCGGCCGGGCATCCTTGCGCTCCTTGCTCCATGACAATACTCGCGCACCAAGCATGAGCAAGAGACATCCGCCGAACGTCACGGCCGCCTGCATGGCGTAGTCGTAGCCGAATTCCAGCAGCAGCGAATGCGCCGTGACCGACAGGAAGATGCCGATGCAGAAGATCGGCAGCGAGTTCTGCCCGCACAGCACCACGGCGCGCGCGGTGCGCGACTCCAGCCAGGCGGCCGCGCGCGGGACGATCCGCACGATCACGACCGCAAGGGCGAGAAAGCTCGCCAGCCGCAGCGGGCCGAGATCGGTCTTGTTGGCGAACTGGTAGGCAAGCTCGGCGAAGCTCGGCGGCACGCCGTCGAAGAAATAGCCGATGCTGATCCACGAGCGGATCGGCACGAGCACGCACAGGAAGGCGACCGAGACGACGAAGGCTTCCTTGGGCAGCCGGATCGGGTCGCCGACCACGCCCGCACGCCAGCCGCACGCGGCGCCGAGCACGAACAGGAACTGCCAGGCGAACGGGTTGAAGAACCACACGCCCTCCGGATAGGCGTGCAGGTTCATCGCCACGAAGGGCACGATCGCGTAGACGATCGCCGAAACCGCGACGAGGGCGCGCCCCACGATCCGCAACAGCGGCAGGGCGAGAGCGAAGCCCGTCAGCAGCACGATGTAGAGCGGCAGGATGTTCATGAACAGCGGCTGGTGGGCGAGCAGCAGCGCCTCGATGATCGCGACGTGCGGCTCGTCGAGGAACGAGGCGACCTGCATTTCCTCGATGAAGAGCGCGTTCTCGAAGCGCTGTGCGGTCCAGCTCACCTGGGCCGTGTAGATGACGAACAGGAAGATGTGCGCGACGTAGAGCGTCCAGCAGCGTTTCAGCACCTGGGCGGTCGCATACGCGTCGCCCGCACGCTGGCCCATGCGGCCGAACACGAGGGCGGCCGAGTAGCCCGACAGGAAGACGAAGATCTCCGCCGCATCGCAGAAGACGAAATTCGTCAGCGTCAGGTAGGAGAACGCGTTGTTCGGGATGTGGTCGACGAAGATGAACAGCAGCCCGAGCCCGCGGAAGAAATCGAGCCGCAGGTCGCGCCCGGCCTCGCGCTGCGCGCGCATGGGGCGTCTTCTCCCGCGCTCAGTTCTTGGGCGCGCTGCCCTGGGCGGCCTCGGCGGAATTGAACATGAACTTGCCGAGCATCTGCACGAGATTGATCGGGGACTGGGTGTATTTGATCTCGCCGCCGGCGGCGAGCATCTTGTCTTCCGCCCCCGGAACGAGCTGGACGAACGTGCCGCCGAGCAGGCCTTCGGTCGCGATCTGCGCCACCGTGTCGGACGGCAGCTTGATGCCGGATTCGACGGTCAGCGTCAGGACCGCCCGGTAGCTTTCCGGATCGAGCGCCTGGCCGATCACCGATCCGACCTTGATGCCGGATAGCTTCACGTCGGTGCCCAGGCGCACGCCGTCGATCCGCTCGAACTTGGCGGTCAGCGCGTAGCCGCGCACCGGCCTTATGTCGGCGGTCGTGTAGGCGAACATCAGGAACATGCCGGCGACGACGAGCACCACGGCACCCATCAGCGTCTCGACCAGATTCTTACCCATCTATCGACGGCTCCATTTGCGAGGCTTGGGACAGGCGATCAGTTCGGCGTCCACGGCTCGTAGTCGCCGGTCGCCTTGGCGCGCTGGCCGCCCTGATAGTCGTGGCCGGGCGGTCGGTAGGCATTGGGCGTACCGGTCTGGTTGGGCAGATGCGGCAGCTGCCAGGATTTGCGCGTGCCGAGGCCGCCGGCCGGCGGCGGGGCCGCGATCAGGTGATGGAGCCAGGCATGCCAGTCGGGCGGAACCTTCGTCGCCTCGGCCTCGCCCTCGTATACGACCCAGCGCTTCTCGCGCCGCGCGCGCAGCACGCCGGTCTTGTCGCGGTAGTAGCGGTTGCCGAATTCGTCGCGGCCGACTTCCTGGCCGCGCAGCCACGTATAGAGGCGAGTCCCGATCGTCATTCTGGATTTCCCTTGTCGAATCCCGTGTTCGACGTCGCGCGACTATTGCACGGCCCCCTGCCCTCGTCCAGATTGCGGGGCCCTTTCCCCAGCCGTCCCCGGCCCGCAAATGACCGATTTCTGGCGCAATTCCGGCTTTCACCTGCTCGGCGCGCGGCCCGGGCCGCAGCACCGGCTGGCGGTGACCGACGATTTCCTGCGCGCCTACCTGATGCGGCCTGAAATCCGCCCGGTCGACGAGTCCTGCCTTGCCGAGCGGGTCCTGCACGCAAGGCTGCTCGAATCGCCGCGCACGGCCGTATCGGCCGGCGACATCGCCGCCCTTGCCGATGCCGACATGCGCGACAACTACACGCTGCTCGTCGCGTTCCTTGCCCGGCTTGCCGCGGCGGGAACCATCGAGGACGCCTATCTCGGCCATTTCGTCACGCCGCCGGAAAAAGGCCAGCCGCCGGTGCCGCCGCTGTTCCTCGACCAGCTTGCGCATGTCGTGCTGCGCCAGGCACTCGACGGCACCGAGGACCCCATGCGCCTGCGCGCGGCCGAACTGCTGTTCCGCGCCCAGCGCGTCACGATCGCCGACGGCGCGACGATGGCCGCCGACGAGGAGACGGTCGAGATGCACGCCGCGCGTCAGGCTGCGGGCGACGTGGGGCTCGGGGCGATCGGCGAACTCCTCAAGGAAGCCAAGCTGCCCGCGCGCGCGGTCGAACTCGACGTGATGACGCAGGCCAACGCGTCGCTCTACTGGGGCCGCGACGAGGCGCACGATTTCGTGCTCGACCTGACGTTCGGACGGGCGGGCCTCGATGCGCTCGCGCGCGTGCTCGAGACGTGGATCGCGCATTTCCTCGGCGTGAGCACGTCGATCCAGCCGATGGTGCGCATCGACGACGAGCGCTGGGTCTGGCATGTCGGCCTCGACGCGCAGGCGAGCGCCATCATGAACGATCTCTATCGCGGGCAGGCGGTGGACGAATCGCGGCTTGCCGACATCGTCGCTCTGTTCCGCCTGGATTTCGCGGATTCGCGCGTGATGCGCACGGATATCGCAGGCCGGCCGGTCTATCTCGGCCTCGGCATGGATGCGAACAAGTGCATCCGGCTGAAGCCGCAGAACCTGCTCGTCAACCTGCCGCTGGCCGCGAAGGCCTGATCCGGGCCGCCGGTGCCGCGACGCGGGCCCGCGTCGGTTGCTGACTACGATTTTCCGCTGGTTTCCAGATTGTACGTTTTCCCCGGTGTAGTATTAATCATATGATTTAATTTGAAAAATTTTGATACTTGGCGGTTTGCAAGAGCTTCATTGTGCAGTGCAAAATGTCGATTTGTAACTTTTGGTAAGGGGGTTAACTCACGCTGGCACAATGGAAAATTAACTCTTGACCGATTTCGCCTCGGTATTTTGCGGTTCGTCTCCGTTACCCACCCCATATCCTGTTGTCAGATCTAGATATTGTGGGGGTCTGCACAATTCGGTCAAAATCCAGTTGCGGGCGATTCCGGCCTCTGTTCAACATTTGGTAACGAGCTTCGCCCTCCACCACGACATCTTGTGAGGCGGCCCAACCTCCACCCAGGGGACGGGAAGGGAGTCGGCGAAGCGGGTGACAAGAAACAGGCCGGAGGCCAGCATGCGTATCGAACGGCGATTCACGAAGGCAGGGGACGACGCGTACGCGTCGCTCGCGTTCACGACGACGAACAGCGAGATCAAGAATCCGGATGGCTCGGTCGTCTTCCAGGCCAAGGATATTGAAGTGCCCGCCGCGTGGTCGCAGGTCGCATGCGACGTGCTTGCGCAGAAGTATTTCCGCAAGCGCGGCGTGCCCGCAGCGCTGAAGTCCGTCGAGGAGAACGACGTCCCGTCGTGGCTGTGGCGCAAGAAGCCCGACGACGTGGCGCTCGCCAAGCTGCCCGAGAACCAGCGCATCCGCGGCGAGCAGTCGGCCAAGGAAGTTTTCGACCGTCTGGCCGGCACCTGGACGTACTGGGGCTGGAAGGGCGGCTATTTCGACGGCGAGGACGACGCGCGCGCCTATTTCGACGAGATGCGCTTCGCACTCGCCGCGCAGCTCGCCGCCCCCAATTCGCCGCAGTGGTTCAACACCGGCCTGCACTGGGCCTACGGCATCGACGGCCCCGGCCAGGGCCATTTCTATGTCGACTACCGCACCGGCAAGCTGACCGCGTCGAGCTCGGCCTACGAGCATCCGCAGCCGCATGCCTGCTTCATCCAGTCCGTCGAGGACGACCTCGTCAACGAGGGCGGCATCATGGATTTGTGGGTGCGCGAGGCGCGCCTGTTCAAGTACG
>CAYQDN010000049.1:0-27131 GCA_964416335.1 uncultured Azospirillum sp.
CAATTGCGGGCAGATCAAGACCGGCTCGCTGTCGCGCTCGGATCGTCTGGCCAAATACAACCAGTTGATCCGCATCGAGGAGATGCTGGGCGGCGAAGCGCGCTATCCGGGTCGGGCGGCGCTCAAGCGCTGAACAGAAAAAAGCGAATCGTTTGAATCGCTTGCGGGGAACTCGTTAACGAGCTGTTGACGTTCCGAGTCGCAACGTGATTCTCTTCGAGTCGCGATGTCATTTCTCCTGTTGATTCAACGCAGTGCGCGTGCCGCCATTGGTCCGGTCCTGGGCTTCTGCGTCGTGGGCTACTTCGCCTATCATTCGTTCGAGGGTGAGCGGGGGCTGTATGCCTATCTGCGCCTCACGGACCAGGTCCGCATCGCGCGCGAGCATCGCGACGACATCCGCGCCGAACGCGTGACGCTCGAGCGGCGCGTGGCGCTGCTGCGTTCGGAATCGCTGGATCGCGACATGCTCGACGAGCAGTCGCGCGCGCTGCTCAACTACGCGCGCCCGGACGAGATCATCATTCTCGAAACGCCTGAAAATCGCCGGTAGCGTCGATCGCCGGCTGCCGGGACGCGGGCCGCGCGGCCATGTCGGCCGGCCGCGCGGAGGTCGTGCAAATCAGACGTCGGCGATCGTGCGCTGCGTCTGGACGCCGAGACCCTGGATTCCGAGCTTCATCGTCTGGCCCGGCTTCAGGAAGAGCGGCGGCTTCTGGCCGAGGCCCACGCCTGGCGGCGTGCCGGTCGAGATGACGTCGCCGGGATGCAGCGTGAAGAACTGCGAGAGATAGGCGATCAGGAACCTGACGCCGTAGACCATCGTCTTCGTGCTGCCGTCCTGGAAGCGCTTGCCGTCGACTTCCAGCCACATCGGCAGATTCTGCGGGTCGGCCACTTCGTCCTTGGTGACGAGCCACGGGCCGGTCGGTCCGAACGTATCGCAGCCCTTGCCCTTGTCCCATTGGCCGGAGCGCTCGATCTGGAACTCGCGCTCCGACACGTCGTTGACGACGCAATAGCCGGCGACGTGGTCGAAGGCGTTCTTCTCGTCGATATACTTGCCGGTCTTGCCGATGACGACGCCGAGTTCGACTTCCCAGTCGGTCTTCTTGGAATTGCGCGGGATGATGACCGCATCGTCCGGGCCGACGACCGCACTTGTCGCCTTCATGAACAGCACGGGCTCGGGCGGCACCGTGGCGCCGGTTTCGGCGGCGTGATCGGAATAGTTGAGGCCGATGCAGATGAACTTGCCGATGCCCGACACGCACGGACCAAGGCGGGGCGTGCCCGCGACGAGCGGCAGCGTGGCGGGATCGATCTTGGCCAGGCGCGCGAGGCCGTCCGGCGAGATCGTGGCGCCGGCGATGTCGTGGCAGACCTGCGAGAGGTCGCGGATCTTGCCGTTGGCATCGAGGATGCCGGGCTTTTCCTGGCCCGGCGGGCCGTAACGCAGCAGTTTCATCGTGGGGGTCCCCCGCTTGGTGTTTTTGTTGGCGGGGAAACTTAGCATCACGCGGGCCGGAAATGGAAACGGCCGGCGCATCGCGTGTGGGCGATGGCCGGCCGCGGGCAGGATGCCGGATCAGGCTTCGACGGTCTTGGGCGCGCCGATCTCGGGCAGGTAGGGCAGCTTCAGCGCATAGGCGCCGCCGCCGAGCAGGGCCTGCACGGCGAGGGCGACCGTCCAGAAGGCCGGGAACTCCCAGCCGCCGTTCGCGTTGGCGAACATCCAGCCGTTGCCCGAATGCTGGATCGTGGCGCCGATCAGGATCGGGATCAGGCCGGCTGCGACCAGGCGGACCTGCACGCCGAGGATGAGTGCCAGACCGCCGATGAGTTCGGCGAAGACGGTCAGGTAGGCGAACGCGGCCGGATAGCCGATCGATTCGAAGAACTGCACCGTGCCGGCCATCGTGAAGACGAAGTACTTGAGGCCGGCGTGGGCGAGGAACATCGTGCCGAGAGCGACGCGAAGCAGGAGGGCAGCGGACTGGACCTGGTTGGGGGCGGACATTGTCGTACTCCGTTCTCTGGGTTTCGGGCGGGCGGGGGAGCCCCGCTCGCGAAGACACCCCGAAGATGCGGCAACGCCTGGAAATTGATAATCCGGTAAATTATAAAATTATTGTTCTCTAATAAGAAACTATCGGCGGCGCGTGGCCTTGGCCTTTACGCCAGTTTCCCAGGCATCCCAGGATGGTTCGGCAAAGCGTTTGGTCAGGAAATCGACGAAGCGACGCACCTTTGCAGAAAGATGGCGGGTCGGCGGATAGACAGCCGATATCGCGATCTCTTCCGGGCGCCAGTCGCCGCCGAACAGCGGGACAAGCTTTCCCGCCGCGAGCGTCGGGCCGATCAGGAAGGTCGGCAGCGAGACGACCCCGCGCCCGGCAATCGCGGCGGCGAGCAGCACCTCGCCGTTGTTCGCCTTGAGAGGGCCGGCGGCCCGCACGACGCGTATTTCCCCGCCGGGGCCGACGAACGCCCAGTCTGAACCGCGGCTCGACAGCGTGTATTCGAGGCAGTCGTGCTTGACGAGATCCTCGGGCAGCTTGGGCGTGCCCTTGCGCGCAAGATAGGCGGGCGAAGCGGCGACCGCGAAGCGCGCAGTCGCCAACCGCTTTGCGATCAGTGAAGAGTCCGCAAGCCGCCCGATGCGCACGGCGACGTCCACACCTTCGTCGATCAGGTCGATGACCCGGTCGTTGAGCGACAGTTCGATCGCCATTTCCGGGCATTCGCACATGAAGTCGGCGATCGCGGGCGACAGGTGCTGCACGCCGAACGACATGGGGGCGGCGACGCGCAGCAGGCCCTTGGGCAGGGCCTGCGCGTCGCCGACGGCACCTTCGGCTTCCTCGAGATCGGCAAGGATGCGCTCGGCGCGGGCGTGGAAGGCGCGGCCGGCCTCGGTCAGCGCCAGCCGGCGCGTCGTACGGTTGAGAAGGCGCGCGCCCAGCCGCTCTTCGAGTGTCTGGATATGCTTTGTCGCCATCGCGCGCGACAGGCCGAGCTTGCGCGACGCGTTGGCGAACGAGCCGCCGTTGACGACGGCGACGAAAGTTTTGAGGGAGACGAAGCGGTCCATGTACGGCCAAGTCTAGAGGCTCGCCGCCTGAATTCGTAGCGAACCGGTGTCGCGTCCGCTGTTGCGTGTGCGAACGCGCAGGCAGGGTGATTCAAATCCAGTTTCTCCGGGCCTTGGGTCCCGGCAGGTGTTCTGAAATCGTGAAATAATGTTGCGTTGCGATAAGTTAACTGAATTTCAGTTAAAACAAATTTTACCAAATAATATCAAATATATAGAAGCTGCGATGGATTGCAAATCGGGCGATCTGGTGCTTTAGGTCAATGCAATTGAGAACCCATGCGTATCGAGGGAGCGACCATGGCACCCACACCGCCGAAAAAGAAATCCAAGGCCGAAGAGAACGTGCCCGAGGCAGCGGACCTCCTCAAATACTATCGCGACATGCTGCTGATCCGCCGCTTCGAGGAGAAGGCGGGACAGATGTACGGCATGGGGCTGATCGGCGGCTTCTGCCATCTCTATATCGGGCAGGAAGCGGTCGTGGTCGGCATGCAGTCGGCGATCACGCCGAAGGATTCGGTCATCACGAGCTATCGCGACCATGGCCATATGCTGGCTTGCGGCATGGAGCCGGGCGGCGTGATGGCTGAACTTACCGGGCGCATCGGCGGCTATTCCAAGGGGAAGGGCGGCTCGATGCACATGTTCTCCAAGGAAAAGAACTTCTACGGCGGCCACGGCATCGTGGGCGCGCAGGTGCCGCTAGGCACCGGCATCGCGTTCGCGTCCAAGTATCGCGGCGAGACCAACGTGAGCCTCACCTACATGGGCGACGGCGCGGTCAATCAAGGTCAGGTCTACGAGAGCTTCAACATGGCGCAGCTCTGGAAGCTGCCCGTGATCTTCATCATCGAGAACAACAAGTACGGCATGGGCACGTCGATCGAACGCGCCTCGTCGACGACGGATTTTTACCATCGCGGGGCCGCGCATGGCATCCCGGGCGAGGCGGTCGACGGCATGAACGTGCTGTCGGTGCGCGCGGCCGGCCTGCGCGCGGTCGAGCATGCTCGTACCAAGGGCCCCTACATCCTCGAAATGCAGACCTACCGCTATCGCGGCCACTCGATGTCCGATCCGGCGAAGTACCGCCAGAAGGAGGAGGTCGAGAAGATGCGCACCCAGCACGATCCGATCGAGAGCCACGCCAAGTTCCTCCTCGAGGGCGGCTTCTCCGACGAGGCGTCGCTGAAGAACATCGACCGCGAGGTGAAGGACATCGCCACCAAGGCGGCGGAATTCGCCCAGAACAGTCCCGAGCCGCCGGTGTCCGATCTCTACACCGACGTGCTGCTCGAAGCGCGCTGATCCAGCGGAACAGGGAAAACGAAAATGCCGATCAATGTTCTGATGCCGGCCCTCTCGCCGACGATGACCGAGGGCAAGATCGCCCGCTGGCTCAAGGCCGAGGGCGACACGGTCAAGTCCGGTCAGGTGCTGTGCGAGATCGAGACCGACAAGGCGACGATGGAAGTCGAGGCCGTCGACGAAGGCACGCTTGCCAAGATCCTCGTCCCCGACGGGACCGAGGGCGTCAAGGTCAATGCCGTCATTGCGGTCATCGCCGCCGAGGGCGAGAGCGTCTCGGCGAGCGCTTCGGCGGCCCCCGTTTCGGCGGCCCCCGTGGCGGCTGCGGCAGCCGCACCGGCGGCTCCGGCCATCGTCACGTCCGCGGCTGCACCCGCCGCTGACGAGCCCGACATGGGCGAGACCAAGGTGATGACCGTGCGCGAAGCGCTGCGCGACGGCATGGCCGAGGAAATGCGTCGCGACGAGAACGTCTATCTGATGGGCGAGGAAGTCGCGGAGTATCAGGGCGCCTACAAGGTCAGCCAGGGGCTGCTGCAGGAATTCGGCGCACGCCGCGTCGTCGACACGCCGATCACCGAGCAGGGTTTCACCGGCCTTGCAGTCGGTGCCGGCTTCATGGGCCTGCGTCCCATCGTCGAGTTCATGACGTGGAACTTCTCGATGCAGGCGATCGACCAGATCATCAACTCGGCCGCCAAGACTCTCTACATGTCGGGCGGCCAGATGGGCTGCCCGATCGTCTTCCGCGGCCCCAACGGGGCGGCGAGCCGTGTGGGAGCGCAGCATTCGCAGTGCTATGCGTCGTGGTACGCGCACTGCCCGGGCCTCAAGGTCGTGAGCCCGTGGTCGGCGGCGGACGCGAAGGGCCTGATGAAGGCCGCGATCCGCGATCCGAACCCGGTGCTGATCCTTGAAAACGAGATCCTCTACGGTACGCAAGGCCCGGTTCCCGTCTCGGCCGACTATGTCGTGCCGATCGGCAAGGCGAAGGTCGTGCGCGCCGGCAAGGACGTCACCATTACCGCCTTCTCGATCATGGTCGGCAAGGCGCTGCAGGCGGCCGAGGAACTCGCCAAGGTGGGTATCGACGCCGAGGTCATCGACCTGCGTTCGATCCGCCCGCTCGACACCGATACGATCGTCGCGTCCGTCAAGAAGACCAACCGCCTCGTGTCCTGCGAGGAAGGCTGGCCCTTCGCCGGCATCGGTTCGGAACTCGGCATGCTGATGATGGAACAGTGTTTCGACTGGCTCGATGCGCCCGTCAAGCGCGTGCACGGCCTCGACATCCCGCTGCCCTATGCGGCCAATCTCGAGAAGCTGGCATTGCCGCAGACCGACCACATCGTGAGCGCGGCCAAGGCCGTGCTCTACAAGAACTGATCCGGGCGAGGGAGACAGCGACATGCCGATCAACGTTCTGATGCCGGCCCTCTCGCCGACGATGACCGAGGGCAAGATCGCCCGCTGGCTCAAGGCCGAGGGTGACACGGTCAAGTCCGGTCAGGTGCTGTGCGAGATCGAGACCGACAAGGCGACCATGGAAGTCGAAGCGGTCGACGAAGGCGTCCTTGCCAAGATCATCGTTCCCGGCGGAGCCGAAGGCGTGAAGGTAAACGCCGTCATCGCGTTGATCGCAGGCGAGGGTGAGGATGCCAAGGCGGTTGCCGCAGGCGGTGCCGCTGCTGCTCCGGCAGCCCCCAAGCCCGCGGCTCCGGCCGCGACCCCGGCGGCCGCACCGGCTTCGGCATCGACTGCCGCAGCACCGGTAGCCGCCGCAGCTTCTTCGGGCTCACGCATCGTCGCTTCGCCACTCGCCAAGCGCATGGCCGATCAGGCAGGCCTCGATCTTTCGAAGATCGCGGGCTCGGGCCCCGGCGGGCGCATCGTCAAGCACGACGTCGAGGCCGCCGTTTCCGGCGGCGGTGCCAGGAAGTCGGCTCCGGCCGCTGCATCGGCAGGCGCACCGGCCTCGGTTGCCGTGTCGTCGGCGGCCCTCGCGGCAATCGGCCCACACAAGCTCGTTCCGCTGTCGACGATGCGCAAGGTGATCGCGCGCCGCCTGACGGAGAGCAAGCAGCAGGTCCCGCATTTCTACCTGACGGTCGATTGCGAGATCGACAAGCTGCTCGCCGGCCGCGTGTCGCTCAACGCCAGGAGCCCCGAGAAGGGCCCGGGTGCATTCAAGCTTTCGGTCAACGACTTCATCATCAAGGCGGTGGCGGCCGCCCTGCGGCAGGTGCCGAACGCCAACGCCTCCTACAGCGACGACGGCATGCTGCTGTGGGAAAACGTCGACATCTCGGTCGCGGTCGCCATTCCCGGTGGTCTCATCACGCCGATCATCCGCAACGCCGACAAGAAGGGCCTCGTCGAGATTTCCAGCACGATGAAGGATCTCGCCGTTCGCGCCAAGGACGGCAAGCTGAAGCCCGAGGAGTTCCAGGGCGGTACGTTCTCGATCTCCAATCTCGGCATGTTCGGGATCAAGGATTTCGCGGCCGTCATCAATCCGCCGCAGGGCTGCATCCTGGCGGTGGGTGCCGGCGAGCAGCGCGCCGTGGTCAAGAACGGCGCACTCGCCGTCGCCACGGTGATGAGCGTGACGCTCTCGGTCGATCACCGCGTGGTCGACGGCAGCGTGGGAGCCGAGTTCCTCTCCGCGTTCAAGAAGATCGTCGAAGACCCGCTGGCGATGCTGCTGTAAGGAGCGCCCGAATATGGCCGAGCAGAATTTCGATCTCATCGTCGTCGGCGGCGGGCCCGGCGGCTACGTGGCCGCGATCCGTGCCGCCCAGCTCAAGATGAACGTGGCGCTGGTCGAGCGCGAGCATCTGGGCGGCATCTGTCTCAACTGGGGCTGCATTCCGACCAAGGCGCTGCTGCGCACGTCGGAGATCTACGGCATCCTCCAGCATCTCGACGCCTACGGCCTTGCCGCCGATAACGCGCGCTTCGACGTGAAGAAGGTGGTCGAGCGTTCGCGCAAGGTCGCGGCCCAGCTTTCGGGCGGCATCAAGCACCTGCTGAAGAAGAACAAGGTCACCGTGTTCGACGGGCAGGGTGCGCTCGCCGGAACCGGTGCGGGCGGCGTGCGCAAGGTCGCGGTCGCCAAGGATGGCAAGCTGGTCGCGGACCTCACGGCCAAGAACGTCATCCTCGCCACGGGTGCCCGCGCGCGCGTCGTGCCGGGCATGGAGCCGGACGGCAAGCTCGTCTGGACCTACAAGGAAGCGATGGTGCCGCCGGCGATGCCCAAGTCGCTGCTGGTCGTCGGTTCCGGCGCCATCGGCATCGAGTTCGCGTCGTTCTATCGCACGATGGGGGCGGCCGTGACGGTCGTCGAGATGATGGATCGCGTCCTCCCCGTCGAGGACGAAGAGATCAGCGCGCATGCACGCAAGGCGTTCGAGAAGCAGGGGATGAAGATCCTCACCTCGGCGACCGTGAAGGGCCTCAAGAAGGCCGCCGACAGCGTGACGGTAACGGTCGAGAGTGCCGGCAAGGCGCAGGAGATCGTCGTCGATCGCGTCATCTCGGCAGTGGGTATTGTCGGCAATGTCGAGAAGATCGGGCTCGAAGGCACCAAGGTGAAGGTCGATCGCACGCATGTCGTGATCGACGAGTGGTGTGCAACCGGGGAGCCGGGCGTCTATGCGATCGGCGATCTCGCCGGTCCGCCGTGGCTCGCGCACAAGGCGAGCCACGAGGGCGTGATCTGCGTGGAGAAAATCGCCGGCATCAAGGGTCTGCACCCGCTCGACGTGACGAACATTCCGGGCTGCACCTACTGCACGCCGCAGGTCGCCTCGGTGGGCCTCACCGAGAAGAAGGCCAAGGAGCTTGGCCACACGGTCAAGGTCGGCCGCTTCCCCTTCATGGGCAACGGCAAGGCGATCGCACTCGGCGAGCCCGAAGGCCTGGTCAAGACCGTGTTCGATGCCAAGACAGGCGAGCTGCTGGGCGCCCACATGGTGGGTGCGGAAGTGACCGAGCTCATCCAGGGCTACGGCATCGCCAAGACGCTGGAGACGACCGAAACCGAACTGATGCACACGGTCTTCCCGCATCCCACGCTCAGCGAGATGATGCACGAGAGCGTCCTTGACGCCTACGGGCGCGCGATCCATTTCTAAGGGTATGGAGACGCTCCCCAAGGTTCGCCATCCCGAGAAGGCCCATCGGCCCGACAACCCGGTCCATTTGCGCAAGCCCGACTGGATCCGGGTGAAGGCGCCGAACTCGGCCGAGTACGCGGAGACCAAGAAGATCGTCCGCGACCGCGGCCTCGTCACGGTCTGCGAAGAAGCTGCGTGCCCCAACATCGGCGAGTGCTGGAAGAAGAAGCACGCGACGATGATGATCCTGGGCTCGGTCTGCACGCGCGCCTGCAGTTTCTGCAATGTGGCGACCGGCATGCCGGACAAGCTCGATCCGCACGAGCCCGAGAAGGTCGCCGAAGCGGCCGAACTGATGGGGCTCCAGCACATCGTCATCACGTCGGTCGACCGCGACGACCTGCCGGACGGCGGGGCCGAGCATTTCGCCCGCGTGATCCGTGCGATCCGCGTGCGCTGCCCGGCCACGACCATCGAAGTGCTCACGCCCGACTTCCTGCGCAAGGAAGGGGCGCTCGAAATCGTCGTCGCCGCGCGGCCCGACGTGTTCAACCACAATCTGGAGACGGTCCCGCACCTCTACCCGACGATCCGGCCGGGGGCGCGCTATTTCCACTCGCTGCGCCTGCTGCAGCGGGTCAAGGAGCTCGATCCCACACTGTTCACGAAGTCTGGCCTGATGGTCGGACTGGGTGAGAACCGTATTGAGATCATGCAGGTGATGGACGATATGCGCTCGGCCGACATCGATTTCCTGACCATCGGCCAGTACCTGCAGCCCACGCCCAAGCATGCCGCGGTCGATCGCTTCGTAACCCCCGACGAATTCAAGGAATACGCCACTCTGGCGACCGCCAAGGGCTTCCTGCTGGTGTCGTCGAGCCCGCTGACGCGCTCGTCCTATCATGCCGACCGGGACTTCGCCGCCCTACGGGCCGCGCGCGAGGCGAAGCTGGCCGCAGCGCAATAACGCGTTGCGCGCGGCGCCGGTTTCGCGCTATCGGCGTTGGGGATGCCTACGCATGCCGAAAAGCGCGCGATGCCTTACAGCCCCGAGCAGCTCTACAAGCTCGTGGCCGAGGTCGACCGCTATCCCGAATTCCTGCCCTGGTGCATCGCCGCCCGCCTCAAGACCCTTGAGGGCAACGTCGCGGTCTGGGACCTCGTCATCGGGTTCCGGATGATCCGCGAGCGCTTCACCAGCCGCGTGACGATGGCGCCGGCCGAAGGCGGGCGAAGTCCGCGCATCGACGTCGCCTATGCCGACGGGCCGTTCCGTTATCTCAACAATCACTGGATCTTCGACCGGCAGCCCGACGGCACGACAGTGATCGATTTCTTCGTCGATTTCGAGTTCCGCTCGAAACTGCTGCAGTCGATCATGGGCGTGCTGTTCAACGAAGCGGTCAAGCGCATGGTCGCTGCGTTCGAGGGGCGGGCCCAGCAGCTCTATGGGAGAACGACATGACCGGTGCCGTCGAACTGGTGCTGACGACGGCACCGCATGACATCGGCGCGTTCGTCGTGAAGCGTGCCCTGCCCAAGCGCGAGCGGCGGCATCTGGGCCCGTTCGTTTTCTTCGATCATATGGGACCGGCGGTGCTGAAGCCGGGCGATGGCATGGACGTGCGCCCGCATCCGCATATCGGTCTCTCGACCGTCACCTACCTGTTCGAAGGCGAGATCATGCACCGGGATTCGCTTGGCTTCGTGCAGGCGATCCGGCCGGGTGCGGTGAACTGGATGACGGCCGGTCGGGGGATCGTGCATTCCGAGCGTACGGCGCCCGACAAGCGCGGCGGGGGCCTTGTCATGCACGGCATCCAGACCTGGGTGGCGCTGCCGCCCGATCTGGAGGAGATGGAGCCGGGCTTCGAGCACCATCCGGCCGATACGCTGCCGCGTGCGACGGTCGGCGGCGTGGCGCTCGTCTGCATCCTCGGAACCGCATATGGGCTTTCGGCGCCGGTGAAAATCCATTCACCGATCTTCTATCTGCACGCCGAATTGCCGGCCGGTTCGGAACTTCCGATGACCGACGAGCATGTCGAACGCGGCTTTTACGTCGTCTCGGGCGGGATCGAGGTCGATGGGGCTGCGTATGGCCCCGGCAATCTCGTCGTGCTGCGCGAGGGCGTCGCTGCAACGCTGCGTGCGCTTGCGGCATCGACGGTCATGCTTCTCGGGGGCGCCAAGCTGCCGGGCGAACGGACGATCTGGTGGAACTTCGTTTCGAGCGACAAGGCCCGCCTCGAGCGCGCCAAGCAGGCGTGGAAATCCGGCGCCTTCCCGAAGGTCCCCGGCGAGAGCGATTTCATTCCGTTGCCCGACTAGGGCTTCGTCGCACCCTCGAACAGCAGCGTCAGCGCGAATTCGACCGCTTGCCGGCGAACGGCCGCGCGGTCGCCGCCGAAGATGCGGTGCGACGTCTGCGTCGCGCGTCCCTTGCGGGCGAGACCGAAATGCACGAGCCCGACCGGCTTTTCGACCGAGCCGCCGCCGGGGCCGGCCACACCGGTGATCGACACCGCCATGTCGGCGTGGCTGCGCTGCAATGCACCTTCGGCCATCGCGCGGGCGACCGGCTCGCTGACGGCGCCGAAGGCCAGCAGCAGGGCCGGCGAGACAGCAAGCATCTCGACCTTTGCTTCGTTCGAATAGGTCACGAAGCCGCGCTCGACCACGTCCGACGATCCGGGAATTTCCGTAAGGGCCGCCGCGACGAGACCGCCGGTGCATGATTCTGCAGTCGCGATCTTCATCTTGATGCGCTTGCAGGCGGCCAGCACGTCGAACGCAGCTCCGATCTCGGCACTATTGGGCAAACGCCATCTCCGCGGGTCCGTACGTTGCAAGCAGCCAGACGGCCAGTGCGGACCAAAGTGCCGCCAGCAGATCGTCGAGCATCACGCCCAGGCCGCCGGCGACCTTCCGGTCGGCCCAGCCGGCCGGGAACGGCTTCAGGATATCCGCAATCCGGAAGAAGACGAAAGCGACCATCCAGCCGAGCGGCGTGAAGGGTGTTGCCAGCAGCGTCAGCCACATGCCGGCAACCTCGTCGATGACGATGAAGCCGGCATCCTTGATGCCCACGCGCTTTGACACCGCGTCTGCGGCCCAGATGCCGACGGCCGAGACGGCGATCGTGGCGAAGGCGAGAAACGGCCGGCCGCCGAGTTCCCAGATGGCCCATGCGAACGGGATGGCCGCGAGCGTTCCCCACGTTCCCGACGCGAACGGCACGAGGCCGCTGCCGAACCACGTCGCCAACAGCGTGGCGGGATCCTTCAGCGTCAGGCCCGGCGGCAGGCGCCCATAGGTGAACTGGAGCTTCATCGGAAGGGCAGGGCGATCGTCGCCACGGCTTGTGCCGCAATTCCCTCGCCGCGACCGGTGAAGCCGAGCTTCTCGGTCGTCGTCGCTTTGACCGAAATGTGCGTGACGCCGACGTCGAGGATTTCGGCCAGACGCGCGCGCATCGCGTCGCGATGGGGACCGACCTTGGGCTGCTCGCAGATGATCGTCACGTCGGCATGGCGCAGGGTTCCGCCGCGCGCGGCCAGCAGATCGGCCGCGTGGCGCAGGAAACGGTCCGACGAAACGCCCTTCCAGCGCGCATCGCTTGGCGGGAAGTGGGCGCCGATGTCGCCGTCGCCCAGGGCGCCGAGGATCGCGTCGACAAGGGCGTGGATCCCGACATCGGCATCCGAATGCCCGACCAGCGCGCGGTCGTGTGGGACTTTGACGCCGCACAGCCACACGCCATCGCCGGGGCCGAGGCGGTGGACGTCGTAGCCCGTACCCACGCGGATATCGGCATGATCGAGAAATATCTCGCGTGCGGCACGCTCCAGGTCGCCATCGACCGTCACCTTGAAGTTCCGCTCGCTTGCCGCGACAAGGCGGACATCGCCGCCGGCCGCGCGAAGCACGGCCGCGTCGTCGGTGAGACGGCTGCCGGCTGCCTGCCGGTGTGCGGCCAGGATATCGGGATAGCGGAAGGCTTGCGGTGTTTGCGCACGCCACAGATTTTCGCGCGGCACGATGACATCGGCATTTCCGGACTCTGCTCGCCACAGCGTATCGACGACGGGCACCGCGGCGATGGCACCGGGGCCGTCGGCGAGCGCTGCGATCATCCGGTCGATCAGTGCTGCATCGACGAATGGTCGTGCCGCGTCGTGGATCAAGACAGTGGCGGGAGCCAGATCGACGAGGCTTTCGAGCCCGGCGCGCACGGAATCCTGACGTTCCGCCCCCCCGGCGACCGGATCGAGCAGGTCGAGCCCCGCGGCCGCCTCGGCATACAAGCCGGCGTCCGCCGGATTGCAGACGACGCGGACCGCATCGACGCGGGCGTGGCGTGCAAGTGTGTTCAGCGACCGCCGCAGCAGCGGTACGCCGGCCACGTCGCGATACTGTTTGGGCACGTCACCGCCCAGCCGCAGGCCGCGGCCGGCGGCGACGACAAGGGCGATGCAGTTGGGGGGAGATTTTCCCGGGGCGGCGGTGATGGCCATTGTGCGAAAACGCGAAGTCCGTATGCTGCGGTTCCGCGCAATCTAGCAGCCCCTCTTGGAAGAGGCACGTGCCATGCCCGCCTATGTCATTGCCGACATCGCCGTCTCCGATCCGGCGAAATATGAAGGTTACAAGGCTCTTTCGCCCGGAGCGGTCGAGAAGTTCGGCGGCCGGTTCGTGGCGCGTGGCGGACAGAGCGGTGTCCTGGAGGGCGACTGGAAGCCGGGCCGGCTCGTGGTGATTGAGTTCCCGTCGTACGACAAGGCGCAGACGTTCTATACGTCGGTCGAGTATACGGCCGCGCGCCGCGCGCGCGCCGGGGCGACGTCGCGCTTCAACATGGTCGTGGTCGAAGGCATTTAGGCGCAAGACGGTTCCGGTCCGGCATGTCGAGCCTCATCCTTTCCCTTTCCGCCCTTGCATCGCTGGTGCCGGCCGGCTTCGTGCGCGTCGACGAACGCGGCCCCCGACCGGCCTTCTGGCTATTGATGGCCGTGGGGATCGCCGGCCCCGCCGTCTGGATCGCGGACAATGTCGGCGACGGCTGGCGCACCGGCCTTGCGGCGGCACTCTGGCTTGCGATCCTTGCCAGCATGATCGCTTTCGCAGGCCTTGTGCTTGTCGAGCGGATGGCCGTGCGGCTTGCACCGCTGCTCGTCGGCTACCTCGTCTGGCTTGCGTTGCTCGCGACGATCTGGGAGCACGCGCCGGAACGCCCGCTGATCGGGACGGTCCCCGAGGCTTGGCTGATCGCGCACATCCTCATTGCCCTGCTCGCCTATGGGCTGCTGACGCTCGCGGCCGTTGCCGGGCTCGGCGTGTTCTTGCAGGAGCGCGCCCTTCGCACGCGGCGGCCGACCGTCTTCACGCGTCGCCTGCCGTCGGTCGCGGAAGGCGAGGCGTTGCTCGCCCGGCTTCTGATGGCCAGCGGTGCCGTTCTCGGATTCGCACTCGTCTCGGGAAGCACGCTTTCCTGGTTCAGCCTGCAGCGCTGGCTCGTGGTCGATCACAAGACGGTTCTGTCGCTCGCTACATTCGTTGCGATCGGCGTACTGCTGATGGTCCACAACCGCGGTGGGCTTTCGGGACGCCGGACTGCACGCTATGTCCTGTTCGCCTATTTGCTCCTCACCTTGGCTTATCCAGGGGTGAAGTTCGTGACGGACGTATTGATCGGCTAAATCCCCTGCTGCGACGCAGCACGGATTCCCATGGATGCCGGAAACACGCGCAGAATCGGATGTTTGCGGCGCAGCGAATCGGAACCCCCGATGGGACTTGCCAGCGGCACCGGGCTGCGCTAAAAACGCTCAAAGTATAGACACACGGACCGAGCAGCCTAATTTATGAGCATCAAAATCGGCCCCATCGAATTGACGGCCCCAGTGGTGCTTGCACCGCTCAGCGGCATATCCGACCTACCGTTCAGGCGGCTGGTCAAACGTCACGGGGCAGGACTGGTCGTGTCGGAAATGATCGCCAGCCAGGCGATGATCCGCGAGAACCGCCAATCCCTCCTGATGACCCGTTCGGTGCCGGAAGAGTTCCCGATGGCTGTGCAGCTTGCGGGCTGCGAGCCGACCGTGATGGCGGAGGCCGCACGCCTCAACGAAGACCGCGGGGCCGCGATCATCGACATCAATTTCGGTTGCCCGGTGAAGAAGGTCGTCAACGGCCATGCGGGTTCCGCCCTGATGCGCGACGAGATCGCGGCCGCCCGCATCCTCGAAGCGACGGTCAAGGCCGTGAAGGTTCCCGTCACGCTGAAGATGCGCCTGGGCTGGGATGCCAACTCGAAGAATGCGCCGAAGCTTGCGCGCATCGCGCAGGAATGCGGCATCCAGTCACTCGCGATCCACGGTCGTACGCGCCAGCAGTTCTACGAAGGCAAGGCCGACTGGGCCTGGATCCGCAACGTCAAGGAAGCGGTGACCATTCCCGTACTCGCGAACGGCGACATCGTGCGCTACGACGACGTGCGCGAAGCGCTCGACCAGTCCGGTGCCGACGGCGTGATGATCGGGCGCGGCGCCTGCGGCCGGCCTTGGTTTCCCGCGAACGCGATCCACTTCCTTGCGACCGGCGAACGCCGCACCGATCCCCCCCTCGAGATGCAGATGCAGATCGTGATCGAACATTACGAAGACATGCTGGTTCACTATGGCGTGGAAACGGGCCTGCGCATGGCGCGCAAGCACATGGGCTGGTACGCCAAGGGCTTTCCGGGCGCGGCCGAGTTCCGCTCGACGGTCATGACCCTGACCGAACCCGAGCGCGTCAAGGAACTGGTGCGCGCCACATGGGGCCGTGCGATCGCGGCGGGTTGCAAGCCGGCCAACGACGGCGGTGCCGTCGCCGGCCTGAAAGAGGCCGCCTGATGGCCCGCGCACTTCCCAAGGTCGACCGCAGCATCGTCACGCCGCTTCGAATCGGCCTGCCCGATCTCGGCGCGATCCTGTCGGCCATTCCCGATGCGGTCGTCGTCCTCGATGCCGACGCCGTGCTGCGCTACGTCAATCCGGCCGCCGAGAACTTCTTCGAGCTGGGTGCGAGCATGATGCTCGGCCGGCGCCTGCCTGAGTTCCTGCCCGAAGACAATCCGGTGTTCGGCACGATCCAGCAGGCCCGCCAGTACGGTGCCAGCGTTTCGGAGGAGGAAATCTCGATCGACGCGCCGCGCATCGGCAGCCATCTGGTATCGGTGCGCGCGGCGGCAATGATCGAAGGCGAGATCGACGGGCTTGTCGTACTCACGATCCAGCAGCGCTCGATCGCGCGCAAGATCGGCCGGCAGCTTGTGCACCGCAAGGCCGCGCGTTCGGTGAGCGCCATGGCCGCAATGCTCGCGCACGAGGTCAAGAATCCGCTCTCCGGAATCCGCGGTGCGGCCCAACTCCTCGAGCAGACCGCACAGCCGCAGGATCGCGAACTGACGCGCCTGATCTGCGACGAAGCCGACCGCATCCGGGCCCTTGTCGACCGGATGGAAATCTTCAACGACGGCATGCCGATCGAGATGGGGCCGGTCAACATCCACCGGGTGCTCGGGCATGTCCGCATGCTGGCGCAGAGCGGTTTTGGCAGGCACGTGCGTTTTTCGGAAAGCTACGACCCGTCGCTCCCGTCAGTGCTTGGCGATCACGACCAACTGATCCAGATCTTCCTCAATCTCGTGAAGAACGCCGTCGAGGCTTCGCCGCGCACTGGCGGCGAGATCGTCCTGTCGACCGGGTTCCAGCAGGGTGTCCGATTCGCCGTGCCGGGGACCGGCCAGCGCGTGTCGCTGCCGCTTGTCGTCTCGGTGCAGGACAATGGCGAGGGGATACCGGAAGAAGTGCGGCCACACCTCTTCGAACCCTTCATTACGACGAAGAAAAAGGGGACTGGCCTAGGACTTGCTTTGGTCGCCAAAATCGTTGGCGACCACGGCGGCGTCATCGAATTCGACAGCCAGCCGCGCCGGACGGTTTTCAGGGTGCGGCTACCGGTCACGAGCGGCGAGCAGGGGCTCGATATCAGGACCGAGGGGTAGAAGGTCAATATGGCGCAGGCCACAATTCTGGTCGCCGACGACGACAAGGCGATTCGTACCGTGCTCAACCAGGCGCTTGGCCGGCTCGGCCATGACGTGCGGCTGACCGGGCATGCTTCGCAGCTCTGGAAGTGGGTTGCCGACGGCGAGGGTGATCTCGTGATCACCGATGTCGTCATGCCGGACGAGAACGGTCTCGACCTCGTGCCGCGCATCCGCAAGGTCCGTCCGGACCTGCGCGTCATCGTGATGAGCGCCCAGAACACGCTGCTGACCGCCATCAAGGCGACCGAGCGCGGCGCTTTCGAGTACCTGCCCAAGCCCTTCGACCTCAAAGAGCTGGTTTCGGTCGTCGAGCGTGCGCTCACCGCACCCAAGGCGCCGGTGACGTACGATGGCGATCCGGACGATCCGGACGAGAAGCTGCCGCTGATCGGCCGCTCGTCGGCGATGCAGGAAATCTACCGCGTGCTCGCGCGCCTGATGGGAACGGACCTGACCGTGATGATCGCGGGCGAGTCCGGCACCGGCAAGGAACTCGTCGCGCGCGCACTGCACGACTACGGCAAGCGCCGCAACGGGCCGTTCGTGGCGCTCAACATGGCCGCCATTCCGCGTGAACTCATCGAAAGCGAGCTGTTCGGGCACGAGAAGGGCGCTTTCACGGGTGCGACGTCGCGCTATGCCGGCCGCTTCGAGCAGAGTCAGGGCGGCACGCTGTTCCTCGACGAGATCGGTGACATGCCGATCGAGGCGCAGACGCGCCTGCTGCGCGTCCTCCAGGAAGGCGAGTACACGACTGTCGGCGGTCGCACGCGCATCCGCGCCGACGTGCGCATCGTCGCGGCCACGCACCGCGACCTGCGCCAGCTCGTCCGGCAGGGCCTGTTCCGCGAGGATCTTTTCTACCGTCTCAACGTCGTGCCGATCCGCCTGCCGCCGCTGCGCGAGCGCGCCGACGACGTGCCGCTGCTGGTCCGCCATTTCCTGCAGACCACGTCGACCGAAGGGCTGCCGATCAAGACGATCGATGCCCAGGCGATGGAACGGCTCAAGCAGCATCGTTGGCCCGGCAACGTACGCGAGCTCGAGAACCTCATTCGCAGGCTCTCGGCACTCTATTCGCAAGAAGTCATCGGGATCGACATCATCGAGGCCGAGCTTGCCGACGCTGCACCGGCGGTATCGAGCGAGTCTGCTCCGGCGGACGAATCGCTGGGTTCGGCCGTCGACCGGCACCTCAAGGCATATTTCGGGGCGCACAAGGACGGCCTGCCGCCGGCCGGCGTCTACGACCGCATCCTGCGCGAGGTCGAACGTCCGCTGCTGTCGCTGACGCTGTCGGCGACGCGCGGGAACCAGATCAAGGCCGCCCAGCTCCTCGGGCTCAACCGGAACACTTTGCGCAAGAAAATCCGCGAGTTGGACATCCAAGTGGTTCGTGGCCTAAAGTAATGCCGGGTTGCGCGGAAGCGGAACTTCCGCTTCCCCGTCACCTGCGCATTCACGGATGACCGAACCCGCAAACGCCCTCCCGTCCCAATCGTCCTCGTCGGCCTTTGCGCGCCTGCGCCGCTGGTCGGCGCGCGTGGGCCTTTCCCGCAAGCTCGCGTTCCTGCTGGCGATCCTTGCGGTTCTTGCCGGCGGCGTGACGTATCTCGCGGTTACCGGTGCCGAGAGCCCGAACCCGCGCACGATCGTCTGGCTGCTGGTCGTCAATCTCGTCCTTATCCTGACGCTGGGTGCCGTCGTCGCGCGCGAACTCGTGCGCCTGTGGATCGAACGGCGGCGCGGGCTTGCCGGTGCGCGCCTGCACGTGCAACTCGTGGCACTCTTCACGGTGATCGCGGGCGCACCGACGGCGATCATGGCGGTGGCCACGGCCCTGTTCTTCAATCTGGGTGTCCAGGCCTGGTTCTCCGATCCCGTGCGCGAGGCCGTCGGCCAGTCGCTCGCCGCGGCGGAGGCTTATCTCGAAGAGCATCGGAACAACATCCGTGGCGACATTCTCGCGATGTCCGGCGACATCTCGCGCCAGGGCTCGCTGATCCTTGCCGATGCCGACGCGATCCAGAGCCTCGTCGCAACCCAGACCGAGGTCCGTGCGCTCAACGAGTCCGTCGTCTTCGACGGGCGGGGCCGGATCTACGCCCGCATGGGCTTCACGCTGCAGCTCAATGTGCCGTTCTGGGGTCTTGATCGCGCGCGATCCGGCGAGGTCGTCGTCTTCACGCCCGAGAACAGCGATTCCGAAGCCTCGCGCGGCGACCGCGTGCGCGCCCTTACCCGCGTCGACGGGTTCGACGACACGTTCCTGCTGATCGGCCGTTTCGTCGAACCGCGGGTCGTCCAGCATCTCGATCGGACGCGTCTTGCCGTTCAGATCTACGAAGACCTGGAGGGTCGCCGCGAAGGCCTGCAGGTGACCTTCGCGATGATCTTCGTCGTTGTGGCGCTGCTGCTGCTGCTGGCTGCGATCTGGATCGGCATCGCGGTCGCCAACCGGCTAGCGCGGCCGGTTGGCGCGCTGATCGGTGCCGCCGAACGCATCCGGTCGGGCGATCTTTCGGCGCGCGTCGAGGAAAGCGACCGCGACGACGAGCTCGGCACGCTCTCTCGCGCCTTCAACCGCATGACCTCGCAGATCGAGGCGCAGCGCGGCGAGCTGATCGGCGCGAACGCCCAGATCGAGAACCGCCGCCGATTCACCGAGGCCGTCCTTGCAGGTGTTACGGCCGGTGTCGTCGCCATCGATGCGAACGGAGCGGTCGACCTGCCGAACCGGTCCGCATCGATCCTGCTCGATGCGGACCTTTCTGCTCTCGTCGGGCAGAATTTTGCCGGGATCGTGCCCGAAATGGCGCCGCTCCTCGAAGCCGCGCGCGTCGCCCCGGACAGGCCGGCCCAGGGGACGATCCAGCTCGTTCGCAACCAGCGCAAGCGCACCTTCGTCGTGCGCGTTGCCCGCACGCGGCTCGACGACGGTGCGGTCGGTCTGGTCGTCACGTTCGACGACGTGACCGAGCTCGAATCCGCCCAGCGCACGGCCGCATGGGCCGACGTCGCGCGCCGCATCGCGCACGAAATCAAGAACCCGCTCACGCCGATCCAGCTTTCCGCAGAACGCCTGAAGCGCAAGTACCTGCCCGAAATAAAGTCGGATCCGGAAACATTCCGGCTCTGCACCGAGACGATCATGCGCCAGGTCGAGGATATCGGGCGGATGGTCGACGAATTCTCGTCCTTCGCGCGCATGCCCGCGCCGCGCATGCGCGCGGAGAATCTCAGCGAGCTGGTCAAGCGTACCGTATTCCTCCAGGCAAACGGCCGAACCGGTGCCAAGTTCGATACCGCGCTGCCGGAAGCGCCGGCGATGCTCCGGCTCGACGCGGGACAGATCGGCCAGGCGCTGACGAATCTGCTCCAGAACGCGCTCGACGCGATCGAGGGCCGCGAGGGTGCGGATCTCCCGCCACCACATGTAGCGGTGTCGCTGACCTCGGATGCGCAGGGGCGCACGCTGCTTGCCGTCGCCGACAACGGGCGCGGCCTGCCGAAGGTTGACCGCGACCGCCTGACGGAACCCTACATGACGACGCGCGCGAAGGGCACGGGGCTCGGTCTTGCGATCGTCAAGAAGATCATGGAAGACCACGGCGGAACCGTGCTGCTTGCCGACAGGCCGGGCGGCGGTGCCGTGGTGACGCTGGTATTCCCCTCCGACGCACGGACGGATAGTATCGCGACTGACGATTCCGCGCGGCACGCGGCGACGTCTGCCACGTAAGAGTCATCGAAGCGAACGGATCGACACGGAATTCATGGCGCACGACATTCTCATCGTCGATGACGAGGCTGACATCCGGATGCTGATCGGCGGCATCCTCGAGGATGACGGCCATCAGACGCGCGGCGCCGGGGATTCGACGGCCGCCCTCGAGGCGATCCGCGCGCGCCGACCAAGCCTGGTAGTCCTCGACGTCTGGCTGCAGGGCAGCGCGCTCGACGGGCTGGAAGTCCTCGACATCATCCGGCGCGAGCATCCCGACCTGCCGGTCGTGATCATCAGCGGTCACGGCAACATCGAGATGGCGGTCGGTGCCATCCGGCGCGGCGCCTACGACTTCATCGAAAAGCCGTTCAAGGCCGACCGGCTGCTGCTGATCGTCCAGCGCGCGCTGGAATCGGCGCGTCTGCGCCGTGAAAACGAGGAATTGACGCTGCGCGCGGGCGGGCCGCCGGAGATCGTCGGCGCTTCGGCGACGATCAACCAGATCCGCCAGCAGCTCGAGCGCGTGGCGCCGACGGGCAGCCGCGTGCTTCTCCAGGGGCCGGCCGGTTCGGGCAAGGAGGCGGGTGCGCGCCTCATCCACGCGCTGTCGCGCCGGGCAAGCGGGCCGTTCATCGTGCTCAATTGCGCGAGCCTGCGGCCCAACGCGATGGAAATCGAGATGTTCGGGATCGAACCGGGCTCGCCGATCGACGATCCGGACGCGCCGCTGCCGAAGATCGGTGTCTTCGAGAAGGCGCACAACGGCACGCTCTATCTCGATGAGGTCGGCGACATGCCGCTGGAGACGCAAGGCAAGATCGTGCGCGTGCTGCAAGAGCAGAGCTTCGAGCGGGTGGGCGGCCGGGTGCGCGTGCAGGTCGACGTGCGCGTGATCGCGTCGTCGAGCCGCGACCTGATGCAGGAGATGCAGGAAGGCCGCTTTCGCGAGGACCTGTTCTACCGTCTCAACGTCGTGCCGATCCGCATGCCGCCGCTCAAGGAAAGGCGCGAAGACG
The DNA here is from genome assembly GCA_964416335.1 of uncultured Azospirillum sp. Lineage (GTDB taxonomy): Bacteria > Pseudomonadota > Alphaproteobacteria > CACIAM-22H2 > CACIAM-22H2 > Tagaea. The sequence goes on from CAYQDN010000049.1 coordinate 21,368, forward strand.
TGCCCGCCCTGATCGGGCATTTCATGCAGCGTGCGGCGCAAGCGACCGGCATGCCGGTGCGCACGCTCGCCGATGACGCGCTTGCCACGATGCAGACGCACGACTGGCCGGGCAACGTGCGCCAGCTGCGCAACGTCGTCGAGTGGCTGCTGATCATGACGCCGGGCGATCCCGGCCAGCCGATCCGGGCCGACAACCTACCGCCCGACCTGGGGGCCGCGGTGCCCGCCGCGCTGCGCGGCGACGGCGGGGCGGAAATCATGGGGCTGCCGCTGCGCGAGGCGCGCGAGCTCTTCGAGCGCCAGTACCTGATCGCGCAGGTGACGCGTTTTGGCGGCAACATTTCGCGCACTGCGTCCTTCGTGGGCATGGAGCGCTCGGCGCTGCACCGCAAGCTGAAGGCGCTCGGCGTCCACGGTGTGGATCGCGAGCGCGGCCCGACGCTCGACGCCTGAACCGGCAGGAGACCGATCCCTTGTCCCGCATCGCCTATGTGAACGGCCGCTACGTTCCGCACGCCCTTGCGCAGGTCCATATCGACGACCGCGGCTACCAGTTCGGCGACGGCATCTACGAGGTCTGCGCCGTGCGCGGCGGGGCGATGGTCGATGACGGTCCGCACCTTGACCGGCTTGATCGTTCGCTGCGCGAGATGCGGATGACGGCACCGATGTCGCGCGCGGCCCTGAAGATCGTCATGCGCGAGACGATCCGGCGCAATCTCGTCAAAGACGGCATCGTCTATCTGCAGATGACGCGCGGCGTGGCCCCGCGCGACCACGCTTTTCCCAAGGCACCGGAGACGCAGGTCGTCGTCACGGCGCGCAACGCCAAGCCCCATCCGGCGGCCTATGTCGAAGATGGCGTGAAGGCGGTCACCGCACCCGACATCCGCTGGGCGCGGCGCGACATCAAGACCATCTCGCTGCTGCCCAATTGCATGGCCAAGCAGGTTGCCAAGGAGAACGGTGCCTACGAGGCGATCCTCGTCGACGCGAACGGCGTGGTGACCGAAGGCAGCTCGTCGAATGCGTGGATCGTCACGAGCGACGGCAAGCTCGTCACGCGACCGGCCTCGAACGAGATCCTGAATGGCATCACGCGTCTGGCAATCATCGAGATCGCCCGGCGCGAAGGCATCCCGTTCGAGGAACGCGCCTTCACCCTCGAGGAACTGCGCCGCGCACGCGAAGCGTTCGTCACGTCAGCGTCCTCATTCGCGATGCCGATCACGCAGATCGACGACGCGCCGGTCGCCAACGGCAAGCCGGGCACGATCGCGCTCAAGGTCCGGGCGGCCTACATGCAGCACATGGCCGCGCAGGCCGGCTCGGCGGCGTGACCGGCCGGCGTCCGCACGCGATCCTTTTCGACTGGGACAACACGCTGGTCGACAACTGGGGCAGTGTGCGCGCGGCGATCAACGCCGCACTGGTCGCGTTCGGCAAGGCGCCCTGGTCGGTCGCGGAAACCCGCCTGCGCGTGCGCCGCTCGCTGCGCGAGACCTTCCCGGAGATGTTCGGCGAAGACTGGCCGCGGGCACGCGACATTTTCTACAAGACGTTTGAGGCCGAGCATCTGGCAACGCTGCGTGCCATCGACGGGGCGGGGGCAGCGATCGCCGAACTGGCGCGCGCGATCCCGCTGGGGGTCGTGTCGAACAAGCAGGGCGTCCTGCTGCGCCGCGAGGCCGATGCGCTGGGATGGACGGGTCATTTCCGCAGTCTGGTCGGGGCGACGGATGCCGCCCGGGACAAGCCCGATCCGGCTCCGGTTCGATTGGCATTGAGCGGTATCAAATTACCTCAAAATCCGACAATTTGGTTCATAGGCGACACGGCATTGGACATGCATACCGCGCATGCATCGGGATGCGTTCCGGTCCTTTTCGGAAAGGATGAACCGGATCAAGCCTCTCTGGGCCGGCACCCGCCGGCCTTCGGCGTTCAAACCTATTCGGACCTTCTGGACATGTGGCGGGGCCTGCAATCGAATCGGAAATGACCTAAATAGCTCCCATGGTGGCGGCGCGGACTTTCGAGTCCGGGTCTTGGTCCACTGCTCAACGACCCGGATCGGGACCGCAATGCCGGCCCGGAGTCCAATCAAGAAAGGAAACGGACGCCATGACGGCCGAAAAGTCGCAAAACGTCCAGGACGTGTTCCTGAACCACATCCGCAAGAACAAGACTTCGGTGACGATCTTCCTGGTGAACGGCGTGAAGTTGCAGGGCATCGTGACGTGGTTCGACAATTTTTCGGTGCTTCTCCGTCGCGACGGGCATAGCCAGCTCGTCTACAAGCACGCGATCTCGACCGTCATGCCGACGGGCCCGATCGCGCTGTTCGACGGCGATAAAGACGGGGCCGAAGGCTGAGCCGTCGTTCGCCCACCGAGAAGCCCGACACGCCGAGCGACGCGACGATTGCCGAAGAGACCGGCGATTTCGCGACACGCAAGACCGAGGGCCGCTGCCTCGTCGTGCACCCGCTCCGCAAGGGAGCCAAGCCCGACGAGGCGCGGTCGCCCGAAGCGAAGCTCGAGGAGGCGGCCGGTCTTGCACGCGCGATCGATCTTACGATCGCCGCGGCGGAAGTCGTGCGCGTGCAGAGCTGGCGGCCTTCGACGCTGATCGGCAAGGGCAATGTCGAGCGCCTGAAGACGCTGATCCAGGATGAACGCATCGCGGTCGTGGTGATGGACGCCACGCTCGGGCCGGTCCAGCAGCGCAATCTCGAGAAGGAGTGGGCGGTCAAGGTGCTCGACCGCACCGGCCTGATCCTCGAGATATTCGGTTCGCGCGCCCGCACGGCCGAAGGCCGCCTGCAGGTGGAATTGGCACAGCTTTCCTACCAGAAAAGCCGCCTCGTGCGGACATGGACCCATCTCGAGCGCCAGCGCGGCGGCTTCGGCTTCCTTGCCGGTCCCGGCGAAAGCCAGCTCGAAAGCGACCGCCGCATGATCGGCGACAAGATCATCCGGCTGAAGCACGACCTTGAAGAGGTCAAGCGGACGCGTTCGCTGCATCGCCGCTCGCGCGAGCGCGTGCCCTATCCGGTCGTGGCACTGGTCGGCTACACGAACGCCGGCAAGTCGACGCTCTTCAACCGGCTCGTCCATGCGCGCGTCCTCGCGGCCGACATGCTGTTTGCCACGCTGGATCCCACGATGCGTGCGTTGTCGCTGCCGTCGGGCCGCAAGATCATCCTTTCCGACACTGTCGGCTTCATTTCCGACCTGCCGCACGACCTTGTCGCGGCGTTCCGCGCCACGCTGGAAGAGGTATTGGCTGCCGATCTGGTCCTGCATGTGCACGACGTCTCGCATCCCGATACCGAAGCGCAGGCCGCCGATGTGCGCGAGGTGCTGACCGAGCTTGGCCGGACGGCAGATGCCGACAATCCCTTCGTCGAGGTCCTGAACAAGATCGACCGCCTGCCGGAGGACGCGCAGGAAGCGCTGCTGGCGCGCGCGGCGCGCGAGCCCAACACCGTGGCGCTTTCGGCAATCACGGGCGGTGGCTGCGACCGGCTGCTGGCGGAGATCGACCGACGCCTTGCCGCTTCGCGCCTGACCGTCGAGTACGATCTGCCGTTCGCCGACGGCGCTTCGATCGCGTGGCTGCATGCGCACGGGCATGTGATCGAAAGCCGGACTGACGGCGACATGCTCCATGTCGTCGTATCGCTCGATCCGGCGGATCGCGCGCGGTTCGAGCACCGCATGGCGCAGCAATCGTGATCGAGCGCAAGCTTCCGCCCATCGAGGTGCTGCCGCGCGACCTGTCGGACTGGCAGGCCGGCAATACCGGAACACCTTATGTGCATCGCTTCGACAGCGGCGTGCCCGGTCCCTGCGTGATGGTCGTCGGCCTCACGCACGGCAACGAATTCTGCGGCGCCGAGGCGCTCGACTGGGCCCTGAAAGAGAAACTTCGCCCGTCCCGCGGCAGCCTGATCTTCGCCTTCTCGAACGTCGCGGCTTACCAGTCGTTCGATCGGAACCGGCCGCTCGACAGCCGTTTCCTCGACCGCGACATGAACCGCGTGTGGCGCGACGACTGGCTGGCAAGCGAGAAGACGCGCGAAGCGGATCGGGCGCGCGAGTTGCTCCCCTTCGTCGTGCAGGCCGACTACCTGCTCGACATCCATTCGACGACGTATGCGGTGCGGCCGTTCTTCGTGGGTGCCATGAACGCGCGCACAAAGGACCTCGCCGCGCGTATCGGCTTCCCGCGTTCGCTGTTGCTTGCCGACGGCGGGTTCGACGGGCGTACGCTGATCGAGCACGGCGAGTTTTCCGATCCGACGGGCAGACGCACGGCCCTTGTCGTCGAGTGCGGCGCCCATTTCCTGCGCGCCAGCGTCGCCGTCGCGAAATCGACGATGCTCGATTTCCTTGCCGTCGTCGGATCGATCGACGAAAGCTGGGCGGCGGCCCACCGGCCTGCCGTGCCGGCCGCCGAGCCGGGCGTCTACGAGATCACCGAAGTTTATGTCGCCAAGACCGCGGAACTCTCCTTCGCCGCTCCCTTCGTGGGGTTCGAGGAGGTTGGCGAGGGGGACCTGATCGCCTGCGACGGGCCTACCGAAATCCGTGCGCCTTATCCGCGCTGTACGATCCTGTTCCCCAAGGCCCAGCCGATGAAGGGGCGCGAGTTCGTCACCCTGGCCCGCCGGGTCGACTAATTCCAAATATCTGAAAAATAATAGTTTTTCTTTGAATTGACTCGGCTGTGGGGAGAGCCTAGAACCCTTGGCACTCGCACCGGGAGACTGCTAACAATCCTCCCGGCGCATTGACCCGAACATGCCTCCGGAGGAGACCGATCCATGAAATTCAAGCCTTTGAACGACCGCGTCCTGGTCGAAGCGCTTGACCAGGAAACCAAGACCAAGGGCGGGATCATCATCCCCGACACCGCCAAGGAAAAGCCCCAGCAGGGCAAGGTCATCGCAGCCGGCCCCGGCGCCCGCTCCGAAGACGGCAAGCTTCAGCCCATGGGCGTGAAGTCCGGCGACAAGATCCTGTTCGGCAAGTGGTCGGGCACGGAAGTGAAGATCGACGGCAAGGATCTCCTGATCATGAAGGAATCCGACATTCTCGGCGTGATCGACTGAACTTTCGGCCGTTTCCGCCCTACGCTTTGAAATTCGAAAAGGAACAATCAAATGGCAGCCAAGGACGTTAAATTCGGCGGTGACGCGCGCGCGCGCATGCTGCGCGGCGTCGAAATTCTCGCCGATGCCGTCAAGGTGACGCTGGGCCCCAAGGGTCGCAACGTCGTCATCGACAAGGCATTCGGTGCACCCCGCATCACCAAGGACGGCGTCACCGTCGCCAAGGAAATCGAACTCGCCGACAAGTTCGAGAACATGGGCGCCCAGATGGTGCGCGAAGTCGCCGTGAAGACCGGCGATCTCGCCGGTGACGGCACGACGACGGCGACCGTGCTCGCCGCGGCGATCGTGCGCGAAGGCGCCAAGGCCGTGGCCGCGGGCATGAACCCGATGGACCTGCGCCGCGGCATCGACCTCGCGGTCGAGCGGGTCGTCGCCGACCTCAAGAAGCGCTCGAAGAAGATCTCGACGTCGGACGAAGTCGCCCAGGTCGGCACGATTTCGGCCAACGGCGAGCGTGACATCGGCGAAATGATCGCCAAGGCCATGCAGCGCGTCGGCAACGAAGGCGTGATCACGGTCGAGGAGGCCAAGAGCCTCGAGACCGAGCTCGACGTCGTCGAGGGCATGCAGTTCGACCGCG
>CAYQDN010000050.1:0-26336 GCA_964416335.1 uncultured Azospirillum sp.
AGATAGGCCGCGACTTCGCCGGTGGTCAGGATCGATTGGGACATTGCCGGGCCCGAGTATGCGATTTCCGGCAAATTCCTGCAAATATTGCGGCCCCCGCCGATTGACGAGGCCGGGACGCTGCCCGACCATCGCGCTCCCATGCAGACCTTCACCGAAGCCTTCGCCCTCGCCGCGGGCCTGCTCGCGGGCGGCGACCATCGCCTGTTCGCGATCGTGGCGCTGTCGATGGAGGTGAGCCTTGCCGCCACGCTGGTCGCCGCCGCGATCGGGCTGCCGCTGGGCGCCGTCGCGGCGCTGGCGCGCTTTCCCGGCCGGCGCGGGGCGATCGTGGCGCTCAACGCGATGATGGGGCTGCCGCCGGTCGTCGTCGGGCTCGTCGTCTACCTGCTGCTGTCGCGCGCGGGGCCGCTCGGGTCGCTGGGCCTGCTCTTCACGCCCGGTGCGATGGTCTTCGCGCAGACGATCCTGATCGCACCCATCCTTGCCGCCCTTGCCCGGCAGGTCGTCGAGGACGCATGGGCCGAGCATGGCGAGCAGCTGCGCTCGCTCGGCGCCACGCTGCCCCAGTCGGTCGCCGCACTGCTGTGGGATTCGCGCTATGCGCTCGTCACCGTGGTGCTCGCGGGCTTCGGGCGCGCGAGTGCCGAGGTGGGTGCCGTGATGATCGTCGGCGGCAACATCGACGGCGTCACGCGCATGATGACCACGACGATCGCGCTCGAGACCAGCAAAGGCGACCTGCCGCTCGCCCTCGCCCTCGGCCTCGTGCTGATCGCGACGGTCGTGGCCGTCAACGCGGCGGCGGCGTGGCTCAAGGACGCCACCGCGCGGCGCTACGGCTGAACATGGCAAGCCCGCTTCCGCTGACGCTCGACGGGGTGACGCTGGAGATCGGCGGCACGCGGATCGTCTCGGATCTCGATCTGCGCCTGGAGGCGGGCACACGCACCGTGATCGTCGGCCCGAACGGGGCGGGCAAGAGCACGCTCTTGCGCCTGTGCCACGGCCTGATCGCACCCACCGGCGGACGCATCACGTGGGCGGGCGACCCGACGGCCAAGCAGGCGATGGTCTTCCAGCGCGCGACGATGCTGCGCCGCTCGGTGCTCGCCAACGTCGCCTTCGGCCTCAAGCTGCGCGGCGTGCCGAAGCGCGAACGCGAAGCGCATGCGCACGAGATGCTCGACCGCGTCGGGCTTGCCGACCTGGCCGACCGGCCTGCGCGCGTGCTTTCGGGCGGCGAGCAGCAGCGCGCGGCACTGGCGCGCGCCTGGACGCTTGCACCGCGCATCCTGTTCCTCGACGAGCCGACCGCCAGCCTCGATCCGGGGGCCACGCAGGCCGTCGAGACGATCGTGCAGGCGATGGCCGCCGAGGGCACCAAGATCGTCATGACCACGCACAATCTCGGCCAGGCCCGCCGCATGGGCGACGAGATCGTCTTCCTCCTCAAGGGCCGCATCGCCGAACGCGCACCCGTCGAGGCCTTCTTCCGCTCCCCGGCCACCCAAGAGGCCGCCGCCTTCCTCAAAGGAGAACTGCCATGGTGATCCTTCGCCGCGCCCTGCTTGGCCTCCTGCTGCTGGGCACGCTTCCCGCGCACGCGCAGGAACGCTTCATCACGGTCGCCTCGACGACGTCGACCGACCAGTCGGGCCTGTTCGGGCATCTGCTGCCGGCCTTCAGGAAGGCCACGGGCATCGACGTGCGCGTCATCGCATTGGGGACGGGCCAGGCGCTGGATGTCGGCAGGCGCGGCGATGCCGACGTCGTGTTCGTGCACGACCAGCCGGCCGAGGAGAAGTTCGTCGCCGAGGGTGCCGGCGTGGCGCGCATCCAGGTCATGTACAACGACTTCGTCGTGATCGGGCCGAAGGCGGATCCCGCGAAGGTCGCCGGCCTCAAGGACATCCACGAGGCGTTCCGGCGAATCCAGACGAGCCAGTCGCCGTTCGTCTCGCGCGGCGACAAGTCGGGCACGCATGCGGCAGAGCTGCGCTACTGGCAGGACGCCAAGGTCGATCTCGCCGCGACCAAGGGCACCTGGTATCGCGACGTGGGCCAGGGCATGGGCCCGGCCCTCAACACCGCGACGGGCATGAACGCCTATATCCTCGCCGACCGCGGCACGTGGCTCAACTTCAAGAACCGCGGCGAGCTTGCCGTCCTCGTCGAGGGCGACGAGAAGCTGTTCAACCAGTACGGCGTCATCCAGGTGAATCCGGTGCGTCATCCGGGCGTCAAGAAGGAGCTGGGCCAGGTCTTCATCGACTGGCTGGTCGGCCCCGATGGGCAGCGCACGATCGCGGACTACAAGATCGGCGGCGAGCAGCTGTTTTTCCCGAACGCGATTCCCGCGAAGCCGCGGTCATGATCGCATCCGATTTGGTAACGGACGTCGCTCATCACTTGAATCCGCGAATCGCGGCGCGCAAGCTTTTCGCGTCGAGTCGCGATTTCAGATCGCACGTCCAAGGAGGAACCATGAAGAATCTGGCTCTCGCCGGTGCCGTCGCACTGGCCATCGGAATGTTCGCCCTGACACCGGTTCCGGTGCAGGCCGCCGGCTTCGGCGCCGTCGCGGCCGCCGCTTCCGTCGCCCAGGATCAGGGTGCGTCGGCCATCGACCAGGTCGCCACCAAGAAGCCGGCGAAGAAGAAGACGGCCAAGAAGATCAAGAAGCCGTAGCTCCGGCAGTGCGATGCGGGCCCGGCCGGTCGCGGACCGGCCGGGCCCGTTTCGTTTTTCAGAAGCGCATCGACACGTCGAAATAGAGGCGCAGCGGCTTGCGCCCCTCGGCCAGCGACGGGGCGCGCGTCAGCGGCTGGGCAAGCTCGAAGCTCGAGGTGAGCCAGCGTTCCGGCGCGAGCTTCACGCCGATGCCGGTCGAGGACAGCGTCTGCGTCGAGGACGCCGCCCCGGTGCGCCGCGCCCACGCCCAGCCATAGTCGTAGAAGACGTAAGGCTGCCAGCCCGCCGTCCCGAGATCGCCGTAGCGGATGTCGAGCGCCGAGCCGGCCCCGTTGAGGCCGGTGAGCTCCGAAGGATCGTAGCCGCGCCCGAAGCGCCCGCCGCCCAGCGAGAATTCCTCGCCCGAATAGAGCTTGCTGCGCGTCGTCTGCCCGGCGAGCGTCCATTGCGCCGAGAAGTCGTCGGTCAGCAGCTGGATGCGGCGGATCTCGCCCGTGTACTTGGTGAAGCTGGGCTGCGCTTCGGCGCGGCTGTTGGGGATGTCGCCGGCGGCGTGGGTCCCGAGCCCGATCAGGCCCTGCACGATCCCCACCGAGACGACGGTCGCCCCCTGCAGGAATCCCAGATGCGAATAGGTGACGCGCGCGTCGGTGGCGAGATAGCGGTCGCGCGTCAGCGGCGCGCCGCGCACGAACGTCGCGGTGCGCGAGACATAGAGCGACGTGTCGAACACCAGGTTCTCGCGGCGCGAGCGGATGACCGGATAGGAAAGCCGCGGCCCGAGGCGCCACGCGGTCGTGTTGACCTGCAGGGGCTTCAGCGTGTGGCCGGGCCAGCCCCACGAATAGGTCGTGTCCCAGCCGACGACCACCCCGTCGTCGCCGACCGGCTGGGAATAGCGGAACACGCCCGAGCGCAGCTCGCGGCTGTTCTGCTGGGACGGCACGGTCGAAGCACCCAGCGTCAGCTGCTCGTTCTGGCCGAGCAGGCCGTTGAACGACGTCTCGCCATAGACGGTGATCGGGCCCTGGAACTTCGACGCGCGGTTGGAAAGCGTCATGCTGGTCTGCATCGTCTTCTCGTCGATGCGCACGAGCAGGTTCGAGGAGCCCGGCTCCTGCCCGGGGGCGAGCGTGCCGGCCGCGTTGACGCCCGCGATGTCGCCCGCAAGCAGCAGGCCGCGCTCGATCGCGCGGATGTTGGCGGGCCGGCCTTCGAAGGCGCGGCGCAGATAGGCGCGGATCTTCTCGCGCGCGGGCTCGGACCCGCCGTCGAACTCGATCTGCGAGAGATAGCCTTCCACGATCTGGATGCGGAACGTGCCGTCGCCCACGCGCTGGGGCGGCACGAAGGCGCGCGACAGCACATAGCCGTCGGCGCGATAGCGCGCCTCGATCGCCTCGGCCGCCGTGGTGATCGCCGACAGGCCGAGCGTCTGGCCGATCAGCTCGGACGTGTAGGCCGCAAGCTCGGCCTCGCCGTAGACGCTCGATCCCTCGACCGCGATGCGCACGATCTGGAAGCGCAGTTCGTCCACGGCGCGCCTGTCCGGCGCGCGCGGCTGGGCCGGGATCGAGAGCTCGAGATCGGCTTCCGGGACCGGCAGGGCACGCGGCGGCAGGCGCGGTTCGGCCGACGGCGGGAGGACCAGGGTCTGGGCATGAGTCGGCACGGCTGCCACAAGCAGCAAAAGGGCGCACAATACCGTTCGGGCGTGTCGATATGAATCGGCCATCGTCCAGACTTAAAGCTAGTACACGACCACCGCGCGATTCGACAATTCATCCGTTCCATCCCCAGCCAAATTGTTGAAGACTTGTGGTTTCTCGGGAACGGCGCTAAGTGACTCGGGACGAGGGAATCCATGTCCAAAGCCCAGTTTTTCGCCCGATTTGCTGCCCCCGGCGCGCTTGCCGCAGCCGCCCTGCTGGTCGCGGTATCCGCATGGGCCCAAGGCCGCCCGGCACCGGCACCCGCCACCCCGGCCGCACAGGCGCAGGCCGGCGAATTCAAGCTCAACGGCTTCCGGTCGGCCAATTTCGGCATGACCGCCGAACAGGTCCGCCAGGCGATCCGCAAGGACTTCAATATCGGCCCCGACAAGATCGAGACGGTCGAGAACCCGGTCGAGCGCACGCAGATCCTGGCGGTCACGGTGCCCGACCTGCTGCCCACCGGCGGTCCCGCCCAGGTCGCCTACGTGATCGGCTTCAAGACCAAGCAGCTGGTGCTGGTCAGCGTGACCTGGGGCGGGCCGGTCAATCCGCAACTGTCGGTCGCCGGGGCCGTCGATCTCGCGCGCACGCTGCAGAGCTATCTCGTCGGAGTCGGGTACAAGGCCGACACGGTCGTCACCGGCGTCGTCCAGCCCGACGGCAGCGTGCTGTTCTTCCGCGGCGACGATTCGCAAGGACGGCGCACGATCCTGGTGGCCGGCGGCGTGGCCGCCCCCGAAGGCCAGAAGCCCGCGGGCGTGCCGACGGTGCAGGTCTCGTACAGCCGCGATCCGCAGACGCCCGACGTCTTCCAGATCCGCAAGGGGGACTTCTAGCCCCGATGTTCAAGCGCACGTTTCCCAAGGGAAAGGTCCTCTTCAAGGAAGGCGATCCCGGGCTCGAGGCGTTCCTCGTCGAGAGGGGGAAGGTCCTGATCCTCAAGAAGGGGACCGACGCGCCGATCATCGTGGCGAGCCTCGGCGTGGGCGCGCTGTTCGGCGAGATGGCGATCCTCGACGGCGGCCAGCGCATGGCGACCGCCGTCGCGGGCGAGGACACGATCTGCGTCGTGATCAACAGCCAGCAGCTGACGCAGCGCATGATGATGCTCGACCCCGACCTGATGCGCCTCGTGATGTCGCTGATGGAATACGTGCGCTCGACCGTGCCCTTCGAGAACCGCGTCAAGGCCGGTCTCCCGCTCGACGAGACGACCGCCGACAGGCACGCCCGCCTGATGCTGCCGCGCCCCGAAGTGCTCGAAAGCTACAACATCAAGGATCCGATGCTGAAGGCGCTGATGAACATGCTGTGCGACTACACGCGCCGGCGTCTGCCGCCGGCGCCCGCACCGGCGGCCTAGAAATGGAACCGGGCGGGATGCGCGCAAGGTTCCTCCTTTCCGCGTTGCTCGCCGGGTCCGCGTTCCTCTCCGGCTGCCAGACGGCGGGCACGGCTGCACAGGGTCCGCGCGCCGCGGGCGAAAATCTCTCGGGCGAGACGTGCCGGGCGGAAACGCGCCGCGGCCAGTCGCGCAGCGACCAGCCGACCCTCGACATCCTGTGCGCGAACAGCGGCCGGCCCGCGGGCTCGGTCGTGCAGCTCGGGCTCCAGCGCGGCGTGCCGGCCGACGATGCCGCACGGCGGAGCTTCTTCGCGGCGGCCCTCGAAGGCAGTGCCCCGATGCGCGCACTGGGGGCGCGCGCGACCTGCGAAACGCCGGAATGGATTGCCACACCGGCCGAACCGGAAATCCTCGTCGCGCGCTGCGCGCTGAAGGACGGCGGCTGGCCCTATCTGGTCACCGGCCTTGCGGCCGGCGACGCGATGGCCTTCGGCGAAGGCCAGCCGGGCGCTTTCCCCGCGCTCGCCCACGCGATGCGCCGGGACCTGCCGGGTGCGGCCGCACGCGACGTCGCCACGCTGACGGCGGCCGAGCGGCAGGCGCTGACCCAGCGCCTCGAAGCGCTGTTCGGTCCCGGAACCGCGATCACCGGCGATTCGGTCGGCGCCTATCAGGATTTCGTCGAGCTCGCGCGCCTCTACAACAGCACGGGCAACAACCAGGCGGCCGAGGCGGCCTACCGGCGCGCACTCGAGCTGCAGACGACCGCCATGGGTGCCGAGCATCCGGGCGTGGGCACCACGCTGACGCTGCTGGCGATCGAGATTTCCAACCAGGGGCGCGGCGAGGAAGCCGACGTGTTCTTCCGGCGCGCCGAGCCGCTGGTCATCAAGTCGCCCGATCCGGGCGAGTATCCGCGCTATCTGAGCTATCTGGGCATCCACGCGGCCAACCAGCGCCAGTTCGACCGTGCACTTGCCATCGCGCGCGACACGATCCAGCGCCGGCGCGACCTGATCGAGCAGCAGGGCGGCGGCATCCCGGCGGGGCTTGAATCGGGGGCGGGCAGCGGGGCGTCGATCTTCGGCGGGGCCGTCTTCCTGCAGGCCGAACTTGCCAACGCGCTGATGTTCGCCTCGGCCATGGCGCTGCGCACCGGCGATCTCGCGGGGGCCGAGACCTATGCGCTCGAAGCGCGGCGCATCGTCGACCGCACGCCGGGCCTGCCGGCGTGGTGGCAGCCCAACGCGATCGGCCAGCTTGGCGAAGTGCTCGCCGCGCGCGGCGATTTCCGCAATGCCGAGCGCCTGCTCGCCTCGGCCGCCGCCCTTCGCGTGCAGGTCTTCGGCACCGGCTGGCCGGTGGCGCAGGGGCTGATGGCGCTGGGCCGCGCGCAGGCGGCCGACGGCCGCTTCCCCGCGGCGATCGAGAACTACCGCGGCGCCTTGCGCCTCGTCCTCGCCGAGACGCAGACGCGCAACCTCACCTTCGACCAGATCCAGCCCTTCCTGTCGGCCGCCGACGAACAGTCGCGCCGCGAAGCGGGGGCGGCCGACGCACTCCACGCCGAGATGTTCGCCGCCGCCCAGCTGATGCGCGAGGGCACGATGGGACGTGCCGTCGCGCGCACGGCCCAGCGCGTGGCGAGCGAAGACCCGCGCATCGCCGAGCTGGTGCGCGAGCGCGGCGAAGCCACGCGCCGGCGCGACCGGCTGCAGGTCGATCTTTCGGGCGAGACGGGCCGGCCGCCGCAGACGCGCGACGGGGCGCGCGTGACGCGCCTGACCGCCGAGCTTGCCCAGCAGAACGCGCGCGTCGACGCGTTCGGCGCCGAGATCGAGAAGGCCGCCCCCGGCTTCTCGCGCCTCGCCTCGCCCCGCCCGGTCGAGCCCGCCACGCTGATGAAGGCGCTGGGCCCGCGCGAAGCGCTGGTCATCTACACGGTCGGGCCGGACGGCGCCTTCGCGTTCTTCGTGCGCGCCGCGGGCATCCGGGCCGCGAGGCTCGACACCGACGAAGCCCAGCTTGCCGAGCAGGTGAAGGCGCTGCGCGGCGCCTTCGAGATCCGCAACCGCAATGTGGCCCCGTTCGACACGGGGCTTTCGCATCGCCTCTACCGCACGCTGGTGGCCCCGTTCGAGGCCGAGCTTGCCGGGATCGACCAGATGTTCGTCGTGGCGAACGGGGCGCTGGCAAGCCTGCCCTTCGGCATCCTTGCCGCGGCACCGCCGCCCAATGCCGCGGCCGGCGACTATTCGGGTGTCGCGTGGCTTGCCAAACGCGTGGCGATTTCCAATCCGCCGTCGGTGCGCGCGTTCCTCGAACTGCGCGCCCTTGCCTCGCGCCCGTCGGCACCCGAGCCGCTGCTGGCGCTGGCCAATCCGGATTTCGGCGGCGGTGCGGCCAACGGGCTCAGTGCACTTGCCGGCACGTGCCGCACCGAGGGTGCGGTCCCGTCGGCGCTGATCCGCGCCCTTGCCCCGCTGCCGGAAACCGCCGACGAGGTGCGCCGCGTGGCGCTGACGCTCAATGCCGGCAGCGACGCACTTCTGCTGGGCGCCAACGCCACGGCGGCCAACCTGCGCAGCCGCCAGCTCGAGCGCTATCGCGTGCTCTATTTCGCCACGCACGGGCTGCTGCCGGGCGAGCTGCGCTGCCAGGCGCAGCCGGGCCTTGCGATGTCGGCCCCGCCGACCGACGTGACCAACCCCGCCGACGACGGGCTGCTGGAGGCGGGCGAGATCGCAAGCCTGCATCTGGACGCCGACCTCGTCGTGCTGTCGGCCTGCAATACGGCCGCCTCGGGCGAGCGGCTGGGCGGCGAGTCGCTGTCGGGCCTTGCCGAGGCGTTCTTCTTCGCCGGGGCGCGCAACCTGCTGGTCACCCACTGGCAGGTCCCCTCGCAGCAGACCGTGGCGCTGACCACGGGCATGTTCGAGCGGCTGGGCGGCGACCTCAAGAAGGGGATCACGCTGGCCCTGCGCGATTCCCAGATGGCGCTGGCGGCGGTTCCGGCGACCTCGCACCCCTTCTTCTGGGGGGCTTTCGTGCTGCAGGGCGACGGCGCGCCTGCCGCGTCGTTGCCGCTGAAGGGCAACCCGAGCTAGACTGCGGCATGCGCATCGCGTGTGCCCTCCTCCTCGGCCTGACGCTGCTGGTCCCGCCCGCCCGGGCGGACGAGCTTGTCGTCGTCGAGGCCAAGGGCGTGGACCTGGCACCCGGTGCGAAAGTCGACGGCACGAAGGTCCTGCAGCTCGCCGCCGGCCAGCGCCTGACGCTCGTCGCGGCCGACGGGCGCACGGTCAAGCTGCGCGGTCCCTACGAAGAAGCGCCGGCCCCCGCGGCGGGCCAGGTCGCCAGCATGGGCGACGCGCTCAAGAACCTGATGAGCCAGCGCGGCTCAGGGACCGCCCAGCTCGGTGTCGTGCGCGCCGCGGGCGATGCGGTCGAACTGCCGGAACCGTGGATCGTCGATGTCGGCCGCTCGGGTGCGCGCTGCCTGCTGGCCGACGCAAGCCCCGTGCTGTGGGGCCCGAAATTCGCGGCCGTCGCCGACCTTGCCATCGAGCCCGCCGACCGCAGCTGGCGTGCGCGCGGCCAGTGGCCCGCCGGGACCGACCGGCTCTCGCTGCCCAGCCGCATCCCGCTCGCCGACGGCGGCAGCTACGTGTTCGACGTCGGCGGCAATCCGGCGAACCTGACGATCTACCGCATGCCGGCGGGCCTCGCGAGCCCGGTCCTCCAGGCCGCCTGGATGATCGAGAAGGGCTGCGAGGACCAGGCCCGCGCGCTGGTGCGCGAAGCGCAGCGCTGACGATGGAACTGCGGACAGTTCTGAAGCGCGTCGCGACGACGCTGGTCATCGCGGCGGTCGCGGGCCCGCTCACCTTCGGCATCTTCTATTTCTTCCCGTTCCTGGGCACGGCCGAACGCTGGACGCGCGACTTCCGCATCGCGAACATGTCGCCGCCCGAGCCGCAGCATCCCGACATCGTCATCGCCGCGATCACGGAAGAGACGCTCTCGGCGTTTCCCTACCGCTCGCCGGTCGACCGCAAGTTCCTCGCCGATACGGTGCGCACGATCGCGGCCAAGGGGGCCAAGGCGATCCTGATCGACGTGCTGTTCGACCAGGAGACCGAGCCCGAGAAGGACGACGCGCTCAAGGAGGTGCTGGCCGGCCTCAAGATCCCCTTCGCGATCAGCTATTCGGACTCGCCCACCTACGTCACCGACGAGCAGCTCGAATATCTCGACGACTATGTGAAGCCGGCGTGGCGCGGCCTTGCCGACATCGAGCCCGACAAGACCGACGGCATCATCCGCTTCGTCGCCGCCCCGCGCACGCTGCGCGACGGCACGCCCGACGTGCCCAACGTCGCGGCACGCGTCGCCCAGCTGCTGGGAGCGAATATCCCGATGCGCCAGAGCATCATCGCCTGGCGCGGCGAGCCCGACAGCGCCACGGCCCCGTTCCGCGAATTCCCCGCGCACGCCGTCGCCGTACTGCCGGAGGTGTGGTTCAAGGACAAGATCGTGCTGGTCGGCGCCAACCTGTCGCTGACCGACCGCTACCGCACGCCCTTCTCGATCGGCCGCGACGTGGGCGACAACCGCCTGCCCGGGATCGTCATCCAGGCGCACATCCTGGCGCAGATGCTGGAGGGCCGCGTCGCACCCGAGGACCGCGCCTTCGTGCCCCACATCGTCACGCTCGGCATCCTCGCGCTCATCGGGGCGGCACTCGGCAGTACCGGCGTGCCGATCTCGCTGCGCCTGGGCGGGGCGGTCGCGACGGTCGTGCTCTTGTGGGCGGCGGGCTGGTACCTCTTCAAGGGCGAGCATCCGCTCGAACCGCTGGTCGTGGCGCTGACCGGCGGGCGCAATCTCCTCATCCCGCTGATCGAGCCCTTGGTGGCGCTGGCGTTGGCGCTGTGGCTGTCGGACGCGTGGTCGGGCCGCGAGGAGCGCCAGCAGAAGAAGTTCATCCAGGGCGTTTTCAGCAAGTACGTCTCGGCCGAACTGCTGAACGAGATCGTCAAGGACCCCAAGAAGCTCGACCTCTCGGCGAGCCGCCGGCCGATGTCGCTGATCTTCACCGACGTGCAGGGCTTCACCACGCTGTCGGAGAAGCTCGAGGCCGCCCATCTCGCCGACGTGCTCAACCGCTATCTCGACGGCGGCTGCCGCGAGATCTGGAAGTACGGTGGTACGATCAACCAGTTCACGGGCGACGCGATCTACGCGATGTTCAACGCGCCCCGCGAGCAGCCCGACCACGCGAAGCTGGCGCTGAAGGCCGCCCTCGACATCGACGCGTTCTCGGAGAAGTTCCGCGCGGGCGAGCGCGAGAAGGGTGTGGACATGGGCATGACGCGCATCGGTGTGCACACGGCCGAGGCGAATGTCGGCAATTTCGGCTCGCTCGACCGTTATGAGTATAAAGCGCTGGGCGACGCGGTGAACACGGCGGCACGCCTCGAGGGCCTCAACAAGTACTTCGGCACGCGCATCCTGATCACGCAGCAGACGCGCGACGCGAGCCCCGAGATCCCGTGCCGCAAGGTCGGCGGCGTGATCGTCAAGGGCAAGAGCGAGCCCATCTATGTCTACGAGCCGCTGCCGCCCGAGCGCGCCGAGGACGAGAACACGAAACTCTATCTCGCCGCCTTCGATCTGCTGAAGGCCAAGGACCCGGGCGCCCTCGCCGCGTTCGAGGATCTGTGCAAGCGCTTCCCGGACGACGCACTCGCCGAATACCATCTCGACCGCCTGAAAGAAGGCGAGACCGGCGAGGTCTTCGCGATGGCGGAGAAGTAGGCGACGCCGTGTTACGCGTAACCTATTTATCCCGTTGAAGTTGCAAGGATGTTACTGCAACATCGTTTTCGCGTTACCGGCCCGGTTTTCCGGGCCTTTTTCTTGTCGTTCCAAGGGCTTGGAAACAGGTTACCGGCGATGCGACGCGTGGTCTTGCGGTCGCG
This sequence comes from uncultured Azospirillum sp., assembly GCA_964416335.1. Classification (GTDB taxonomy): domain Bacteria; phylum Pseudomonadota; class Alphaproteobacteria; order CACIAM-22H2; family CACIAM-22H2; genus Tagaea. The sequence continues at coordinate 11,739 of CAYQDN010000050.1, forward strand.
CCGGAATTAAGTATTTATTCAGTTGTCAAAGAGCGCATGGCCGGAAATGCTCGACCAATTGAAGGAATATAATCTAAATCGGAGCGTCTGGCAAGCCTCGAATCCGCATGCTTTATCCGTCATGCCCGGGCTTGTCCCGCACCGGGCAATGCCCGGTGCCACGTCTTTTGCGTCAGGCGATCTCGTCGAACAGGTCGCGCCATTCGGGATTCGCCACGACGATCAGGCGCACCTTCCACTTGCGCGGCCAGTGCTTCATCAGCTTCTCGCGCTGGATCGCCGCCCGGATATCGTCGTGCGCCTCGAACCAGACGAGACGCTTGATGCCGTAGCGCTTCGTGAACCCATCGACGACGCCTTCGCGATGCTCCCCCGCGCGCCGCGCAAGATCGGCCGTCACGCCGACATAGAGCGTCCCGTCCGGACGATTGGTCATCAGATAGATGAACCCGCCGCGCATCGAGTCCGGATGCTACCACAAGACGTGGATGGCCGGGACAAGCCCGGCCATGACGGAACTACTTTTCCTTCCTTGTCATGCCCGGCCTTGTCATGCACGGCGCCACGAACCCTGACCACGACGGAAAACAAAACTCACCGTCATGCCCGGGCTTGTCCCGCACCGGGCATTGCCCGGTGCCACGTCTTTGCTTCAGGATTTGGCCGCCGCCAGATCCACGAGCCCCGCCCAGCTCTGCATCGAGACGAAATGCGCGCAGGCGAGGACGAGCCAGCCGCGTTTGCGCCAGTCGATGAAAGCGGCGTCGGGCAACGCGTCGAACTTGGCGCGGTCGAGGATGCGGAAGCCGCCGAGCGAGATCTTGCGGCCGTCCTTCATCGCGATCTCGGCGCGGTGTTCGGCGAGCAGGCCCGCGGCGGCGCACGCGGCGGCGAATTCCTGGGCGGCGTCCGCCTGCACCTGGAACTCGCGCGCGAAGGCGAGCGCCTTCTCGACCAGCGGGGCGGGCTTGTCGCCGTCGAACAGCGCCTCGCCCGTCTCGCCCAGCGCGTCGGCGTCCTCGTCGATGCACAGCACGAGCTGGTCGCCGAGCTGCGCGAAGGCGAAGGGGTAGCGGCGCACATAGGCGGGCACGTAGCTGCCGGGGCGCCACACGCCTTCGGCATCGATGAACAGGTTGCGCTCCGACTCGATCCCGAGCAGCGCCACGAGGCCGCCCGGCTCGGCCGCCGCGAACACGATCGGATAGTGGCGCGCGGCCGCTTCCGCCTCGGCCGCCCCCAGCGGCACGGCGTTGCTGGTGCGTGCGAAACCGTAATCGGACGGGGCGGTGTAGCGTTTGGCGCCATGCGCCTCGCGCGACAGGGCCACGGGACGGCGATAGAAGATCGGTTCGCTCATGGTGCGAGAAACTCCGCGACCGTGCGGTTGAACGCGTCGGCCACCTCGAAATAGGCCGAGTGGCCGGCGCCGGCGAATTCGGCATGGCGCGCGTCGGGGAAACCCCTGGCGAGCAGCGGGGCCGCGAAGGACGGGAAGACCATGTCGGCGCTGCCGGTCAGGAACAGCGTGCGCACGGCGAGTTTCGCCACGTCCGACAGCGGCCGGCTGCGCATCTTGACGATGCGCGCGCGCAGCTCGTCCTTGGCAAGGCTGGTCGCGAGCGCGTCGACCGCGCGATAGAGATGGTGCATCGCCGGGTTCGCCTCGGCCATCGCGGCACCGAGGGCCGGATGGATCGCGCGCATGCGCAGGTCGGCATTGACCGCGACCGACCGGTTGCTCCATTCGGCGAATTTCGCCGGATCGACCTTGGCCGGATCGAGCGTGCCGCTGGTCGCGGCCAGCACCATCGCCGCGACGCGGCCCGGATGGCGCAACGCGAATTCGAGGGCGGTCCACCCGCCCATCGACTGCGCCACGATCGCGAACCGCTCGATGCCCAGATGTGCCGTCAGCGCCTCGAGGTCGCCGGCGAAATCCGCCGGGTCGGGCTTCGAACCCGCGACGGTCGAGGGGGCGAAACCGCGATGGGCGAAGGTCACGCAGGTGTAACGGTCGCGGAAGAAAGGCACCTGCTGCCACCACGACAGGTGATTGCCGCCCAGCCCGTGCGCGAAGACCAGGGCCGGACCGTCGCCCGCGAGTTCGTAATAGATCCGCGCCCCCGGCCGCTCGACGAAGCCGGTGCGTTCGGCGCCGTGCGGCGCCCAGGGTGTCGTATCGTTCATGGCAGCCATCATCGCGTGCGGCTTGGCGCGCGGCAACTGCCGGGCTAGCCTCGCCCGCATATTTCCAGAAATCCCGAGGAGACCCCCCATGAAATACGTTCCGCTCGGCCGGTCCGGCCTGATGGTCAGCCGCGTGTGCCTTGGCGGGAACTCGTGGGGCGCGCGCGGGCGGCGCGCCTGGGCCGGGTTCGATGCCGGCGACAGCGCCCCCTTCTTCAAGCGCGCACTGGACCGCGGCATCAATTTCTTCGACACGGCCGACGCCTACAACCTCGGCGCTTCCGAGACGATCATGGGCGAGACGCTGATGTCCTATGTCCCGCGCGACGAGATCGTGCTGTCGACCAAGGTCGGCCTCGACATGAGCAGCAAGCCCAACGCGGTCGGGCTGGGGGCCAAGCACCTGCTCGCGTCGATCGACGCGCAGCTCAAGCGGCTGAAGACCGACCATGTCGACGTCTACCAGGTGCACCGGCTCGATCCGCACACGCCGATCGAGGAGTTCATGTACACGCTCGACGGCATCGTGCGCGCGGGCAAGGTGCGCTATATCGGCGGCTCGACGATGCCGGCCTACAAGTTCGCGCAGATGATCGCGTGTTCCGAGCGCCATGGCTATGCGCGGCCCATCGCCATGCAGAACCTCTACAACCTGATCCAGCGCGAGGAAGAGCGCGAGATGAACGCGCTGTGCCTGGAAGCGGGCGTGGGGCTCATCCCCTATTCGCCGCTGGCGCGCGGCTTCCTTGCCGGCAACCGCGTGCGCGGCGGCGGCGGCGAGACCGAGCGGGCGAAGAACGATGCGGGCGCCAAGCCCGAGACCTATCGCGACTGCGACTGGCAGATCGTCGAGGCGCTGAAGGCCATCGCCGCTTCGCGCGGGATCAAGCCCACGCAGGCCGCCTTCCTGTGGCTGTGGTCGAAGGCCTATATGGCGGCCCCCATCATGGGAGCGACGAAGCTCGAGCAGCTCGACGAGGCGGCGGCCGCCGCCGACATGCCGGCACTCACCGCCGACGAGGTCAAGCGGCTGGAATCGCCCTACCAGTGGCGCCCATCTCCGGCCTAGAACGGCCGACCCCGCCGGGGTATCTTCGGCGCAAATCAATCGCCGTTCTCGGGAGGAACGCATGTTCGCACGCCTTTTCGCCACGGTGGCGGTCGCCGCCGTCGCCCTCGCATCCGCCGCATTCGCGCAGGAGACGCCGCGCCGCGGCGGGGAATTCATCTTCGCCGTGGGCGGCGAGCCGGACACGACCGACTGCCACGCCGCGACCAACTTCGCGGTCATCCACCATCTCGCCCCGCATTATTCGACGCTGGTGAAATTCAACACCGCGAAATATCCCGAGATCGTCGGCGATACGGCCAAGGAATGGGCGATCTCGCCCGACGGCAAGACCTATACGTTCAAGCTGATCCAGCCGATCAAGTTCCATGACGGTTCGGCGCTGACCGCGACCGACGTGAAGGCGAGCTTCGACCGCATCAAGACCCCGCCCGCCGGCGGCCGCTCGGCAAGGCGCGACCATTTCGCCGATGTCGCCGCGATCGAAGCACCCTCGGCCGATACGGTGGTGTTCAAGCTCAACAACGCCAACCCCGCCTTCATGACCTACCTCGCGGCCCCCTTCAACTGCATCTACTCGGCCGCGAAGCTGGCACAGGATCCGCGCTATCCCGAGAAAGAGGTGATGGGTTCGGGCGCCTTCGTGTTCGGCGAACGCGTGCCCGGCTCGCACTGGACCGGCAAGCGCTTCGACGGCTATTTCAAGCAGGGCCAGCCCTATCTCGACTCGTTCCGCGCGGTGGTGATGAGCGGGGCGGCCATGCTCAACGCGATCCAGGGCGGCCAGGTGATGGCCGAGTTCCGCGGCATCAGCCCGGCCGAGAAGGCGCGCGTCGCCAACCCGAAGCTGACCTTCCAGCAAACCTCGTGGCTGTCAGGCCTGATCCTGTCGTTCAACATCGAGCAGAAGCCGTTCGACGACGTGCGCGTGCGCCGCGCGCTGTCGATGGCGCTGGACCGCTGGAACGCGGCACCGGCGCTGGCGCGCGTGTCGCAGGCCAAGGACGTGGGCTCGCTGCTGCGTCCGGGCTATGCCTACGCGCCCACGCCCGCCGAGCTCGCCACCTATCCCGGCATGAGCCGCGACGTCGCGCGCAACCGGGCGGAGGCGCGCAAGCTGCTCGCCGAGGCCGGCCAGTCGAACCTGAAGTTCGAGCTGATCTCGATGTCGCTGCCGCCCTTCCCGACGGTCGCGGTGTGGCTGATCGACCAGTGGCGCCAGATCGGCGTGACGGTCGAGCAGCGCGTGGCCGAGCGCGCCACCTATTTCGGCGCGCGCACCTCGGGTGCCTTCCAGGTGATGCTCGACTTCACGACCGAGTTCGCCGACGAGCCGAACTTCCAGCTGCGCCGCTTCATCTCGTTCGACCGCGTGCCGGGCTTCAACGTCAGCCGCCATCTCGACCGGCAGCTCGACGAGATCTTCGACAAGCAGGAGCGCGAGACCGACTTCAACAAGCGCAAGGCACTGGTGCGCGACTTCCAGATCCAGCTGATGGACCTTGCCTACACGGTCCCGCTGTTCTGGTTCGAACGCATCGTGCCCATCGCATCCAACGTGCGCGGCTGGAACATCACGCCCTCGCACCTGCTGGGCCAGGACCTCGCGGGCGTGTGGCTGGCGAACTGACGCGGCCGCCGGCGTGCCCAAGGCGCGGCAGCCGACGGCCTGGGACTATTGCGGCGTCGAGGCCCTCGTCGCGGCACCGGTGAAGGCGTGCCATGCCTACTGGCTGTCGAAGGCGAAGGACGGCCGGCTCCCGTCGCGCGCCGACATCGATCCGGTCGAGTGCCGCGCGTTCCTGCCCTATTGCATCATGCTCGAAGTCGAGGGGCCGGGCCGGTTCGTCTACCGCATCTTCGGCTCGCACCTTGCCGAGGTGGCGCTCAAGGACCTGACCGGCCTGCGGCTCGACAGCGCGGCGCTGGGCGAATCGGCGCCGCTGTTCCAGGCGGCCTACGAGCGCGTCTGCGCCGACAAGGCGGTCGTCGCGTTCAAGGGCCATCTGTTCTGGCAGGACCGGTCGCACCGGACCTTCGAACAGGTGAGTCTGCCGCTGTCGTCCGACGGCGTCGCGGTCGACAAGATCTTCTGTGCCGCCCTCATCGCGCCGGCCCGGAGCTGAAACGATGGAACTCGTCCTGCTGGGAACCGGCTGCCCGCAGTGCGATCCCGACCGGCGCGGGCCGTCGAATCTGGTCCGCGCGGGCGGGCGGCAGTTCCTCGTCGATTGCGGTTCGGGCGTGGCGCAGCGCCTCGTCGAGGCGGGCACCAAGGGTGCGGCCCTCGACGCGCTGTTCCTCACGCATCTGCACACCGACCATCTCGTCGATTTCTACCAGCTGGTGATCTCGAGCTGGCATCAGGGCCGCGACCGGCCGCAGCGCGTGTTCGGCCCGCCGGGCACCAGGGCCTTCGTCGAGGGCACGATGGCGCTGTGGGCGGCGGAACGGGCCCAACGCATCGCGCACGAGAAGCGCGCTTCGCTTGCCGCCTTCGAGATCGACGTGACCGAGATTTCCGCCGGCACCGTGTGGGACGAAGATGGCGTGCGCGTGGCGGCCGTGGCGGTCGCCCACCAACCCGTGCGCCACGCCTTCGGCTTCGTGTTCGAGGCGGGCGGGCACAAGGCCGCGTTCAGCGGCGACACGGCCTATTGCCCCGCCTTGATCGACGCCGCGCGCGGGGCCGACGCACTCGTCCACGAATGCTTCCTGCATGCCGAGATGCCGGCCGTCCCCGGCGTGCGCTCGGCCGAGACGGTGGCGGCGGTCGCGTCCTATCACACGCCGTCGGACCAGGTCGGCCGCGTGGCGCGCGAAGCGGGCGTGCGCGTGCTGATCCTCAACCATTTCGTGCCCACGCGCTTCGACCGGCACCGGCTGATGGACGAGGTCACCGGCGATTTCGCCGGGCCCGTCGCCATCGGCGAGGACCTGATGCGCTACGACTGCGTCCGGCGGCGCTTCACGCATCGCGACGGCGTGGTAACACTCGGGGCATGAGCCCCGCCCGCCAGCGTCCCCTCCCCGGTTCCCTCGTCCTCGACCATGTCGCGCACTGGGTGCCCGACGCGCCGGCGGCGCAACGCACGCTCGCCGCCCTCGGCTTCACGGTCACGCCGTTCTCGGCGCAGAGTACCGGCGATCCGCCGGTCCCGGCGGGCACGGGCAATCACTGCGTGATGCTCGAGGAAGGCTATCTCGAATTCCTTGCCCCCACCGCCGACACGGCCAATGCCGCCACGCTGCGCGCCGGGATCGCGCGTTACGTGGGCGTGCATCTGATCGCGTTCGGCACGGCAGCACCGGCGGGCGACCATGCGCGGCTGGCGGCGGCGGGCTTCGCCCCGCTCGAACCCGTGGCACTCAACCGGCCGGTCGAAACCGCGCAAGGGACAAGGCGCGCAAGCTTCACGGTCGTGCGCACCGCGGCGGGCACGATGGCGGAGGGCCGCGTGCAGTTCGTCGAGCAGCACACGCCCGAATATCTCTGGCAGCCGCAATGGCTGGGCCACGCCAACAAGGCGACGGCGCTCAGGCGCGTCGAGCTGTGCGTCGCCGATCCGGCCGAAACGGTTTCCCGCTTCGCGCGCTACACGGGCCTCGCCCCGGCCGAATCGGACGGCGCCCCCGCCTTGCGCACGGCGCGCGGGGCGCTCGTGTTCCGCGATCCGGCGGCCACGCGCGCAAGGCTCGGCGTCGAACCGCCTTGCCTGCCGTGGATCGCCGGCTATGCGCTTGCCTGCCGCGATCTTTCGCATGCACCCGCCGGCCGCGAGACCGCGCAGGGCCGCGTCGTGGCGCTGGCCGAAGCGCTCGGCGGCGCGATGCTCTTCGAGAGCTAGACCCGCTTTCGCCGCAATCCAAGTCGTGGATGCCCGGGACAAGCCCGGGCACGACGGCAAAAAAGGAATTCGTCATGCCCGGCGAATGCCGGGCATCCACGACCTTTGTATTTTCAGACGTACTGGATCGGGATCAGCGATTCGGTCGGCGGGCGGTTCATCTCGACGACGAAGGCCACGCGGTCGTCGAGCAGCCGCAGTTCCTTGTTCGCCTTCACCGGCAGCGGAATGCCGGTCTTCTTGCAGTGGCGGATCAGCGCCTGCGCCAGGGCCGCGGAGTGGAACTCGACCGGCACGGGTTCGCTGCCCTTCTTGCGGAAGAAGAGCTGCACCGAGAAGGTCGCTCGGTCGATCGTCAGCCTGTTCGCCTGGCCGGGCGGCAGCTTCGTGCCCTGCGTGCGGGCATGTTCGATCAGGGCCACGACAAGTTCGCGGTCGTCGAAGAACACGATGCGGTATTCGCTGGTCACGGCAAGGGGTTCCGGCACCGGTCGCGGCATTTCTGAACAGGCCGTCTTATATTCTTGCCCGGTGCAAGGCCGCAACCGGGAATGGGCGGTCAGAACCGGTCCTTGGCCGAGCGCACTGCAGCAAAGACCGCTTCGGGGGCCGCACCGGCAAGCCCCATCGAAGCGGCCAGACGCGGATCGTCGGCGCGCAGGAACGGGTTGGTGCGCTTCTCGAGCCCCAGCGGCGACGGCACGGTCGCAAGCCCCTGCGCCCGCGCGGCATCGACGGCCTTGGCGCGCGCGACCAGATCGGCGTTCGATCCGTCGACCGACAGCGCGAAGCGCGCGTTGCTTTGGGTGTATTCGTGCGCGCAGTAGACCTGCGTTTCGTCCGGCAGGGCGCGCAGCTTGCCCAGCGAGTGCCACATCTGTGCGGGCGTACCCTCGAACAGCCGCCCGCAGCCCAGCGCGAACAGCGTGTCGCCACAGAACAGGGCGGCACTGCCGGCAAACCAGTAGGCGATATGGCCGCTTGTATGGCCCGGCACGTCGAAGACCCGGGCCGGCTCGCCGCCCAGCGCATAGAGGTCGCCGTCCCCCACCTCGACATCGATCCCGGGGATGCGCGCGGCGTCGGCCCGGGGGCCCACAATCGTGCAGCCCCAATGGCCCTTGAGCGCAAGATTTCCACCGACATGGTCGCCGTGGTGGTGCGTATTCAGGATATGGGTGAGGACGAGGCCCCGGGCCGCAAGCCGTGCCTCGACGGGCTCGGAATCGGCCGGATCGACCACCGCGACGGCACCGCTGGCCGGTTCGCGGACCAGCCAGACGTAGTTGTCGGTCCGGCAGGGGATACGTTCGATCTCCAACATCGCACCATTGTATACAGCCGGAGCCATTCGTTAATATGCCCTTCTTAGGGTGGAGAACGGGCGTTGGCGCTATTCAGAAAAGAGAGTTTCGAGGTCCACTGTCTCAAGGATAACCGCTGGGTCATCGAGACCAGCATCCCGAGCCAGACGGAAGCCGAAGCCTACGCGCGCAAGCTGCTCGAAAAAAAGGAGATCATGGGCGTCAAGGTCGTGCGCGAGCGCGAGGGGCGGGCGTCGAGTACCGAGGCGATCGTCTTCACCAAGGTCAAGGAGAAGAAGGAAGAAAAAATCTCGGTCCAGCAGATCGACAATTCGCCGATCTGCCTGTCGGCCGCCGACTGCGTCGCACTGCCCTCGCGCATGGCGCTCAACCGGCTCTTCCGCATGTATCTCGACAAGCAGAACCTGACGCCGATCGAGATCCTGCACAATTACCGCGAGATCAAGCGCGTCCAGGACTCCGACTCGCTGATGACCAGTGCCGTGGGCCAGCTCGCCACGCTGCAGGCCGCGACGGGGACCGGCGGCACGGTCATCCAGCGCCGCGACGCGATCTACGGGTTCCTGGGCGAGATCACGCGCCGGGCCAAGGACGTCGAGACCCTGCAGCTGCCCTCGATCAAGCAGCTCGGCGTCGACCAGACCATCGCCAAGATCGCACCGCGCGCCGGCGACGATCCGGAGAACGCGACGTTCCTCTTCCGCGTGGCGGTCAGCCGCGAGCTCATCGACATCCGCAGCTATCTGGGCAAGCTCGACCGCACCTTGATGTGGGTCGAGGACAGCCAGGACGACGAGGCCGCCCGCCGGCTCGACGAATTCGTGTGCGACGTGCTGGGGACCAGCAGCGTGATCCAGGACCTGCTGGGCGAGCAGCCCAGCCTGATGGCCGCGATCACCAAGCTGCTGGACCTCGCCCAGGGCAAATGGGAAGCCCCGCCCCCGGGTGCCGGCGGCGGTCCGCAGGGCGAAGAGGACCGCATGGCCAAGATCGGCCGCCTCATCGCCGGCGGCCGGCTGCCCGATTGCGGGCGCGTGCTGATCGAGCGCGTGCGCCTGCAGCTCTCGGGCTCGAACCCGCTCGTGCGCGCCGACCCCGAGCAGGAGGTGCCGAGCTTCCGCAATCTCCTCGACCGGCTGGTCCCCGACGGCGACCAGATCTTCGGCGGCACCGACATGGTCGACGCGCTCGTCCAGCGCAAGATGCGCATCCTCAACCGCGGCGGGGCGGGCGGCTTCCGCGCCGCGGCGGCGTGGATCTGCATGGTCATGCTCAACCCGGTGCGCAAGGCGCGCTTCCTCGTGGCCCTGACCCAGACGCCGACCGGCCAGCAGTTCCCCGAGGAGACGTTCGGCCTGATCGACGACGTGCTGGTCAAGGTCGAGTCGATCTCCGACATCGTCAAGGCGCGCCTGCCGCCCAACGAGAAGATGGCCGGCATCACGCTGGTGTGGAACGAGATCCGCAAGGCGCCGCTGCCGCTCGAGCATGTCGAGCGCATCTGCACGCGGCTCGACGACCTGCTCGTGCACTACGTCAAGTCCGAGCGCATCCTCGAGAAGATCGACGATCCCGCGCGCCCCTTGCGCATGCGCACGATGATGCTGATGAAGATGTGCCTGCCGACCTCGCTGCCGCCGGGCAAGGCCTCGAACCTCGCGCGCGAGATCATCGTGGGCATGCTCAAGCGCCAGAATTTCGAGAGCGAGGTCGTGGCCGACATCACCGATCCGGCCGAGAAGGCGCGCGCCCAGCGCGACCTGTTCGTGCTGATGCGCCAGGCCGGCTTCATGTGAACGACGCGCCGGCCGACGAACCGGTCGCGCGCGCGGTGGCGCGCGGGACCGGCCGCCTGCTCGCGCGGATGGGCTGGACGCCGCTGGCGGAGTTCCCGCTGGCCAGCGGACGGCGCGCCGACCTTCTGGCCCTCTCCGGCGATTCGCAAATCCTCGTCGTCGAGATCAAGTCGTCGGCCGCCGATTTCCGCGCGGACCGCAAATGGACCGAGTATCTCGAATGGTGCGACCTGTTCGCCTTCGCGGTGCCGGCGCAATTCCCGGTCGCGCTGCTGCCGCCCGATTCCGGCCTGATCGTCGCCGATTCCTACGACGCGGCGCTGGTGCGCGAATTCCAGGTGCAGCCGAAGCTTGTCCCCGCAAGGCGCAAGGCGCTGGTTTTGCGTTTTGCGAAGCTGGCCGGGCAGCGATTGCATCGCATCGCCGATCCGGAAGGGATTTTCTGAGCCGCGTGCGCTAGCATCGCCGTCGATGACCGGATCCGATCCCGCCCCCGACGGACAGGATGCACGCGCGCAGGCCTACGATCTCGCGTTCCGCACGGCGCTCGACGGGCTGGCGCGCGGCGACAGCGGCGCCCTCGACCGGACCTTCACCGATCTCGGCCTGAAGAAGCCCGTCCTCGTCCTGGAGCCGGCGACCAAGGCGCTGCCCGACGCCACGCTGCGCACCGTGCATGCGCACTGGCTGGCCTTGCGCGGCGACCGCGACATGCCGGACTGGCCGGATTTCAGCATCGAGGGGCTCGGCGTCGATGCCGTGCATCTGGCGGTCGTCGATCCGGTACCCGGCACGTCCGATTTCCGCTTCGAGGTCTACGGCTCGTCCGTCATCGGTGCGGCACGGCGCGACTATCGCGGCGAGACGGTGCGCGAGATGGGCCTGCGCGTCGGCACGCCCGGCCCGCTGCTCTATCGTGCGGTCTATGCGCTGGTGAAGCAGCGCCGCGTCCCGGCCTATACCTGGAACGTCGCACCGCCCTGGCAGAAGGTCGAGGCGTGGAACCGGCTGGTGCTGCCCTTCGCGCTCGACGGCGACATCCGCTTCCTCGTCTGCCTCAAGGGCGACGGCACGCGCGCGGTTTCCGACGCCGCCGCCTACGAAGGCGAAAAGCGCCTTGCTTTCAATCCCACGGTCCCGCGCTGATTTGCGTTTTGCAACCGGCCGCGGAAGGGCTTTTTTAACCCCGTACCGCTAGCATCGCTTCCATGAACGGTTCCATCCACGACGACGCGGCGTTCGAGGCGCTGGTCGGCGAACTTTCGCGCGGCGAGACGGCCACTCTCGACAGGCACTTCGCCGATCTCGGCCTGAAGCTGCCGAAGCTCGTCTGGGACCCGCCGGCCGACGCGATGCCCGATGCCGCACTGCGCGCCACGCATGCGCACTGGCAGCGCCTGCGCCGTGCGCGCGCGATGCCGCACTGGCGCGAGCTGCATGTCGAGGAGCTGGGCGTTGCCGTCGTGCATCTGGCCGTCGTCGATCCGCTGCCCGGCACGCTCGATTTCCGTTTCGCGGTCTACGGCTCGGCGATCGTCGACACGGCCTTGCGCGACTATCGCGGCGAGACGGTGTGCTCGATGGCCAAACGCGCCGGCACGCCGGGCCCGCTCCTCTACCGTGCCGTCTATGCGCTCGCCCGGCAGCGCATGCTGCCGGCCTATACGTGGAACGTCGCACCGCCCTGGCAGGCGGTCGAGGGCTGGCACCGTCTCGTGCTGCCGTTCGCCTGCGACAGCGAGGCGGGCTTGCGCTTCCTCGTGTGCCTCAAGAGCGAGGGCACCCGCGCCGTTCCCGAGACGGCCCTGCGCGACGGCGAGCGGCGGCTGGAATTCGATCCCCACAGGTTACGCTAGGTCACACGACCGCGCTTGCCGCGGGCGAAGCCGCAAGGCTAGGCTTCGCGCCATGGAGATCATCCGCAATGCAAGCTGAACCGCGCCCGCATGTCGGGCTCGCGACGTTCCTCGTCCGCCTGTGGCGCCTGACGCGCCCCTACTGGTTCTCCGAAGACCGCTGGACGGCGTGCGGCCTGTTCGCCGTCGTGCTGGCGCTGACGGTCGGCGGCGTGTGGCTCGAGGTGCTGTTCAACTCGTGGAACAACGAGTTCTACAACGCGCTCCAGGAGAAGGACGAGGCGAGCTTCTGGACGCAGTTCGGCGTGTTCGGCTGGCTTGCGGCCCTGTTCATCTTCAACTTCGTCGCCACGCGCTGGTTCAGCCAGTGGCTGCAGATCCGCTGGCGCCGGTGGCTGACGAGGCGCTATGTCGACAGCTGGCTGGGTGCGCGCGTCTATTACCGCTTCCAGGTGACCGGGGCCGAGACCGACAACCCCGACCAGCGCATCGCCGAGGACGTCAAGCTGTTCGTGACGACGACGCTGGGCCTCGTCACGCAGCTGATAAACTCGGTGCTGACGCTGGGCGCGTTCCTTGCGATCCTGTGGGGCCTGTCGGGCGATTTCGCGGTGACGCTGTTCGGGCGCGAAATCGCGATCCCGGGCTACATGGTGTGGTTCGCCATCCTCTATTCGGTGCTGGGCACGTGGCTCACGCATCTGGTCGGCAAGCCGCTCGTCCCGCTCAACTACGCCCAGCAGCGCTACGAGGCGGATTTCCGTTTCGCCCTCGTGCGCCTGCGCGAGAATGCCGAGCAGGTCGCCCTCTACGGCGGCGAGGGGCGCGAGCGCGAGAACTTCATCCGGCGTTTCGCGGGCGTGGCGGCGAACTGGTACGCGCTGATGTGGGCGGGGCTGAAGCTCAACCTGTTCACCAGCCTGTTCGGGCAGCTTGCCATCGTCTTCCCCTTCATCGTCGCGGCCCCGCGCTATTTCTCGGGCGCCATGCAATTGGGCGGGCTGATGCAGACCGCCTCGGCCTTCGGCCAGGTGCAGGGCGCCCTGTCGTTCTTCGTGCAGGCCTATGCGCAGCTCGCCGACTGGAAATCGGTCGTCGACCGGCTGCTCGATTTCGAGGCCGCGGTCGCCGAGGCCGAAGCCGCCGCGAAAATCTCGCCGCTGCACGAAACGCCGGCGACCGACGGAGCGCTTGCCATCGACGGCGTGGACGTCGCGATCCCCGACGGCACGACGCTGATCGCCGGTGCGACCGCGCGCGTGGCACCGGGTGCGCGCATCCTGCTGACCGGCGATTCGGGCTCGGGCAAGAGCACGCTGTTCCGCGTGCTTGCCGGCATCTGGCCGTTCGGGCGCGGCAATGTCGCCGTGCCGCCGCGCGGCGGCATCCTGTTCCTGCCGCAGAAACCCTACATGCCCATCGGCACGCTGCGCGAAGCGCTGCTCTATCCGCACGACGACGGGGCCGACGACGCCACGCTGCGCGCCACGCTTGCCGACGTGCGCCTGCCCGACCTCGTCGGCCGCCTCGACGAGGTCGCGCACTGGGGCCAGCGCCTGTCGCCGGGCGAACAGCAGCGCCTTGCCATCGGCCGCGCACTGGTGGCCAAGCCCGCCTTCCTGTTCCTCGACGAGGCGACCTCGGCGCTGGACGAGGCGACCGAGGCGCATGTCTATGCGCTGCTCGCCGAGCGCCTGCCGGGCACGGCCCTCGTCAGCATCGGCCATCGCCCGTCGTTGAAGGCCTTCCACCGCGAATTCTGGCACGTGACGCGTCCGGCGAACGGGCCGGCGACGCTGGCGGTGGCTTAGGGGGCCTGCAGCAGGGCGAAATTGAAGACCGTGCGCGGCACGAAGCCGAGCCGTTCGTAGAGCGTGCGGGCCGACGGATTGTCGGCATAGAGATGCAGGAACGGCCGCTCGCCGCGCGCGGCAATACTCGCCATCAGCGACTTGACCAGGGCGCGTGCGTGGCCGCGGCCGCGGAAATCGGGATGGACGCACACTGCACTGATCTCGGTGAAACCCTCGGGCCGCATGCGTTCGCCCGCCATCGCCGCCAGCCGCCCGTGGTCACGGATGCCGATATAGCGGCCAAGCTCGTGCGTGCGCACGAAGAAGGGGCCGGGCTTGGTCAGCGCCGTCAGCTCGAGCATCGCCGGCACGTCGGCGACCCCCAGCGTTTCGGGCGCGAAGGCCGGATCGGCCGCGGGCAGGTCGGTCGCGATCATCTGCATGACCTTCGCGCAAGCCCGGATCTCGAGCCCGTCGACCGGTGCAGGCTCGACCGCTTCGGGAAAGAGGAGTGCCACGGGCCCCGCACCCGCGACTTCGCGCAGCTCGCGCCGGGCCGCCGGCGTCTCTTCGAGATACGCCGCGAACGGGGCGATCTCGGCGGGATAGCGCAGCACCGAACGGCCGCGCAGCGCGAGGTGCCGGTGGCCGGTCTTCAGCGCGGCCAGGATCGGCTGGTCGAGGGCGGCGGTCTGTTCCGCGGAAAGCCGGAAGCCGGACA
>CAYQDN010000051.1:0-25127 GCA_964416335.1 uncultured Azospirillum sp.
TTCCAGAACATCGCGCTCTTCCGCGGCATGTCGACGCTCGACAACATCATGACCGGGCGCATGCTGAAGATGAAAAGCGGCTTCTTCTGGCAATGCCTGCACTGGGGGCCGGCACGGGCCGAGGAGATCGCGCACCGCGAGACGGTCGAGCGCGTGATCGACTTCCTCGAGATCCAGGCGATCCGGAAAACCCCCGTCGGCCGCCTGCCCTACGGCCTGCAGAAGCGCGTGGAACTGGGCCGCGCACTTGCCGCCGAACCCGACCTGCTGCTGCTCGACGAACCGATGGCGGGCATGAATCTCGAGGAGAAGGAAGACATGTGCCGCTTCATCCTCGACGTCAACGAGCAGTTCGGCACGACGATCGCACTGATCGAGCACGACATGGGCGTGGTGATGGACATCTCCGACCGCGTGGTCGTCCTCGAATACGGCCGCAAGATCGCCGACGGCACGCCCGAAGTGGTGAAGAGCGACCCGAAGGTCATCGAAGCCTATCTCGGAACCGGGCACGCGTGAGGTGCAGCCGATGGATTTCCTCCTCGACTTCCTTTTCGGCCCGCTCAAGGAGATCTGGGAATTTCCCACGTTCTTCATCGAGGTGCTCGTCGGCGGGCTGCTGACGGGCGTCATGTACAGCCTCGTGGCCCTCGGCTTCGTGCTGATCTTCAAGGCGTCGGGCGTGTTCAACTTCGCGCAAGGGGCGATGGTGCTGAGTGCGGCCCTGTCCTTCGTCGGCTTCCAGGAACTGGGTGCGCCCGAGTGGCTGGCCCTGCTGCTGGCACTTGCCACGATGATCGCGCTCGCCTTCGCCATCGAGCGCATCGTGCTGCGCCCGCTCGTCAACCAGGCGCCGATCATCCTGTTCATGGCGACGATCGGCGTGACGTTCTTCATCGACGGCTTCTTCCAGATGCTGTGGGGCGAGGACGTCAAGCGGCTGGATGTCGGCATCCCGAAGGACCCGATCGAGATATACGGCGTGCTGGTCAACACGTTCGACATCGTCGCGGCGATCGTCGCGGGCACGCTGGTGGCCACGCTCGCCTTCTTCTTCCAGTCCACCCGCATCGGCCGGGCCTTGCGCGCCGTGGCCGACGACCATCAGGCGGCGCAGTCCGTCGGCATCCCGCTGCAGACGATCTGGGTGATCGTCTGGTCGGTCGCCGGGATCGTGGCACTGGTCGCGGGCATCATGTGGGGCTCGAAGCTCGGCGTGCAGTTCTCGCTTGCCCTCGTGGCACTCAAGGCGCTGCCCGTCCTGATCCTGGGCGGCTTCACGTCGATCCCGGGGGCGATCATCGGCGGCCTCATCATCGGCGTGGGCGAGAAGGTCGCCGAAGTCTTCTGGGCCGCGAAGATCGGCGGCGGCATCGAGGACTGGTTTGCCTATATCCTGGCCTTGTTCTTCCTGATGTTCCGGCCGCAGGGCCTGTTCGGCGAACGCATCATCGAGAGAGTGTAGCCCCGTGATCTACCGCGAAGCCGGCCAATTCAAGACGAGCTATGCCGCCGACCAGGCGATCTTCCCGATCCTGCAGGACCGGATCGCCTTGGCGATCCTGCTGCTCGTCGCCTTCGTCGCCACCCCGCTGGTCGCGAGCGACTATTTCCTGTCGACGATCCTGATCCCGTTCCTCGTCTTCTCGGTCGCGGCCCTCGGCCTCAACATCCTCACCGGCTATTGCGGCCAGCTCAGCCTCGGGACCGGCGGCTTCATGGCGTGCGGCGCCTTCGCGGCCTACAAGTTCGCCACCGCGTTCCCCGAACTCAACATCGTGTTCGTGTTCCTGCTGGCCGGCGGCGTCACCGCCGCCGTCGGCGTGGCGTTCGGCATCCCGAGCCTGCGCATCAAGGGCTTCTATCTTGCGGTCGCCACGCTTGCGGCCCAGTTCTTTCTGATCTGGCTCTTCACCAAGGTGCCGTGGTTCGTGAACTACTCGGCCTCGGGCGTCATCTCGGCCCCGCCGCGCGCGGTGTTCGGCTGGTACGTCACCGGCATCGAGGCGACCTCGCACGCCAAGTACATCTTCTGCCTGTCGTTCGTGGCGCTGCTGGCGCTGGTCGCCAAGAACCTCGTGCGCGGGCGCATCGGGCGCGCCTGGATGGCGATCCGCGACATGGACATCGCGGCCGAGATCATCGGCATCCGCCCGCTGCACACCAAGCTGCTCGCCTTCGCGGTGTCGTCGTTCTACTGCGGCGTGGCGGGTGCACTGTGGGCCTTCATCTACACGAGTGCCGTCGAAGCGCTCGCCTTCGACATCAACCGCTCGTTCCAGATCCTGTTCATGATCATCATCGGGGGCCTGGGCTCGATCCTCGGTTCGTTCCTCGGAGCGGCCTTCATCGTGCTGCTGCCGATCTTCCTCAACGTCGTGCCGACCTCGCTGGGCGTGCCGCTCTCCACCTCGACGATCTCGCATTTCGAGCTGATGATCTTCGGCTCGCTGATCGTGTTCTTCCTGATCGTCGAGCCGCACGGCCTCGCGCGGCTCTGGCAGATCGGCAAGGAAAAGCTGCGTCTCTGGCCGTTCCCGCACTGAAGCGCCGGCGATGCGCGTGCTCATCCGCGGGATCGGCGATGTCGGCTCGGCCGTGGCGCACGCGCTGCGCATGGCCGGCCATATCGTGCTGATCCACGACGTGGCGCGCCCCGCCGTGCATCGGCGCAAGATGAGCTTCGCGGACTCGCTGTTCGACGGTTCGGCCGAGCTCGAGGGGCTCGCCTGCACGCGCGCGGGCGGCACGGCAAATCTCGGCGACGGCCTCGTCTCGACATCGGCACCCTATGCCGGGACGTGCACCGCCTTCCGCCCCGACATGCTGGTCGACGCAAGGCTGCGCAAGCGCGTCGAGCCGGAAGACATGCGCGCCGACGCGCCGCTCACGGTCGGGCTGGGACCGGGGTTCGACGCGTGGAAGAACTGCCATGTCGCGGTCGAGACGAGCTGGACGGCCCTTGGCCGCATCGTGCACGACGGCGCCACCCTGGCGCTTGCGGGCGAGCCCAAGCCGTTGGGCGGTGCGGGGCGCGAGCGGCTGGTCTATTCCCCGCAGGACGGCATCTTCCGGACGCGCGCCGAAATCGGCGATGCCGCGATCGCCGGCGCACAGGTCGGCACCGTCGATGGCGGACCGATCGTGGCGCCGATGTCGGGGATCCTCCGCGGGCTCGTCCATGACGGCGTGCCGGTCGTGGCGGGGACGAAACTCCTGGAAATCGACCCGCGGCCCGACGCCGTGGTGACCGGCCTTGGCGAGCGCCCGCGCGCGATCGCCGAGGCGGTGCTGAGCCTGACGGCGGTGTAACATGGATGTCATCGAAGCTTCGTATTGTCGCGCCATCGGCCGACGGCAGGGAGCGACATCATGGCGGATCACGACGACATCAAGAACGTCCTGTTCCTGTGCACGCACAATTCCGCGCGCTCGGTCATGGCCGAAGCGCTGCTGGACCGGCACGGGGCGGGCAAGTTCCGCGCCTTCAGCGCCGGCAGCCAGCCGTCGGGGCGCATCAACCCGTTCGTCAAGTCGCTGCTCGACCGGCTCGACTTCGACACGAGCGGGTTCCGCTCCAAGGACTGGCGCGAATTCGCGAAGCCCGGCGCCCCCGCCATGCAGTTCGTCTTCACCGTCTGCGACGACGCGGCGGGCGAAGTCTGCCCCGTCTGGCCGGGCCAGCCGATGACGGCGCATTGGGGCTTCCCCGATCCGTCGTCGTTCGAAGGAACGGATGCCGAGAAGGCGGCATTCGTGGCCGAGGTTTTCGGCATGATCGAGCGGCGCATCCGCATCTTCGCGAGCCTGCCGCTCGGATCGCTCTCGAAACTCGAGATCAAGCGCCGGATCGACGACATGGGCAGGACGACCGAACCTGCATGACGACGCTTGCCGCCCGTGCCGCCGCGGAAGCCGTCGGCAGCGCGCTGCTGCTTGCCGCGATCGTGGGCTCGGGCATCATGGCCGAGCGGCTGTCGGGCGGGAATGCGGGCCTCGCCTTGCTTGCCAACGCGATCGCGACGGCCGGCGTGCTCTACGCGCTGATCGCGGCACTCGGGCCGGTCTCGGGCGCGCACTTCAATCCGCTGGTCACGTTCGCGATGGCCGCACGGGGCGATCTTTCACGCGGCGATATCCTGCCCTATGTCGCCGCACAGATCGCCGGCGCGCTCGTCGGCGTGCTGCTCGCGCACGGCATGTTCGACCTGCCGCTGCTCCAGTTCGGCGTCAAGGTCCGGACCGGCCTGCCGCAATGGCTGGCCGAAGCGGTGGCGACGTTCGGGCTTCTTCTCGTCGTTCTGATCGCGTCGAAGCGCAGTCCGAATGCCGTCCCGGCCGCGGTCGCGGGCTACATCGCCGGCGCCTACTGGTTCACGGCCTCGACGAGCTTCGCGAACCCTGCCGTGACGCTCGCCCGGTCGCTGACCGACAGCTTCGCCGGCATCCGGCCGGCGGATGCGCCCGGCTTCATCGCCGCGCAGATCGCCGGCGCGCTGCTTGCCTTCGCGTTGGTCCGCCGGCTGCGGCACTAGTCGCAGCCGCAGCCCGACTTGCCGGCAACCTTCGCCTCGACATCCTTGACGCAGCACGCATCGACACCGGCGGGCGCCGGCCCGCCGCAGCAGCCGGCCGCCGCTTCCGCGACTTCCGCGGCTTCGCGCACGGCGGTCGAGCACACGCCGGTCTGCGGCAGGTCGAGTTCGACGCGCCCGGCGGCCTGCAGGTCGCCGGCGAGCGCCGCGGCGATCGAGCGCACCTGCTCGTGCCCCGTGGCCAGAAGAAACGTCGGCGCACGGCCGTAGCTCTTCATGCCGGCGACGTAGAAATCCTTTTCCGGGTGCGCGAGCTGGATCGCCCCGTGCGGCCGGACTGTGCCGCAGGAATGGATGTTCGGATCGATCAGCGGTGCCAGTGCCGTCGGGCATTCGAGTGCCGGATCGAGCCCGACGCGCACCTCGCGCAGCATGGCGAGGTCGGGCCGGAAGCCGGTCGCGGCGACGATGCGGTCGACCCGGAAATTGACCGGGTAACCGCCTGCCCTGCCGGCGACGGCCACGCCGGCATCGGTCGCGGTCAGCCGCTCGATCGCGAAGGATGGCAGCAGTTCGATGTCGCCTGCGGCCAACGCGGCTTCGAGCCGCGTGCCGAGCGCGCCACGATCCGGCAGCGCATCCGCGGCCCCGCCGCCGATGGCGCGCGTCGCGTTCGCGCGGCGGATCCCCCACAGCACCCGCGTGCCGGGGTCGGCATTGCGCAACGAGACGAGATCGAGCAGCGCGTTGATCGCCGAATGCCCGCCGCCGACCACCAGCGTGGTGCGTCCGGCATGGAGCGGGCGGTCGACGCCGCGGATGTCGGGAATCCCGTAGGCGATCGTGCGGGCGACTTCATCCTCGCCCTCCACCGGCAGCCCGTTGGCGCCCAGCGGATTGGGCGACGACCAGGTGCCCGACGCGTCGACGACGGCGCGCGCCGTCAGCGATGCGGTCTTGCCGTCCTTGCGGTAGCGCACGACGAACGGTTCGCCGTCGCGGTCGTCGCGCAGCTTGTCGCGCGCGGCACGCGCGATCGCGACGACCTGCGCCCGGTAGCGGATGCGCGGTGCCAGTTCCGCCGTCGCGGCGAGCGGCTTGATGTACTGGTCGAGCAGTTCGCCGCCGGTCGGCACGCGCTTGGCGTCGGGCGCCTGCCAGCCGGCGCGTTCGAGGATCCGGCGCGCCGCTTCGTCGATGCAGTAGCGCCATGGCGAGAACATGCGCACATGCGCCCACTGCGCGACGGCATGACCGGCCGACGGGCCGGATTCGAGGACGACGGGCTCGATCCCGCGCCCGAGAAGATGGGCGGCGGCGGCAAGGCCGACCGGGCCTGCGCCGATGACGGCAACGGGAAGTTCGGACATTCCGGTTTCCTTTCTCGATTTCAGGCGACGCGCGCCGCCTTTTTCGGTGGCCGCACGAAGCGGCCGAGATACTCCAGCGCCTCGGCGAACGCGGGGCCGTTGAGCCGGTAGTAGATGAAGCGCCCGTCCTTCTCGGACGTGACGAGACCGGCACGCACGAGGATGCGCATGTGGTGGCTGGTCGCCGGCTGCGACAGGCCGAGCAGCGGCTCGATGTCGCAGGCGCAGACGCGGTCGGCGAACGTGCAGCACTGCGAATCCGGCCGGCGCAGGAATTCGAGGATCTTGAGCCGCGCGGGATCGGCGAGCGCCTTGCAGATTTCGATCATGGGCGATTCAATACATCGATAGATTTGAATGTGTCAATCCGTTTTCCGGCCGGCGCGCGCGCCCGATCGGCAATCCCGGCAATATTTCCGGACCTTGGCGGCGGGCGTGGCATGTCGTAAGGTCCTGCCCAAGGTCGGCAAACGACCAGCCGGGCAACCGCCCGGCGCCCCGATAGAAGTGACGTCAACAGGGAGAATGCCCGATGAGCCTTACCCGCTTTGGGTCCGCACTGCTCGGTGCCGCACTGCTTGCGGCCCCGCTGGCACTTCCGGCCCCGGCACTGGCGCAAGCCAACGAACAGTTCATTCCGTCGCTGTCCTACCGCACGGGTCCGTTCGGGCCGAACGGCACGCCGTTCGCCGACGGCTTCATCGACTATTTCAAGATGGTCAACGCGCGCGACGGCGGCATCAACGGCGTCAAGATCACCTGGGAAGAGTGCGAGACGGCCTACAACACCGACCGCGGCGTGGAATGCTACGAGCGCCTGAAGGGCAAGGGCCCGACGGGTGCCACGGCCATCGTCCCGCTGTCGACCGGCATCACCTACGCGCTGATCGAACGCACCGCGCAGGACAAGATCCCGCTGCTCACCTCGGGCTACGGCCGCTCGGACGGTTCGGACGGCCGCGTCTTCCCGTGGATGTTCACGCTGCCCGCCACCTACTATTCGCAGATGGACGCCATCCTGCAGTTCATCAAGGCGAAGGAAGGCACGCTCAAGGGCAAGAAGATCTCGTACATCTACCACGACAGCGCCTTCGGCAAGGAACCGCTGCCGGTCATCCAGCGCCTCGCCAAGGAACAGGGCTTCGAGCTGTCGGAGTTCCCGGTGCCGAACCCGGGCGTGGAGCAGAAGGCGATCTGGCTGCGCATCGGCCGCCAGATCCGCCCGAACTACGTGATCATGTGGGGCTGGGGCGTCATGAACCCGACCGCGATCACCGAAGCGGCGGCCGTCGGCTTCCCGCGCGACAAGTTCATCGGCGTGTGGTGGGCCGGCTCCGAGCAGGACGTGACCCCGCCCGGCGATGCCGCCAAGGGCTATCTTGCCGCGAATTTCCACGGCACGGGCAAGGACTACAAGTTCATGCGCGACATCGAGAACACCGTGCTGAAGGCGGGCCAGGCGACCGGCGAAGCGCGCCATGTCGGCACGGTCCTCTACAACCGCGGGGCGATCAACGCCGCGATGGTGGTCGAGGCGGTGCGCACCGCACAGGAGCGTTACGGCAACAAGCCGATGACCGGCGAGCAGGTCCGCTGGGGCTTCGAGAACCTGAACCTCAACACCCAGCGGCTTGCCACGATGGGCTTCGAGGGCTTCATGCCGCCGCTGCGCACCAGCTGCGAAGACCACGAGGGTGGCGGTGTCGTCCGCATCCAGCAGTGGAACGGCAAGGCATGGAACTGGGTCTCGGACTGGATCGAGCCCAACCGCAAGATGCTGCGCGAGATGTACGAGACGGGTTCCGCGCAGTACGCCAAGGAAAAGAACGCGCAGCCGCGCGATTGCGCGAAGCAATCCTGAAGGACCCGTCAGTGGTCCAGGGATTCTAGCCTGACGGGGCGGGCCGGAAACGGTCCGCCCCTTTTTATTTTCCGGACATCGAACGCATGACGACCGACGCCGCCGAACTCGAACGCAAACTGAAGGCTCCGCGCGCCAAGCCGCTGCTGGAGGTCAAGAACGTCGAGGTCATCTATGACCACGTGATCCTCGTGCTGAAGGGCGTGAGCCTGGAAGTGCCCAAGGGCGGCATCGTCGCCCTGCTCGGCGCCAACGGGGCCGGCAAGTCCACCACGCTCAAGGCGATCTCGAACCTGCTGCGCGCCGAGCGCGGCGAGGTGACGAAGGGCTCGGTCGAATACAAGGGCGAGCGCATCGACGGCATGACGCCCAACGACCTCGTGAAGCGCGGCGTCATCCAGGTGATGGAAGGCCGCCACTGCTTCGGCCACCTGACCGTCGAGGAAAACCTGATGACGGGGGCCTATACCCGCACCGAGGGGCGGGCCGCCATCGCGCGCGATCTCGAGATGGTCTACGGCTATTTCCCGCGCCTGAAGGAACGGCGCAGGTCGCAGGCAGGCTATACCTCAGGCGGCGAGCAGCAGATGACCGCGATCGGCCGTGCGCTGATGAGCAGGCCCGACATGATCCTGCTCGACGAGCCGTCGATGGGCCTTGCCCCGCAGCTGGTCGAGGAGATCTTCGAGATCGTCGTCAAGCTCAACCGCGAGCAGGGCGTGTCGTTCCTGCTGGCCGAGCAGAACACGTCGATCGCGTTGCGCCACGCGCACTACGGCTACATCCTCGAGAACGGCCGCGTCGTGCTCGACGGCTCGGCCGACACGCTGCGCGGCAACGAGGACGTCAAGGAATTCTACCTCGGCATCGCCGCCGGTGGGCGCAAGTCGTTCCGCGACATCAAGCATTACAAGCGCCGCAAGCGCTGGCTGGCCTGAGACATCTTGGGGCTTGAGATGGGCCGTCCGGTCGGACAGGCTCGTCGGATCGATTCGATACTGCGGGGCGAGCGAACATGGATTCCGAATATTTCGACGATCTCGAGACGCGCGATCCTTCCTTCCGCGAGGAACGCAATTTCGTCGATCTGCGCATCCAGATCGAGAACGCGAAGGCCAATGCGCCGCATTTCGCCGAAACGCTGAAGGACGTGGATCCGGCGCGGGTCGTCGACCGCGCGGCCCTTTCGAAGCTGCCCGTCGTGCGCAAGGGCGACCTCATCGAGCTGCAGAAAAGACGCTTCGAGAAACGCGACCCGTTCGGCGGGCTGACGGCGGTGAAGACCCGGCATCTGGGCCGCATCTTCATGTCGCCGGGCCCGATCTACGATCCCGAGGCGATGCGGCCGGACTACTGGCGCCTGTCCCGCGCACTCTGGGCCGCGGGCTTCCGGCGCGGCGACGTGGTGCACAACTGCTTCAGCTATCACCTGACACCCGCCGGCTCGATGCTGGAGATGGGCGCGCACGCGATCGGCTGTCCGGTCGTGCCGGCGGGGACCGGCAACACCGAGCAGCAGGTGCGCGCGATCGCCGACATCCGGCCGAAGGGCTATGTCGGCACGCCGTCGTTCCTGAAGATCATCCTCGAGAAGGGGGCCGAGCTGCAGGCCGATCTTTCGAGCCTGAAGCTCGCACTCGTTTCAGGCGAGGCCGTGCCCAAGGCGTTGCGCGGCGAGATGGAGACCAAAGGGATCGCGATGCGCCAGTGCTATGCGACCGCCGATCTCGGCCTGATCGGCTACGAGAGCGTGCCGGACGCGGGCCTGGTCCTCGATGAATGGCTGGTGGTCGAGATCGTGCGGCCGGGAACGGGCGAAGCGCTGGCCGACGGCGAAGTGGGCGAGGTCGTCGTGACGACGCTCAATCCGGACTATCCGCTGATCCGCTTCGGCACCGGGGATCTCTCGATGTTCGTGTCCGGCATCAGTGCGTGCGGGCGCACCAACCGGCGTCTGCGCGGCTGGATGGGGCGCGCCGACCAGACCACGAAGGTCAAGGGCATGTTCGTGCATCCGGGGCAGGTCGCCGAGGCGGCCAGGCGGCACGGGATCGCGAAATTCCGGCTTGTCGTCACCCGCGAGGGCGACAACGACACGATGACCCTGAAGGTCGAGGGGGTGGCGGATGCGGGGCTTGCGGCGAAACTCGCCGAGACGCTCCAGTCCGTCACCAAGATGAAGGGCGCTGTCGAATTCGCTATCCCCGGCACCCTGCCGAACGACGGCAAGGTGATCGAGGATTTGCGGAAGTTCGACTGACGCCTCCCTCTGCGAAGGAAGGCGGGGCGCTCTTAGCGGCCGGCGGCCGCCGCCATCAGGCCCGGGTTGGTGACGAGGAACGTCTCGTCGACCACGTCATGGGCCATCGCGAGGATGGCGATCACGGCGGGAATGGCGGCAAGGGCTACGAACGCGAGCATTTTCATCTCCAAACGGCACCGGTCATGTCCGGCGTCCGATGGGAGGACTATGGGCGCCAATCGTGACCAAAACTTGAATTTGTCGGTGCACTGCAAACACCCGAGCCATGCGTAAATCGCATTAACAAACTGTCAATAACTTCAAAATTCGCATAACTAATGGATTTTCCTCCCCTTTCCGGAACCGTCGGAAATTTCACGGTTCGGCCATAAAGCGGCCCGAATAAAGCCGTCGCCGGCGCGTTTTATTGGACCTATCGGCAAGACCACAGCGATCGCGCACGCAGCAGTTGCCGAAGATTCACCCGGCCGGAGCTCCCCGGACTCCAGCCCCAGCCGGGAACTTGCGCGACGGCGGATACGGGCCCGGATGTACGGTTCGTATCCGCCACTTTTTTTCCGCTAATCTCCGCCCGATGAACACGGATTCGACCGCCGGCCTCGAAGGGCTCGCACTCGCCTGCCGACGCGGCGGCCGGATGGTGTTCCGCCATGTCGAGCTTCGCGTGGCACCCGGCGATCTCGTGGTCCTGCGCGGCCCCAACGGGGCAGGCAAGTCGAGCCTGCTGCGCGTGCTCGCGGGTCTGATCGCGCGGACCGACGGCACGCTCGAATGGGACGGCACCGATATCGGTACGGATCCCGCCGCCCATCGCGCGCGCCTGCATTTCGTCGGCCATGCCGATGCACTCAAGCCAACGCTGACGCTGGCCGAGCATCTGGCGTTCCACGCGGCCTTGCGCGGTGCCGTCGCCGATCCGGCCGGCGCTCTCGACGCGTTCGGGCTTGGCGCGCTCGGCCGGACGCCCGCGCGCTTCCTCAGCCAGGGCCAGCGCCGGCGTGCGGCCCTTGCACGCCTGCTCGCGGCCCCTGCCCCGCTGTGGCTGCTCGACGAGCCGAACAACGGCCTCGATGCCGCCGCCAACGAAGCGCTGGCACACGCCATCGCGAAGCACCGGGCCGGCGGCGGCATGGTCGTGGCGGCCACGCATCTCGATTTTCCGGGTACGGACGCGCGCACGCTGACGCTTGGCGGCGTGCGATGAACGCCGCCCTCGCCCTCGTCGCGCGCGACGTGAAGCTCGCCCTGCGCACGCCGGCCGAAACGCTGACGATCCTTGCCTTCTTCGTCATCGCCGCAACGCTGTTCGCCTTCGGCATCGGGCCGGAACCACAGGTGCTCGCACGCGTGGCCGTCGGCATCGTGTGGGTTACCGCACTGCTGGCGGGCCTCCTGTCGCTCGACCGGCTGTTCCAGGCCGAGGCGGACGACGGCAGCCTCGAGCAGCTCGTCCTTGCACCCGCACCGCTCGAACTTCTCGCACTCGCCAAGTGCGTCGCACAGTGGCTGACGACCGCGGTCCCGCTGATCGTCGTCTCGCCGCTGGTCGCCACGATGCTGCAGCTGCCGGCCGACGCGTACGGCACGCTGCTGCTGACGCTGCTGCTGGGCACGCCGACCCTGTCGCTGACGGGCGGCATCGGGGCCGCCCTGTCGGTGGGGGCCCGCAAGGGCGGGGCGCTGCTTGCCCTGATCGTGCTGCCGCTCTATGTGCCGGTGCTGATCTTCGCCGTCGCCGCGGTCGAGGCGGCGGTCGCCGGCCTGCCCGTGCGCCCGCACCTGTTCCTGCTTGGCGCGCTTGCGGTCTTCGCACTTACCCTTGCCCCGTTCGCGATGGCGGCTTCCCTGCGCCAGGCCAGCGAATAGGCCGGGGCCGCGCCGTTTTGTCGCCCCGATTGGGTTGGAAAATCCGGGTGGAAGGGCAATACTCCCGGCCGTCGAACGAGGGGCCCTACATTTGAACTGGCACCGCTACGCAAGTCCCGCGAATTTCAAGCGCCTGTCCGACCGCCTGCTGCCATGGGCGGCCGGCGGTGCCGCCCTGTTCCTCGGGCTTGGCCTGTGGAATGCGCTGTTCGTCTCGCCCGCCGACTACCAGCAGGGCGAGACGGTGCGCATCATGTATGTGCACGTGCCCTCGGCGTGGATGGCGATGTTCGTCTATGCGAATCTCGCGATCGCCGGGGCGGCCACGCTCGTCTGGCGCCATCCGCTGGCGGAAGTCGCCGGGCGCGCGATCGCACCCGTGGGGGCGGCCTTCACGTTCCTGTGCCTCGTCACCGGCTCGCTGTGGGGCAAGCCGATGTGGGGGACCTGGTGGGTGTGGGACGCGCGCCTCACCTCGGTGCTGATCCTGTTCTTCGTCTATCTCGCCTACATGGCGCTCAACGCCGCCTTCGACGAGCCCGAGCGCGGGGCGCGCGCCTCCGCCGTTCTGGCACTGGTGGGGGCCGTCAATCTGCCGGTCATCAAGTTCTCGGTCGACTGGTGGAACACGCTGCACCAGCCCGCGTCGATCTCGCGGCTCGACGCACCGGCCGTGCATACCTCGATGCTGCTGCCGTTGATGGCGATGGCGCTGGGCTTCACGCTGTTCTTCGTGGCGGTCGCGCTCGTGCGCGTGCGCACGGGCCTGATCGAGCGGCGCCTTGCGGTCCTGCGCCATGCGCAGGACGGGGGCAGGTGATGGCGGCCTTCCTCGAGATGGGCGGCTATGCGGCCTATGTCTGGCCGGCCTACGCGCTGTCGGCCGTGCTGCTGGTCGTCCTCGGTGCGGGGAGCTGGCGCCGGCTGCGCGAAGCCGAGCGCGAACTAGCCGACCTCGACGACGGCCGGGACACGCGGCCATGAAGCTGCCCAAGGCCCGTGCCGCCAAGCGCCGTCGCCTGATGGTGCTGCTGCTCGCCGCCCTCGGTCTGGGAACGGCCGCGGCACTCACGCTGACCGCGTTCGACGACCATCTCGTCTTCTTCCATACGCCCAGCGACATCGCGGCGCACAAGGTGCCGCTCGACCGGCAGATGCGCATCGGCGGCCTGGTCGAGGTCGGCTCGGTCGAGCGCGTGCCGGGCACGGCCGAAGTGCGCTTCAAGGTGACCGATCTCGAACACGCCGTTCCGGTCACCTATACGGGCGTGCTGCCCGACCTGTTCCGCGAGGGACAGGGCGTTGTCGCCAACGGCAGGCTTGCCGCCGACGGCACGTTCCGGGCGGGCGAAGTGCTAGCCAAGCACGACGAGAACTACATGCCCGGCGAAGTCGCCGAGGCGCTGAAACGCTCGGGCCGCTGGCAGGAAACCAAGGGGACCGCCAAGTGATCGCCGAGCTTGGCCACTACGCGCTGGTCCTCGCCTTGTGCGTGGCACTCGCACAGGCGATCGTCCCGCTCGTCGGCGCGCAGGCCCGCATCCCCTCGCTGACGGCGTTCGCGGTCCCCGCCGCTCTCGTGCAGTTCGCGCTCGTCGCACTCGCCTTCTCCTGCCTCCTGCATTCCTTCGTCGTGTCGGACTTCACGGTGAAGAACGTCGTGGCCAATTCGCATTCGGCCAAGCCGCTGCTCTACAAGGTGTCGGGTACGTGGGGGAACCACGAGGGCTCGATGGTCCTCTGGGCGCTGATCCTCGGCCTGTTCGGGGCACTGGTCGCTTCCTTCGGGCGCAACCTGCCGCCCGGCCTCAAGGCGCGCACGCTTGCCATCCAGGGCATGATCGGTGTCGCGTTCCTCGCCTTCATCGTCTTCACGTCCAATCCGTTCGAGCGCGTCTTCCCGCCGCCCGCCGACGGCAACGATCTCAACCCGCTGCTGCAGGACCCCGGCCTCGCCTTCCATCCGCCGCTTCTCTATGTGGGCTATGTCGGCTTCTCGATCGTCTTCGCCTTCGCGATGGCGGCCCTGATCGAGGGGCGCGTGGATGCCGCGTGGGCGCGCTGGGTGCGGCCGTGGACGCTGGCCGCGTGGGCGGCACTCACCGGCGGCATCGCGCTGGGTTCGTGGTGGGCCTACTACGAACTGGGCTGGGGCGGCTGGTGGTACTGGGACCCGGTCGAGAACGCGAGCTTCATGCCGTGGCTCGTCGGCACGGCCCTGCTCCACTCGGCGATCGTCGCCGAAAAGCGCGACGCGCTGAAGACCTGGACGATCCTGCTCGCCATCCTCGCCTTCGCGCTCTCGCTCGTCGGCACGTTCCTCGTGCGCTCGGGCGTGCTCACCTCGGTGCATGCCTTCGCGGTCGATCCGGCGCGCGGCATCTTCATCCTTGCGATCCTCGTGGTCGCCATCGGCGGGTCGCTGGCGATGTTCGCGTGGCGCGCACCCCTGCTGAAGGGCGGCGGGCTTTTCCAGCCGATCAGCCGCGAAGGCGGGCTCGTCCTCAACAACGTGATCCTCGCCACGGCCGCGGCGACGGTGTTCATCGGCACGCTCTATCCCTTGTTCCTCGAAGCGCTCGGCGGGGCCAAGGTCTCGGTCGGCCCGCCCTTCTTCAATTCGACCTTCGTGCCGCTGATGATCCCGCTGCTGCTCGCCCTCAGCGTCGGGCCCATGCTGGGCTGGAAGCGCGGCGACCTTGCCGGGGCACTCCAGCGCCTGCGCGCGGCGATGCTCGTGTCGATCGCCATCATCGGTACGGTCTATTGGATGGATTCGCGCCGCAGCGTCTACGCGGCCCTCGGCATGGGGCTGGCGGCATGGCTGATCGTCGGCGCGTTCGTCGAATGGGCCGAGCGCGTGAAGCTGTTCCGCGCGGGTGCGGGAACCGTGTGGTCGCGCGCGGCCGGCCTGCCGCGCGCCAGCTGGGGCATGACGATCGCGCACGCGGGCATGGGCCTGATCGTGATGGGGATCGCCGGCGTGACCGCCTGGCAGACCGAGGTGATCCGGCTGGCGCGCGCGGGCGACGCGTTCGAGGTCGCGGGCTACAACTTCGTCTTCAAGGGTGTGACGCGCGCCGAAGGGCCGAACTACCGCGCGGTACGCGGCACCTTCGAGGTCTATCGCGGCGAGCGGCTCTATGCGGTGATGACGCCCGAGCGGCGCTACTTCCCCGTCGCAGGCAGTGCGACGACCGAGACGTCGATCCGCACGAACCTGCTCGCCGATCTCTACGCGACGATCGGCGATCCGGAAATCCCGGCCCCGCCCGGCGGTGCGCCTTCGTTCCTTGCCGCCACGCAGCCCGACACGGCGTGGACCGTGCGCATCTACCACAACCCGCTCGTCCCGTGGATCTGGCTGGGGGCCTGCACGATGGTGATCGGCGGCATCGTGTCGCTCACCGACCGGCGCCACCGCGTGGGGGCCCCGCGCCGTCCGGCGGAAGCCGCGGGGATGGCGGCGGCGGAATGAAGCGCGCGCTGTTCTTCCTGCCGCTGGCGGTCTTCGCGATCCTTGCGGCCTATCTGGGCTGGGGCCTGACGCGCGATCCGCAGCTGGTCCCCAGCGCCCTGATCGACCGGCCCGTTCCGGAATTCGCGCTTCCGGCCGTCGCCGGCATCGACCGGCCGGGTCTTGCGAGCGCCACGCTCAAGGGCGACGTGTCGCTGGTCAACGTGTTCGCCTCGTGGTGCCCGCCCTGCCGGATCGAGCATCCGATCCTCGTGCGCCTCGCGCGCGAGGGCGACGTGCCGGTCTACGGCATCAACTACAAGGACCGGGCGGAAGACGCGCGGCGCTGGCTGGGCGAGCTCGGCAATCCCTATCGCGCGATCGGCTGGGATTTCGAGAACCGCGTCGCCGTCGACTGGGGCGTGTACGGCGCCCCCGAGACCTTCGTCGTCGACAGGCGCGGCACCATCCGCTACCGCCATGTCGGCGCCATCACGCCCGACCTGCTCGACAACACGCTGCTGCCGATGGTCAAGCGCCTCCGGGGCGAGCCGTGAGATACGTCCTCGCCCTGCTCGCGGCACTGCTCGCGGGGCCCGCCCTTGCCGTGCTGCCGCACGAGATGCTCGCCGATCCGGCACTGGAAGCGCGCGCGCGCGCGATCAGCCAGGAGCTGCGCTGCCTCGTCTGCCAAAACCAGCCGATCGACGATTCGGCTGCCCCGCTTGCCGCCGACCTGCGCCGCCTCGTGCGCGAACGGCTGACCGCCGGCGACGGCGACGATGCCGTCCTTGCCTATGTCACGCAGCGCTACGGCGACTATGTGCGGCTGAAGCCGCCGGTGCGCATCGACACGTACGTGCTGTGGTACGGGCCGTTCGCGATCCTCGCCGCGGCGGCGTTCGGGGCGCTGGTCTATATCCGTCGCCGCCGCCCGGCCGCGCGGGAAACCCCCGTCCCGCTGACGGAAGACGAGGAGAAGCGCCTCGCCGCCCTGCTCGACGAGGGGCAGCCCAGATGATCCAGGCGATCCTCGGCGGCCTGACCGCCCTCGTCGTCGCCCTGCTCGTCTGGCCGCTGCTGCGCGCGCGCGGTGCCGCCCTGCCGCGCGCGGCCTTCGACATGGAGGTGCACCGCGACCAGCTGGCCGAGATCGCGCGCGACGTCGAGCGCGGCACGATCACCGCCGACGAGGCGCGCGCCGCGCGCGCCGAGATCGGCCGCCGCATGCTTGCGCTTGCCGGCAACGGCGAGACATCCGAGCCGGAGACGCAGGCTGCGCGCAACACCGCTCGCACCGTCGCCATCGCGCTGGCGATCGTCCTGCCGGTGATCGCCCTTGCGGTCTACGAGCGGCAGGGCTCGCCCGGCCTGCCCGGCGAGCCGATCGCCGGGCGGCAGGTCGAGGATCCCGCCGCGGTCGCCGCGGCCGACCGGCAGCTTGCCGCCTTCATGGCCACCATGCGCGCGCGCGTCGAACGCAATCCGCAGGATCTCGAAGCGTGGGTGCGTTTCGCGCAAGCGTCGCTTGCGCTGCGCCAGCCCGAACAGGCGCTCGATGCCTGGCGGCAGGCCGACGAGCTGTCGGGCGGCCAGCCGGAGATTTCGGGCCCGCGCGGCGAGACGGCCGTTGCCGTGGCGGCCGGCCAGGTGACGCCGGAAGCCGAGGCCGCGTTCGGCCGCGTGCTGGCCGCCGATCCCGGCGATCCGCGCGCCCGCTATTACGCGGGCCTGGCGCGCGCGCAGGCCGGCGACCGGGCGGCGGCCGTGCGCATCTGGTTCGACCTGATCGCCGCTTCGCCCGCGAATTCGCCGTGGCTTGCGACCGTGCGCGAGGCGATGGACCGCAACGCGCGCGAAGCACGCATCGACACGCGCCGCCTGCGCGCCTCGCCCGGCAATCCGCCGGCCGTCGTCAAGCTCGGCGCACCGCGCGTGGGCACGAGTACAGGCAGCGCACCCGCCGCCGACAGCGAAGCGATCCGCAGCATGGTCGAGGGCCTCGCCGCCCGCCTCGAAAGCCAGCCCGACGATCTGGAAGGCTGGCGCCGCCTCGCACGCTCGCGCCAGGTGCTGGGCGAGCCGGACAAGGCGCTGGCCGCGCACGCGCGTGCGGCCGCCATCGCACCGGACAACATGGACGTGCTGCAGGACTACGCCGCGGCGCTGATCGACCTGCACGATCCGGAAAAGCCGCTCGACCCGCCGGCACGCGCGGCGATGGCGACCCTGATCGCGCGCACGCCGAACGAAGGACGCGCCCTCTGGCTGCTCGGCCAGGACGAGGCACTTGCCGGCAACGAGCTTGCCGCGACGGCGCTGTGGCAGCGCCTGCTCGCCCTGCTGCCGGCCGACAATCCGGCGCGCGCCGATCTTGCCGCGCGCATCGCGAAGCTGAAGGGCGGGAATTAACCCCGCTTGTCGACCCGGTAGGCGCCCGCGAGGATGAAGGCGACGTCGCCCTTCTGGCTGGCCAGCGGCAGCGACAGGCGCTCCCAGGTCTGCGGCTCCTCGCCCGGGCCGAACCAGCCGGCATAGACGCGCCAGTACGGGCGCTGCGTGCGGCGCACGAGGCGGTATTCGGCCGACAGCAGGCTCGCCTGCTCGCTCGGCAGGTCCTCGATGGCGGTTCCGGTCATGTCGACGCCGAAGGCCTTGCGGAAGGTCGTGCCGTAGAAGCCGTAGCGGAAGCGCGCCTGCGCCTTCACCTCGATGACGACGAGATTGGGCGCCCACTCGGCGAGCCCCTCGACCGGGAAGCCCTTGGCGCGCGGCGGCCCGCCGGAGGCCGGGGTCTGGTCGAGCCAGAAACGGTAGAGCCGCTTCAGCACGTCCAGCTCGATGGTGCGCAGGAGTTCTTCGCTCATCGGATGCTCGGGCGGCGGAAGGCCGGGAAAGCGGCCGAACTTGTCGGATTTGCGACGGGGTGCGGGATGGTGGAGCCGATCGGGATCGAACCGACGACCTCCTCATTGCGAACGAGGCGCTCTCCCAGCTGAGCTACGGCCCCACACGCCCGTCGAAAGGCGCGCGATAATGCGTTTGGCGTCCCGCCCTGTCAAGCGACGGATTCACGAGACCTTGCAGCGACTTGTGCGCTTCGTGTACGGTTCCCCGCTGATCGGCAACAGGAGCTTTCCGCGCCATGATCGCTCTCGGCAACCTGATAATTTCAGTCATCACGATCTATACGTACCTGCTCGTCGCGTCGGCGCTGCTGTCGTGGCTGCTGGCGTTCAACGTGCTCAACCCGCGCAACCAGATCGTCTACACGATCGCCGATTTCCTCCATCGCGTGACCGAGCCGGCGTTGCGCCCGATCCGCCGCTTCGTGCCCAGTCTCGGCGGCATCGACATCTCGCCCGTCGTGCTGATCCTGCTGCTGATCTTCGCGCAGAACCTGATCTACGAATACTGGCTCTAGGGCCGATGGCGGGCGCCGGGAGCACACCGCTGACGAAGGTGCCCGACGGCGTCTATCTCGCGGTGCGCGTCACGCCGCGCTCGCGCCGGCCGGGGATCGGCGGCCTGGAAGCCGACGGGGCACTCGCCGTCGCCGTCAGTGCCGCACCCGAAGACGGCAAGGCGACCGAAGCCGCCGTCGAGCTGCTCGCCGCGCATTTCGGCCTGCCCAAGCGCGCCTTCGTGCTGACGCAAGGGGCGAGTGCGCGACGCAAGCGCTTCAAGATCGAAGGCGCACCCGCTACACTTTTCGACGCGATGAGGGCCCGACTGCCATGACCGCCAGACGCATCGACGGAAAGGCGATCGCCGCCGACCTGCGCGCCGCCGTCGCCCTCGAGGTCGACGAACTCGAGGAGAAGCACCGCTTCACGCCCGGCCTTGCGGTCGTGCTGGTGGGCGGGGATCCCGCAAGCCAGATCTATGTCGGCGCCAAGCACAAGGCGACGCTCGAAGTCGGCATGAAGAGCTTCGAGCACAAGCTGCCGGCCGACACGGCCGAGACGGTCCTGCTCGATCTCATCCAGCAGCTCAACCGGCGCGACGACGTCGACGGCATCCTCGTGCAGCTGCCGCTGCCCAAGCACATCGATTCGATGAAGGTGCTCGACGCGATCGATCCCGCCAAGGACGTCGACGGATTCCACGCGATGAATGCAGGGTTGCTGGCGACCGGCCGGCCGGCGCTCGTCCCCTGCACGCCGGCGGGCTGCATGCGCATGATCCGGCAGGCGGTCCCGAAGCTTGCCGGCCTGCATGCGGTGATCGTCGGCCGCTCGAACATCGTCGGCAAGCCGATGGCCCAGCTGCTGCTGGCAGCAGACTGCACGGTGACGGTGGCGCATTCCAAGACGCGCGACCTGCCCGCCATGGTGCGCCAGGCCGACATCGTGATCGCCGCCGTCGGCCGGCCCGAGATGGTCAAGGGCGACTGGATCAAGCCCGGCGCCACCGTGATCGACGTGGGCATCAACCGCCTGCCGGCGACCGACGGCGGCAAGGGCAGGCTCGTGGGCGACGTCGATTTCGCGGCGGCGGAGAAGGTCGCGGGCGCCATCACGCCCGTACCGGGTGGCGTGGGGCCGATGACCATCGCCAGCCTGCTCGCCAACACGCTGCAGGCGGCCAAGGCGCGGCGGAAGATCGCCTAGGCTTTCGCGCGCAGGCGGATCACGCCGCGCACGTCTTCGGGATCCTCGACCGGCTTGCCCTTGCGCAGGATCTCGATCTTGCCGTCGAGCATCAGCGCGATGGCGCGCACGCGCACCTTCGACAGCAGCGACTGCCATTTGCCGTCGGGCTGCACCGCGATTGCCACCTCCGACGGGCTGATCGAGCTGCGCGGCCCGCGCGCAGACGTCAGCTCGAGGATCGACCGGTCGATGTCGTCGGCGACGCGGTCGCTCACCTCTTGCGCTTCGCGGCCGACAGGCGCAGGCGCAGGGCGTTGAGCTTGATGAAGCCCTCGGCGTCGCGCTGGTTGTAGGCGCCCGCGTCTTCCTCGAACGTGACGTGCGCGAGGCTGTAGAGGCTGTTCGGGCTCTTGCGGCCCACGCAGCGCACGCTGCCCTTGTAGCATTTGAGGCGCACGGTGCCCGAGACGTTCTCCTGGCTCTTGTCGATCGCGGCCTGCAGCATCTCGCGCTCGGGGGCGAACCAGAAGCCGTAATAGACGAGCTCGGCATAGCGCGGCATCAGCTCGTCCTTGAGGTGCATCGCACCCCGGTCGAGCGTGATCGATTCGATGCCGCGATGGGCCGCGTGCCAGATCGTGCCGCCCGGCGTTTCGTAGACGCCGCGGCTCTTCATGCCCACGAAGCGGTTCTCGACGAGATCGAGGCGGCCGATGCCGTTGCGCCCGCCGATAGCGTTGAGCTCGGCCAGCATCGCGGCCGGCGACAGCTTCCTGCCGTTGACGGCGACGGGATCGCCCTTCTCGAACTCGACCTCGACATATTCGGGCTTGTCGGGGGCGGCTTCGGGGGCGACGGTGCGCGAAAAGACGAATTCCTCGGGCTCCTGCCACGGGTCTTCCAGCACCTTGCCCTCGGCCGAGATGTGCAGGAGGTTCGCGTCGACCGAGAAGGGCGCTTCGCCGCGCTTGTCCTTGGCGATCGGGATCTGGTTCTGTTCGGCGTATTCGAGCAGCTTGGTGCGGCTGTCGAGCTTCCATTCGCGCCACGGCGCGATCACGCGGATGCCGGGCTCGAGCGCATAGTAGGTGAGCTCGAAGCGGACCTGGTCGTTGCCCTTGCCGGTCGCACCGTGGCACACGGCATCGGCACCCACCTGGCGGGCGATCTCGATCTGGCGCTTGGCGATCAGCGGGCGGGCGATGGAGGTGCCCAGCAGGTACTGGCCCTCGTAGAGCGCGTTGGCGCGGAACATCGGCATGACGAAGTCGCGCACGAATTCCTCGCGCAGGTCGTCGATGAAGATCTCCTTGATCCCCATCATCTGGGCCTTCAGCCTCGCGGGCTCCAGCTCCTCGCCCTGGCCGAGATCGGCCGTGAAGGTCACCACCTCGCAGCCATAGGTGTCCTGCAGCCACTTGAGGATGATCGAGGTGTCGAGACCGCCGGAATAGGCGAGCACGACCTTCTTCACTTTCTTTTCCATCTGGATTTCCGCCGCGAACTGGGAGCCTTGAAAACGCGCGCGAGTATAAGGATTGCGCCGCCACCTGCAAGCGCTGCTAAAATGGCGGTTTCCCGCCCCTTTCCCGAGGTCTCCCCGATGCTCGATCTCTATGTCTGGCCCACGCCGAACGCCTACAAGGTCTCGATCCTGCTCGAGGAGCTCGGCCTTGCCTACAACGTCCATGCGGTCGATATCGGCAAGGGCGAGCAGTTCGCGCCCGATTTCCTCAAGATCAGCCCCAACAACAAGATGCCCGTCCTCGTCGACAGCGACGGGCCCGGCGGCGGGACCTATTCGGTTTTCGAATCGGGGGCGATCCTGATGTATCTGTGCGACCGCACGGGCAACGCCGGACAGCGCTTCCTGCCCAGCGACATGCGCCGGCGTTACGACGTCATCCAGTGGCTGATGTTCCAGATGGGCGGGGTCGGCCCGATGTTCGGCCAGGCCCACCATTTCCGCCAGTACGCGCCCGAGCCGATGAAGTACGCGGTCGACCGCTACACGAACGAGACCGCGCGGCTCTACGGCGTGCTCGACCGGCGCCTCAAGGAGGAGCCGTACCTTGCCGGCGACTATTCGATCGCCGACATGGCCGTGTTTCCCTGGACGCGCAGCTACGAGCGCCAGGGCCAGAAGCTCGAGGATTTCCCGAACGTGAAGCGCTGGTTCGACGCGATCAACGCGCGGCCTGCGGTCGTGAAGGGCCTGAAGCTGCTCGAAGACCGGCGCCGGGTCGGCCCGATGGACGAGAAGCAGAAGGAAGTCCTTTTCGGCGCAACCCAATACCAGAAACGCTAGGCCGCGCATGTCGCCCGATTCTTTTCCGGGCGAACCGGGTTAGACTGGACGACGATCGGCACGCTGACAGACAGGCGGCAATCCCATGATCTTCGTCAAACTCGTCGATATCTATGCCCGCTACGGATTCCAGATCCGGTCGAGCATGTCGCCGTTCCTCTTGTCCAAGATATCGAACAGCCCGGCCGAGGACGGCACCTTCACCTACGCGATCAAGGACGGCGTCAATATCGGCCATTCCGGCGGCGGCATCAGCCTGTCGGAAGTCGCACTGATGGAAGATATCGGGCAGGTCTACGCACCCCGGCGCATCTTCGCGATCGGCTGCTCGTTCGGCTGGAGCACGCTTGCGCTGGCGATGGCCATGCCCAAGGCGAAGATCGTCGCGATCGATATCGGCCTCGGCATGGGCAAGGAAGGGCTTGCGCTCACCAACCGGATCGCCGGCGAAAACGGCTACAACGTGACCGGCGTGCTGGGTGCCTCGCCCGGCGACGTGCCCGCGGCGGTCGCCGCCCATCTCGACGGGCCGGTCGACATGGTCTTCATCGACGCCGACCACACGAACGAGGCGCAGTCGGCCGATTTCGCCGGCATCCTGCCCTTCTGCGCGCCCGACGCCGTGTTCGTCTTCCACGACGTGATGGTCTGCAACATGCTGCCGTCGTTCAAGGAGATCGCGGCCCAGCTGCCCGGCCACAAGCCGCGCATCCTGACGCGCACGGCTTCGGGCATCGGCGTGCTTGTCGCGACGGACAAGCTGCCCGAGCTTCACCACATCCTCGATATCTACTGCGATCCGTTCGGCGTGATCCCGGTCTGAACGGCGACGGGTGCGGCACTCCTGCGCACGCGCTCGCTCGCACTTTTCAGCTGCCCGCACGCCGCAAAGATGTCGCTCCCGCGCGGCTTGCGCACGGGGCTCGGGTACCCCGCGTCGTTGACGATCTGCGCGAATTTCGCGATCGCCTCGTCGGTCGAGCACTCGAACGGCGCGCCCGGCCAGGCGTTGAACGGGATCAGGTTGATCTTGGCCGGGATGCCGGCGATGAGCTTCACGAGGGCCCGCGCGTCGGCCGGGCTGTCGTTGACGCCCTTCAGCATCACGTACTCGAACGTGATGCGCCGCGCATTCGACAGCGTGGGATAGGAACGGCACGCGTCGAGCAGCTCGGCGATCGGATATTTCTTGTTGAGCGGCACGAGCACGTCGCGAAGCTCGTCGGTCACCGCGTGCAGCGAGATCGCCAGCATCACGCGCAGTTCCTCGCCGCAGCGCCGGATCATGGGTGCGACACCCGAGGTCGACAGCGTGATCTTGCGCCGCGAGACGGCGATGCCGTCGGGGTCCATGACGATCTTCAGCGCCTTGGCCACGTTCTCGTAGTTGAACAGCGGCTCGCCCATTCCCATCATGACGATGTTTGTGAACTTGCGGCCCGTCTCGGGGCCCGGCCATTCGCCGAACGTGTCCTTGGCGAGCATGACCTGGCCGACGATCTCCTCGACCGTCAGGTCGCGCACCAGGCGCTGGGTGCCGGTGTGGCAGAACTTGCAGGTCAGCGTGCAGCCGACCTGGCTCGACACGCACAGCGTCCCGCGATCTTCCTCGGGGATGTGGACGGTCTCGATCTCCTGCCCGTCGGGATAGCGCAGCAGCCACTTCTTCGTGCCGTCGACCGATTCCTGCAGGCGCGAGATTTCGGGCCGGCGCATCGCGTATTTCGTCTCGAGCTTGGCGCGCAGCTTCTTGGACATGTCGGTCATGTCGGAAAAGTCGCGCGCACCCTTGCAGTAGATCCAGCCCCAGAGCTGGCGCGCGCGGAAGGCGGGCTCGCCCATCTCGGCGAAGATCTTCGCCAGTTCCTCGCGCGACACGCCCACGAGATTGGCGCGCCCGTCCGGGCTCTGCGGGACGGGCAGCGCCTCCTTGAAGGAAGCGAGTTCGGGCTTGGGGACGACGGGCTCGAGCATGGCGCTTATATAGGCGCTACGGCCCGGCCTGTCACCGGCGGACGGCGCAGGCCTTGTCGATGTCGGCAAGGCCGCGCGCGAAGCCGGCGAGTGCAAAATGGTCGGTCGTCTCGGTGCCGCGGCCGGAAATGCCCTTCACGAGCGCGTTGACGTTGGCCGGCGCCTGGCGCATCGCGTCGATCGCCTGGCGGTTGCCGGCATCGTCGCGCGTCCACGCCTTTTCCGAATTGGGCTGGTTGAGGTTGGAGAGCGGCACCTTGACCTTGCCGATCTCGATCTCCATCGGGCCGTTGTCGCGCAGAGGATAGCCGGCGGCCCACGTGACCTCGTTGGTGCGGTTGGACCCCGGATAGTGCGCGACCGTCAGCGATATCTCGTTGCGCTTTGCGTTGGCGGGCTTGCTTTCCGATTTGACCGGGCGGCCGACGAGATAGCACACGCGCGTCGTCCCGGTTCCGGCCTCGACCGCGATCCAGCCGTCATAGGCGCCGAGCTGGCGCGGCAGGCCCGCACCGGCAGCCGGGGGCTGTGCGGCCGGGGCGGCGGCGGGCTTCTGTGCTGCCGGAGCAGCCGGCTTCTGCTGTGCGGTGGCCGGGCCGGCCAGTGCAACGGCAAGGAACGAAGCGGCAACGACGATGCGGGACCGAGGTTTCATGGCGAATCGTGATCCGGAGTGGATGGGACTGCGTATCGCATTGGTGATGATGAACGTCAACGCCCGACAGATACGGCAAATTCCGGCCTGCCGGGCCGCAGCCCTTCCCGCGGGGCTGCGTGCACTCCGCCTGCTTGCGGGCGGGCGGGCGCCCTCTATACAAGGCGCGATGCGCCCCCAATCCGAGCTTTCGGCCCTCGACGCCCAGATCCGCGATCTGGCCGCCGTCGCGCGCTTCCAGGA
>CAYQDN010000052.1:0-24802 GCA_964416335.1 uncultured Azospirillum sp.
AACCTAGGAATGCCGGTACCAAAAACCGGTGCCTTACCGCTTGGCGACGCCCCAGCAGGCGCAGGCCCTATCTAGAACGGGCGGACTTCGTTGTCGAGAGTCGCGCACCGGGGAATCGATTTGTCGTCCGGATTGCGGTATGGACAAAAAATGATCCCGCAGTCGGAAGCTCCGGCATGACGCGTTCCAGTCCCGGCCTGCCCATCGCCGATCCGGTGGCGCACGAGCGCGAGCGCTGGCGTGTGCCGCCGGGCGACGAGCCGGCCATCGACGCGGCGGCGCGCGCCGTGCTTGCCGGTGCGGCCGTGCCGTTCGGCAGCGTCTTCCGCGACGTCGGCGTGCCCGAGCCGGTCGTGGCGCTCGACCCGGCGCGCGAGACGCTTCCGGGGGCGACGTTGCGATTCCTTCACGCCTACTGGTCGGATCTGCCGCGCACCGGCGAGATGCCGGCTGCGCGTGCGGTTGATCCGGTCGAGATGCGGCCCGCGCTTGGCCAGATCATGCTGCTCGACGTCGAGCCGTCGGGCTGCGAGTTCGTCTACCGCGTCTACGGCACGAAGGTCGCCGACGCCGCCTCGCAGGACTGGACCGGCTGGACGACCGGCGCGCTGCACGCCAAGTCGGACTCGACCTACGGTCCCTATTTCCGCGCGGTCTACCGGGCCTGCCTGCTGCTGCGCAGGCCCGTCTTCACCGAGCACCATTCGCAGCCCTTCATGCGCGTGAAGATGTGGCGGCGGCTGAGCCTGCCGCTGGCGGGAACGGATGGCGCGGTCGCGCGCATCCTCGTCGGCAATGTTCCCTGCGATCCGCTTGGCCCCGACCGCGAGGCCGAGCTGGCGCTGCGCGAGCGGTTGGGCCCGGAATCCTGAAGCCCTCACGCCGCCTTGGCGGCCACGTTCTCGACGTACCAGCGATAGGCGTGGGCAAGGCCCGGCTCGAGCTCGTATTTCGGGCGCCAGCCCAGCGCCATCAGGCGCGACGGGTCGGTGAGCTTGCGCGGCGCCCCGTTGGGCTTCGTGCGGTCGAATTCGAGCGTGCCGTCGTAGCCGGCGACCTTGCACACGGTGCGCACGAAATCCGCGATCGACACTTCCTTGCCCGTACCGACATTGAACGCGTCGAGGCCCGAATAGCTCTTCATCAGGAAGACGCACGCGTCGGCGAGGTCGTCGACATGCATGAATTCACGCAACGCCGAGCCGTCGCCCCACACCGGCACGCTCGCGGCACCCGCGAGCTTCGCGCGATGCACCTTGGCGATGGTCGCGGCGGGTACATGGCCCATCTCGAGATCGTAGTTGTCGTTGGGCCCGTAGAGATTGGTCGGCATGCAGGCGATGAAGTCGACGCCGTACTGCTTCTTGTAGGCCTGGCACATCTTGAGGCCGGCGATCTTGGCGATCGCGTACCACTCGTTGGTCGGCTCCAGCGGGCCGGTCAGCAACGCATCCTCGCGCATCGGCTGCGGGG
Organism: uncultured Azospirillum sp.; assembly: GCA_964416335.1. Lineage (GTDB taxonomy): Bacteria > Pseudomonadota > Alphaproteobacteria > CACIAM-22H2 > CACIAM-22H2 > Tagaea. The sequence goes on from CAYQDN010000052.1 coordinate 1,474, forward strand.
CCAGGCGCGGATAGATGCAGGTCGAGCCGAGGAACAGCAGCTTGCGCACGCCGGCCTTCCACGAACCGTGGATCACGGCGTTCTGGATCGCGAGATTCTCGTAGAGGAACTCGGCCGGGCGCGAATTGTTGGCATGGATGCCGCCCACACGCGCGGCCGCGAGGAACACCGCGTCGGGCTTCCTGGCCGCAAGCCACGCTTCGACGACGTCCTGGCGCGTGAGGTCGAGTTCGGCCTTGGGAGCCGTCAGGATCGTGCAGTTCTCGGCCGCCAGGCGCCGCACGAGGGCGGCCCCCACCATGCCGCGGTTGCCCGCGACGAAGACGCGCTTGCCGGAAAGGTCGAACTCAGCCGGAGCGGTCATGGCGATGGCGTTCGCGTTCGACGATGCGCAGGTCGGAATCGACCATCTCGTTCACCAGCTCGCGGAACGTGATCTTGTGCTTCCAGCCGAGCTTGGTGCGCGCCTTGGTCGGGTCGCCGAGCAGGTACTCGACTTCCGTCGGGCGGAAATAGCGCGGATCGATCTCGATCAGCACTTCGCCGGTCTTGGCATCGAGCCCCTTCTCGTCCACGCCCTTGCCCTTCCATTCGACGGGCTTGCCGATGCGCGCGAAGGCGATGTCGACGAACTGGCGCACGGTCTGCGTCTCGCCGGTGGCGAGCACGTAGTCGTCGCCCTGCGGCTGCTGCAGCATCAGCCACATGCCCTCGACATAGTCGCGCGCGTGGCCCCAGTCGCGGAAGCTGTCGATGTTGCCCAGATACAGCTTCTTCTGCATGCCGAGCTTGATGGCCGCCGCCGCCCGGCTGATCTTGCGCGTGACGAACGTCTCGCCGCGCGTCGGGCCCTCGTGATTGAAGAGGATGCCGTTCGACGCGTGGATGCCGTAGGCCTCGCGGTAGTTGACCGTGATCCAGTAGCCGTAGAGCTTGGCGACCGCATAGGGGCTGCGCGGATAGAAGGGCGTCTTCTCGCTCTGCGGGCGCTCCTGCACGAGGCCGTAGAGCTCCGAGGTCGACGCCTGGTAGAAGCGCGCGGTCTTCTCCATGCCGAGGATGCGGATGGCCTCGAGCAGGCGAAGCGTGCCGATCCCGTCGGCATTGGCGGTGTATTCGGGGGTCTCGAAGCTGACCGCGACGTGGCTCTGGGCCGCGAGATTGTAGATCTCGGTCGGCTGGGTCTGCTGGACGAGGCGGATGAGGTTCGTGGCGTCGGTCAGGTCGCCGTGATGCATGAAGAAGCGCACGCCGTGCTCGTGCCGGTCGGCATAGAGATGGTCGATGCGCGCGGTGTTGAACGACGACGAGCGCCGCTTCACCCCGTGCACGATATAGCCCTTCTGCAGCAGCAGTTCGGCGAGATAGGCGCCGTCCTGGCCCGTGATGCCGGTGATGAGTGCGACTGGCTGGGACATTGAAACTTCCGAAAAAGGAGCCGACGGGAAGGGGGTTTAGCACCCCCCGCGAAGCCCGACAACGGCGGCTTCCGGCCCTTTATGCCACCCCCCGGCGGCGACCCACCAGCCCGGCGGGGCGGCCTTGCGCAGGCCCTCGGCCGCGGTACGGGCGGCATCCCGATCGGCATATAGCGCAAAGCACGTCGCCCCGCTGCCCGACATGCGGGCGATCAGCGTTCCGGGCAGGTTTTCGAGGGCCGCCAGCACGTCGCCGATCGCCGGGGCCAGTGTGCACGCCGGGGCGGCGAGATCGTTGGACGTGGCGCCAAGTGCTAGGGCAAGGCCCGCCGCGTCGGCCGGGATCGCGAACCGGGCGGGCTTCGAGAAGGGGCCGGAGCGCATCCGGAACACGGCGGGCGTCGCCACGGCAACGCCGGGATTGCACAGCACGATCCCGGCCGCCGGCAATGCTCCCACGGGTTCGAGCGTCTCGCCCGTCCCCGACATCCACGCGGGTATCGCGGCAAGGCAGGCGATCGTGTCGGCTCCGAGCCCGTAGGCAAGCTCGGCCAGCCGGTCGGCAGGCGGCAGCAGGCCCCAGAGCTTGCCAAGGGCCCGCAGCGTGGCGGCCGCATCCGCCGAGCCGCCGCCGATCCCGCTGGCGACCGGCAGGTTCTTGGTGAGGCGGATCTTCGCGCCTTCCTCGGTTCCGGTCGCGGCGGCCAATGCGCGCGCGGCGCGCAGCACCAAATTGTCGGGTGCCTCGAGCAGGGCGGACGCGAACGGCCCGTCGATCGACAGCGTCAGCAGCTCGTTGGGAGCGACGGTGACGACGTCGCCGATGTCGGCGAAGGCGACGAGCGAGTCGAGCAGGTGATAGCCGTCGATCCGCTTGCCGACGACCTGCAGCGACAGGTTCAGCTTGGCCGGTGCGAATTCCTCGATCATCGCACGCGCGCGAGCCCGGGGGCCGGTGCGCGCGCCCGCACGCGCCCGCGCGCCGGCGTGGGCGCATAGAGCGTCTTGGTCGCCTCGACCATCGCCACGCCCGCAAGGGCCGGGAAGGTGCTTGCACCCACCGCCTCCCACGCGTCGGCCGAGGAAAGCCACAGCCGCCCGCCGAAGGGCGGCAGGAACAGGCCGCTGCGCGTCTGCTGCGGCACGAACAGGTTGTCGCGCAGCAGGTGCTTGAGCTGGCCGATCGTATAGGGATGGCCGTGGCCGAAGGGCGTGCGGTCGAGTCGCGCCCAGATGCCGCGCCGGTTGGGCACGACGATCAGCACGCGCCCGTTTCCCGTCAGCACCCGCCACACCTCGCGCAGGAAGGGCCGCAGCGCTTCGGCATGCTCGACCGCGTGGACGAGCAGCACGCGGTCGACCGACATGTCCGGCAGCGGCAGCGCTTCTTCCTCGACCAGCGCGGTGGCGTTGGGTCCTTCGGGCGGCCAGTGCAGCACGCCCTGCGGGGCCGGCATCATCGCAAAGCAGCGCGCGGCCTGTTCGCGCAAGGGCCGCAGATAGGGGACGGCATAGCCGAGGCCGAGTACGGCAAGGCCCTTCGTGTCGGGCCACATCTCGCCGATGTTGCGCGCGATCAGCCGGCGCGCGGTCTGGCCCAGCGCGCTGGCGTAAAAATCGCGGAGATCGACGACATCGGTCCACATGCGGGCCGGAGTTTCCGACTTCGCGGGAAATTGCGCAACTTCGCTCCCCATTTCCGCCGCGATCTTCCGTAGGATGGCACCGGAATGGAGCAGATCAACCACCTCATCCTGCTGGGCGGGTTCCTCATCGTCGTCAGCATCCTTGCGGGCATGTTCTCCTCGCGGCTGGGGGCCCCGTTGCTGCTCGTCTTCCTCGGTCTCGGCATGCTGGCGGGCGAAGACGGGCCGGGCGGGATCAAGTTCGACGATTTCCACTTCACCTATCTGGTGGGCTCGGTCGCACTCGCCATCGTGCTGTTCGACGGGGCGCTGCGCACGCCGCGCCAGGCGATCAAGATCGCGTGGCGTCCGGCATTGGGCCTCGCGACCGTCGGCGTGCTCGTCACCGCGGGCCTCATCGGCGCACTCGTCTGGTGGATGCTCGACATGCCGCCGGTCGCCGCCTTCCTCGTCGGCGCGGTCGTCGCGTCGACCGATGCGGCCGCGGTCTTCCTGCTGCTCAACACGAGCGGTACGGAACTCAACAAGCGCGTCACCGCCACGCTGGAGGTGGAAAGCGGCATCAACGATCCGATGGCGGTGTTCCTGACGATCGCGTGCGTGGAATACCTCCTCAACCCGGCCCCCGGTGCCGGGCTGCACATGGCCGCGTTCTTCGCGATCCAGATGGCGGGCGGGGCGGCGATCGGCTTTGCCGGCGGGTTTGTACTCGTCTGGCTCGTCAACCGCGCCGATCTCGCGGGCGGGCTCTATCCCGTGCTGTGCGCCGCCTTCGCGGTGACGGTCTTCGCCGCCGCCCAGACGGTCGAGGCGTCGGGTTTCCTTGCCGTCTATATCGCGGGGCTGGTCCTCGGCAACCGGCGCCACCGCGCGCAGGCGACGATCCTGCGCTTCCACGACGGGCTCGCCTGGATCGCGCAGATCGTCATGTTCCTGCTGCTCGGCATGCTCGCGACACCGTCGAAGCTGCTGCAGGGCGCTTGGGGCTCGCTGGGTATTGCACTCGCCCTCATCTTCGTCGCACGTCCCGTCGCCGTGCTGCTGTGCCTTGCCTTCTCGCGCTTCGGCAAGCGCGAGAAGGCGTTCATCGCGTGGGTCGGCCTGCGCGGGGCGGTGCCCATCTTCCTTGCCTCGATCCCGGTCATCGCCGGCGTGCCGGACGGGATGGTCTATTTCAACGTCGCGTTCGTCGTCGTGCTCGCCTCGCTGGTCATCCAGGGCTGGACGGTGGGGCCGGCCGCGCGCTTCCTCGGCCTTGCCCTGCCACCGCAGGCCGAGCATGTCGGCCGCAGCGAGATCGACCTGCCGGTCGTCGCCGACCGCGACGCGGCAAGCTGGCGCGTGGTGCCGGGGAGCCCGGCGCTCGAACGCGCCTTTGCCGACCTGCATCTGCCGCGGCGCGCGCGGATCATCGCGGTGATCCGCGATGGTGCGCTGATGAACCGGCAGGAACTCGTGCACCTCGCCCCCGAGGACCAGGTGATCGCCCTCGTCCCGCCGGAACATTCGCTCGCACTCGACAAGCTCTTCTCGCCGCGCCCGGTGCCGCGCAAGAACGTCGACCCCGGCGGCGAGTTCGTGTTCGCGGGCGAGCTCAAGCTCGATTCGCTCTGCGCGCAATACGGCCTGCCCTTCGATCCGGGCGACGGCGAGACGACGCTGACGGAATACATCGCGGGGCGGCTTGGTTCGGATGCCGTCGTCGGCGACCACGTCAAGATGGGCCCCGTCGAACTCGTCGTGCAGGAGGTCGCCAAGGGCCGCGCGACGAAGGTCGGCCTCGAACTGGAGGCGCTGGACGAGCGTCTGCCGGTCCTTCGCGCCCTCCACCGTGTGCGCGACGCGCTGCGCGCACGCGCGCGTTGAAGCCGCAGGCACGGCGCTCTAGTCTGTGCCTTCCTTGGAACCAGAAACGCCCGGAGCCGCCCGATGAAGCTCGCCTACAGTTCCGTCAGCCCCTATGTCCGCAAGGTCATGATCGTCGCGCACGAAAGCGGCCTTGCCGGCAGGATCGAGAAGGTGGCGACCGCCGTGCGCCCCGACCAGCCCAACGCGACGCTCGCCCCCGACAATCCGCTGATGAAGGTGCCCACGCTCACGACCGACGGCGGCGAGGTGCTGTTCGACAGCCGCGTGATCTGCGCCTATCTCGACTCGCTGCATTCGGGCCGCAAGCTGATCCCCGAGGCGGGCGGGGCGCGCTGGAAGGCGCTGCGCCTCGAATCGCAGGGCGACGGCATGACCGACGCCGGCATCCTCGTGCGCTACGAGAACACGCTGCGCCCCGAAGCGCTGCGCTGGAAGGAATGGCTCTCGGGCCAGACGCTGAAGGTGACGCAGAGCCTCGACGCGCTCGAGCGCGAGCCCGAGATGCTGGCGGGCGATCTCAATATCGGCCAGATCGCGGTCGCCTGCTGCATCGGCTGGCTGCAGTTCCGCGATGTGTTCGGCGACATCCTCGCCGGCCGGCCCAAGCTCGCAGCTTGGTTCGCGAAGATCTCCGAGCGGCCGTCGCTCAAGGCGACCGTTCCGGTCGCGTGACCGCCGACGCGACGATCGCCGCCCTCGGGCTTGCACCGCATCCCGAGGGCGGCCACTACCGCGAGACCTTCCGCCATACCGACCCTGCCGGCGGGCGCGGTGCGATGACGGCGATCTACTATCTGCTGAAGGCGGGCGAACGCTCGCACTGGCACCGCGTGGACGCCGCCGAGATCTGGCACTGGTACGCCGGCAGCCCGCTCGCCCTCTTCATGCCCGGGCGCCACGTGCTCGGGCCCGATCTTGCGGCGGGCCAGCAGCCGCAGCTGATCGTCCCCGAGGGCGTGTGGCAGAGTGCCGAGAGCCTCGGCGCGTGGACGCTGGTGGGGTGCACCGTCGGCCCGGCCTTCGAGTTCAAGGGATTCGAGATGGCGCCGAAGGGGTGGAACCCGAGCTAGGCCTACCGCCCCTCCTGCCGCCACGCCACGAACAGCAGGCCGAGGCAGAGCAGGAAGGTGAGGAGGCCGGGCATCAGCGGCGTCTGGGCGACACCCGTCACGACGAAATCGCCGTTGGTCTTGAAGCCGATCCAGCCGCGCCCGCCGGGGATGGCACCGCCCATCTCGCGGCCGGGGCGCACGCGGCGCACTTCGGGCGTGCCGTCGGCAAGCCATGTGAGGACGCCGCCGGTGGCTTCGACCGCGGGCTTGAGCAGCGCTTCGGTCGCGCGCACGTCCGCACTCTCGGTCGGGTTCACGGCCCCCACGGCGGCAAGCGTGCCGCGCTCGCCGTCCGACAGGCGGTAGAGGCCCGGCCGGTCGGCCGTGAAGATCCCGGTCTGCCGGCCGCCGCGCGTTTCGACGAGGCGCACCTCGACCGTCGTGCCGTCGGGGGCGGTGACGGTCACCGGTGTCACGACCGGGTCGAGGGCGCGCCGTTCGATCTCGACGCGGTTGCCGCGCACGCGCGTCTTGAGGTCGTTCTCCTCCAGCTCCGGCTCCTTCATCAGCCAGTGCGCAATGCGCCGCAGCAGTTCGGCGTGCGGGCCGCCGCCGTCGAAGCCGCGGCCCCACAGCCAGATATGGTCGCTCATCAGCTGCGCCACGCGGCCTTCGCCCACGCGGTCGAGCAGCAGCAGCGGCCGGTCGGCGGCCCCGTTCATCAGCACCTGGCCGCGGCGCGGTTCGGTGTCGATGTGGCGGAACCAGCGGCCCCATTCGGGCGTGGCACCTTCCGCACCCGGCAGGTCGGCCGTTACCGGATGGCGCCGCCCGACCGGCGAGAGCGTGGGCACGTAGCCCTGCTCGAAGCTCTGGCCCGTGGGCACGCCCGGCATGATCTGGCCGAGCGGCGAATTGAACAGCGAGTTGGGGGCCGAGAAATTCGGCCCCACCGCGATCAGCAGGGCGCCGCCCTCGCGCACGTAGCGCTGGATGTTGTCGAGATAGACCGGGGCGAGCACGTCGCGCCGCCGGTAGCGGTCGAAGATCACGAGGTCGAATTCGCGCAGCTTCACCTCGAAGAGTTCGCGGATCGGGAAGGCGATCAGCGAGAGCTCGTTGACCGGCGTGAAGTCCTGCGCCTCGGGCGGGCGCAGGATCGTGAAATGCACGAGATCGACGGCGGGATCGGACTTCAGCAGGTTGCGCCACGTGCGCTCGCCCGCGTGCGGTTCGCCGGTGACGAGAAGTACACGCAGCCGGTCGCGCACGCCGTTGACGACGACGACCTGCCGGTTGTTGTCGAGCGTGAGTTCGCGCGAGCCCGCCTCGACCTCGATCTCGAAGACCGTCTGCCCGGCCTTGTCGAGCTGGAATTCGATCGCGGTCGATACGCCCACGGGCGCGCGGATCGTGCGGAAGGGCTGGCCGTCGCGCTTGATGTCGACGCGCGCGTCGCTGCGCGGGGCGGCCGGCCCCCGTGCGGGCGGTGCGCCCTCGTCGATGCGGATCGTCATCGTCTGCGGCTTGGCGACGATGGCGAAGCCGGGGGCCTGTTCCAGCACCAGCCGCCGGTCCACCTCGTTGCGGTTGCCGGCGATCAGCCCGTGCACGGGGCCGGGCAGGTTGAGGCGCTGGATTTCCTCGAGCGTGCCCCTGGGTGCATCATGCACCTGCCCGTCGGTCAGCAGGGCCACGCCGGCGATGCGGTTGCGCGGCACGTCGGAAAGCGCGCGTTCGAGCGCGTCGAACAGGCGCGTTCCTTCCATGCCCACGCCGCCCGCACCCGCGCGCACGATGCGCAGCTCGAAATCCTTCTCGCGCACCAGCCGCTCGCGGATCGCGGTCGCCGCCCGGTCGACGCGCGTCGCGCGTTCGCCGATCTTCATGCTGGCACTGTCGTCGATGACGAGCAGGCCGATGTCGGAAAGCGGCCTTCGTTCCTCGACGACCGCCAGCGGATTGGCGATGGCGAGCAGCAGGCCCGCGACCGCGGCCGTGCGCCAGATGGCCCCGCGGGCGCGCACATGGAAGGAAAGGCCGAGCAGGGATGCTGCGACCGCGGCCAGCACGGCGAGCCATGTCCAGCCGACGAAGGGGGCGAAGGCGAGCGAATATTCGGTCATCGCTTCAGCCTCTCGAGGATCGCCTCGACATGCACCTGGTCGCCCTTGTAGTTGCCGGTGAGCGCGTACATCACGAGATTGACGCCGAAGCGGATCGCCATCTCGCGCTGGCCTTCGCCGCCGGGCACGGCCGCGAACATCGCGCGCCCGTTGCCATCAAGCGCCCAGGCGGACGCCCAGTCGTTGGCGCCGATCAGCACCGAAGTGACGCCGTCATTGTCGCGCGCGTCGGGCTGCTCGATCCATACGGGCGCCCCGGCCAGCCGGCCGGGAAAGTCCTGCAGCAGATAGAAGGTCTTCGTCAGCACGTGTTCGGCCGGGACGCGCGCCAGGCGCGGCAGGTCGAGCGGGCGCAGGATGTCGCGCAGGCGCTGGGCCGCCGGCCCGCCGCCGGTGGGACCAATACCGCCGGCCTCGCGCGTGTCGAACAGGATCATGCCGCCGTCGACGAGATACTGCTTCACGCGCGCCATGGCGTTGGTCGAGGGCCGGTTGCCCGTCACGGTCACCGGCCAGTAGATCAGCGGGTAGAAGGAAAGCTCGTCGCGCTCGACATCGACCGCGACGGGTGCCCCCGGATCGACGGCCGTGCGGCGGGCGAGCACCACGCCGAGGCCCGCAAGCCCCGCGCGGCTGACGTCGTCCACGTCCTTGCGGCCCGACACCACATAGGCAAAGCGCGTCTGCATGGAATTGCTGAGTGCGGTCGCCTCGTCGACCGGCGGCAGGCTCTGTGCGCGCACCTGCGCGGATGCGAGCAGGGCGACGAGCAGCAGGGCCGCACCGCCGCCGAGCCGGTTGCGCAGTGCCGCGGGCACCGCAAGCCCGCGCAGGAACAGGGCGACGACAAGGTCGGCAAGCAGCAGCAGCAGCGCCAGCACGAACAGCGCGGGCTTGAAATCGACCTCGCGCGGCTGGGCATAGGTCGCCCGCTCGATGCCCGACGGCAGGTCGCGCACCGCGCGCGGCGGCTCGACGCTCTGGCCGAGATTGAGGGCGCGCCGCGCGATCTCGCTGCCGTAGTGGCCGGGCGGGCTGCGCGGGCCGATGGCCTGCGTGGCCAGCGCCCGGGCCGCGATGCCCGTCGCGGCGGGGAAGGGCGCCTGCAGGCGGCCGAACGCGTCGAGCGTGGCGATGGGGGCGAGCAGCGTGTCGCCGCCGGCATCGCCCGCGATACCCTGTGCGAGCCCCATCAGCCGGCGCAGCATGTCGAGATAGAGGCCCGACAGCGGCAGGTCCGACCAATCGGGCGAGGCGGTGACGTGCACGAGCACGAGCCAGCCTTCGCCGCGCTTGTCGGCCGTGACGAGCGGCGTGCCGTCGACGAGCCGCGCCCATGTCTTCTGCGCCAGTTCCAGCGTCGGCTCGGCCAGCACCTGCCGGCGCACGCGCACGTCATTGGGCACCTCGAGGCCCGAGAAGGCCGAGCCCGCATCGAAGGGGGCAAGGCCCATCGGCTGCTCCCAGCTCATCGCGCCGCCGAAGGCGCGCCCGCCCAGGCGCAGCGGGGCGGGGACGAAATCGTCGTCGGCTTCGGCAAGGCGGGGGCCGGCGAAGCGCACGACCACGCCGCCGCGCTTGATCCAGTTGTCGAGCGAAGCGCGCTCGCTTTCGGCAAGCTGGCCCACGTCGGCAAGGATCAGCACGGCGATCTCGCGCTGGAGAAGCTGCGCGATGTCGCCCAAGCGCACCTCGCTGAAGGGCTGCAGCGCACGCTCGAGATAGAACGTGTCGGCGAGCAGCGGCTGGTTGTTGCGCTCGACCGTGGCTCCCGAGACGATGCCGACCGGGCGGCGGCGCCAGCGTTCGTCGATCAGCGCCGTCGCCCCGGCCGAGGCCTCGCCCTCGATCTCGATGCGCGCCACGCGGTTGCGAAGCTCGCTGGGCAACGTCACGCGCGCGATACCCGTGCTGTTGCCGTCCTCGAAATGCAGATGCTCGCGCGCCAGCGGCCGCCCGTCTTCGCCGCGCGCGACGAGCATGGCTTCCTGTGCGGGCGTGGTCAGCGGGCGCGCGACGGTGACGGCGATCGCGGCGGCTTCCGAGACCGGCGGCAGGATGAGGCGCGCGAGCCTGTCGGGCACGTCGGAGAAATAGGTGACCGGGCCGATGCGCTGCAGGCGTTCGAGCAGCGGGGCGAGATGCGGATCCTCGAGCCCGTCGCCCAGATACTGGATCACCGCGGCCTGCGCGGGGGCCGCGGCTTCGAGCGTGGCGAGGGCCGCCTGCCGGTCGACCGGCCAGGGCTTGGGGTCGAGGGCGCCGACCATCGTGCGCGCCTCGCCCGCCGTCATCAGGCGCGACGGGCGCGGCGGATCGCCCGACAGCGACGGCGCCGTCGGCAGCACGATCACGGCCCGCGCGTCGCGCTCGGCGCGGTCGATCAGCTGGTCGATCGCGTCGCGCCGCTCGCGCCAGCTGGCGGCCGATGCCCAGCCGTCGTCGACGACGAGGATCGCCGGCCCGCCGCCCGACAGGCGGGCCGCCGGATTGAGCACGGGCTGGGCGAGTGCCAGGATGATCAGCAGCGCGATGAACAGGCGCAGCAGCAGCAGCCACCACGGCGTCTGCGCCGGCGTTTCTTCCGCGGGCTTCAGGCGCGCGAGCAACGCGATCGCCGGGAACGAGGCGCGGCGCGGGGCGGGCGGCGTCACGCGCAACAGCCACCACAGCACGGGCAGGCTTGCCAGCGCCAGCAGCCAGGCGGGCGTGAGGAACGCGAAGGTGGAAAGCAGGCCCATCAGCGCGCCCCTTCGCCCGACAGGGCAAGCCAGAGGGCGAGCAGGGCAAGCTCGGGTGCGCGGTCGGTGCGATGCTCGACATAGCCCCAGCCATAGGCGCGCGCGATGTCGCGCAGGCCCGCGACGTGGCCCTGGAAGACCTTGCGGTAGTCCGCGCGCACGTTCTCGACGCGGCTCACCAGCAGCGAGGCCTCGTTCTCCAACCCGTCGAAGCGCGTGCGTCCGGCATAGGGCAGGCCTTCCTCGGCCGGATCGACCAGATGCACGAGATGGCCGCGCGCCCCGCCGGCGGCAAGCGTGCGCAAGGCGGCATCCGTCTCCTCGAGGGGGGCGAGGAAATCGCCGATCAGCACGACGCTGGAATGGCGGGCGAGCCGGGCCGCCGGCGGCACGCCGGTCGCCGGATCGCTGCGCGCGAAGACCGTGTCGGCAAGCCGTCCCACCGCGAAGCGCCCGTTCAGCGGGCGGGCGGCCCCGCCGAGCAGGCCGACGCGTTCGCCGCCGCGTGCCAGCAGTGCGGCAAGGGCCACGAGCAGCAGTTCCGCGCGGTCGAGCTTGTGCGGCAGCTGTGCCGACGACGCCCACGCCATCGACGGCGAACGGTCGCGCCACAGCCAGACGGTCTGGGCGGCTTCCCATTCGGTCTCGCGCACGAAGACATGGTCGGTCTTGGCCGTCTGGCGCCAGTCGATGCGGTCGACCGTGTCGCCGGGCATGTAGCGGCGGAACTGCCAGAACGTCTCGCCGGGGCCCGAGCGCCGCCGTCCGTGCACGCCTTGCGCGACCGTGTTGGCCACGCGTTCGGCCGCGACGAGCAGGGCCGGCAGGCGGCTTGCCGCCGCTTCGGCCGCAAGCCGGCGCGTGGCCGCGTCGCGCGGCGGTTCGGCGAAGGGCGTCGTTTTTGCGGCGAAGATCGACACCTCGGGGGCGATGCCTTCCGGTCGTTAGGCGAGCGGGGCGCAGAGCTGGGCGACGATGTCGTCGAGCGTCACGCCGTCGGCGCGCGCGGTGAACGACAGCGCCATGCGATGGCCGAGGATGGGCTTGGCCAGCGCCACGACGTCGTCGACCGACGGGGCAAGCCGTCCGTCGAGCACGGCGCGCGCGCGTGCCGCCAGCATCAGCGCCTGGCTGGCGCGCGGGCCGGGGCCCCACACGACATGCTTGTTGACGGCGGCGACGGGGCTGTCGCCGGGCCGGCCCGAGCGCACGAGCTTGAGGATCGCCTCGACGACGCTTTCGCCCACGGGTACGCGCCGGATCAGCGTCTGCGCGCGCAGCAGGTCCGCGGCACGCATCGCCTGCACGGGCTTCTCGTTCGTCGAGCCGGTGGTGGCGAGCAGCATCTGGCGTTCGGCGTCGAGATCGGGATAGCCGACATCGATCTGCAGCAGGAACCGGTCGAGCTGCGCTTCGGGCAGCGGATACGTTCCTTCCTGCTCGAGCGGATTCTGCGTGGCGAGCACGTGGAAGGGGGCGGGCAGGTCGTGATAGGCGCCCGCGACCGAAACGCGATGCTCCTGCATGGCCTGCAGCAGGGCGGATTGCGTGCGGGGGCTCGCCCGGTTGATCTCGTCGGCCATCAGCAGCTGGGCGAAGACCGGGCCCTTGATGAAGCGGAACTGCCGGCGGCCGGCCTCGCCGTCCTCCAGCACTTCGGAACCCAGGATGTCGGCGGGCATCAGGTCGGGCGTGCACTGGATGCGCTTGGCGTCGAGGCCGAGCACGGTGCCCAGCGTCTCGACCAGCTTGGTCTTGGCAAGGCCCGGCACGCCGATCAGCAGCAAGTGGCCGCCGGCCAGCAGCGTGATCAGCGTCTGCTCGACGACGTCGGTCTGGCCGAAGATCACGCGGCCGATGCCGGCGCGCACCGTCTGGAGCGTTTCGCCCAGCGTCTCGATCTCGCCCAGCAGGGCGTCGGTCTGGATGGGAGCAGGGGGAGCGTTCACAGGGTTCCTCGCTTTCCGGCGTCCGTCGGCGTGCCCCTGGAAGGATGGACCGCCCTTTTTTCGGGCCAAGTGTGCGATGCCCGGGGGCATGGCGTCCAGCGCGTGCATGTTACGTCGCTCAAGGTGTAGACTCCGCCAAATCCGATGTCCGACGAGCTCGCCGCCAACCCCGCAAACCTGCGTCTCGACCGCCTTGCACGCGCCATACCGCCGTCGCATCCGGGGCCGGGTACGCCTGTGGATCGAATGGGCGAACCCACCGAAATCTGTGGCGATTTCGACCTGCGCATCGCCCGCGACGGGACGTGGTTCTATCGCGGTTCGCCGATTGGACGGGTGGCCCTCGTAAAACTCTTCGCCCGCGTGCTGCGCCGCGAAGCGGACGGCAGCTACTGGCTGGTGACGCCGGTCGAGAAGGGCCGCGTGACGGTCGACGACGTGCCCTTCGTGGCCGTGGACTTCGACTCGGCCGGCAGCGGGCCCGCACAGGTGCTCACCTTTCGCACCAATCTCGACGAAACGGTCGCCGTCGGCCCCGAGCGGCCGATCCGCGTGGCGGAATCGGAGACGGGCGAACCCGCCCCCTACGTGCTCGTGCGGCCGGGGCTGGAGGCGCGCATCGGGCGTGCCGCGTTCTATCGCCTCGTCGAGTGCGCCGAGACGCGCGATGGACGGCTCGGCGTGTGGAGTGCGGGCAGCTTCTTTGCACTCGGATCGTCTTCAAGCGGATCTGCTGCATGAGCGCGCCCACATCCGACGACATCCGCGCACTTCTTGCGCGCGCCGTGCCCGGCATTCGGCGTTCGGCGACGCTCGGTCGCGTGCGCGGCGACCATGACGGCAATCCCGGCATAGCGCCGACGGGCGAACTTCGCGCCGCCGCCGTACTCGTCCCGCTGGTCGAACGGCCCGACGGGCTTTCGGTGCTGCTCACGCAGCGCACCGCCCACCTGCACGACCATGCCGGACAGATCAGCTTTCCCGGCGGGCGCATCGAGGCGGCCGATTCCGACCCGGTCGCCGCCGCGTTGCGCGAGACCGAGGAGGAGATCGGCCTGCATCGCCGGCATGTCGAGATCGTCGGCCGGCTCGACACCTACCGGACGCGCACGTCGTACGAGGTAACGCCCGTCGTCGGCCTCGTGCGTCCGCCCTTCGATCTCGTGCCCGACACGTTCGAGGTCGCCGACATCTTCGAGGTTCCGCTCGCTTTCGTGCTCGACCCGCGCAACCGCGAGCGCCGCTCGCGCGAATTCCAGGGCGCCGAGCGCCATTTCTGGGTGCTGCCCTATCGCGACCGGTACATCTGGGGCGCCACCGCCGGCATGCTCGTCAACCTCGCCGAAGTGCTGGCCGGGGAGGACGCGAAATGACCCGCATCCTGCTCGAGATCCTTTTGCCGCTGGTCCTTCCCGTCGCGCTCTACGCCGCGTGGATGGCGATGGAGAAGCGGCGCGCGGAAAAGCTCGGCCATGGCGAAGCGCCGACCTGGGCCGAGGCGCCGTGGGTGTGGCTGTCGGCCGCGGGTCTGGTGCTTGTCGGTGTCGTCACGGTGGGGGCCGTGCTGATCCAGGAAACCGACACGCCGCGCGGCGTCTATGTGGCACCGCGCATGGGCGAAGGCGGTGCCGTCGTGCCGGGGCATGTGGATCCCAAGAAGCCCTCACCCTAACCCTCTCCCGCAAGCGGGCGAGGGGACGCTATTGTTCTCCCTCTCCCGCTTGCGGGAGAGGGCAGGGGTGAGGGAGAGAGGAATACGATGGACGGCGAGCGCGACGAACGAGGGGGCGGCGGGGGGCCGCGGGGGGCGAAGAACGTGCTGGGGCTGCCGCTGGGCGACTGCAGCCGCAAGCCGCTGACCGGCTTCTTCCGCGACGGTTGCTGCAATACCGGCCCGCAGGATTTCGGGCGGCATACGGTGTGCATTGTCGCGACAGCCGCGTTCCTGGAATTCTCCAAGGGGCGCGGCAACGACCTGTCGACGCCGATGCCGGCCTACGGCTTCGCCGGCCTCAAGCCCGGCGACCGCTGGTGCCTGTGCGCCGCGCGATGGCAGGAAGCGTTCGAGGCGGGCATGGCGCCGAAAGTGGTGCTCGGCTCCACGCACGCCGCCACGCTCGACATCTGCACGCTCGACGACCTCAAGGCGCACGCGATCGACCGGGTCTGATGCGGTGCTGCTTGACTCCCGCTAAGCCTATGCGTGAGATACGCGATTAGTACCTCACCCCTCTTTGAAGGGACCACGGACCATGCTCAAGAAATTCCATTTCGCCGCCGCACTCGCGGTGGCCGTCGGCCTCGGCAGCGCCGCGATGGCGCAGACGCCGCGCGACACGATCGTGATGGCCAAGCAGATCGACGACATCATCTCGATGGATCCGGCCGAGTCGTTCGAGTTCTCGGGCTCGGAAGTCGTCGCCAACATGTACGACCGCATGATCGGCTACGACCTCAACGACGTGACGAAGCTGAACGGCGAGCTCGCCACCAGCTGGTCGGTCGCCGCCGACGGCATGACCTACACCTTCAAGATCCGCTCCGGCGTCAAGTTCCACTCGGGCAACCCGGTGACGGCGGCCGACGCCGCCTATTCGCTGCAGCGCGCGGTCATCCTCAACAAGTCGCCCGGCTTCATCCTGACGCAGTTCGGCTTCACCAAGGACAACGTCAAGGACAAGATCAAGGCGACCGCCCCCGACACGCTCGTCATCGTGACGGACAAGGCCTACGCGCCGACCTTCTTCTACTACTGCCTCACCGCCCCGGTCGCCGCCGTCGTCGACAGCAAGCTCGTCATGGCCAACGCCAAGGACAACGATTTCGGCAATGCGTGGCTGAAGACGAATTCGGCGGGCTCGGGTGCGTACAAGCTGCGCGTCTGGCGCGCGTCCGACCAGTACACGCTGGAAGCCAACAAGAACTGGTTCCGCGGTGCGCCCAAGAACAGCCGCGTCGTCGTCCGCCACATCGCGGAAACGGCCACGCAGCGCCTGCTGCTGGAAAAGGGCGACGTCGACTACGCCCGCGACCTGCTGAAGGACGATCTCGCCACGCTGCGCAACAATCCCAAGTACGTCGTGCAGAACGGCAACAAGGGCGCCATCCTCTATCTGGGCCTCAACCAGAAGAACCCCAACCTCGCCAAGCCCGAAGTGCGCGAAGCCCTCAAGTGGCTCACGGACTATGACTCGATCGAGCGCAACCTGACGGCGGGCAAGTTCAAGACGCACCAGGCCTTCCTGCCGATCGGCTTCCTGGGTGCGATCGACGACAAGCCGTACAAGTTCGACCTCGCCAAGGGCAAGGAACTGCTCGCCAAGGCGGGCCTCGCCAACGGCTTCTCGGTCACGATGGACGTCCGCACGGTCTCGCCGATCCAGGACATCGCGCAGGCGATCCAGGCGCAGTGGGCGCAGGCCGGCATCAAGCTGGAGCTGATCCCCGGCGACGGCCGCCAGACCCTGACCAAGTACCGTGCCCGCAACCACGACATCTATATCGGCCAGTGGGGCCCGGACTACCAGGATCCGCACACCAACGCCGAGACGTTCGCGGTGAACATCGACAACACCGACGACGCGCGTTCCAAGACGCTCGCCTGGCGCAACGCCTGGGACATCCCGGGCATGAGCAAGACGATCCTCGACGCGGTGCTGGAGAAGGACCCGGCCAAGCGCAAGACGACCTACGAGGCCGTCCAGCGCGAACACCAGAAGGTCTCGCCCTTCGTGATCATGTCGCAGCAGATCGAAACGGCCGTCACCAAGACGAACGTTTCCGGCTTCATCATCGGGCCGTCCTTCGACAACAACTACTATCACGAGATCACAAAGAAGTAGGGTGACGACGGCAATCGAACCGGCCAAGAAGCGCTGGACCCGCGCGGGTTCCGCTTCCGCCGGTCTCGCCCGCGACGTCGCCGCGACCGCAACCATGGTCGCGGCGACGCTCCTCGGGCTCCTCCTGATCACGTTCTTCATCGGACGCGTGGTGCCGATCGACCCGGTGCTGGCCGCGGTCGGCGACCGTGCGCCCGCGGAAGTCTACGAGCGCGTGCGCCTCGAACTCGGCCTCGACCTGCCGCTCTGGCACCAGTTCTGGCTCTACCTGCAGAAGGCCGCCGCCGGCGATTTCGGCCGCTCGGTCCTGACGTCCAACAAGGTGCTCGACGACATCGTGCGCGTGTTCCCGGCGACCGTGGAACTCGCCTCGCTCGGCACGCTGATCGGCATCGTGACCGGCATCCCGATGGGCGTGGCCGCGGCCGTCTACCGCGACCGCTGGCCCGACCAGTTCGTGCGCGTGTTCGGCCTGATCGGCTATTCGGTCCCGGTCTTCTGGCTCGGGCTCATGGGGCTGCTCGTGTTCTACGCGCGCCTCGGCCTCGTCGCGGGCCCCGGGCGGCTTTCCACCGGCTTCGAGGACATCGTCGATCCCGCGACCGGAATCATCCTGATCGACGCGGCGCTCGAAGGCGAATGGGACGTGTTCGCGGACGCGATCAGCCACCTGATCCTGCCGGCCTGCCTGCTCGGCTATTTCAGCCTTGCCTATATCAGCCGCATGACGCGCAGCTTCATGCTCGAGCAGCTGCGCCAGGAATACGTGATCGCCGCGCGCGTGAAGGGCCTGTCGGAATTCCGCGTAATCTGGCGCCATGCACTGGGCAACGCGATGGTGCCGCTCGTCACGGTCATCGCCCTTTCCTACGCGAATCTTCTCGAAGGCTCGGTCCTGACCGAGACGGTTTTCGCCTGGCCGGGCCTCGGCCTCTACATCACCCAGTCGCTGCTCGCCGCCGACATGAACGCCGTGCTCGGCGGCACGGTCGTGGTCGGTGCGGTCTTCATCGTCCTCAATCTCCTCTCCGACATCCTCTACCGGATCGTCGATCCGCGGGCGCGGCGATGAGCGGCCTGCAGGCATGGCTGCTGGACGAAGCGCCGGCGAGCCGCGGGCAGGCGCGCGCGGGTGCGTTCTATCGCAGCTGGCTTTCCTTCCGGCAGAACGGCCTTGCCATGCTGGGCCTGTCGATCGTGCTGGCCCTCGTGCTCGTGGCGATCTTCGCACCCCTGATCGCACCCTACGGCCCCAGCACGCAGGATCTCGATTTCCGCCTCAATCCGCCGTCGGCGCGCCACTGGCTGGGCACGGACGAGCTCGGCCGCGACATCCTGAGCCGGATCATCTACGGCGCGCGCATCACGCTCGGGATCGTCATGCTCGTCGTCGTGACGGTCGCACCGGTCGGCCTCGCGGTCGGCACGCTTGCGGGCTATTTCGGCGGATGGGTCGACGCGGTGCTGATGCGCGTCACCGACGTGTTCCTCGCCTTCCCGCGCCTGATCCTCGCCCTTGCGCTCGTCGCGGCCCTGAAGCCCGGCATCGAGAACGCAGTCCTTGCGATCGCCCTCACCACCTGGCCGCCCTATGCGCGGCTGGCGCGCGCCGAAACGCTGGTCGTGCGCAAGGCCGACTACATCGCGGCCGTGCAGGCGCAGGGCGCTTCGGGCTTTCGCATCGTGCTCCGGCACGTCACGCCGATGTGCGTGTCCTCGACCATCGTGCGCATGACGCTCGACATGGCCGGCATCATCCTGACGGCCGCGGGCCTCGGGTTCCTCGGTCTCGGCGCGCAGCCGCCCAGCCCCGAATGGGGGGCGATGATCTCGTCGGGCCGGCGCTTCGTGCTCGACCAGTGGTGGGTGGCGACGATGCCGGGGATCGCGATCTTCGTCGTGTCGCTGGGCTTCAACCTGCTGGGCGACGGTCTGCGCGACGTCCTCGATCCCAAGCGCGACTGATGGAAAAGCCGCTCGTCGCCATCGAGGACCTGCATGTCACGTTCCGCCTGCGCAACCGCACGGTCAATGCGGTGCGCGGCGTGTCGCTGACGATGGGCAAGGAGAAGATCGGCATCGTGGGCGAGTCCGGCTCCGGCAAGTCGGTGACCGGCCGCGCCCTCCTCGGCCTCACGCCGCCGGCGGGCGAGGTGAAGGCCAGGCGGCTGGAGTTCGACGGGCAGGACCTGCGCGGGCTCGATCCGGCGGGCTGGCGCAAGCTTCGCGGCAAGCGCATGGCGATGGTCATGCAGGACCCGAAATTCTCGCTCAACCCGGTTATGACGGTGGGCCAGCAGATCGGCGAGGCCTACCGCACGCACGTCAAGGCGGGGCGCGCGGAAGCGCGCGAAAAGGCGCTCGACGTGCTGGCGGCCGTGCGCATCAACGATCCCGCGCGCGTCTTCGACCTCTATCCGCACGAGGTGTCGGGCGGCATGGGCCAGCGCGCGATGATCGCGATGATGCTGGTGGCCGAGCCTGAACTGCTTATTGCAGATGAGCCGACCTCCGCCCTCGACGTGACCGTGCAGATGCAGGTGCTCGCCATCCTCGACGAACTCGTGTCGCGCCGCGGCATGGGGCTCATCTTCGTCAGCCACGATCTCGACCTCGTCGCCGCGTTCTGCGACCGCGTGCTGGTGATGTACGGCGGCCGCGTGGTCGAGACGCTGAAGGCCTCCGAGCTTGCAGGCGCCCAGCATCCCTATACGCGCGGCCTGCTGGATTGCGTGCCGCGGCTCGACCGGGCGCAACGCGAGCTGCCGGTGCTCAACCGCGACGCCGCGTGGCTGGAGGGGCCATGATCCTCGCAGCCGAGAATCTCAGCGTGACGTTCGGCGACATGCGCGCCGTCGACGGCGCTTCCTTCAAGATCGAGCGCGGCGAAAGCTATGGCCTGGTCGGCGAATCCGGTTCGGGCAAGTCGACGGTGCTGCGCGCGATCGCCGGCCTGATCGCGGACTGGACGGGCAGCGTGCGCTTCGAGGGCAGGGAACTGTCGCGCAAGCGCGACCGTGCCTTCTACAGCCGCGTGCAGATGGTGTTCCAGGACCCGTACGGCTCGCTGCATCCGCGCCAGACGATCGACCGCGCACTCGCCGAGCCGCTGGCGATCCACGGCATGGACCGCAAGGAAGAGCGCATCGAGAAGGCGCTGGAGGAGGTCGGCCTCGGCCACGGCTTCCGCTTCCGCTATCCCCACCAGCTCTCGGGCGGCCAGCGCCAGCGCGTGGCGATCGCGCGCGCCCTGATCGTCGAGCCCGAGATGCTGCTGCTCGACGAGCCGACCTCCGCACTGGACGTCTCGATCCAGGCCGAGGTGCTGAACCTGCTCGACGCCCTGCGCCGCAGCCACAACCTCACCTTCGTGATGGTCAGCCACAATCTCGCGGTCGTGGCGCATATGTGTGCGCGGCTGGCGGTGATGAACCGCGGCAAGATCGTCGAGGAGATGGATACCGCGAGCCTGCGCAGCGGCTCGGCGCGCGATCCCTATACGCAGCGCCTGATGGCCGCCTCGCGCGGCTACGACCGCAAGCTTGCCGAAAGCTTCCGGGCACTCGACTGAAGCGGGGCCGTGATAGGCTGGCGCCCCGATGGATTCGCCCGCCGACCGCCTCGAAACCCTGCCCCCGTGGGCCACGATGGACGCCACGCGCGACGTGCTGGCGGCGCTGGGTGGCGCGGCGCGTTTCGTGGGCGGCTGCGTGCGCGACGCGATCCTCGACCAGTTGCCGACCGACATCGACCTTGCGACACCGCTCGAACCGGATGCCGTGACCGCGAAGCTGGAAGCCGCCGGTCTCAAGGCGATCCCCACCGGTATTGCGCACGGCACGGTCACGGCCGTGTCGCGCGGAAGGCGGTTCGAGATCACGACCTTGCGCCGCGACGTCTCGACCGACGGGCGCCACGCGGTCGTCGCCTTCACGGAGGACTGGCAGGCGGACGCCGCGCGGCGCGACTTCACGATCAACGCGATGTCGCTGTCGCCGGACGGGGCCTTGCACGATTATTTCGACGGACGTGCCGATCTCGCGGCCGGCCGCGTGCGCTTCGTGGGCGAGGCCACCGCGCGCATCCGCGAAGACGTGCTGCGCGCCTTGCGCTTCTTCCGGTTCCACGCGCGCTATGCCGCGGGCGATTTCGACGGCCCGGCGCTCGCCGCGTGTCGCGAACTTGCCGGCCTGCTGCCCGGCCTGTCGGCCGAGCGGGTGGCAAGCGAGCTTTTCCGCCTGCTCGAAGGGCCGCGCGCGGCCGTCACGCTGGCGGCGATGCGCGATGCGGGCGTGCTGGCGCACTGGCTGCCGGAGCTCGGCGATACCGCGCGACTCGCGCGACTCGAGACGATCGCTGCCCGGGAAGGGGCACCACCCTCAGCGGTGCGTGCCCTTGCCGCCCTGCTGCCGCCCGATGCGGTGCGCATTGTGGCCGCGCGCCTGAAGCTGTCGAACGCGGATGCCGACCGGCTCGACGATCTCGTCCATCCGCCGGTCGCGGTCGATCCGGCGGCGAGCGAGCCCGCACGCCGGGCGGCCCTCTACCGGCTGGGGGCGGACCCGGCCGACGGCGTGCTGCTCGCGTGGACTGCCGCGTCATCCGATACCGGTTTTGCCGCATTTCTTGCGGCAGCGCGTCGCTGGGTACGGCCGCGCTTCCCGCTCAACGGCGAAGATGCGCGCGCGGCGGGAATCGAGCCGGGCCCGGCGATGGGTGCGTGGCTGAAGCGCAACGAGGAAGCGTGGGTCGCCTATGGCGCCGTCGAGACGCGCGACGCGTTGCTGGCGCGGTTGCGTCGTGCGCCGCGGAACTGATCCGCATTGCGTGCATTAGAAGGGTTGATGCCCACAATTTTTGAATTTGATGTCGGCAGCCTACGCATGTATTGAGCTTGCCCAACAAATCCGGTCACGCACAAAAACGACAGGCGGACGGGTCCGATACCGATGCTGGGCGAGTTCTTCCACGGTGCTGAATTCCGCTTCACGTCGCGCCCCATCCCCGAGGATGCGGCTTCAAGGCGCCTTGTCCGCCTGCTCGCCACGTGGCGCGAACAGTGCGCGGGCGGCACCATGCCGCTGCCCGAGTGCGCCGGCTTCGATCCGTTCATGTTCGCGGTCGGCCACATGCACCTGATCGACGTGCTCGCGAATGGCGGGTTCTTCTACCGGATCTTCGGCACGGCGAGCTATCACCCGATCGACTACCACAAGCGCGAAACATCCGACGTCGTTCCGGATGCGTTGCGCGCGCTCGTCGAGAGCGACTATCGCGCGTGCGTCGAGACGGCCGCACCCGTGCTGCGCGAGATCGAGATCGCCGGACCCCAGCGTGCCGGCCGCTACCGCCGCCTGCTGCTGCCCTACGGCCCGCCCGGCGGCCCGGTCGCGTTGCTGATGGCGGGGGCCGAAGAGGATCCCGGCCTTGCCGATATCCTGCGCGATCCGGTCTTCCGGCCGCAGCCGGCCGAATTCGCCCTCGCCGGCCGGGCCTGACGCGCCGGGCTCAGGCCGCGTCGATCGTCGTGAGGCCCGCCGTGCGCGCGGCAAGCCACGTCGCGTAGGCGCTGGTCGCGGGACCCGGCGGGAACTCGACATGGATCGAGCCCGGCTCGCGGAAGCGCACGACGAAGGGCAGGGATTGGCCGAAGCCCTCGAAGCGCATCTGGCCGCGTTCGCCCTGCTGCATCGTCGCGTCGCACCTGAAATGCGCCCCGCCCTCCGAAGCGTCGAGCAGCGTGGCCTGGACCTTGCGGTTGGCGCCGTCGATCACCTCGATGCCCGCCTTGAGCGCATAGCGCGGATACTTGCGCCGGTCGGCGTCGGCGGTCGAGGTGCGCACGACGCGCACGAGGATGCGCTTGAGCCCGTCGAGGCTCTTGCCCACGCCGGCGACCGCCTCGCGCACTTCGGCCGCACGCGTGCCCACCGAATCCGCCTCGCGGCTCACGTTCTGGATCTTGGCCGAGACCTCGCGCGCGGCTTCGGCCGTCTGGCCGACATTGCGCGCGATCTCCTGGGTGGCCGCACCCTGTTCTTCCATCGCCGCGGCGATCGCGGAGGCGACCTCGTCGACCTCGCGGATGCGCTCGCCGATCTCGCCCACGGCCTTGACCGCGGCTTCCGTCGCGACCTGGATCTCGCCGACCTGCCGGTCGATGTCCTCGGTCGAGCGGCCGGTCTGGTTGGCGAGGTTCTTCACCTCGGATGCCACGACCGCGAAGCCCTTGCCCGCGTCGCCCGCGCGCGCCGCCTCGATCGTCGCGTTGAGGGCGAGCAGGTTCGTCTGGCTCGCGATCTGGCCGATCAGCTTGGTGACTTCCGAGATCTTGGAGACGGCGTCCGACAGCGAGCGGATCGTCGTCTGCGCGCGTTCTCCGCTTTCGACCGCGTGCTTGGTGACCGAGGACGCGCGCGCGACCTGGCTGGAGATCTCGCGGATCGAGGCGGAGAGTTCCTCGGCCGCCGACGAGACCGTCTGCACGTTGACGAGCGCTTCTTCCGAGGCGGCCGCGACGGCCTGCGAATCGGCCGACACCTCGACCGCGAGCTTCGACATGCCTTGTGCCGCCCCGTCGACCTGGTGCGTGTTCGCCGCGATCGCCTCGACGGCTGCGGCCGTTTCCTGTTCGACCGTCGCGGCCATGTCCTGCAGCGCCTTCTTCTTGGCCGCTTCGCCTTCTG
>CAYQDN010000053.1:0-22173 GCA_964416335.1 uncultured Azospirillum sp.
GCGCTGGCCGGCTCGCTGCTCAAGGACATCACGAAGGAGCCGCTTGGCATGGGCAAGGACGGCCCGGTCTATCTCAAGGACGTGTGGCCCACGAACCAGGAGATCACCGACACGATCCGCAAGACGCTCACCGCCAAGATGTTCAAGGACCGCTACGCCAACGTCTTCAAGGGCGACGCGTCCTGGCAGAAGATGGGGACGAGTGCCGGCATGACGTACAAGTGGCAGCCCGGCTCGACCTACGTGAAGCTTGCCCCGTATTTCGAGGAACTGCCCAAGGAAGCGGGCACGTTCCACGACATCGCGGGTGCCCGCCCGCTCGCCATCCTCGGCGATTCGATCACGACCGACCACATCAGCCCGGCCGGTTCGATCAAGAAGGACGGCCCCGCCGGCAACTACCTGATCGAGCATCAGGTGCGCCCCGACGACTTCAACTCGTTCGGCGCGCGGCGCGGCAACCACGAGATCATGATGCGCGGCACCTTCGCCAACATCCGTCTCAAGAACGAGGTCGCCGCCGGCACGTCGGGCGGCATGACGCGCCTGATGCCGGAAGGTGAGGTCACGTCGATCTACGAGGCCGCGATGAAGTACAAGGCGCGCGGCACGCCGCTCGTCATCTTCGGCGGCAAGGAGTACGGCACGGGCTCGTCGCGCGACTGGGCGGCCAAGGGCACGATGCTGCTGGGCGTCAAGGCCGTGGTCGTCGAGAGCTTCGAGCGCATCCACCGCTCGAACCTCGTGGGCATGGGCGTGCTGCCGCTGCAGTTTCCCGATGGCACGACGCGCCTGACGCTGAAGCTCGACGGCACGGAACTGATCGACATCTCGGGCATCGCCGGCGGCATCAAGCCGCGCATGAGCGTCAAGATGACGATCAAGCGCGCTTCGGGCGCCACCGAGACGGTCGATCTGGTCTGCCGCATCGATACGGTGGACGAGGTCGAGTACTATCGTCACGGCGGGATTCTGCCCTATGTCCTTCGCGGCCTGCTGAAGGTGGCGTAAGGGCGGTTCCGGAACGCGAAGGAACCCCGCCCGGCACCGTCGGGCGGGGTTTTCTTTTTCCGGAGATCCGATGACCCTCGAAATCGTCCCGATCTATGCGGCCCTTCTCGGGCTCCTGTATTTCCTGCTGAGCGGCCGCGCCATCGACGCGCGCCGCCGGGCGCGCAGGGCGATCGGCCTGCTGGGCGAGGAAAGCCTCGACCGGCGCCTGCGCGCGCACGCGAACTTCGCCGAGTACGCGCCCTTCATCCTGCTGCTGCTCGCGTTCGCCGAACTGCGCGGGGCGTCGGCCACGGGACTTCACCTCGCGTGCGTGTGCCTCGTCCTCGGCCGCAGCTTTCACGCCTGGGGCGTGTCGCGCGTGCCCGAGAATTTCCGCTGGCGGATGGCCGGCATGATCGGGACGTTCACGGCCCTCGCCATCGCCATCGCGACGGTCCTGAAGAGCTATCTCTAGGCTACAGCGTCACGCCGCTGTCGTTGGCGGGCGGCACCTGGCCGGAATTCCGGGGCGGATTGAGCCGGCGGATCGTGATGTTGCCGTCGGCGTCGATCTCGGGGGCCGCATATTGCGGCAGGCCCGCGATCACGCCCTGCAGGGCCATGATCATCTTCTCGATCGCCTCGCGCGCCAGCACGTCGGGGGCCGGGGGCGACTGGGCCGCGGCCGGGCCGGCGACGAGCAGGAGGACGAGAGCCAAAGCCTTGATTCGCATGAGAGCCTCCATTGTCCGAGGCAACAACGCGCGGGCCCCGCGGCCTAGTCCCGGCCGTTACGTGACGCGGGCGCGGACCTGGAATTTCGGGTCCTCGTAGGCCCGCGTCTCGATCACGTCGACGAGACCGGCGGCCGCGTCCCACACGTCGACATGGCGCAGATAGAGCGGTGCGAAGCCGAAGCGCATGATGTCGGGCGCCCTGAAATCGCCCACGATGCGCCGCTCGACCAGCGCCTGCACGATTGCGTAGCCGTGCTTGTGGCGATAGCTCATCTGGCTGCCGCGCCTTGCGAAGTCGCGCGGGCTCGCGCGCGTCAGGTCCAGCCGGTCGGCGAGCGAGTCGACGAGGATGCGGAAGATCTCGCCCAGCGCTTCGGACTTGGCGCGGATGTCGGCCATGTTCCAGCGACGGACGGTGTCCACCCCGCATTCGAGTGCGGCGAGCGCCAGGATCGACGGTGTGGACACGATCGCGCGCGCGATCCCGTCGGCCGGCCGGTAGCCGGTCTCGAAATCGAACGGGGCGGCGTGGCCGAGCCAGCCCTGCAGGGCCGGCACGAAGCTTTTCTGCAGACGCGGGGCGACATAGAGGAACGAAGGCGCCCCCGGCCCGCCATTGAGATACTTGTAGCCGCAGCCCACCGCATAGTCGGCCTCGCAGGCCGAAAGATCGACGGGCAGGGCACCGGCCGAGTGCGCGAGATCCCAGATCACGAGTGCACCCTTCTCGTGGGCGGCTTTCGTGACCGCCGCCATGTCGTGCAGCTCGCCGGTCCGGTAGTCGACCTGCGTGAGCATCAATGCGGCCGTGTCGTCGTCGATGGCGGCTTCGATCCCCTCGGGCCGGTCGACCAGATGCAGGCGATGGCCTTTCCCGAGCGTGCGGAACAGGCCCTCGGCGACATAGAGATCCGTCGGGAAATTGCCGCGTTCGGAGATCACCGTGCGCCGTGCCGGCCGTTCGGCAAGGGCGGCGGCCAGCAGCTTGTAGAGATTGAGGCTGGTCGTGTCGCACGCCACGACCGTGCCCGCCGGTGCACCGACCAACGCGCCGATCTTGTCGCCCACGCGGTGCGGCAGGTCGATCCATCCGTGCTTCGTCCAGCCGGCGATCAGGTCCTCGCCCCACTGTTCGCGCATTGTCGCGAAGACGCGGTTGGCCGCATTGCGGGGCAGTGCACCCAGAGAGTTCCCGTCGAGATAGATGGCGCCATGCGGCAGCAGGAACCGGTCGCGCGCCGCCGCCAGCGGATCGCGCGCGTCCATCGCCTTGGCGTCGGCGCGGGTCGGCGCGGAATCGGGAAACGGCGAATGGCGGTCGAGCGAGGCCGTGTTCATGCCCGCCGATCAAGCCATGCGCGGCCGCCCGCGGTCAACGTGCTGCGAACCCCGCCGCCAGCGCATCGGCCATCCGCCGGGCGAACGCACCGGGATCTTCGAGCTTGTCGCCCTCGACGATGCGCGCCTGGTCGTAGAGCAGCCTTGCGATCTCGCCCACGCGCGCCTGCACGGCCGCGTTCTCGCCCTCGGCTTTCACCGTCGCGGCGAGTGCCTTGACCAGTGCATGCGTCGGGTTGATCTCGAGGATGCGCCTGGCGGCGGATTTGAGCTGCTTGTGCTGGCGCAGCATGCGCTCGAGATGGATGTCCATGTCGCTCTCGTCGGCGACGAGGCACACGGCACTCTCGGCCAGCCGCTCGCTCGCGCGCACGTCCTTGACCGTATCGCCCAGCGACAGGCGGAACAGGGCGAGCAGCGGGGCGACGTCGGGGGCGTCGTCCGCCTTCGTCTCGTCCTTCTTCGCTTCGGTGGCGAATTTCGCGAGATCGGCCGAGCCGCGCGTCACCGACTTGAACTTCCTGCCGTCGAATTCGTCGGTCTGCGCCACCCAGAACTCGTCGACCGGATCGGACAGCAGCAGCACCTCGATCCCGCGCTTGGCGAAGCCTTCCAGATGGGGGCTTGCGGCCACCGCCTTCGGGTCGTCGCCGGCGATGTAATAGATCGTGTCCTGGTCGGGCTTCATGCGCGACACGTAGTCCGCAAGGCCGATCCACGCGTCGCCTTGCGTGCTCGAGCGGAACCGCGCGAGGCCCAGCACGCGCTTGCCGTGCTCGGCATCCTCGAAAATGCCTTCCTTCATCACCTCGCCGAAATTGCCCCAGAACGCGGCGTAGCCATCGGCGTCGTCCTTGGCGCGCTTTTCCAGTTCCCCCAGCACGCGGCCCGTCAGGCCCTGGCGGATCTTCGTGATGACCGGATTGTTCTGCAGCATCTCGCGGCTGACATTGAGCGGCAGGTCCTCGGAATCGACCACGCCGCGCAGGAAGCGCAGATAGCGCGGCACCAGCCCCTCGGGCGCTTCGTTGACGAAGACGCGCCGCACATAGAGCTTCACGCCGTGCCGGCGCTCGGGCGCGAACAGGTCGAAGGGCTTTGTGCCCGGCACGTAGAGCAGGGCCGAATATTCGATCGTGCCCTCGGCGCGCCAGTGCAGGTTCGCCCACGGCTCGTCGAAGGCGTGCGCGATGTGGTGGTAGAATTCGGTGTGCTGCTCTTCGGTCACCTCGCTTTTCGGGCGCATCCAGAGTGCCGAGGCGCGGTTGAGCGTCTTGTCGCCGAGCACGATCGGGATCGCGATGTGGTCGGAATAGCGCCGGACGATCTCGCCGAGCCGCGTCTCGTCGACGAACTCCGCCGCGTCGTCCTTGAGATGCAGCACGATGGACGTCCCGCGCGCGGCCCGTTCGCCGGCGGCGACCGAGTAGCTGCCCTTGCCGTCGGATTCCCAGCGCCACGCCGTCTGCGTGCCCGCCTTGCGGCTTTCGACGGTGACCTTGTCGGCGACCATGAAGGACGAATAGAAGCCCACGCCGAACTGCCCGATCAGCGGGTTGTCCTTGCGCTTGCTCTCTTCCATCGACTTGACGAAGGCGGCCGTGCCCGAGCGCGCGATGGTGCCGAGATTGGCGACCAGCTCGTCCTTGTCCATGCCGATGCCGTTGTCGGCGATGGTGAGGGTGTGCGCGTCGCGGTCGGTCGTCAGCACGATGCGGAACTCCGCCTCGTCGCCGATCAGGCCGGCATCCTGCTGGCCCAGGAAGCGCAGCTTGTCGCACGCGTCGGACGCGTTGGAGACCAGCTCGCGCAGGAAGACCTGCCGCTCGCTGTAGAGCGAATGGGCGACGATCTCGAGCAGGCGGCTGACTTCCGCCTGGAATTCGTGGGTCTCTGGCTTCGGCGTGTCGGTCATTGTCGGCTCCGGTCGTTCCCCGCGCTATCTAGGGGGTGGACCGGGCCGGCGCAAGGCCGACGCTACCAGGGGAAATTGAAGGGCTCGCCGTAATCGCCGATCGCGGCGGTGTGGGTGACCATGCCGGTGTCGGCCTGCCAGTAGTGGAGCTGGTAGCCCGGCGGGTCCATCTTCATCGCCGCCGGCCCGTCGGCGCGCAGGTCGAGATTGATCTGGTGGGCGGTCGACGGGGCGACCGACGCGATCGTGCCGGCAAAGCGCGCCTGGATCGCGCGGTGGATATGGCCGCACACGATGCGCTCGACATTCGGGTACTTCTTCACGACCGCCGCCAAAGCGGGGACGTTGGTCAGGCCCGAGCGGTCCATGTGGCCGATCCCGGTCTTGAAGGGCGGGTGGTGCAGGAAAATCATCGTCGGCTTGTCGCCGCCGGCCGCCAGCGTGCGGTCGAGCCAGCCGGCGCGTGCCGCACACACCTCGCCGTGATGGTGCTTGGCGACCGTCGTGTCGTAGCCGACGAGGCGCACGGGAAAATCGTCGACCGCGTAGTGGAAGAATTCGGAAGCGCCGACGCGCTTTCCGCAGTCCGGGAACGCCTCGGCAAGCGTGGCACGCGCGTCGTGGTTGCCGGGGATGACCAGCAGCGGGGCCTTCAGGGGGGCCAGGATCTCGCGCAGGATGCCGTATTCCTCGGCCGAGCCGCGCTCGACGAGGTCGCCGGTGGCGAGCACCACGTCGGGCTGCGGGTCCAGCGCGTTGAGCGCCTCGACCGCGCGCTTGAGCATCGAAACCGTGTCGACGCGGCCATAGGCGGGCTTGCCGCCCTTCTGGATGTGCAGGTCGGAAATCTGGGCGATGAGCATGGCTTGAAATCTGCCGGAAGACGCCCGAGAGTCAAGCGCGTCATGGGCGATTCGAAGATCACCGCGGTTCTCGGGCCCACCAACACCGGCAAGACGTTCCTCGCCGTCGAGCGGATGCTCGGCCACCGCACGGGCATGATCGGCTTCCCGCTGCGCCTGCTGGCGCGCGAGAACTACGAGCGCATCGCCGCCGCCAAGGGGGCGGGGCAGGTGGCGCTTGTGACCGGCGAGGAACGCATCGTGCCGCCGCACGCGCGCTGGTTCGTGTGCACGGTCGAAGCGATGCCGATGGACCGCGAGGTCGGGTTCCTTGCCATCGACGAGATCCAGATGATCGCCGACCGCGAGCGCGGCCATGTCTTCACCGACCGGCTCCTGCACGCGCGCGGGCGCAACGAGACGATGTTCATGGGGGCGGAGACCGCGCGCCCGCTGATCCGACGGCTCGTCCCCGACGCCGAGTTCGTCGTGCGCCCGCGCCTCTCCACGCTCACCTATACGGGGCCGCGCAAGATCACGCGGCTGCCGCGCCGCTCGGCCGTCGTCGCCTTCTCGGCCGCCGAGGTCTACGAGATCGCGGAACTCGTGCGCCGCCAGCGCGGCGGGGCGGCCCTGGTGTTCGGGGCGCTGTCCCCACGCACGCGCAACGCGCAGGTCGCGATGTACCAGTCGGGCGACGTCGACTATCTGGTGGCGACCGACGCGATCGGCATGGGCCTCAACATGGATATCGACCATGTCGCCTTCGCCGCCACGGCCAAGTTCGACGGGCGCGGCATGCGCAGGCTCGCCCCGCAGGAACTCGGCCAGATCGCCGGGCGCGCCGGGCGCAACATGTCGAACGGCACGTTCGGCACGACCGCCGAGATCGGCGCACTCGACAACGACGTGATCACCGCGATCGAGGAACACCGCTTCCCGCCGCTGACGCACGCCTACTGGCGCAATGCCGATCTCGACAAGCGTTCGCTCGACGGCTTGATGTCGAGCCTCGACGCGCGCGCGCCGTCGGGCGAGCTGGTGCGCGTGCGCGACGCGGACGACCATCTCGCCCTCCAGCAGCTCGCCCGCGACGCCGAGGTGCAAGAACTTGCCCGCGGGCGCGTGGCGCTGCTGTGGGAAGTCGCGCGCATCCCCGATTTCCGTAAAGAAATGTCGGACACGCACGCGCGCCTGCTGGCGACCGTGTTCAGGCATCTGGCGGGGCCGGCCGGCCGCCTGCCCGACGACTGGGTCGCCAAATCCATCGCCCGGCTCGACGATGCCGAGGGCGACATCGACAAGCTCTTGCAGAAGATCGCGGCGATCCGCACCTGGACCTACGTGTCGCATCGCGCGGACTGGCTGGCCGATGCGCAGACGCACCAGGCCACGGCGCGCGCCGTCGAGGACCGGCTGTCGGATGCGCTGCACGAGCGGCTCACGCAGCGCTTCGTCGACCGGCGCAACGCCGTGATCGTGCGCAAGCTTGCCGACGGCGAGGACCTGCTGGCCTCGGTCGCCGCCGACGGCGAGGTGCGCATCGAAGGCGTGCATGCCGGAAGGCTCGACGGGTTCGAGTTCCGCCCCGACCCCACGCTCGACATGGGAGCACCCGCCGTGCGGGCGGCCGCCAACCGGGCACTGCGCCGCGACATCGGCCTGCGCACCGCACGGCTGGCCGGCGACGGCGACGAGGCGTTCGGCCTGCTGCCCGACGCGCGGATCGCCTGGCAGGGCCAGCCGGTCGCGCGCCTTGCGGCGGGATCGAGCGTCGTGGCGCCCGAGATCGTGCTCGGCCGCAGCGACCTGCTCGAGCCCGCCCACCGCCAGGCCGTGACGCGCCGCCTTGCCGACTGGCTCGCCGGCCTGCTGCTGCACCAGCTTGCCCCCCTGTTCCGGCTGCGGACGGCCGAGCTGCCGGCATCCGCGCGCGGCCTCGCCTTCGAGATCGTCGCGGCCCTGGGTGCGGTTCCGGCCGGGGCGACGACGATCGCCCTCGACACGCTCGACCGTGCCACGCTGGGGATGCTGGGCCGCGCCGGCGTGCGCGTGGGCGCGTTCGGCGCGTTCGTGCCGGCCCTCAAGGACCATGCGTCGATCCGGCTGCGCGCCCTTCTGTGGGCCGTGCATCGCGGCGTGGAACCCGTCGTCCCGCCGACGGGCCGCGTCAGCCTGCCGCGCGGCACGCTGGCGTCCGACATGATGGCGGCCTGTCTCTATCTGCCGGCGGGGCCGCTCTATGTGCGCGCCGACCGGCTGGAGAAATTGGGCGCGACGTTGGGCATGGCGGCGAAGGCGGGGGCCTTCGCACTCGATCCCGCGTGGGCGCGGCTGGTCGATTGCGAGGCGGCCCTGCTGCCCGCGGTCGTCGTGGCGCTCGGCTACCGCATGCTGCGTGAGCCCGGCGATCCGCCGCGCTTCGTGCCGAAGAAGGCGCGCACCGCGCGCGCGGCCGCGGCCGACGCGGACTCGCCGTTTGCCGCCCTCGCACCGCTCGTGAAGCCTTGAGCGAAGTGCCGGAAGTCGCGCGCATGCGCGTCGACGCGTGGCTGTGGGCCGCGCGCTTCTTCCGCAAGCGGGCACTTGCCCAGGCCTTCCTGGCCGAAGGCCGCGTGCGCCTGCGCGGGCGCGTGCTCGACAAGGGCGATTTCGTCAAGGCGGGCGACGTGCTGACCTTCGTGGCCGGCGAGAAGCTGCGCACGATCGAACTGCTGGGGCTCGCCGAGCGGCGCGGCAATGCGGCTGCGGCAAAAGGTCTCTGGCGCGATCTCCACGATCCGGTTTGACCCCTTTTGCCGCGGGGTTGCCCGTGCGGCGGGCCTATGCTACCCGACGGTCCGGTTTCCTTCCGACCCGCTCTCGAAAGTGCGCGAAATGACCTACGTCGTCACCGAATCCTGCATCAAGTGCAAGTACACCGACTGCGTCGAGGTGTGCCCGGTCGACTGCTTCTACGAGGGCGAGAACATGCTCGTCATCAAGGCCGAGGAGTGCATCGATTGCGGCGTGTGCGAGCCCGAATGCCCGGTCGAGGCGATCGTGCCCGACACCGACCCCAAGGCGAGCAAGTGGGCGGAAATGAACAACGACTACGCCGCCAAGTGGCCGAACCTGACCCGCAAGAAGGAAGCCCCGGCCGACGCCGACAGCTGGAAAGGCGTCGAGGGCAAGTTCGACAAGCATTTTTCTCCCAAGGGTGGGACCGGAAACCCCTGAGCACTACCCCGGGGTGTCTTGAGAGACCAGGGTCTCCCGACAGGACGGGGAGCCGTGCGTAAAACGCGCGGGTAGCGCGTGCTTTTTCATCAATTTTGTGATAGCTTGTTTTTTGACGGGCTGTTGCAATTTCGCCGCACGGTCCTTGCCCCGGAAGGGGTTGCGACCGGGCCTTGTGCCCGCTTCATAACAGACCGTTTTCGCAGCTATTCCATATAGTTGCTTGAAACGGTGGCAGTGCCGACGGGCCTTTTCCGCCCTTCGGAACGGATGTTCTTTCTGCCGTGCGGGCCGATCGGTCCGCCGGAAGGTGTGAAAAGGAGCAGCTTTTCCATGACGCTACGCAAGACGACGGTGCGCGAGACGGACGATCTGGGTTTCGCGGTTGGCGACCACGTCGTGTACCCCACGCATGGCGTGGGCAAGATCACCGGCCTCGAGACGCAGGAGATTGCCGGGACCAAGCTGCGCCTGTTCGTGATCCAGTTCGACAAGGACCGCATGACGCTGCGCGTGCCGACGATGAAGGCCAAGACGTCCGGCCTGCGCCGCCTGTGCACGAAGAAGGAAATGCAGAACGCGCTCGCCACGCTGAAGGCGCGCGCGCGCATCCGCCGCACGATGTGGAGCCGTCGCGCCCAGGAATACGAGGCGAAGATCAATTCGGGCGACCCCAAGGCGATCGCCGAAGTGGTGCGCGACCTGCACCGCAACGCCGGCCAGCCCGACCAGTCGTTCTCCGAGCGCCAGATGTACCAGGCCGCCCTCGACCGTCTGGTGCGCGAGTTCGCCGCCGTCGAGAAGATCTCGGAAGAGACGGCGACCCAGCGCCTCGAGGCGATGCTCAAGGCCGCCTGATACCGGACCGCGGTTTCGATCTGGAAAACCCCGCCGGGCGACCGGCGGGGTTTTTCGTTTGGGCCGACGCGGGCGCGCAGGATAGTTTTTTGCGCATATGAAATCGGCCCCGGCCTCCCTTCCCGCCAAGAGCGAGCGCTTCGCCATCCTGCGCAAGTGCCGGCGCGTCTGGGCGATCGCGGCGATCCACGGCAATGCCGAAGCGCTGGCGCGCCTGCACGCGGCGCTCGGCGAGCGCCTCGAAGCCGGCGACCGCATCGTCTATCTCGGCAACTGGCTGGGCCGCGGGGCGGGCGTGATCGCCACGCTCGACGAAATGGTGCGCTTCCGCCGCGAGGTGATCGCGGCCCCCGGCTTCTTCGCCTCCGACGTCGTGTTCCTGCGCGGCATGCAGGAGGAGATGTGGCAGAAATGCCTGCAGCTCCATTTCGCCGTCAATCCGGGCGAGGTCCTGCGCTGGATGCTCGACCAGGGTCTCGGCGCCACGCTTGGCGCCTACGGCGCCGATCCGAAAGTCGGCCTGTCGGTCAGCCGCGAAGGGGCGAGTGCCCTGTCGCGCTGGACGACGGGCCTTCGCAAGGCGCTCGACTCGCATCCGGGCCATCGCGAGGTCACGCTGTGCATGCGCCGGGCGGCCTACGACGACCGCGGCCGGATGCTGTTCGTCAGTGCGGGCCTCGATCTCGACCGGCCGCTCGCGGCCCAGGGCGACGCGCTGTGGTGGGGCGGGCGCGGCTTCGACAAGCTCGACCGGCCGTTCGAGGATTTCGCGCGCGTGGTGCGCGGCTATGCGCCGACGCATCCCGGCGCTTCGGGCGGCGATTTCACGCTGACGCTCGATGGCGGCAGCGGCTTCGGCGGCCCGTTGCTGGCCGCAAGTCTCGGGCCCGACGGGGAAATCCTCGAGATCCTCGACGCCGGGTGATCCGCCCGGCGGGCCGTCGCGTATATCGCGCATGGCCCATCTGGACGACAGCGACACCCAGCGCGCCAACACGATCTATATCCGCCGCGCGATGAAGGCGCCGATGCTGGCGCGCGAGCGGGAACTGGAACTGGCGCGCGCGTGGCGCAGCACCGGCGACCAGACCGCACTGGGCGAACTCGTCGGCGCCTACGGGCGCATGGTCGTGTCGGCAGCCCTGCGCTTCCGCCATTACGGGCTGCCGGTCGGCGACCTGATCCAGGAAGGCAATATCGGCCTGATGCAGGCCGCCCAGCGTTTCGAGCCGGCGCGCGACGTGCGCTTTTCCACCTACGCGCAATGGTGGATCCGCGCGGCGATCCAGGATTTCGTGCTGCGCAACTGGTCGATCGTGCGGACGGGCACGACCGCCGCGCACAAGTCGCTGTTCTTCAACCTGCGCCGGCTGCGCGCGCGTCTCGACGATCCGTCGGCCGAACGCATGACCGATGCCCAGCGCGACGGCGTGGCCGCGACCCTGCGCGTCAACGTCTCGGACGTGGTCGAGATGGAGGGCCGTCTTTCCGCCGTCGACCGCTCGCTCGATGCCCCCGTCGCCGCGGATGGCGAGACCGACTGGGGCTCGCTGCTCGTCGATCAGCACCCCACGCCCGAGGCCGCGACGATGGCGCTATGCGACGAGACCGCGCGCGTGCGGCTGGTGCATGCGGCCCTCGGCGAACTGAGCCCGCGCGAGCGCGCGGTGATCGAGGCGCGCCGCCTTGCCGAGGAGGGCGTGACGCTCGAAGCGCTGGGCACGAAGCTCGGCATTTCGAAGGAACGCGTGCGCCAGATCGAGCACCGCGCGATGGGCAAGCTCAAGGCGGCGCTGGTTCGCCGCGTGACGGATCCGACGGATCTGTTCGCGAACCCCTCACCCTAGCCCTCTCCCGCAAGGGGAGAGGGAATCACACCGTTGATATGGACGCACAGTGCGTGCGTCACCAAGACTCGAGTCCCCTCTCCCCTTGCGGGAGAGGGCTAGGGTGAGGGGTCTAGATCGCTTCCAGATCCGTCGGACTTCGAATTGCCACGGCAAATTGCCCGATGGAAAACAATCGATGGTTTCTGATAGTGATCGCTGCAGAACCTTGGCCATTGGTGTCTGTAGATGACCGAAGTCACTATCCGCGCGGCTGTACTGCAAGATTTGCCAGAGGTGTTGAAGCTCTACCGGTACCTTCATCCGCATGATCCCGAGCTGGACGCGGCGACTGCCGAGCGCGTCTGGTCGACGCTGCTCGCGTCCGGCGGCATGACGGTGATCGTGGCGCAAGCGGCGGAGCTGCTCGTATCGTCGTGCACGCTCGCGATTGTGCCCAATATGTCTCGAGGCTGTCGATCCTATGGTGTGATCGAGAATGTCGTCACGCACGCCGACTATCGTCGGCAGGGACTTGGCCGCCGGGTTCTTGCGCATGCACTCGACGTCGCTTGGCTGGCAGATTGCTACAAAATCCTGCTGGCAACGGGCTCGAAGCGGGAGTCGACATTGCGCTTCTACGAGGAAGCGGGCTTCGAACGAGGGGGCAAGACCTACTTCGAGGTGCGTCGTCCGTAGCTGGACGCCGACGCGTGCACCGCGCGATGGGCAAGCTCAAGGCCGCCCTCGTGCGCCGCGTGGCCGATCCGGCGGACTTTTTCGCGAACCCCTCACCCCGCGACGTATACGTCGCGGGGTGAGGGGTGTCTAGATCGCTTCCAGATCCGCCCACGCCTGGTCGGCAAGGGCGCGCAGGCGCTGGCTGTCGATGCGCCCGGCGAAGGCATAGGCGTAGCCGCCGCGGTGCCAGTGCACGACGTTGACGCCCTGGCGCATGTCGGCGCGCGGGCCCTGCTCGCGCCGTTCGGAGAACGCGATGACGAGGCCGACCACTTCGTTCGCCCCGTTCTTGTAGAGAAGCTGGGCCGCCGGCTTTCCGCCGACGATCAGCATGCGCCCGCCCTGCAGGGCGAAGCCCTGCGCCGTCAGGTCGGGCAAGGCGAGATTGCGGTTGAGCTTGGCGCCGAACCACTTGCCGAGCTCCGGCATGTCCTCGGTCGTGAAATCGACGAGCAGGCGGCCTTCGCTGGCTTGCGTGGCTTCCGCGACGTTGTAGAAGCCCGCCACGTTGTCGAGCCAGCGGTCGGTCGAGGCAAGCTCGAGCCCGCCGATCTGCGGCTGGATGCGCCCCGTG
The DNA here is from genome assembly GCA_964416335.1 of uncultured Azospirillum sp. Lineage (GTDB taxonomy): Bacteria > Pseudomonadota > Alphaproteobacteria > CACIAM-22H2 > CACIAM-22H2 > Tagaea. Next base: position 13,044 of record CAYQDN010000053.1, read on the forward strand.
AACACCCCGCCGGCCCCCAGCATGACGAACAATGCGACCGACGCCGCGACCGCCCAGGCGAGCGGCCGGCGGATCCCGCCGGCCTTGGGGCGCAACGCGACGACGTTGCCGGCCGGCGCTTCGCGCACGATGGCGACGAGGCGGGCCGGGACCGGTTCGTCGACCACGGGGGCGAGGGCCGCGCGCGCCAGCATGGCGGTGTGGCGGAACATCTCGATCCGGCGGGCGACGTCGCGGTCGGCGAGGGCCGTGCGCGCCACCCGCGCGGCGGCCGTGGCGTCGAGCGCGCCGTCGGCATAGGCCATCAGCATCTCGTCGTCGAGCTTGCGGGCCGGTGCCGTCGGCGCCTTCATCACCGCGTCGATCAGGCGCTGCGGGACGGGATCGAGCAGCACCTCGTTCATCGCCGCATGCGCCATCGCCGCCGTGCGGCGGAACATCGCCACGCGGCCGGCAAGCGAGGCGTCGTGCGCCAGCGCCGCTTCGACCGCGCCGAGTTCGCCCGGCGCGGCGGTGCCGTCGGCGTAGCGCATCAGGGTCTCGTCGTCGAAACGGGGCGGCATTCCGTGGTCCCTCTATTCGGCCGGCGACGCGAGCGACGAACCTGTTTCGCCGAGCATGCGTGCGAGCGCTGTACGGGCCCTCGCGAGGCGGCTCATCACCGTCCCGATCGGGATGTCCAAGGCGGCGGCTGCCTCCTTGTAGCTCTGCCCTTCGACGCACACGAGCGTCAGCACCGCGCGCTGCTCGTCGGGCAGTTTGGCCATCGCCGCGCGCACGGCCTCGTAGGTCATGTGCGCCTCGATGCCGCGCCCGCCGTCGAAGGCGAGCTCGTCCTCGACCATGTCCGCATCGATCCGGCCTTCGCCGGTGCGGACCTTGTTGGCGCGCCGGTCGTCCAGATAGATCGTCTGGACGATGCGGAACATCCAACTGTCGAGCCGGGTCCCCGGCTGGTACTGGTCGATCCGGGTAAGCGCGCGTTCGCACGCGGCCTGCACCAGATCGTCGGCCTGGTCGGGTGCGCCTGCGAGTCCGCGCGCGAAGCGCCGGAGCCGCGGGAGCAGGGCCACCATCTCTTCGCGGATCTGACGGATCGTGTCGTCGTTCACGACGCTCTCCGGGGCGATCCGGTCCGGCGACTTGCCGTCCGACACGAGCACAACGTCGGCGTTTCGGGATTATTCGGCACGGGTTTCGGCTTCCCCTCGGGACTGTGGCCAATCCGCAACAGCCGGTCGGCCGGGCGGTCGCGCAAATTAAGCGCATGCATTACGGAAAGTCGAGGAAAGACGGGGTTTTAGCGCGGCACTTCCGGCTCGCCGGGCGGCGTGGCCGGGGCGGGCAGGAACGCGTCGGGAATTTCCGGCGGCGTATCGGGTTCGCTGTCGCCGCGCCAGTAGACGACGAAGAAGCGCCCGTCCTCCTCGCGCAGATAGATCTGCCAGTCGTCCCAGCTTTCACCCGCACAGCTGCCTTCGGCCGGGCAGCGGCGCATCTCGGCCTCGACCAGCAGGAAGCCCGGGCGGAACCAGGTCAAATGGCGCGTGTCGTCGGTGATGTCCTCGGGCCGGATCGTGCTCGTCCGGTCGATGGCGAATTCGAGCGTCTGCGGCTCCTCGACGAGCTTGGGGATTTCCGAAAGCCCGACGCGCGCGCATGTCGCTTCGTCCAGCCGCGCGGCGCACGCGAAGAACAGCGCGACGGCGCATCCGGCGTCGCGTGCCACGCCGCCGCAGGCAAGCTCGCCCTGGGTCTCGGCACGCCCGGGCCTGTCCGTCGTCTGCGCGTGTGCGGCACCGGAGACGAGCATCAGTACAAGGAGGAGAGGGCGGATCATCGCTTGAGGATCGAGCCGAGGACGCCGCGCACGATCGCCGTACCGATCTGCCGGCCGATGGAACTGGTCACCGAACGCGCGATCGACGTGGCGAGCTGTTCGCCCATCGATCTGGGCGGCACGCGCCCGCGGCCCTTCGCCGGCGCGCTGGTGCCGCCGCCGAAGATCGTGCCGAACGTGCTCGCGAAACCGCCCTTGTCGGCGGGCTTCGCCTTGGCGGCCTGCAGCTTCTCGAAGGCGGACTCGCGATCCTGCGCGTCCTCGTACTTGCCGAAGAGCGCGCTATGCTCGACCAATGCCTTGCGTTCGGCGGCGTCCAGCGGCCCGAGGCGCGAGCGCGGCGGGCAGATCCGCGCGTGTTCGACCGGAACGGGGGCACCCTTGGCGTCGAGGAACGAGACGAGCGCTTCGCCCACGCCCAGCTCCAGGATCGCGGTCTGCGTGTCGAGGCCGGGCTTGGCGCGGAAGGTCGAGGCGGCGGCCTTGACCGCCTTCTGGTCGCGCGGCGTGAAGGCGCGCAGTGCATGCTGCACGCGGTTGCCGAGCTGGCCCAGTACCGTCTCGGGCAGGTCGAGCGGGTTCTGCGTGCAGAAATAGACGCCCACCCCCTTGGACCGGATCAGGCGGACGACCTGCTCGACCTTCTCGACCAGCGATTTGGGCGCGTCGGCGAACAGCAGATGCGCTTCGTCGAAGAAGAAGACGAGCCTGGGCTTGGCGACGTCGCCGACCTCGGGCAGCGCTTCGAACAGTTCCGACAGCAGCCACAAGAGGAACGTCGCGTAGAGCTTGGGGCGCTGGTAGAGCTTCTCGGCCGCCAGGACCGAGACGAGCCCGCGGCCCTTGTCGTCGACGCGCATCAGGTCGGCGATCGTCACGGCCGGCTCGCCGAAGAAGCTGTCGCCACCTTGCGTTTCAAGTGCCAGCAGCCCGCGCTGGATCGCCCCCACCGACGAAGCGCCGACATTGCCGTAGCGTGCCGCGTAATCGGCCGCGTTCTCCGACACGTGCGCCAGCAGGGCGCGCAGGTCCTTGAGGTCGATCAGCAGCAGGCCCTCGTCGTCGGCGACCTTGAAGACGATCTGCAGCACGCCGGTCTGGATCTCGTTGAGTTCGAGCAGGCGCGCGAGCAGCAGCGGGCCCATTTCCGAGATCGTGGCGCGCAGCGGATGGCCCTGCTCGCCGAACACGTCCCACAGCAGGGCGGGGCACGCCTCGAACGCGAAATCCTCGACGCCGAGTTCGGCGGCGCGCGCGACGAATTTCGGATTGTCCGCACCCGCCTTGGCGATGCCCGACAGGTCGCCCTTCACGTCGGCCATGAAGACCGGCACGCCGGCGGCCGACAGGCCCTCGGCCAGCACGCGCAGCGTGACGGTCTTGCCCGTCCCCGTCGCACCCGCGATCAGGCCGTGGCGGTTGGCGAGGGCGAGCCGCAGTTCGAGCGGCACGTCCCCCTTGGCGACCAGCAAGGCGTCGTCGGACATCGGCGGCGGAACTCCGGCGGGCGGAAACGGAACGGGGCGCGGGACCGAAATCCCGCGCCCCGGAATGAAGCGGACGGCGTTCAGGAATGCAAGAAGGTCACGCCGCTTCGGTCTTCGGCTTCATCTTGACGTAGGCGATGGAGGCGTGCGCCGAGCAGTAGGGCTTGCTCTCCAGCGAACGCTCGCCGCAGAAGTGGAAGTCGGCATCGCCCGGGTCGCCGATCGGCCAGCGGCAGGTGCTCGCCGACAGCGCCATCATCGGCATGCGCTTGGCCGAGGGCTGGTTGGCCAGCGCCTTGAGGGCCGCGGCACTCGTCTGCTGGGCGGCGGTGGCGATGCGCGGTTCGCGCGGCGCCTGCGGCAGCCTTGGGGCGCTAGGCTGCGACGGGCGCGAGGCCGCGGTCTGGCGGAAGATCTGCGGGCGCGGGCCGGTGCGCTTGATCGGCGACGGCCGGGCCGGCAGATGCAGGCGGTGGGCCTTGCCGACGACCGCGTTCTTGGAGATTCCAAGGCGCTTGCCGATCTCGGCGGTGGTGAGACCCTCACCCCACAAGCGCGTGAGCTCTGAAATCTGCTCGGGTGTCCAATCCATCTGCGCCATCCCCTTGATTTATCGACGAGTTCTTAATCCAGCTAGGGATTGTGGATAACTTCACGCTCCCCACAACATATTGTGATATTCGGCCCCCGATGAGTCAAGCCCCGGCCACAACGGGTTGTGGGTAACTGACTAGATGTTGAATCCTTCGGGTGCTGCTGCGAAGAAGGACAACAGTGTGAAACCGGGCCCCGCATGATCTTCGCGTACATCGCACACGACGCAATCATCGAACGGCGCACGATCGGGCCGGACGACGTCCTGCCGACATCGGCGGTGTGGATCGACCTGTTCGAGCCGACCGTCGAGGACCGCGCGCGCGTCGATGCGGCGTTCAACCTCGCGATCCCGACGCATGCCGAGATGCTCGAGATCGAACCCTCCTCGCGCCTCTATGCGGAGAACGGGGCCGTCTACATGACGGCGACGATCCTGGCGCGCGCCGACGAATCCAACCCGACGGCCGACGCCTTCACCTTCGTGCTCGCACGGCACAGCCTCGTCACGGTGCGCTACCACGACCCGCGGCCGGTGCACACCTACGGGGCGCGCATCGTGCGCCAGCCGGCGACCTGCACGACGGGCGAGGAGGCGCTGCTGGGCCTGCTCGAGACGTTCGTCGACCGCATCGCCGACATCCTCGAGAAGGCGGGGCTCGATCTCGACGCGATCTCGCGCGGCATCTTCGGCCGCTCGACGGCGATGACGCGCCAGACCGAGCAGGAGCAGGACATGCAGCAGGTGCTGCGCCAGCTCGGCCGGATCGAGGACCTGTGCTCGACCGCGCGCGAGAGCATGCTCGGCCTCGTGCGCCTCGTGCGCTTCCTCGACGTGTCGATCGACGCCGAGGTCAAGAAGCGCTCGAAGGAGATCGGCGCACGCATCAAGACGCTCAACCGCGACCTGACCTCGCTGATGGAGCACGCCGATTTCGACAGCCGCAAGGTCAACTTCCTGCTCGACGCCACGCTCGGCCTCATCAACATCGAGCAGAACCGCATCATCAAGCTGTTCTCGGTCGTGTCGGTCGTGCTGATGCCGCCCACGCTGGTCGGCACGATCTACGGCATGAATTTCAGGTCGATGCCCGAGCTCGACTGGAGCTTCGGCTATCCGATGGCGATCGTGCTGATGCTCGCCTCGGCGATCCTGCCCTATCTCTATTTCAAGAAGCGCGGCTGGTTCTGACGCGGCCTGCGTTTCCGTAAATTTTCCGATCCCCGGCCGGGAAGTGATACGTCTGTAAGATTTATTTTGTATGTCAATGCAACCATTGACAGTATGCCGATGGATCGAGCTATACCCGGATTTCCAGCACGCACTCGCATCTCCGGGAGCAATTCATGCGGTCCATCCATTTCGCAATCGCGGCGTCCCTTGCCCTTGCGGCAAGTGCATCCGGCGCTTCGGCGCAAAGCCCGGCCGGGCCGCGCATGGCGCCGGCGCTCGGTCGCGTCGCGCTCACGCCGCATGTCGGAACCGACGTGACGCTCGACAGCTCGATGACGCGCAGCGCGACCGCCCGGGTGAGCGAACTGGCGCTGTTCAACGGCATCGCCTTCGACGGCCCCGGCTTCCTCAATATCGCCACGCGAAGCTTCGGCGACCTCTACGGCAAGCCGCTCGATCTCGGATTCGACATGTCGTACGGCGTGTCCGACCGGGGCGAGATCTTCGGCGGCATGCGGTTCCTGCATGCGACCGGCCAGAAGACGGCGGTCGGCGCCTTCACGGTCAGCGGGTCGGTCAAGGCGGCTGCCTTCGAAGCGGGCGCCGCCTTGCTGGCCAAGCCCGGCAACTTCGCGTCGGGCACCCTGGAGGCCGGCTACCGGCATTTCCTGACGACGCAGGGCCCGCTGCTCGCCTATCTGTCGGGTTCGGTCGGCGTCACCCGCACAAGCTCGATCAACGCGGACCTGTCGGTGCGCAGTGCCGCGAACGGCGATCTGCCGGCCGGCAACGTCAAGATCTACGATTCGACCTTCGCGCCGACGGCCGGGCTGCAGGTCGGCGTCACCTATGCTCTTGCGCCGCAGGCATCGTTCGGCGTCGAGACGGGCCTGCGCTTCGACGGCGCGCTCAAGGGCAACGACGACGATATCCGGACGAACGACAGCGGATTGACGGCGATCAACGATTCGAGCCGTCGCCTGTCGATGCCGCTGCGCCTGACGGGCCGGATCGCGTTCTGATCCCTAGCGCCGGTTCGGTGCCGGTGCGGCAGCGCCGACGACCGCCTTCTTCGTGATCCAGCCGGCGAGGTTGTTCGACGGCACCGTGACGAGCATCCAGTCGCCGTTTTCCTCGGCGACGAGTGCCCGGTAGGTGCCGGCGGGCAGCTGGCCGCGCTGCTCGCACTGCGCGCCCGCGCAGCGCCGGACATTCGTGTTGGCCGCAAGGCGGATCGCGCGCAGCTCCGTCTCGCGCTCGGGCGGGGCCAGCGGCGCCGGCGGGGCGAGCAGGTCGGGCCGCGGCCCGCCGGCCGGTGCCAGCGCCAGCGGGCGCGCGCCCATCAGCGGCAACGCGAATTTCCCGTCGCCGAGCTGGGCGACGACCTGCAGGCGCGGCTCCTCGCAGCGCGGCACGTGGGCGATGGCGATGCGCGCGCGCCAGCCCGAGATGTCGAGATTGGGATGTGCCGCGCGCGCGACGTCGGGGCGCGGCCGGTCGACCTTCACCGACGCGACGACCTCGCCGCACACGGCGATGGCGACGTTGCGCGCGCGCCAGCCAAGCTCGCTGTCGCCGGCCCAGCCGGAAATCTCGAGGATGTCGCCGTCGCCGAGCGTCTTTGCCGAGTCGCCGAGCGCGTCGATCCAGCCGCCCGCCGCCTGCCCGATGCGCCAGGCGGTCAGCGGATAATGCCGCTCGGCACTGTCGACGACCGTTCGCGGCACGGGTGCGGGTGCTGCCGGTGCAGGTGCTGCCGGCGCTGGCGGTGCGGGTGCGGGTGCCGGTGCCGCGACGGGCGCCGGCGGCGGAACCGGTGCGGCCGGTGCCGCGACCGGTGCGGGCTGCGGTGCGGGCGGCCGCGGTACGGGCGGCGGTGCGGGGGCGGGCTTTGGCGCAACCGGGGCCGGCGGAACCGGGGCCGTGGCGACGGGAACGGGGATCGGTCCGGGATCGGTCGCGACGAGCCAGAAGCTGACCGCACCGGCAGCCGCCAGGATCGCGACGAAGACGACGAGCCAGATGCGGCCGAGCGTCTCCATCGCCTATCCTTTGAGGTAGGAGTCCGGGTCGAGCTGCAGGCTGCGGGCGAGTTCGGCGAGCGTGGCCCAGTTGCCGGCGTCGATCGGGATCGAGTGCGCGCGGGCGGCCCGCGCGCGCCGTTCGGGCTCGCCCGGCAGCATGACGTCGCCGGGGCTGGATTTGAGCCAGGCTTCCAGCTTTGCGGCTTCGCCGGCGATGTAATCCGAAGTCCCCAGGGCCGCGGGATCGATGGCGACGGCGATCGCGTTGTTGGTGATGCGCCGCGTGCTCGGCGGCAGGCTCGCGATGGTGCCCCCGCCGCCGAGTGCGCCGGAGAAAAGTTCGATCAGCGCCGACAGCGCATAGCCCTTGTGCGCCGCCATCGTCAGCAATGCGCCCGACGGGCGGTCCTCGCGGAACATGACGCCGGGATCGTTGGTCGGCTTGCCCTCGTGGTCGATCAGGATGCCGTCGGCGACGGGCACGCCCTTGTTGTAGGCCACGCGCACCTTGCCGACCGCGATCTGGCTCGTCGCCATGTCGGCGACGATGGGCAGGCCGCCGGGAACCGGCAGGCCAAGGCAGATCGGGTTGGTGCCAAGCCGCCCCTCGCGCCCGCCGGTGGGGGCGACCTTGGCGTCGACGCCCGCGACGTCGACGACGAAGAACGAGGCGAGCCCATGCCTGGCCGCGCGCTCGGCCCACGCCCCGATGCGCCCGATATGGTGCGTGTTGCGCAAGGCAAGCACGGCGGCTCCGGCTTCCTTCGCCTTGGCGCAGAGCAGGTCGGTCGCCGCGGCCATGACCGTCTGGCCGTAGCCGCGGTTGCCGTCGACCACCAGCGTGGCGGCCGTCTGCGAGACGACGTTCATGTTGGCGCCGAGCACCAGTGCGCCGCGGCGCACCGCGTCGATATAGATCGGCAGCATGCCGACACCGTGCGAATCGTGGCCGGTGAGGTTGGCATCGACGAGATTGTCGGCGACCGCCTTCGCCTCGGCATCCGCCGAACCCGAGGCCCGGCAGATGGCGGTGGCGAGGGCGCGCAGCCGGTCGGGCGCGATGGCGACATCGTTTGCCATGGTCAGGCCACCCACTCGCTGACGGGGGCCTTCGCCTCGTGCAGCGGCTGGCAGATCACGTCGACCAGCGTGGGCCCGCCATGGGCGAACGCCTCGGCCAGCGTGGATCCGAGTTTCGCGGGATCTTCCACGCGCCAGCTCTTGATGCCGAACGCGGCCGCGACGGCCGCATGGTCGGTGCGGTTGAAATCGACCGAGAAATAGCGCCCGCCATAGCCGGTCTTCTGCCCGGCCTTGATCCAGCCATAGACGGCGTTGGACACGACGACGAGCGTCACCGGCAGGCCCAGGCGCGCGATCGTCTCCATCTCGCCGCACGCGAAGCCGAAGCTGCCGTCGCCCATGACGGCCACGCACTTGGATTGCGGGCGCGCGATCGCGGCCCCCACGACCGCGGGCAGCGAATAGCCGAGTGCGCCATGCGCGCGGTTGGTCACGAACCAGCGCCCGGTGCGCCGCTTGGGATAGAAGGCCGAGAAATACGGGCATGGCGTGCCCGGATCGGCGACGATCACGGCATCCTCGGGCAGCAATGCCGCCATCTCGGCGACCAGCCGCTCGGGCTTGATCGGCGTGTCGTTGGACTGCGCAAGTTCGCGGAACGCCGTCTCGCGCTCGAGCCTTGCCGCCGCCACGCGGGCGGCCGCTCCCGCCGCGTTCTTCGATTTGCCAAGCGAAGCGACGATGCCGGCGAGTGCCAGCTTCGCGTCGCCCACCACGCCGACCTTGGTCGGATAGATCGCCCCGATCACCGCCGGGTCGACATCGACATGCACGATGGGCGTGCCCTTGGCCGGGAAGCGCCAGCGCTCGGTCGTCACCGAGCCGGCGCGGCAGCCGACGAACAGCACGAGATCGGCGGCCTGCATGAGTGCGCGCGTCGGCAAGGTCCCGCCGTTCGAGCCGACCACGCCGGCCGACAGCGGATGCG
>CAYQDN010000054.1:0-21099 GCA_964416335.1 uncultured Azospirillum sp.
GACGCCGCGGTCTTCAAGGCGCATCTGAAGGCGCGTTATCTCGATTCGTGAGGCCATCCGCTATCGTCATGCCCGGGCCTGACCCGGGCATCCGCGACTTGATCGTCGAGCGCCGGCGGCCCACCCGCGGATGCCCGGGTCAAGCCCGGGCATGACGTCTAATATGTTGATGGAAAAGGTGTTTCGTCAGACGTTGCGCCCGCGCGTCGGGCGCACTAACGTCCGCCGCTCGATGCCTTGAGGAGACGGGTTTGCGCTATATCTCGACCCGCGGGACCGCCCCCGCGCTTGCATTCGACGACGTGCTGCTTGCCGGCCTCGCGCGCGACGGCGGTCTCTACGTGCCGGCACACTGGCCGCAATTCTCGCCCGCCGAGTGGCGCGCGTTGCGCGACAAGCCCTATGCCGAGATCGCCTATGCGGTCATGCGCCCCTTCGTCGGGGGTACTGTCGCCGACGCGGACCTCCTGCGCCTGTGCGCCGAGACCTATACGCAAGGCATCTTCGGCCATCCGGCCATCGCCCCGCTCAAGCAGCTCGGCCCCGGCCTGTGGTCGCTCGAGCTGTTCCACGGCCCCACGCTCGCCTTCAAGGATTTCGCCCTCCAGCTCGTCGGACGGCTGTTCGACCACGTGCTGACGAAGCGCGGGACGCGCGTCACCGTGATCGGCGCCACGTCCGGCGACACCGGCTCGGCCGCCATCGCGGCGTGCCTGGGCCGTTCGGCCGTCGACGTCGTGATGTTCCATCCGCACGGCCGCGTGTCCGACGTGCAGCGCCGGCAGATGACGACGGTGCTCGCCCCCAACATCCACAACGTGGCGCTCGACGGCACGTTCGACGACTGCCAGGACGCCGTGAAGGCGATGTTCAACGACCTGCCGTTCCGCGACGCGCACAACCTGTCGGCCGTCAACTCGATCAACTGGGCGCGCGTGGCCGCCCAGATCGCCTATTACGCGCATGCCGCCCTGTCGCTGGGCGCACCCGACCGCAAGGTCAGCTTCTGCGTGCCGACCGGCAATTTCGGCAACATCCTGGCGGCCTATGCCGCCAGGCGCATGGGCCTGCCGATCGACCGGCTGGTCGTGGCGACCAACCGCAACGACATCATGGCGCGCACCGTGCTTTCCGGCCGCATGGCGCTGGAGGCGGTCGCCCCCACCGTGTCGCCGTCGATGGACGTGCAGGTCTCGTCCAACTTCGAGCGCATGGTGTTCGAGCTTGCCGGGCGCGACGGGGGCTTGACCGCCACGATGATGTCGGATTTCCGCAAGTCCGGCGGGCTCGATTTTCCGGCCAACATGCATGCAAGCCTGGCGCGCGAGTTCGAGGCCGGCGTGTGCGACGAGGAAGCGACGCTGGCCGAGATCGGCACGACCTACCGCACGACGGGCGAGCTCGTCGACACGCACACGGCCGTCGCCCTGCACGTGGCGCGCAAGGCCCTGCGCGACGGATCGCCGATGGTCGTCGCGTCGACCGCCCATCCGGCCAAGTTCCCCGATGCGGTCGAGAAAGCGTCGGGCGTGCGCCCGGCGCTGCCGCCGCATCTGGCCGGCCTGATGACGCGGCCTGAACGCGTCACGCGCCTGCCCAACGACATGGCGAAGGTGAAGGAATTCGTTTCCGCCGCCACGAGGCACGCATGACGAGCGTGCGCATCGACACGCTGCCGGGCGGCCTTCGCGTGGCAAGCGACCGCATGGAGCAGGTCGAGACGGTTTCCGTCGGCGTCTATGTCGGGGCGGGAACGCGCCACGAGCCGGCGGCCCTCAACGGTGTTGCCCACATGCTTGAGCACATGGCGTTCAAGGGGACGAAGCGGCGCGACGCCAAGGCGATCGCCGAGGAAATCGAGAACGTGGGCGCGTTCATGAACGCGCATACGGGCCGCGAGCAGACCGCCTATTACATCAAGTGCCTGAAGGAGGATGTCGACCTCGCCCTCGACATCCTGTCCGACATCTTCCTCGAATCCGTCTTCGATCCCGCCGAGTTCGAGCGCGAGCGCGGCGTGATCCTGCAGGAGCTCGGCCAGGTCGAGGACACGCCCGACGACGTGATCTTCGACCGTTTCCAGGAAACCGCGTTCCCCGACCAGGCCATCGGCCGGCCGGTGCTGGGCACGGCCGACATCATCAAGAAGCTGCCGCGCGCGGCGGCCCTCGACTGGCGCAAGAGTATTTATGCGCCGGGCAACGTCATCGTGGCCGCGTCGGGCAATCTCGATCCCGAACACCTGCTGAAGCGCAGCGCGGAACTGTTCGGCAAATGGCAGGGGGCGGGCAAGGCGACCGACGAGCCCGCGCGCTATCGCGGCGGGGAATTCCGCGACGACAGCGATCTCGAGCAGGCGCACCTCGTGTTGGGCTTCCCGGGCGTCGGCGTGCGCGATCCGGATTACTGGGCCGTGCAGGTCTATGCCACGCTGCTGGGCGGCGGCATGTCCTCGCGCCTGTTCCAGGAAATCCGCGAGAAGCGGGGCCTGTGCTATTCGATCTCCTCGCACGCCTCGTCCTTCGCCGACGGCGGCGTGTTCGACGTCTACACGGGCACGGGCGAGCGCGAGATGGAAGAGCTGATCCCGGCCCTCGTTTCCGAACTTCGCGGTTCGCGCGCCCTGCCGCAGGCGGGCGAGGTGCGGCGTGCCAAGGCGCAGATGCGCGCCGGCCTGCTGATGTCGCTCGAAAGCACCAACGCGCGCATGGATGCGCTGGGCGCCAACCTGCTGATCTTCGGGCGCGACATCACGCCCGAGGAAGTCTCGGCCAAGGTCGAGGCGGTGACGGCCGAAGACATCGCGCGCGTGGCGACCCGCATCCTTGCGGGCAAGCCGACGCTGGCCGCCCTCGGCCCGCTCGCCAAGCTCGACAAGCTTGCCGACATCGCGGCGAAGATCGCGGCTTGAGGTCACGCGTGCCCGACTTCGCCCCTCGCGTCATGCCCGGGCTTGTCCCGGGCATGACGGCAATGGAGAGCGGTTTCAGTGAATCAGGCGTGCCCGGCTTCGCCGGACAGGAAACTCACGGAGATGCCGACCTTGCCCAGCGCACGCTCCCAGATCGAGTCGAGCTCGGGATCGAAGACGATGTCGTCGTCGGCGGGGACGGTGAGCCAGCCGTTGCGCTGGATCTCGCCTTCGAGCTGGCCGGCCGACCAGCCCGCACAGCCCAGTGCGAGCAGCGACTTGCGCGGGCCCGAGCCGGTGGCGAGCGCCTTGAGGATGTCGACCGTCGCGGTCAGGGCGATGCCCGGCAGCACGCGCATCGAGCCGTCATGCATGTAGTCGTCCGAATGCAGCACGAAGCCGCGCCCGGCCTCGACCGGGCCGCCGGCGCGCAGGCGGATCTGCTTGGTGCGCGGGCCCACGTCGATGCTGAGCTGCTCGAGCAGGTCGGGGAAGGTCAGCTGTTCGAACGGGCGGTTGATGACCAGGCCCATGGCGCCGTCGGGATTGTGGGCGCACATGTAGATGACCGTGCGCTCGAAGCGCGAATCCGACATCGACGGCATCGCCACCAGCAGGTGGCCCGCGAAGAAGGTCGGGATCTCGATGCTCGAGCGCGGCATGATCATATTAGGATAGCATGAAACCGATGTTTTTGCAGATCCGACGTCTTGCCGTTTTGTTGCCGTTTGTGTGCGCGGCGATACCCGCACTTGCCCAAGATTCGGCCTCCGGCTGGGTCCGCCAGCCGGAAGTGGCCTTGCGGCTCGTCGCGGCGGCGACCGGGGCGGGGAGCGATGCATCCGCGCGACTCGGGCTCGAGATCGAACTCAAGCACGGCTGGAAGACCTACTGGCGCTCGCCCGGCGATGCCGGCCTGCCGGTGGAGATCGACTGGGCCGGCTCGACGAACCTTGCCGATGCGAAGCTGCGCTATCCCGCACCCGAGCGTTTCACGCTCTTCGATTTCGAGACGTTCGGCTATGGCGGCACGGTCGTCCTGCCGATCGACGCGACCAAGACGAAGCCGGGCGAAGCGCTCGACCTGCGCGCGGGCGTCGAGCTGCTCGTCTGCGCCGACGTGTGCATCCCCTATCATGCCGATCTCGCACTCTCGCTGCCGGCCGGCGCAGGCGTGCCGTCGGCGCACGCGCACGACATCGCGCGTTTCGTCGCCGCCATCCCGCCGGTCGATGCGGACGGGGCAGGGGCGAACGGCCTGACGCTGGAGGCCGCGGATTTCCGCGCCGGCCCGCCTTCCGCCATCGTCGTGCGCGCGCGCGCCGAACCCGCCTTCGCCGTTCCCGACATCTATGTCGAAGGCCCGAACGGCTGGAGTTTTGCCAAACCCGCGGCGCGTTTCGCCGAAGGCGGCCGTGCGGCCACGCTGACGATCCCCGCCGCCGGTGGGCCGGGGGCGGCCCCGCTTGCCGCCGGCGAGAAGGTCACGCTGACGCTGGTCGACGGGATGCGCGCGGTCGAGCGCACGCTCGCACTGGGCAACGCACCCCCGGCCGCACCGCCCGCCTCGCTGCTGGCGATGCTCGCCGTCGCGCTGCTCGGCGGGCTGATCCTCAATCTGATGCCGTGCGTGCTGCCCGTGCTCGCGATGAAGCTGGCAAGCGTCGTGAAGCTCGATGCCAGCCAGCGCCGCGACGTGCGCGCGGCATTCCTTGCGACGGCGGCCGGCATCGTCGCGGCCTTCCTGCTTCTCGCCGCCGCCCTCGTGGCGCTCAAGCTTGCGGGCGAGGCGGTGGGCTGGGGCCTGCAGTTCCAGCAGCCCTGGTTCCTTGCCGGCATGGCGCTGGTCGTCGTCGCCTTCGCGGCGAATCTCTGGGGCTGGTTCGAAGTGCCGCTGCCGGAGATCCTTTCGGATCTGGGCGCAAGCCGCAAACTCGCGGGCTCGTTCGCCACGGGCGTGTTCGCCACGCTGCTGGCGACACCGTGCTCGGCGCCCTTCGTGGGCACGGCCGTCGGGTTCGCGCTGGCGCAGGGGCCCTTGCATATCCTCGCGATCTTCGCGGCCCTCGGCCTCGGCCTCGCGGCACCCTATCTCGCCGTCGCTTCTGTGCCGGCGGCGGCCGGCCTGCTGCCCAGGCCGGGCCCGTGGATCGCCGTCCTGCGCCGGATCCTCGGGCTGGCGCTGGCCGGAACGGCCGCATGGCTCGTGTGGGTATTGGCCGCACAGCTCGGGCCGCTGGCGGCGGGCGTGCTGGCGCTGGCCCTCGTGCTTCTCGCGGCCGGCCTCTTCGGCCTGCGCAAGAGCGCCGGCCCGCGCGGGCGCATCGCACTGGTCATGGCGGTGCTGATGCTTGCTTTGTTCCTGCCGCCGCGGCTGGCGGTCGCCCCGGCCGCATCGAGCGATATTTCCGCGATTCCCTGGCAGCGCTTCGAGCGCACGGCCCTCGATGCGGCGGTCGCACAAGGCAAGACCGTCTTCGTCGACGTGACGGCCGACTGGTGCGTGACCTGCCAGGTCAACAAGCGCCTCGTCGTCGGGCGCGGCGAGGTGGGGGCACGCCTCGCCGCGGGCGGGATCGTGGCCCTGCGCGCCGACTGGACGCGGCCCGACCCGCGCATTTCCGCCTATCTGGCCGAATTCGGCCGCTACGGCATCCCGTTCAACGCGGTCTACGGGCCGGGCGCGCCGGGCGGGCTGGCCCTGCCGGAACTTCTGACCGCCGATTCCGTCCTCGCCGCGTTCGCCGCGGCCGCCGGGCGCTGAACGGAGCCCGGTTGCAATCCGGGCGATCCCAATCTAAATCCTTGGTCCGATCCAACCAGAAGGCCCCCCGGGCCGAGAAGGAATATCCCCATGACGATCCAGGCCGGCGACAAGGTTCCGTCCGTGAAGCTCAAGACGATGACCAAGGACGGCATCAAGGACTTCACCACCGACGAAATCTTCAAGGGCAAGAAGGTCGCCATCTTCGGCCTGCCGGGCGCTTTCACGCCGACCTGCTCGGCCAAGCACCTGCCCGGCTTCGTGACCCATTTCGACGCGCTCAAGGGCAAGGGTGTCGACACCGTCGCCTGCGTGTCGGTCAACGACGCGTTCGTCATGGACGCCTGGGGCAAGGCCCAGAATGTCGGCGACAAGGTCCTGATGCTCGCCGACGGCAATGCCGAATTCACCAAGGCGCTCGGCATCGAGATGGACGGCACGGGCTACGGCATGGGCCTGCGCATGAAGCGCTTCTCGATGTACGTCGTCGACGGAACGGTCAAGAGCTTCAATCTCGAGAAGCCCGGCGCCTTCGAGGTCTCGAACGCCGAAACGATGCTCGGCCAGGTCTGAGGGTTTCGCGAGGAACACGATCAGGAACGGCGGCGATCCGGAACCGGAAGCCGCCGTTTCCATTTCAGCAAGGAGGAACGCGCGCGATGACGATCGAGAAGGGACAGACCATTCCGGCCGCCCGGATGCGGATCATGACCGCCGACGGCCCGAAGGATTTCACCACCGACGATCTCTTCAAGGGCAAGAAGGTCGCGATCTTCGGCCTGCCCGGCGCCTTCACGCCGACCTGCTCGGCCAAGCACCTGCCGGGCTTCGTCGAGAAGGCCGACGCGTTCAAGGCCAAGGGTATCGACACCATCGCCTGCGTGTCGGTCAACGACGCCTTCGTGATGGACGCGTGGGGCAAGTCGCAGAACGTGGGCACGAAGGTCGCGATGGTTGCCGACGGCAACGGCGCTCTCGCCAAGGCCCTGGGCATCGAGATGGACGGTACGGCCAACGTCATGGGTACCCGCATGCGCCGCTTTTCCGCCTATGTCGTCGACGGCAAGGTCGAAGCCTTCAATCTCGAGAAGCCCGGCGCCTTTGAAGTGTCGGGTGCCGACACGCTGCTCACGCAGCTCGGCTGAAGCGCGCGGGTCCGGTGGGCCGCAAGCGCACGCCGGGCCGCAGCCGCGCCGAGCGGTTGCTCGAGCTGATCCAGGCGCTGCGCCGCCGCCGCCGGCCGGTGACGGCGGCCACGCTCGCCGACGAACTCGGCGTGAGCCTGCGCAGCCTCTATCGCGACATCGCCTCGCTGCGTGCGCAAGGGGCCGGCA
Organism: uncultured Azospirillum sp.; assembly: GCA_964416335.1. Taxonomy (GTDB): domain Bacteria; phylum Pseudomonadota; class Alphaproteobacteria; order CACIAM-22H2; family CACIAM-22H2; genus Tagaea. The sequence continues at coordinate 7,010 of CAYQDN010000054.1, forward strand.
TTGAGGGCGAGGCCGGGATCGGCTACGTGCTCAAGGCCGGTTTCCTGCTGCCGCCGCTGATGTTCGCGGAGGAGGAGATCGAAGCCCTCGTCCTCGGCATGCGCTGGGTGGCCGAGCGCGCGGACAAGGACCTCGCCGCCGCCGCGCGCGACGCGATGGCCAAGATCGCGGGCGTCTTGCCCGCCGACTTGCGCGATTCGGCCGATGCCAGCTCGCTGCTGGTCGGTCCGGGCGAGCCGATCTCGTCGGGCGGGGCCGACCTCGCCCCGATCCGCCGCGCGATCCGGGCGGAGAAGAAGCTCCCCATCGTCTACAAGGACGCCGGCGGCAAGCCCACCGCGCGCACGATCTGGCCCTTCGCGCTCGGCTTCTTCGACCGGGCGCGCGTCGTCGTCGCGTGGTGCGAACTGCGAAACGGCTTCCGCCATTTCCGCACCGATCGGATCGTCGAACTGGGCGACACCGGCGGCCGCTATCCGCGACGGCGCGCCGCCCTGCTGAAGGAATGGCGCGCGGCCGAGGGGATCGGGGAATAGCCTGCTGCCGGAATCTGGCAGCAGGGGCGGGTAGAACGGAGCATCCCAACCAAGGAGATGCCCCATGGCCAAGCCCGCCCTCGTCCTTCTCTATGTCGCCGACGTTCCCCGCAGTGCGGCGTTCTATGCCGAGCTTCTCGGCAAGCCGCCGGTCGAGAATTCGCCGACCTTCGCGATGCTGCCGCTGTGCGAAGGCATGATGCTCGGGCTCTGGGGGCGGGCGGGCGTGGTGCCGGCGGCCGGCGCCCCCGGCGGCGGCGAGATCGATTTCTCGGTCGAAGATGCCGCCGCGGTCGACGCGACCTGTGCCGAATGGCGGGCCAAGGGCCGGAAGATCGCGCAGGAGCCGTGCGATATGGATTTCGGGCGCACGTTCGTCGCCCTCGATCCGGACGGGCACCGGCTGCGCGTGCTGGCCGTACCCGCATGAGCGGGGCGTGGATCGCGGTCGCCGCGGCCGAGCATGTCGCGCGCGGCGTTTCCGGCGGCTTCATGCAGGTGTGCCACGGCAAGGCCGCCCCGTTGCGCCGCGTGAAGCCGGGCGACCGGGTCGCGTATTATTCGCCAACGCGCACCTTCGGCGGGAAGGACGGCTTGCGCGCCTTCACGGCCGTCGGCGTCGTGCGTGAAGGCGAGCCCTACGCGGTCGATTGCGGCGGCGGCTTCGTGCCCTATCGGCGCGACGTGGACTGGTGCGGCGGCGAACCCGCCCCGGTCGCCCCGCTGCTGCGCGAACTCGCGTTCGCCAAGGCGGGGCCGAACTGGGGGGCGAAGCTGCGCTTCGGTCTGGTGGCGGTGGGAGCAGGCGATCTCGCGCGCATCGCCGCGGCGATGCGCGCGGACCTGCCGGTGGTCAGATGATTCCGGCGAGCAGGGCGACACCGGCGAGTGCGACGGCCCCGCCGCTTGCGCGCACGAGGGCGGTCTGGCGCGACGCGGCGAAGGCGGCGGCAATACCCGCGGCGTGCAGCAGGGCGGTCGCGGCCAGGAAGCCCGCGGCGTAGCCGAGCGCACCCGCCTCGGCCGGCAATTCCGCGCCGTGCGCGTGGCCGTGGAAGAGCGCGAAGAAGCCCACCAGCGCCATCGCGGCGGCGACGGTCGGCGTGCGGCCCCAGGCGGCCGCAAGGCCGATGGCGACGAGCGAGAAGGCGATGGCGGTCTCGACGAAGGGCAGGGCGACTGCCTCGAAACCGAGCAGGCCGCCCACGGCCATCATGCCCACGAAGGCGGCCGGCACGAGCCACAAGGCGCGCCCGCCCAGCCGGAAGGCGAACAGGCCGACCGCGAACATCGCCAGCAGATGGTCGATCCCGCCCAGCGGGTGCACGAAGCCGTGCGCGAGCTCCTCGACGTCGCCGTGGCCGGTATGGGCAAGGGCGGCACCGGGGATCAGCAGGGCGGCGGCGGCAAAAGCGGGAACGAGGCGCATGGGGGTCGGTCTCCTGAAGACGATTCGGGTTCGATCCTAGCGAAACCCGTGCCGATTGCCAGTGCCGTTGTCTTCCGCCGTCTCCGGGTCGCAATTTCCGGAGTCGATCAGATATTCGATGTGCCTTCGCCCGGCCGCGTCCGTGCGGATCCGGGTGTCGACGCTGAACACCCGCCGTATCAGCTCCGGCGTCAGCGCCTGCTCCGGCGTGCCCGCGGCGACCAGCCGCCCGGCCTCCATCACCGCGATCTCGTCGCAGAACAGCGATGCGAGGTTGAGGTCGTGCAGCGCCACGATGCAGGTCACGCCGAGCCGGCGGACGAGCGCCAGGATCGACAGCTGGTGGCGGATGTCGAGATGGTTCGTGGGCTCGTCGAGGATGAGCTCGTTCGGCGCCTGCGCCAGCGCGCGCGCGATCTGCGCAAGCTGGCGTTCGCCGCCCGACAGCGTGTGCCAGAGCTGCTCGTGGCGGTCCGAAAGCCCCACCCGTTCGAGAGCGTCGGTCACGGCAAGCTCGTCGGCGACGCTCCACGATTCGAGTGCCGCGCGGTGCGGCGTGCGGCCGAGCCGGACCACGTCGCAAACGCTGAGCTGGACCTCGGTCGACGTCTGCTGCTCGACGAAGGCGAGGCGGCGGGCAAGTTCGCGCCGCGGAAAGCCGTCGATTTCCCGCCCGTCGAGACGCACGACGCCGCTCGCCACGCGGCGCAGCCGGCACAGGAGGCGCAGCAGGCTCGACTTGCCCGAGCCGTTCGGCCCGATGAGCCCGAGGACGCGGCCCGGCCGGACCTCGAGCGTCACGCCGTCGACGATCGTCTGGCCCGCGGCATTCCAGCGGACCTGATGGGCGGCGAGCGTCATGTGCGCCGCCGCGCGCGGTGGAGGATCACGGCGAAGGCCGGTGCTCCGAAAAGCGCCGTCACCACGCCGATGGGCAGGATCTGCTGCGCGACGAGCGTGCGCGACAGGATGTCCGCCAGGATCATGAAAATGGCGCCGCCGGCAACGCAGGCCGGCAGCAGCCGCGCATGGCCGGGCCCGACCAGAAAGCGCGCGGCATGCGGGATCACGAGTCCGACGAAGCCGACCGTACCGATGATCGAGACCATCACGGCGGTCATCACCGCCGTCGTCGCGAGCAGGACGATCCGCACGCGCCGCACGGCCACGCCGAGCGACCGGGCCGTGTCGGCGCCGAATGCGAACGCGTCGAGCGCCTTGGCGTGGGCAAGACAGACGCAGAAGCCGGCCAGCGTCACCGGTGCCGCGACGGCGACATCCGCCCAGCGCACGCCGCCGAAACTGCCGAGCAGCCAGAACATCACGCCGCGCGCCTGCTCGGCACTCGCCATCGTCGTGACGATCGTCGCCGTCGCGGCGTTGAAGAGCTGCGAGCCGGCCACACCGGCAAGGATGATCCGGTCGCTCGAGCCGCCCGCACCCGCCGCGAGCAGCCCGACCGTCCCAAGCGCAAGCAGTGCGCCGAGGAAAGCCCCGCCGGACAGCGTCAGCGCCGTGCCGCCGACGCCGAGAATCAGCACCGCGACGGCCCCGGTCGAAGCGCCGGCCGAAATGCCGAGGATATAGGGCTCGGCAAGCGGATTGCGCAGCAGCGCCTGCAGGATGGCGCCCGAAAGCGCCAGCCCGCCGCCGCACAGTGCGGCCATCAGCGCGCGGCTCAGCCGGTACTCGAAGATGACGCCCTGCTGGATCGGGCTCACCTCGTAGCCGAGGTCGAAGAATCCGTTGCCCAGCGCCCGGACCGCGACCGCCGGCGGGATGCGCATCTCGCCCGTCGTCACCGCCGCCGCGATCGCCATGCCGAGTGCGGCGAGCGTCGCGACGGTGACGGCGATGCGCGGCGCCCAGGCCGGCCGGCGTTCGCCGTGGCTCAACGTCCGACACCGAAGCCGGCAAGCGCCTTCGCAAGCGCCTCGATCCCGTCGACGGTATCGAGCCCGGCGCGGGTCGCGCCGACGTCCATGATCGCGATGCGGCCGGCGCGGACCGCGGCGAGCCGGCTTGCGACCGGATCGCCGCGCAGGAAGGCGAGCTTCAGGTCGACGTCGTCGGCGGGAAAGCGCCGGCGGTCCATCCGGACGACCACGATCACGGCGGGATCGGCGGCGGCGATGCCCTCCCAGCCGACGAGCGGCCACTCCTCGTTGCTCGTGATGACGTTGCGTATGCCGAGCTTCGAGAAGATGTAGGCCGGGATGCCCGTCCGGCCGGCCATGAAGGCATCGCCCTTGAGGTCCCGGCTCGAGAACCACAACGCGACCGGCACATCCTTCATGCCCAGGCCGGCGACCGAGGCGACGGCCTTCGCTTCGCGCGCCTTGAGGTCGGCCACCAGCTTTTCCGCCCGGTCGGCCACGTCGAAGATGCGGCCGAATTCCGCGATGTTCCGGTAGACATGGTCCATCGTGAACGGCTCGATGCGTACGCCGTCGCCGGCTCCGGAATTGTCCTTGCCGACGCAGTCGGATGGCGACACGTAGACCGGGATGCCGAGCCGGGCGAACTGCTCGCGCTTGCCGACGGCGCCGTTGGGTCCGATATGCCATTCGAACATCGCTGTGACGAGGTCGGGCTCCTGGCCGACGACCGCCTCGAAACTCGGATCGTTGTCGGCCAGACGCCTGGTCCTGGCGTCGATCGCGGCAAAGGGGGCGGCAACCGGGCCGAACCAGACGGCCGAGCCGACGACGCGATCGCCGAGACCGAGCGCATAGAGTATTTCGGTCTGCGTCTGGCCGACCGAAACGATCCGCTTGGGCGGCGCGGCGAACGTGACGCTTGCCCGGCAGTTCTCGAGCGTCAGCGGATAGCGGGTCGGCTCGGCCGAAGCCGGTGCCGACGCGGCGATGATTGCCGCGAGAAGAAAGGCGGCGATACGCGCGTACGGAGGGTCGTTCTGCGTCATGTCAATCTCCCGTGATCAGGGGAGAAGCTCGTGACGCGCAGGTCCCGGGAAACAGGAATCCTGCTCCGGAGGCATACGCCCCACGGAGCTCCCCGCCCGCAAGACAGTTCTCTCGATCAGGCAGGTCTCCTGGCTCGCGGGTCCATGCTGCTTCCGCCCGGCCTTCCCGGCACGACATGCGCCAGTGGACGATGGGCGGAGAGCTCGCCGCTTACAGTTGCGGGGACAGCCTCGGGTTAGGCCGGAAGGCCGCACCGAGTTCCCTCTTAGCTTCGGGTTGCGACGCCCGAAGAACCGTGATCGAGACCGGAGACTATGCAGGTTGCGTGCGTTGTCAAGCCGCGGAACGGACACACAGACCGCACGATCGCGCGGCCGGCGCCCCCGAATCCCGGTCTTGGCCTAGCGCACCGCCGCGATCGCCGCCCGCGCCAGTGCATCGGCGCGTTCGTTGCCGGGGTTTCCGGCGTGGCCCTTGATCCAGCGCCATTCGATCTCGTGGCTTTCGGCGGCCGCGATCAGCGCCTGCCAGAGATCGACGTTCTTGACCGGCTTCTTGTCGGCCGTCTTCCAGCCGCTTCGCTTCCAGCCATGCACCCACTTGGTGATGCCGTCGCGGACATAGACGCTGTCGGTCCATACGCGCACGCGCATCTCGCGCTTGATGGCCTTGAGGCCTTCGATGGCGGCCATCAGCTCCATGCGGTTGTTGGTCGTGGGGTTCTCGCCGCCCGAGAGTTCCTTCTCGTTGCCGCGCCACAGCAGCACGGCCCCCCAGCCGCCGGGCCCCGGATTGCCGCTGCACGCCCCGTCGGTATAGAGCTCGACGAGGTTGTCGTCCGCTTCGCTCACTTGGGCCCCAGCACGAAGACCGCCTCGACCTCGACCCGCACGCTGGCAAGGCCGGGTTCGGCGACGGGGGCGGGTGCCGCCGCCGCTGCCGCCATCGCGACGCGCGCCATCGGGCGCGGCTGCGCGAGCATGCCGCCGGGATCGCCCACGCGGATCTCGGCAAGGCCGCGTACGCCGAGGCCCAGCACCTCGGCCGCCTTGTCCGCGCGCGTCTTCACGCGGCGCAGCGCTTCGGCCGTCAGCTCGTCCTGCACCGCGCGCGCGGCTTCGGGCGTCAGTTCGAAGCGCATGCCCGACAGCGCAAGCCCGGTCTCCTGCAGGGCGCCGGCAAGGGCGAGGACGCTGCCCGTATCGGTGCCCACGAGATTGAGGCCCGCCTGTCCGCGCCAGCGGTGCGGCTGGTTCTGCAGGCGCTCCTCGTAGGTCCAGTAGCCGGTCGTCTCGGCGCGCACGCCGCTCATGCCGCGCGCGCGCGCCAGGGCCGCTTCCATGCGCCGGTTGACGTCGGCCTGGACGGCGGCCGCCGTCGCGGCCGTCGCCTCGACGCGCAACGAGACGGTGAGCCGGTCCTGCGCCATCTCGCGCTCGGCACTCTCGCGCAAGGCGAGGCGCGTTTCGGGCGCTTGTGCCGCGGCAAGGCCGGGCAGCAGGAAAAGCAAGGCGGCGACAAAAAGGCGCTTCATCTCAGGTCCTCTCGATTCCATACGACGCCAGGCTGGCGGCACCGCGATGGAAGCGCAGCTTTTTGGCATATTCGAGGGGATCCTTGGGCCGGACGAAGGCACCGGGCGGATGGTTGAGCCAGTCGTAGAGGCGCGTCAGCAGGAAGCGCAGGGCCGAGCCGCGCGCGAAGACCGGCAACGCGTCGAACTCGGCGGCCGAAAGGGCGCGCTTCTTCGCATAGCCGGCGACCAGCCGGCGCGCCTTGGTCGCGTTGAGCTGGCCGTCCGGCTCGAAGCACCACGCGTTGAGGCAGATGGCGAGGTCGTAGGCGAGGAAATCGTTGCAGGCGAAATAGAAGTCGATCATCCCGGAGAATTCGTCGCCGAGGAAGAAGACGTTGTCCGGGAACAGGTCGGCATGGATCACGCCCTCGGGCAGGCCCCTGGGCCAGTTCGCCTCGAGGAACGAAAGTTCGCCGGCAAGCTCGGCCGCAAGCCCCTTCTCGACCTCGTCGGCGCGGCCCGCACAGGAATCGAAGAGCGGGCGCCAGCCCGCGGGCCCGAGCGCGTTGGCGCGCTTCAGCGCGAAGCCGTCGCCCGCGATGTGGAGTGTGGCCAGCGCCTCGCCGACGGGTGCACAGTGCGCAAGCGTCACGCGCCGCGGCCACACGCCGGTGAGGAAACTGACGATCGCCGCCGGCCGCCCGCACAGTTCGCCCATCATCGTGCCGTCGCGCCGGACGAGCGGCGTGGGGCAGGCGAGGCCCTTGGCCGCCAGATGCTGCATGAGGCCGAGGAAGAAGGGCAGGTCGGCCTTCTTCACGCGCTTTTCGTAGAGCGTCAGGATGTAGCGGCCGCGGTCGGTATCGACGAGGAAGTTGGAATTCTCCACGCCTTCGGCGATACCGCGATAGCCGGCAAGCGTGCCGATGTCGTAGCCCGCCAGGAAGGCGCCAAGCGCTTCGTCGTCGACGTCGGTATAGACGGCCATGGACTGTTCCTAGCCTTCGAGAACGCGCGGCAGGTTGAAATGCACGTCCTCGCGCGCGGTGACGACCTCTTCGACCGTCACGTCGAAATGTGCGCGCGCGGCGTCGATCGTCTCCTGCACGAGAAGCTCGGGCGCCGAGGCACCCGCACTGATGCCGAGCCGGCGGATGCCGGCGAACTGCGTCCAGTCGATGTCCGCGGCGCGCTGGACGAGCCGCGCGTCGGCGCAGCCGGCACGCCTCGCGACCTCGACCAGCCGCATCGAGTTCGACGACCGGGGCGAACCGAGCACGAGGATCGCGTCGGCCGTCGCGGCCACCGCCTTGACCGCGGCCTGCCGGTTGGTCGTCGCGTAGCAGATGTCGTCCGAGCGCGGCGGGCGCATCTGCGGGAAGCGGCGCATCAGCACGGCGACGATGCCGGCCGTGTCGTCGACCGACAGCGTGGTCTGGGTCGAGAAGGCAAGCTCGCGGTCGGTCGGCAGCGCCACGCGCTCGGCCTGTTCCACGTCCTCGACCAGCGTGATGGCGCCGTCGGGCAGCTGGCCCATCGTGCCGACGACCTCGGGGTGGCCCTTGTGGCCGATCAGCACGAGGTGGCGGCCCGCCTTGTGGTGATGCTCGGCCGCCGAATGGACCTTGCTGACCAGCGGGCAGGTCGCGTCGAGATAGAGCATCTTGCGCCGCTCGGCCTCGGCCGGGATGGTCTTGGGCACGCCGTGCGCGGAGAAGACGACCGGCCGGTCGCCGGGTACTTCGTCGAGTTCGGCCACGAACACCGCCCCTTTGGCCTCGAGGCTCTCGACCACGAAGCGGTTGTGGACGATCTCGTGGCGCACATAGACGGGGGCGCCGTACTTCTCCAGGGCGCGTTCCACGATCAGGATCGCGCGGTCGACGCCCGCGCAGAAGCCGCGGGGGCCGGCAAGAAGGACGGTCAGCGGCGCTTGTGCGGCCATGGCGGTTTCTCTAATGTCGGAACCGTTAGTTACACCGGAGTCGCGGGCTTGCGCCAGCCCCGCCGGATACCGTTTTCCGCCATGGGGACACCCAGCCATGCCCACGCCCGCCATCCCGCAGAAGGCCCCGTACCCGATCGAGGTCGAGGCCGGAAAAGCCTACTGGTGGTGCTCGTGCGGGCAGTCGAAGAAGCAGCCCTTCTGCGACGGCAGCCACGCCGGCAGCGGCTTCCAGCCGATCAAGTTCGAGGCGGGCGAGAGCAAAAAGATGTTCTTCTGCGGCTGCAAGGCCAGCAAGAACCAGCCCTACTGCGACGGCGGTCACAAGAACCTGCCGTGATGCGCGCCGCATTCGCGATCGGGGTCGCCGCGGCGATCCTCGCCGGCTGTTCGTCGCCGGACCCGATGACGGCCCTGTGCCCGACCAGCGGCATCGTGCCCGACGCCAACATCCTCGTGCAGTTCCGCAACGGGCCGGGGCGCGACATCACCGACGTGGTGGTGCAGGGCCAGGTCGTCGACATCCGGATCACCTGCGAATATCCCAAGAGCCGCAGCGCCAAGCCCGGCGTCACGCTCGACCTGCAGATCGCCTTCGCCGCCGAGCGCGGCCCCGCCGACCGCACGCGCAAGGCGAGCCTGCCCTATTTCGTCGCGATCGTGGACGGCGAGCGCAACATCGTCGCCAAGGAATCGTTCCGCGCCGATTTCGAATGGACCGACAACCGCCCGCGCGTGGGCCGCGTCGACCAGTGGGAGCCGTACATCCCGCTCAAGAGCAATTTCGACGGCCCCTCCTACCAGATCCTCGTCGGCTTCCAGCTCGACGCGGACCAGCTCGCCTGGAACCGCAAGCAGCGCGGCGCGCAGTAGAACCCACCCCTCACCCTAACCCTCTCCCGCAAGGGGAGAGGGAATCCCAGCGGTGATGTTGCACGCACCGAGTGTCCAACTCGACAGGTGGAGTCCCCTCTCCCCTTGCGGGAGAGGGTTAGGGTGAGGGGTCGAGTCGCGGAATTATCCCCAGTTTGAATCAATCACCTGCATGGTCCGCCTTGACCCTTCGGGCGCGCCCGCTATGTTCGATCCCGCGCGCCGGCAACGGTCGCGACTCCCGCGCGGGAGAGACCTCCGGTTCGCCGCCGGGGGCGCCGAAGGAGCAACCGCCCCGGAAACTCTCAGGCAAAAGGACCGCGCGGGCGAGCGTACTCTGGAAAGCGAAGCGGGCGCGTTTGCCCGCTTCCACCGAAGAGGTAAGTCCGGTTCTTTTCCCGGGCGATTCTTTCAGGTCCAAGGACAGAGGGGGCGAGGCGAACCGGCATCCCGCCGGATCGCAGCGCCGACCCGTCCGCCGGAGTGCCCCTTGGCCGAAGAAATCCTGAAGACGACCCAGCTGCATGCGTTGCACGTCAGGCTCGGCGCCAAGATGGTGCCGTTCGGCGGCTACGACATGCCCGTGCAGTACCCGATGGGCATCCTCGGCGAGCACAACCACACCCGCACCGCTGCCGGCCTGTTCGACGTGTCGCATATGGGGCAGGTCACGCTGCACGGTGCCCACGCCGCCGCCGCGCTCGAGACCCTCGTCCCCGGCGATCTCGCGATCCTCAAGGAAGGTGCGATCCGCTATTCGATGTTCACCAACGACGAGGGCGGCATCCTCGACGACCTGATGATCACCAACCGCGGCGACCGGCTGTTCGTCGTCGTCAATGCCGGCTGCAAGGAGGCCGACATCGCGCACCTGCAGGCGAAGATCGGCGCCAAGGTGAAGGTCGAATACCACGCCGATCGTGCACTTCTGGCACTGCAGGGCCCGAAGGCCGCCGAGGTGATGGCGCGCATCGCCCCCAACGCCGTCGGCCAGAAATTCATGACCTTCCGTACCGGCGACGTCGCCGGCATCCCCTGCTATTTCACGCGCTCGGGCTACACCGGCGAGGACGGCTACGAGATTTCCGTGCCCGGCGACAAGGCGGTGGCCCTGGCCGAAGCCCTGCTGGCGCACGCGGAAGTGAAGCCGATCGGGCTGGGCGCGCGCGACAGTCTGCGCCTCGAAGCGGGCCTGTGCCTCTACGGGCACGACATCGACACGACGACCACGCCGGTCGAGGCCGATCTCGTCTGGTCGATCTCCAAGCGCCGGCGCGCCGAAGGCGGCTTCCCCGGGGCCGCCCGCATCCAGAAGGAACTGGCCGGCGGCCCGGCGCGCAAGCGCGTGGGCCTCCTGCCCGAGGGGCGCGCCCCCGCGCGCGAGGGCACCGAGATCGTCGATGCGGCGGGCACGAAGATCGGCACCGTCACCTCGGGCGGCTTCGGCCCCACCGTCAACGGCCCGGTCTGCATGGGCTATGTCGCCAGCGCCTCGGCCGTTCCCGGCACGCCGGTCGGCCTCGTCGTGCGCGGCAAGACGCTGCCCGGCAAGGTCGTTGCAATGCCTTTCGCACCCCATCGCTATTTTCGCGGCTGAAACTCCAAGCAAGGAAAAACCAAGATGGCCGAACTGCGCTTCACCAAGGACCACGAATGGATCCGCGTCGGCGACGGCGACGTCTGCGAGATCGGGATTTCCGACTATGCGCAGGGCCAGCTCGGCGACGTCGTGTTCGTCGAACTGCCCGAAATCGGCAAGCAGGTCGCCAAGGGCGGCCAGGCCGCGGTCGTCGAATCGGTCAAGGCCGCGTCCGACATCTACGCCCCCGTCTCGGGCGCGGTCGTCGCGGTCAACGAGGCGCTGACGGGCGAACCCGGCCTCGTCAACACCGACCCGACCGGCAAGGGCTGGTTCTTCAAGCTCAAGGCCAGCAACACCGCCGAATTCCAGGACCTGATGGATCAGGCCGCCTACGACGCCTTCGTCGAGTCGCAAGGCTGAGGAACCGCACCGATGCGCTATCTGCCCCACACCGAATCCGACCGGCGTTCGATGCTCGCCGCCATCGGCGTTGCGTCGGTCGACGCCCTGTTCGTCGACGTGCCCGAAGCGGCTCGCCTGAAAGGACCGCTCGCCGGCCTCTCGAACACGATGACGGAGCTGGAAGTCGAGCGCGAGATGAGCGCTCTGGCCGCCAAGAACCGGCCCGCCGGTTCGATGGCAAGTTTCGTGGGCTGCGGGGCCTATCGCCATCATGTGCCGGCGTCGGTCGACTACATCATCCAGCGCGGTGAATTCCTGACGAGCTACACGCCCTACCAGCCCGAAATCGCGCAAGGTACCTTGCAATACCTGTTCGAGTTCCAGACGCAGGTGGCATTGCTCACCGGCATGGAAGTCGCCAACGCCTCGATGTACGACGCGGCGACCGCGTGCGTGGAGGCCGTGATGATGGCGGGCCGCGTCACGCGCCGCGGCAAGGCGATCCTGTCGGGCGCCTTGCATCCGCATTATCGCGAGACGGTCGAAACACACGGTCGCTTCGCCGGCTTCACGGTCGACGCGGCCGCACCCTCGCCCGACGGCCTCAAGGGGCTGGCCGAGAAGATCGACGCGACGACCTCGTGCGTCGTCGTGCAGTACCCCAACGTGTTCGGCCGGCTCGAGGATTTCTCGGCCCTCGCCGCCGCGTGCCAGAAGGCGGGCGCACTTCTGATCTGTGCGGTGCCCGAGATCGTCTCGATGGGGGCGGTCACGCCGCCCGGTGCCATGGGCGCCGATATCGTCGTGGGCGAGGGCCAGTCGATCGGCAACGGCCTCAATTACGGCGGGCCCTATGTCGGCCTGTTCGCCGCCAAGGAAAAATACGTGCGCCAGATGCCGGGCCGCCTGTGCGGCGAGACGGTGGATGCCGACGGCAAGCGCGGCTGGGTGCTCACGCTCTCGACGCGCGAGCAGCATATCCGCCGCGAGAAGGCGACCTCGAACATCTGCACCAACTCGGGCCTGTGCGCGCTGGCGTTCACCGTGCACCTGTCGCTGCTCGGCGAACGGGGCTTGAACGAACTCGCCGCCCTCAACCACGCGCACGCGGCGTTGCTGGCCGAGAAGCTGGCGAAGGTGAAGGGTGTGTCGGTTCTGACCGACGCGTTCTTCAACGAATTCGCCGTGCGCCTGCCCAAGGACGCGGCGTCGGTGGTGGACGCGCTCGTCGACAAGGGCGTGCTCGCCGGCGTGCCCGGCGGAAGGCTGTGGCCGGGCAACAAGGACATGGCGGACGTGCTGATCGTCGCCGCGACCGAAACCAACACGCCGGCGGACATGGATAAGTTTGCCGCCGCCCTTGCCGCCACGCTTTCTGGGGTGCTGTAACATGGACAAGAGCCAGGGCCGCGTTTCCGCCGCCAACGATGCCGGCAGCGCATTGCCGCCGGTCGTCACCTTCTCGGGCCATCGCGGCCTCGACCTCGAAGAAAAACTGATCTTCGAACAGGGCGTGCCGGGGCGCATCGGCGTCGATGTGGCACCCGCACCGAAGGTCGCTTCGAAGCTCGGCAGCTTCGCGCGCAAGGCCGAAGTGGGCCTGCCGTGCCTGTCCGAGCCGCAGGTCGTGCGCCATTTCACGCGCCTGTCGCAGAAGAACTACGGCATCGACAGCGGGCTGTTCGCATTGGGTTCGTGCACGATGAAGCACAACCCGCGCCTCAACGAGAAGATGGCCCGCCTGCCGGGCTTTGCCGACATCCACCCGCTGCAACCGGTCAAGACCGTGCAGGGGGCGCTCGAACTGATCGACCGGCTCGCCCTGTGGCTCAAGACGCTGACCGGCATGCCCGCCGTGGCGATGAGCCCGGCGGCAGGGGCACATGGCGAACTCTGCGGCATGGTCGCGATCTGGTCGGCGATCAAGGCGAAGGGCGAGGGTGCGACGCGCAAGCGTGTACTGGTGCCCGAATCCGCGCACGGCACCAATCCGGCGACGGCCGCATTGCTGGGCTTCCAGGTCGATCCGATCCCGGCCGATGCGCGCGGGCGCGTGGACCTCGCCGCGTTCGAGAAGAAGCTGGGCCCGGACGTGGCCGCGATCATGCTGACGAACCCGAACACCTGCGGGCTGTTCGAGAACGACATCCGCAAGATCGCCGACCTGATCCACAAGGCGGGCGGCTATTTCTACTGCGACGGGGCGAACTACAACGCGATCGCGGGGCGCGTGCGCCCGGCCGATCTCGGCGTCGACGCCATGCATATCAACCTGCACAAGACCTTCTCCACGCCGCATGGCGGCGGGGGCCCGGGCTCGGGCCCCGTCGTGCTGTCGGCCGCGTTGGCGAATTTCGCCCCGCTGCCTTATGTCGTGCACGGGCCTGGCGGGTTCCGCCTGGTCGAGACGAAGGAAGGTGCGGCCGAACCCTTCGGCCGCCTCAAGGCGTTCAACGGCCAGATGGGCATGTTCGTGCGCGCGATGACGTACATGCTCAGCCACGGGGCCGACGGCATTAGACAGGCGTCGGAAGACGCCGTGCTCAACGCCAACTACATCCAGGCGCGCCTCAAGGACGTCATGAGCCCGGCCTTCGAGGGCCCGTGCATGCACGAGGCGCTGTTCGACGACACGTTCCTCAAGGACACGGGCGTGTCCACGCTCGACTACGCCAAGGCGATGATCGACGAGGGCTACCATCCGATGACGATGTATTTCCCGCTCGTCGTCCATGGCGCCATGCTGATCGAGCCGACGGAATCCGAGAGCCGGGAATCGCTCGATGCCTTCATCGGCTCGCTGCGCCACCTCGCGGCGGAAGCGAAGAAGCCGGGCGCGGAAGCCTTCTTCCACGCCGCCCCGCGCCTCACCCCGCGCCG
>CAYQDN010000055.1:0-20801 GCA_964416335.1 uncultured Azospirillum sp.
GCGTAGAGGAACGCGCCGAAGGCGAAGACGATATAGACGAGATTGAGGGCGAAGGCCGAGGCGAGCAGGTCCCAGCGGAACACACCGCCGATGACGAGGGCGCGCATGCCCTCGAACACGTGCGTCGTGGGCAGCGACCAGGCGAGCGGGCGCAGCCACGCCGGCAGCGTGTCGACCGGGTACCACACGCCCGACACCGGCTGGATGATGAAGATCGCCGCCCAGGCATAGGATTCCGCCGCCAGCCCGAAGCGGAACAGGAGGGCCGCGATCATCAGCCCGATCGACCAGCCCAGCATGATGAGCATCGACCAGAAGGCGATCAGCGGCAGCCCCATCTCGAACACCGAATAGTGGAAGAGCGGGATCGCCAGCAACGCGGCGGGCACCACGCCGGCCAGCGAGCGCATCACGCCCATCATCATCAGCGACACGCCGAATTCCCACGGGCGCAGCGGCGAGACGAAGAGGTTGGCGAGGTTGCGCGACCACATCTCCTCGAGCAACGAGAAGGTGAAGCCGAACTGCGCGCGCACCAGCACGTCCCACAGCAGCACCGAGCCGATCAGCAGGCCGGCGGCCTGCGCGAACCAGTTGGAATGCTGGTTGAGGAACAGCGTGATGAAGCCCCAGATGACCACCTGCAGCAGCGGCCAGTACATGAGATCGAACACGCGCGTCCACGACCCGCGGAACAGGTAGTAGTGGCGCGAGAGCATCGCACCCAGGCGGCCGAGGCTTGCTGCGACGGGGCTGGCGTTCACTGGGCGGCCTCGCTGCCGGTCGAGCTGGTGCCGCGCGCGATGTCGAGGAAGACCTGCTCCATGTCCTCGCGCCCGTAGCGGCGGATCAGCGTGTCGGGTGCGCCGCGATCGACGATGCGGCCGCCCTTCATCATCAGCACGTCGGCGCACAGCCGCTCGACCTCGGCCATGTTGTGCGAGGCGAGCAGGATCGAGGCGTGCGCCTTGCGCGCGTAGCTTTCGAGATGGGCGCGCACCCGGTCGGCCGTGTCGGGATCGAGGCTGGCGGTCGGCTCGTCGAGCAGCAGCAGCTCGGGCCGGTTGACCAGCGCCTTGGCGAGGGCCGCACGCGTCTTCTGGCCCGACGAGAGCGAGCCCGTCTTGCGGTCGAGGATGGCGGCAAGGTCGAGCTCGCCCGCCAGCTCGTCGATGCGGGCCGCGAGGTCGGCCACGCCGTAGAGCCGCCCGAACACCGACAGGTTCTCGCGCACCGTCAGGCGGTTCGGCAGGTCCACATAGGGCGACGAGAAATTGAGGAACGGCAGGGCGCGGAAGCGGTGCTTCAGCATGTCGTGGCCGAGGATCGTCACGCGGCCCGACGTCGGCACGAGGATGCCCAGCAGCATCGAGAGCGTCGTCGTCTTGCCCGCGCCGTTGCCGCCGAGCAGGCCCACGATGGTCCCGCGCGCGACGGAAAACGAGATCGAATCGACGGCCGGCGGGCCGTCCTCGCGGAACCTTTTGGTCAGGTTTTCGACAGTGATCGCGTCCGGTTGCATGGGGTGATATATGGCGCGTTCCGGCCGCTTAGACCAGAGTGCCGTTCCGATGATGTCGCCGCTCCTCGCCCCCGTTCCGTTCGCTGCCCCCGGCACGCCGCCGGTCGGGCGCGTGCGCCTGCGCACGCTCGTGACGGTGCGCTGGGTCGCGGTCGCGGGCCAGGCTTCGGCGATCCTTGCGGTCTATTTCGGGCTCGGCTACGCGCTGCCGCTCGTCGCCACGCTGGGGGCGGTCGCGGTGTCGGCCGTGCTCAACGTCGTGCTGATGTTCGACCGGCCGCCGGCCGGCCGGCTCGACGACCGTGCGGCGGGCGCCGTGCTCGGCTACGACATCCTGCAGCTGGCGACGCTTCTCTATTTCACCGGCGGGCTCCTCAACCCGTTCGCCGTGCTGCTCGTCGCCCCCGTCGCGGTCGCGTCGACGTCGCTGACGCGCCTCTCGACCGTGCTGCTGGGCACGCTTGCCGTCGCCGCGGCCGGCGTGCTCGCCCTCTGGCACCATCCGCTGCCGGGTTCGGCGGAGGGCCCCGACCTGCCGCCCGCGATCGCGTTCGGCCTGTGGCTGGCGCTGGCGCTCACCATCGTGTTCGTCGCGGCCTATGTCGGCAGGCTCGCCGACGAGGCGCGCCAGATGTCGGATGCGCTGGCCGCCGCACAGGCGGCCCTCGCGCGCGAGAACAAGATGAACGCGGTGGGCGGGCTTGCGGCGGCGGCGGCGCACGAGCTGGGCACGCCGCTGGCGACCATCGCCCTCGTCGCCAAGGAGTTGGCGCGCGACGCGCCCGCCGGGCCCGTGCGCGAGGATGCCGAGCTGCTGCTGCACGAGGCGATGCGCTGCCGCGACATCCTCGCCCAGCT
The DNA here is from genome assembly GCA_964416335.1 of uncultured Azospirillum sp. Lineage (GTDB taxonomy): Bacteria > Pseudomonadota > Alphaproteobacteria > CACIAM-22H2 > CACIAM-22H2 > Tagaea. Next base: position 2,381 of record CAYQDN010000055.1, read on the forward strand.
CGCACTCAAGCCCGAGGGCGGCGGGCCGGAAGGCGAGCCGTTCCCGCGCCCGCCGCTGTCGGTGCTGCTGCGCGAGATCGCGGCGCGCTATGCGCGCGGCGGCGTGGTGCCGCAGGTCGCGACCGACTATGCCGACGACGTCGATCCGCCGACGGTGCGTGCACCCGAGCTCATCCAGGCGATCGGCACGCTGATCGAGAATGCCTGCCAGTACGCGCGCGAGCGCGTGCTCGTGCATGCCTGGTCGGACGACGATTCGGTCGGCGTCGAGGTCTCCGACGACGGGCCGGGCTTCGCGCCCGAGATCCTCGGGCGGCTGGGCGAGCCCTATGTCTCGACCCGGACGGGCGAGGCCGACCATATGGGGCTCGGCATCTTCATCGCGACGACGTTGCTTTCCCGGTCGGGAGGTGCGGTATCCTGCGCGAACGCTCCCGAGGGGGGTGCGCGGGTCGCGGTGGTGTGGCCGCGTGCTGCCTTCCTGCGGGCCGCGAAATGACGGATCGGACGGAAATGACCGACATCGACGCCGGACCCAAGCATCTTCTCATCGTCGAGGACGACGAGGCGTTCCGCCTGCGTCTGGCGCGCGCGATGGAACGGCGCGGCTATGCGGTGTCGATGGCCGAATCGATCGCCGCCGCGCAGGCCGCGATCGAGACGCACGCCCCCGAATACGCGGTCGTCGACCTCAAGCTTGCCGACGGCTCGGGGCTCGATCTCGTGCCGCGCATCCGCGAGCTTGCCCCCGACGCGCGCATCGTCATCCTCACCGGCTACGGCAACATCGCCACGTCGGTCGCCGCGATCAAGGCGGGGGCGGTCGACTACCTGCCCAAGCCGTCGGACGCCGACGCGATCGACGCCGCGTTGCAGGCGGTCGACCGCGCCTTGCCTGCACCGCCCGAGCATCCGATGTCGGCCGACCGCGTGCGCTGGGAGCATATCCAGCGCGTGTTCGAGCAGTGCGACCGCAACGTCTCGGAAACCGCGCGCCGCCTCAACATGCACCGGCGCACGCTGCAGCGCATCCTCTCCAAGCACGCACCGCGCGAGCATCAATGAAGCTGCGTCCGCTCGCGGCCGCCGGGGCGGCCCTCTGGCTTTTCTATCTGGCCCTCGCCTTGCGCGGCACCGATCCGCTGCTGGCGATGCCGGTCGCCGAGGATGGCTGGTATGCACTCAGCGTGGCGCGCAACGTGGCGCGCGGGCTGGGCATCACCATCGACGGGACCGTGTGGACCAACGGCTTCCAGCCGCTCTTCACGTTCCTCGAGGCGGCCGCGTTCGCCCTTGCCGGCGGCGACACGGTGGGCGGGATGCGCGCCTTCTTCGTGCTCGCGGCACTGGTGCATCTGGCCGGGGCCCTTCTCGTCGCTAGCCTGGCGCGCGACGCGTGGGACGGGGCGCGCGACGAGCGGCAGCTTGCCGCCGCCCTCGGCTTCGTCGGCTATCTCGCCTCGGTCAAGGCCTACAACGATTTCTACACCGGCCTCGAGACGGGGCTGCAGCTTGCCCTCTATGCCGGCGTGTGGCGGCTCTATGCGAGGCCCTGGCGCAATCTCGCCGGCGACCGCATCGCGATGGGCGTGCTGCTGGGTGCGCTCGTGCTCGCGCGCATCGACGCAGCCGTGTTCGTCGCGGTCTTCTGCGTGGCCGAGCTGTGGCTGGGCCGCGCCGCGTTCGGAGCCGCGATCGGGCGCTGCCTCCTCGTGGGCGGCGTGGCCGTGCTCGTCTCGTCGCCGTGGTGGCTCTACAACTTCCTCATGTTCGGCCATCCGATGCCGATCTCCGGCTTCGCGCAGCAAGCGGTCGGCATTTCGGCCGAGCGCACGCTCACCGCACTCTGGGCGCTGCGCATCGCGGCGATGCCGTGGATCTTCGCGGGTGCGTTCGAGGCGTGGTGGACCGATGCGCTGCGGGTACTCGCCCTCGTCGGGATCGCCGCTTCGTTCCTCGCCGTGCGCCGCCGGCAGCTCGTCGGGCCGGCCGAACCCGCGAGCCGCGATTTCGCCTGCATCCTGCTGGCGGCCTACGCGGCCCTCGCGGGCTATTACTGGCTGACGTTCTTTGCGGACTGGTTCTACATCCGCTATTTCGCACCCTTGTCGCTGCTGGCGTTCGTCTACGTGCCGGCCCTGCTGGCGCGCGCGATCCCGCGCATCGCCCCCGCACTCGCCCTCGCGTTCGCGACCCTCGTCGCGGTCCTGCTCGTGCTGGCGTGGCGCGGCGAGGGCGTGTTCGGCCGGGCCGCGCACGACGTGCAGGTCGCCCTCGTCGCGGCGAACGTGCCCGCGGGCGACATCGTCGCGGCCGGCCAGTCGGGCACGCTCGGCTTCAAGCGCGCCGACGTCGTCAACGTGGACGGCAAGGTGAATGCCGAGGCGCTCAGATGGCGCGGGCGCATGTGGGAATATCTCGATGCGCGCGCGATCCGCTGGTTCGCGGATTCCCGATGGTACGTGGCGAACTATCTGGGCGAGGACCCCGCCGCGCACGGCTGGCGCAAGGTCGCCGAGGACGGCGAGTTCGCGCTCTACCGCCGGGAGCCCTAGTACGCGTTCTCCTTGCCGAAGATGGCGAAGGGCGTGAGCATCAGGATCTTCATGTCGAACAGCAGCGACCAGTTGTCGATGTAGTGGAGGTCGAACTGCACGCGCCGGCGCATCTTCTCGGGCGTGTCGGTCTCGCCGCGCAGGCCGTTGACCTGCGCCCAACCGGTCATGCCGGGCTTGACGCGGTGGCGGGCGAGATAGTCGTCGATGATCTTGGCGTACTGCTCGTTGTGCGCGACCGCGTGCGGGCGCGGGCCCACCAGCGACATGTCGCCGAACAGCACGTTGAGGAGCTGCGGGAACTCGTCGAGCGACGAGCGGCGCAGGAAGCGGCCCACGCGCGTCACGCGCGGATCGTTCTTGGTCGCCTGCGGCACCGAGGGTTCCTCGGCGCGCTGGTGGAACATCGTGCGGAACTTGTAGACGACGATCTCGTTGTTGGCGAAGCCGTAGCGCCGCTGGCGGAAGAGGGCGGGGCCCGGGCTGTCGAGCTTGACGGCCGCGAAGACCGCCAGCAGGACGGGCGACAGTGCCACGAGCAGCAGGGCCGCGAGGATGCGGTCCTCGAGCGCCTTCAGCACCAGGCTCCAGCCCGACAGCGGGCGTTCGAGCACCGAGAGCATCGGGATGCCGGCGATGGCGTGGAAGCCGCGTGCGGGCAGATACGTGCCGATATAGTCCGGGCACAGCTTCACGTCGACCGGTACCACCTTCAGCTTCTTGATGAGCTCCTGCAGGTCGGCCCCCGCCTGCCAGGGCATGGCGACGATGATCTCGTCGACCGGGTTCTTGCGGCAATAGGCGATCAGGTCGTCGACGGTGCCGGTCACCGGATGGCCCTCGATCGTCTCCGGGAGGCGGTCGCGCCGGTCGTCGAACACGCCGACGATCCGGTATTCCTGCGTGCGCACGTCGGCGATGTGCTTGAGGAAGGCGCGGCCCATCTCGCCCGCCCCGATCACCGCGACGTTCATCGACAGGCGCCCCATCGCGCGCCAGCGGTCGATCTGCATCAGCAGCACGAGGCGCACGAGAATGAGTCCGCCGAAGCCGAGTGCGAGCCATCCGATCGCGAAGGCGCGGCTGAAGGCGACGGAGGTCTGCGTGAAATAGGCGAGTGCGATGAGGCTCGCCATCACGCCGGTCCACGCCATCGCGATCTTGCCGAACTGGCTGGGCAGGCGCGACAGCCCCTCGAATACGTAGAGGCGCGCCACCTGCAGGTAGTTGGCGGCAAGCCCCATCGCGGCGAGGATGCCGATCAGATAGAGGTCGGGGATGGCCCAGCTGTCGTGCCGGGCCCAGTAGGCGACCCAGGCGGCGAGCGCCACGATGCCGACATCGGCCACCCGCAGCGCCCCGAGCACCAAGGTCTGCAGATCGGCCGCGACGACGTTGTTTTTCCGTTTCATTTCAGTCTGTTGCCCAGTTCCTGCGGGCATTTGAAGTTGCGCGAGCATAAGCCACCCCGGCCCGGGAAGCAAAGTCGATCTCGGGACAGAACGGGCCCGACGGGTGTAGCATTTCATCCCATGGAAGGGCCGTTCATCGATCCCGATCTGATGGCGTGGGGCATGATCTTCGTGGCGGGGATCGCGCTGATCGCGCGCATCAGCGCATCCTATCAGCGCCGGCAGGAAACCGAGCGCCCGACCGAGGATTATGTCGTGCGCGTCGCCCCGCGCCGCCACAAGCCCGGCATGGGACCGGCCCCGCTGATCAACGTGCCTTTCGCCGCCAATGCCGCGGGCCCCGACCACGAGGACGCCGTGCGCCGGCTCGCGCGCACGCTGCTGGCCCTCGCCGACAAGCGCGATCCGGTGGGGGCCGCCCAGGCCCGCCGGGCCGCGGCCCGGATCACCACGCTTGCCGCCAGCCGCGGGATCGGCGGCGAGGACGTCGAGCGTGCGGCCCTTGCCGGCATGCTGCTGAAGCTCGGCCCCGGCGTGCTGCCGGCAAGCCTGCAGCCCCGGCCGGAGCGCGAGCTTTCCAGCGTGCTGATGGATACCGCGCGCCTCGAAGGGCCGGTCCCGGCCATCGTGCGGGCGATCCGCGACGGCGTGCCGGTCGAGCCGAAGCTCGAGCCGCTCGTCAATCTCGTGCGCGAGGCGGCGTGAGCTAGCGGGCGCTTTTCCGTTTGCGGTAGGTCGCGATGAAGTCCGCGACGAGGGGACTGGCCTCGCGCATATAGCGTTGGCCTGCGCGCGTCGGATTGATGTAGTCCGGCAAGTCGGCCGTCAGGCCGGGCAGGCGTTCGATGCACATGTCGAACGCGGCATCGACCTCGCGCGCGCCGCACGATCCGAGCGCGCGATCCACGCTCGTGCGCTCGCGATCGATCAGGACGGCCAGATCGAAGACGTCGCGGTGGGTGAACTTGAAGCCCCGATACTGGATCTTCTTGGCGAGAATCTCGGCATTGGTGTGCGTCGCGACGACCCGGCCGTCGATCCGTTCGGCGACGGGCGGGTCGGCGGTCACGTCGGGCGCCACGACGAAGTCGATGTCGCCGCCGCCGGTCACGATCTTCATGCCGTTGGCGCTGCGTACGAACTCTTCGGCAAATCCGGCGACCAGATCGTTCGTTTCGGGCGTGAGATGGCCGAGCACCTGCGGATCGAGCAGGAAGATGTCCGTGTCGTAGCTGATGCGATGGCTCAGGCGCATCGCGATGGCCGAGCCGCCGCCGAAACGCCATCCGTCGAACGGAATCGCGTCAAGGACCCGGATCGCGGTCCGCAGCAGGAGTTTCCATTGCGAGGGCGGCCATATCCCGGATGAAGGACGCTTTTTCACGATCGACATCTCCGACGAATTCGCTTGCACGCTGGAGGGAGCTCCAGCCGACCGGACCGGCGCGTACGACCGCTGCCATCGTCTTCTCGTCGACGTCGGAGAAGAAGATCCGCAGCGTCGCCTTGTTCGCCTTTTCGGGATTTCGCAGCGCGCGGACGAGGGTTTCGCGATCGGTGCGTGCCGCGCGCGACGTGTTGAGGATGGACAGTGCGGTGCGCCACGGATCGGCGATCCGGCCGGGTGCCGGGCGGGGCGGCGGCGGGTCGCGGTGCGCGATGAGGTTTCTGTATTCGTTCGCCGACAGCACGACGACGGAATCTTGCCCGTGTACCGTGACGGTGACGGGTTCGGCCGCGGCTTCGCGCAGGATGCGGCCGATGTTGCGGATGAAATGGGTTGCCGGCAGCCTCTTCATATATTCTGAAATATTCGAATTTTACGAATTTGTCAACCCCTTACCGCGGAGCCGGGAATTCCCGGCTGCCGTGAGCGTTGTGTCGGGAAGGCCAGCCTGATATTCGGGACCCGCAAGAACGCCGGAAAAAGGTCGAACAACCCATGTCGTTGCGCAAGCGTATCCTGATCACCGGCGGGGCCGGGTTCCTGGGCTCGCATTTGTCCGAGCGGCTCGTTGCCGCCGGGCACGACGTGCTGTGCGTGGACAACTATTTCACCGGGGCGAAGGACAACATCGCGCACCTGTTCGGCAAATCGAACTTCGAGGTGCTGCGCCACGACGTGACGTTCCCGCTCTTCGTCGAGGTCGACGAGATCTACAATCTCGCCTGCCCGGCCTCGCCCATCCACTACCAGTTCGATCCCGTGCAGACGACCAAGACGTCGGTGCACGGGGCGATCAACATGCTGGGCCTTGCCAAGCGCGTGAAGGCGAAGATCTTCCAGTCGTCGACCTCGGAGGTCTACGGCGATCCCGAGATCCATCCGCAGCCCGAGGAATACCGCGGCAACGTCAACCCGATCGGCCCGCGCGCCTGCTACGACGAGGGCAAGCGCTGCGCGGAAACGCTGTTCTTCGACTATCACCGCCAGCACGGCGTGAAGATCAAGGTCGCGCGCATCTTCAACACCTACGGGCCGCGCATGCACCCGAACGACGGGCGCGTGGTGTCGAACTTCGTCGTCCAGGCGCTGAAGGGCCAGGATATCACGATCTACGGCGAAGGCACCCAGACGCGCAGCTTCTGCTATGTCGACGACCTGATCGAAGGCTTCGTGCGCCTGATGGACAGTCCCGACGCGATCACCGGCCCCATCAATCTCGGCAACCCCAACGAATTCACGATCCGCCAGCTCGCCGAACGCGTGATCGCGCTCACGGGTGCCAAATCCAAGCTGGTGAAGCGCCCGCTGCCGGCCGACGATCCCTTGCAGCGCAAGCCCGACATCGGCAAGGCCAAGTCGATCCTCGGCTGGGAACCGGCGATCCAGCTCGACGAAGGCCTCAAGAAGACGATCGCCTATTTCGACGACCTGCTGAAACGCAACGTCGGGCCCGCACCGGTGGGTGCGAAGGTCTGAAATAGATCGCCGTCATGCCCGGCCTCGTGCCGGGCATGACGATGTTTCGGCTTCCGGTCCTGAATATTATTTATTGTAAGTTGGCCTCCCGTTGGCCGAGCATCGTCTCGACCATCAAGGGGGAGACGCACCATGGACCGATCGGGAGCCGCCAAGCGGCCGAACGTGCTTTTCGTGTCGGTCGACCAGTGGCCGGCGTCGTTGATGGGGGTCGCGGGCCATCCGACGGTGGAGACACCCACGCTCGACGCGCTCGCCGCGGTCGGAACGCGCTTCACGCGCGCCTATGCCGAGACCCCGATCTGCATTCCCGCACGCCGCTCGATGATGACGGGGACGAGCCCGCGCCGGCACGGCGACCGCGAATTCCAGGCCGCCCTGCCGATGCCCGCCGGCATGCCCACGCTCGCCGGCTGCTTCGGGGGTGCCGGCTACCAGACCTTCGCGGTCGGCAAGCTGCACGTCTATCCGCAGCGCGACCGCATCGGCTTCGATGATGCGCTGATCGCCGAGGAAGGCCGCAGCCATCTGGGTGCCGTCGACGACTACGAGATCTTCCTCGCCGACCGCGGCCATGCGGGCCAGCAGTTCATGCATGGCATGGGCAACAACGAATATGGCTGGCGCCCCTGGCACCTGCCCGAGGAGCTGCACGTCACGAACTGGACGACGGCGACGGCAGCACGGACGATCAAGCGGCGCGATCCCACGCGCCCTGCACTCTGGCACGTCTCGTACACGCATCCGCATCCGCCGATCGTGCCGCTGGCGAGCTATGTCGAGCGCTACCGGGACCGGCCGGTCGAGCTGCCGCCGGTCGGCGACTGGGCGGCCGATCCGGCCCGCCTGCCGCATGCGCTGCGCGCGGCGCGCGGCTTCTGGCCGCAGCTCAAGCCCGCCGAGCATGCCGGCATGCTGCGCGCGTTCTATGCCCAGTGCACGCATATCGACCACCAGCTGCGCATCCTGATCGGCACGCTGCGCGAGGAGGAGCTGCTCGACGACACCGTGATCCTGGTGACGAGCGACCACGGCGACATGCTGGGCACGCACGGTCTCTACGCCAAGCGGCTGATGTACGAAGGCTCGGTCGGGATCCCGATGATCCTCGTCGGCACGGCGGTGGATGCGCGCCTCGCGGGCAAGGTCGACGACCGGCTCGTCGGGCTGCAGGACGTGATGCCGACCCTGCTCGGCCTGTGCGGCCTGCCCGTACCGGAATCGTGCGAAGGGCGCTCGATGGTGACCGGCGCGCGGCGCGAGACGCTCTATTGCGAATCCGCCGTGGGCAGGAAGGCGACGCGCATGGTCCATGACGGAAGCCACAAGCTGATCTGGTATCCGGCGGGCGATTTCTTCCAGCTGTTCGATATCGCGCACGACCCGCAGGAACTCCATGACCGCGCCGCCGATGCGGGTTCGCGGCCGGTGCTCGACCGCCTGAAGGCGGTGCTGCTCGCCGAGCTCTACGGCTCGGACGCCGAATTCGTGAAAGGCGGCAAGCTTGCCGGCATCCCGGATGCACCCGACGACCGCAAGCCGAACCGCGGCCTGTCGGGCCAGCGCGGCGTGCATTATCCGCCGCTCGCACCGACCGATCCGTCGAAGGTCGTGGGGGCGGGATGACCGGGAAATCCCGCTAGCACGCCCGCACCAGCCGCACATCGACCTCGCGCTCCACGTATTCCCATTCCTTCGTCGCGCGCAGGCGCTTCAGCAGATCGTCGAACGCGGGCTCGTCCGCGGGTGCGAACTCGAACCATGTGACGAAGTCGAAAATCTCGCCAAGGTCGCGGCCGTGATGCAGGCGGCGCGCGATCGCGGGCAGATAGTCCATGCCGATGCGCGTGTGGTGCGACGTCTCCTCGAAGATCGCGCGCCGTTCGTCCTGCGGCAGCGCCCACCAGCCGGCGGTCTTGCGGATCGGGATCAGGGCGGCGTGCGTGGCCGCCGGCCGGCCGAGGGCGGGCTGGATCTTCGCGAGCGTGCCGGTCTCGCTTCGCGTGGCGTAGCGGATGTTGCTGACCGCACCGCGCAGGCGCCACGCGGCGTCGGGTGCCGGCGGGGCTTCGCCCGAAACGACGGCGACGTTCGAGGCGGGTGCGAGTGTCTCGCCGTGAACGGCGGTGATGCCGCGCACGCGCCATGTACCCTCGGGGCCGCCGGTGAAGTTCCAGAGAGTCATGGACGGGAATGAGCAAAGTCCGTGCCCCGGCCATCGAAGTCGTGGATGCCCGGGACAAGCCCGGGCATGACGGCGGAAGGTGGGCACTTCTCTTTCCGTCATGCCCGGCGAATGCCGGGCATCCACGACTTTTGTGATTTTGCGCGCGTCGAAGTCACGGATGATTCGGGTATAGAATCCTTGAAATCGCACCCGGCCCGGCTATAATCTCCGGTGGTCTGTGATGCTCTTTGACAAGTGAAGATTTTACGGTAGTTGACGGCGCGAATTTCCGGTGACCGTCAACAGGTCACCGGATTTTCCGCCGATATCAGATGCTTGCCGTGTTGACGCAAAGTTTCGTCAACTGGCCGTCAAGCATAAATTCCGGTAATGGCTCAGGCGATCTTGCGGTTCGGATCGCGCAGCATGTTGTCGACATGGAAGCCCTGGAAGAGCCGCACGCCCGCGGCCTGGCCAAGCTCCAGCGCTTCGGCCGTCTCGCAATGGGCCATGATCAGGCGGCCGGCTTCGGCACCGGCCACCTTCTCGGCCACGCCCGCCTCGCGCCATTCGTTCGGGCGTTCGGGGCGGAACAGCACCTTGATGAAATCGGCCCCCATCTCGGGGCGCGCGAACATCGCCAGCACGTCGAGCGTCACGGCGTCGAGCAGCACGCGGTAGCCGGCGTTGCGCAGGAACTCGCACGCGGTCAGGTACTCGGCATAGTCCCAGAACACGTCGAAGCGCGGGATCTCGATGATGATCTGCGACTTCGGGATGAAGTTGGCGATGCGCGTGTCGAACTCGCGGAAGCTTGCACTCATGATCGTCTGGATGTTGAGGTTGATCGACACGTTGCCGGACTGGCGCGTGACGAAGCCGTCGAACATCGCGCGCAGCACGCGCTGGTCCATCGTGCGGGTGAGCTGCTGGAAGAGCGGCTTCACCATGCGCAGGTCGTTGCGCGGGGCGACCATCTGGCGAAGGTCGGAAACGCCGACATAGACCTCGCGGAAGAAGACGCGGATCTGCTCGCCGGGGGCGACGGCACAGCACATCTGGCTCTTGAGGAAGCCGGTGATGTCGGCCTTGCGCAGCAGGTCCTCGAGCTTGGCGAGCGACGAAGCGGTGAGCGGCTGGCCCTGCGCCGTCGTCATCGCAGTACCCGCCTTGTTCAGCAGGCGCGAGCGGCGTTCCTGGAACGACTTGTAGTCGTCGGCGATCTTGTTGACGATGCCTTCGAAGTCCGCGTAGCTGTCCTTGAAGGCGAAGAGCTCGTAGGCGTCCTGCGCCTGGCCTTCCTCGAGACCCGCGGCCGAGGCGTGCTGGCGCAGGATCGTCTTGAGGTCGGAATCGAAATTCTCGAGATGGTAGCGGTGGTCGCGGCGGAACAGCAGCACGATGTTGTAGTTGTGCATCGCGAACACGCCGCTGTCGGACGTGCCGAGGAGCTGGCGCAGGGCCGCGATGATCTGCTGGAAATTCTCGCGCCGCCGGCTGAACCATGCCGGCGAGTTCATGGCCACGATGACGCCGTAGCGGAACTGGATGTCCTCGGATTTCTTGACCCGGGCCAGTTCGGCTAGGAGTGCATCCTCGTCGCTTGCTTCGCTCTTGTTGTCCATGTCCTGGCGGAAAGTCTCGGGCGTGTGGGCGTGGTCGAGTCGCGGGGGTGCGGGGCGGGTCGGAAACTCTATCCGGCGGGGCGGGCGGGTTCAACACGCCGTGCCCAGGCAAGATCGCGCCCGGCGGGCGGGGCGGGGGGCTTGGTGCGCCAGCGGGTCATCACGTCGACCGCCTCGGGCAGGCCCAGCCGGTCGAACAGCGCCACCGCCTCGAGCGGCGGGCCCTGGTCGACCGCGGCGTCCGCCGGCATCAGGCGGCCTTCGCTGGCCGAAGTGCGCTTGATCAGGTGCGCGAGGGCGAGATAGTGCGTGCGTTCCATGCCCAGGGCCCGGGCCGCGACGGACAATGCCCGCCCGTCGGCCTGGTAGAGGATGCGCCGTCCGACCTTCATCGGCAGTTCGGCGAAGCGCGCGAACAGCGCTTCGAACAGCGAGACGTGGCCCTGGCGCAGCGTGCGCACGAGGATGGCGGGATCGTTGAGGCGCTCGGCCTTGATCGTGTCGGCCAGACGGTCGGCCGACGAGCCCCAGTCCATCGCCGCACCGTGGTCGGCGGCGGCGTTCGCGGCGGAATCGTCGATCGCCCAGTCGACCGCGCTTTCCCAGTTGTGCGCGACGTTGGCGCTCGCCGGATCGAAGGCGTAGCGGTCGCGGATCTGGCGCTTGAGGTCGGCGGCCACCCAGCCATAGAGGCGTGCCGCCACGTCGCCGGGCAGGTCGTCGCGCGAGACGAGCGGGCTCTGCAGCCGTTCGCGCTCGCGCGACAGGTCGGAAAGATAGGCGAAGGTCGCTTCCGCGATGCGCGCCGAACGGTTGGCGAGCAGCTCTTCCATCACGTCGGATTCGCCCGTCTCGACGAGGGCGGCCGAGACGGTGGCGCTGACGTCCGAGCGGTTGGCGATGGCCAGGCGATGCGCAACACCGCGGTTGCGGATGATCTCGATGAGGTCGGAATCGGCGAGGGCCGCACTCATCGTCAGCAGCGGCCGGGCGATCGAGATCTCGTCGTTGGCAAGTGCGAGCACCAGCTCGCGCGGTGCGTCGGGCGTTTCGGCCAGCCGCTCGGCGAGCCGGCGGCGGATCTCGGCTTCGGTCTCGCGGATCAGCTGGCGGACGATGTCGGCCGCGATCTCGAATTCGCCGCGGTCGAGCGAGGCGGGGGCGTCGGCGAGGATCTCGCCGAGCTGGTTGCCGATCTCGGCGCGCGCGGTCCCGCGGCTCGTCTGGGCGACGCGCAGCAGGTCCTCGATCTTCGATTGGACGGATTTGGCCATCTTCCCGGTCACGTTATGCGAGGGGGCGAGTCCCCGGCAAGCGATAGCCGGGCCGTTCATGGTTTGTCCAGAGGCCGCGGGCCCGCCTGTTGGGCTAGTCTCCCGCCCGTCATGAATTACCGCCACGCCTTCCACGCCGGGGGCTTCGCCGACGTGGCCAAGCATGTGGCCCTGGCGCTGCTGATCGAGCGCCTCGCCGACAAGCCCAAGCCCTTCTGCGTGCTCGACACGCATGCGGGGCTCGGCGAATACGACCTGCTGGCCGATGCCGCGACGCGCACCGGCGAATGGCGCGACGGCATAGCCAAGGTCTTCGACGCGCAAGGTGCGCCCGACGCGATGGCGGCGTACTTGCGCGTCGTGCGCGGCCTCAATCCGGACGGAACCTTGCGCTGGTATCCCGGCAGCCCGCGGCTGGTGCGCGAGCTGGTGCGGCCCGGCGACCGGCTCGTCGCCAACGAGCTGCACCCGGAAGACGCCGAAACGCTGCGCCGCACCTTCGAGGGCGAGCCCGACATCGAGATCGCCGAGGGCGACGGCTATACGGCGCTCAAATCCAAGCTGCCGCCGCGCGAGCGGCGCGGGCTTGCCTTCGTCGATCCGCCGTTCGAGCGCAAGGACGAGTTCGCCGCCCTCGCGCGCGCGTTGCGCCAGGGCCACCGGCGCTTCGCCACCGGCACGTTCGTGGCTTGGTATCCGGTCAAGGGGCGCGGGCCCGTCGACGCGTTCCTGTCGGAGATGGCCGGCGGGCGCATCGCGCGCGTAAGCGTGGCCGAGTTCATGCGCTTTGCCCCCGACGACGAGCGGCGGCTCAACGGCAGCGGCCTGCTGACGATCAACGCACCGTGGAAATTCGAGGAACGCCTGCGCGAGGCGTGGGAGTGGTGCGGTGCCGCGATGGGGATTTCCGGCGGTGTGCGCATCGAAACGCTGGTCGGCGAAACGCCCGCCAAATGAGAACGGCGCGGACCGGTTCCCCGTTCCGCGCCGCTTCGATCTGGAATGAAAAGCCGGCTCAGGCCGGCGGTGCGCCGATCGGGCCGTTGAGTTCGACCGTGACCGCCTCGGGCCCCTTGCGGGCCGTGACGACCTTCATGCGCACCGGCTGGCCGGGGGCAAGGCTCTGGAGGCCTGCGTTGCGCAGCACCGTGATGTGGACGAACACGTCCTTGCCGCCGCCGTCGGGCTGGACGAAGCCGTAGCCCTTGAGGCCGGAGAACCACTTCACCACGCCGTCCATGGTTTCCGCGTTCGAGAGATCGACGGGCGCCTGATAGGTGCTGGCGCGATCGCCGCCGCCGCCGGCGCGATCTCCTCCGCCACTCCAGCCGCCGCGGTCTCCGCCGCCACCGCCGCCGCCACCGCCGGCCCAGCCGCCACGGTCGCCGCCGCGATCGCCACCGCCGCCACCCCAGCCGCTGCGGTCGCCGCCGCGATCGCCGCCGCCACCGCCCCAGCCGCTGCGGTCACCGCCGCCGCCGCGATCGCCATAGGGGGCGCGCGGTGCGCGCGGTGCGGAAGGCTGTGCGGTCGAATTGTCGACCTCGAGGACGCGCAGCACCTGACGGCCTTTCGGGCTCGACCCGATCTCGACCGTGACGCTCGCACCTTCGCCGACAGACTCGTGGCCTGCCTGCTTGAGAGCCGAGAGATGGAGGAACGCCTCCGGCGAACCGTCGGAAGGCGTTACGAACCCGAAACCCTTGGCGCTGTTGAACCACTTCACGGTGGCCCGCATCGTGCCGTCACCCGAAGGCATAGCTGTCGTCCTCGCCTTGTCGCGTCTCTTCGACGTCGTTGTCCCAACACCCGCGCGCGATCTGCGCGTCGTGTGGCAGGGAACCGGATGCGGGGGGCTTCGGGCTTCGCGATGGCTTCTTCTTGCCAAGAAGCGCTGCGTAAATAACCAAGGCTTCCGCGCGCGGGACCTACCACGCCAAGTTAACTATAACAAACTCCCAAACGACTCGCAAAGCGCCGAATCCGGCGGCGGTGCCGGGCCCCTCAATGTCCGGCCGCCCACCGCGTCAGTGCGGCGGCCTCGAGCCCGCCCGCGACCGCTTCGGCGATCCGCTCGCCGACCAGGGCGCCGAACTTGAAGCCGTGGCCGCTGAAACCCGTCGCGACGTAGGCGGCGGGCCCGAGCGGCTCGACGATGAAGCGCTCGTCGGCGACCGTGTCGTAGAAGCAGGTCTTGGCGAGGCGGATCCGGTATTCGTCCAGCCGCGCCAGCCGCCGGGCGCAGACCGCCAGCAGATGTTCGCAGGCGGCCGCATCGGCGACGCGCGGCTCGTCCGGATCGCCCTCGTTCGAGAAGGTGTGGACGCCGACCTTCAGGCCGCGGCCCTGGCGCGGCGGCACCAGATAGAAGGTGCCGGCCGCCGCGAGGTCGAGCAGCAGCGGCATGTCGTTCCAGATGCCGTCCCAGCCGGCGGGCGGATCGAGATAGAGGATCGTCTGGCGCGACGGCGTCATGCGCGCTTCCATCGCCGGCACCAGCCGGTTCGTCCACGGGCCGGCGCACACGACGAGGGCATCGCCCGAAAGCCGGCGCCCGTCGGCCAGCGTCACTTCGTTGCGGTTGGGATCGATGTCGCGCACCGCGGCGTGCGCGTGCAGGATCGCCCCGTGTGCCGGCAGCCAGCCGGCGAGGGCCGCCACGATGTCGCCCGCGAACAGCGTGCCGCCGGTATCGGCCGCCAGCACGTCGGCGAAGTTTTCGGCGATCAGGGCGGGATAGCGCCGGGCAAGCTCGGCCGGCGACGGGCGCGTGTGCGGCACGCCGCACGCATCCATCGCCGTGCGGCTTGCCGCAAGCCAGCTTCCCGCCACGTCCTCGAACATCAGCGTGCCGCTGGGCGCATAGAGCGTGCGGCCGAGATCGGCCCACAGCCGGTCCCACGCACCATAGGCGTCGCTGGTCATGCGCGTGTAGCCGCCCTGCGGGCCGTAGGGATGCCGAATCAGGCGATGCTGGTCGACCGACGAGCCGATCGGGTTGGGGATCGCCGCCTGTTCGACAAGCTCGACCTGCAGGCCGCGCTTCACGGCCGACCACGCCGTCGACAGGCCGAAGATGCCGGCACCCACGACCAGCAGCCTGGTCACTGCCGGCTTGCCTCGAACACGAACTCGGCGGCGGCAAGGTCTTCCAGTGCGGTGCCCACCGACTTGAACAGCGTGATCTGGTTATGGAACGAGCGGCCGGCCGCGCGCCCTTGCGTGAGTTCGGCAAGATCGCCCGCGATCTGCTTTTCCAGAAGCGTGCCGTTGGCCATCGGCTGCACGATGTCGCCCGCTTCCTTGAGCGCCCCGCCCCACGTGTCGACATAGACGCGCGACCGCGCGATGGCCGCATCGTCGGCCTCGCGCATCGCCGGCGTGAAGCCGCCGACGAGATCGACGTGCTGGCCGGGCTTCAGCCACTCGCCCTTGACCAGCGGCTCCTTCGACAGCGTGGCGCAGCTGATCGTGTCGGCCCACGCGACGGCCTCGGCAAGGTTCGTCGTGGCGCGCGCCTTCAGGCGCCGCCCGTCGAAATTCGCCGCAAGTGTCTGCGCCTTCTTCGCATCGCGGCCCCACACGACGAGCTCGCGGATCGGCCGCACGCTGGCGTGTGCGAGGATCAGATGCGGGGCCATCGAGCCGGTCCCCACCATCAGCAGCTTTTCGGAGTCGGGCCGCGACAGGTACTTGGACGCGAGTGCGGAGGCCGCGGCCGTGCGCTTCAGCGTCAGCATGTGCCCGTCGATGACGGCAAGGGGTGCGCCGGTGCGCCCCGACATCAGGATGTAGCTCGCCATCACCGACGGCAGGCCCGCTTCGCCGTTCGACGGGAAGACCGTGACGATCTTGACGCCGCAATAGCGGCCCGGCTGCCAGGCCGGCATCAGCAGCAGCGATGCGGCTTCGCCGCCGGGCACGTCCATCGCGTGGCGATGGCGCAGCGGAACTTCCGCACCCTTGCGGAAGGCGTTGCGCAGCGCTTCGACCAGCGGCCCGGGTTCGAGGATGTTCTCGACTTCGCTTGCCCCGATGATGCGCATCGCGCCCGCCGGCGTGCCGCGCATCGCCTCAGACGCCCGGGCCGGGCGGGGTTACGGGCGTGAGCGAAGTCGCGGATTTCGCGGCGGCGGCCTTCAGGTCGGCGAGTTCGCGGGCAAGTGCGTCGGCCCGGCGCGTGGCTTCGCGCGCGCGCTTGCGCGCCCGGCCTTGCGCCAGCCACGCGATGACGGCCCCCAGCCCGAAGCCGATATAGAGTGCGCCGACCAGGGCCACGAACACCGGCATGGCGACGGCCGGCCCCACGGGCCAGAAATCGACGGTGATGTCGGACCGGTTGCCGAGTGCGAACAGCCCGGCGAGGGCCGCGAGCAGGCCGGCGAAGATCCAGTAGAGAACGCGCATGGGCGCCGGCCTCAGCCGGACTTGCCGCCGTCGTTCAGCTTTTCGCGGAGTTCCTTGCCCGTCTTGAAGAACGGGATGAATTTTTCAGTAACGTCCACCGCCGCACCGGTGCGCGGGTTGCGGCCCGTGCGTGCGCCGCGGCGCTTGACCGAGAACGCACCGAAGCCGCGCAGCTCGACGCGATGGCCGCGCGCGAGTGCCGCGGTGATCTCGTCGAAGACGGTGGTGACAATCCGCTCAACGTCGCGCTGATAAAGATGCGGGTTGAGCTCGGCCAGCCGCAAGATAAGTTCGGACTTGGTCATCGGCCAAACACCCCTAGCGCTTGGAAATCGTTAGCGGAAACGCAAATCAGGGTGCCAGACCGCCACAAGGCCGTCAAGCGTAAGTCGTTCCGGCAGATAGGTTTTTCCCAACGCCGCCCGGATGCCCGTCCGGACGAGCCCGCCGAGCAGTTCGTCCTCGCGCCAAACCCTTATTTCCCGCAGCGGAATGCTTGTTTTGACGCCCTTTTCCGCAAGCCAGTCGCGCGCCTCGGCGATGCCGCCCAGCTCGTCGATCAGGCCGTTGGCCTTGGCCTGCCGGCCCGTGAAGACCCGTCCGTCGGCCAAAGCCAGGGCCTGCGGGCGGTCCATCCCGCGCCGTTCGGCGACCATGCCGACGAACATATCGTACATATCTTCGACCAGCGCCCGGGTGGCCGTCCGGCCCGCCTCGGTCAGCGGCTCGAAGGGCGAGGGGACCGCCTTGAGCGGGGCCGACTTGATCGCCTCGGCCTTCACGCCCAGCATGCCCATCAGGCCGGTGACGTCGGTCGTCTGCAGGATCACGCCGATCGAGCCGGTGATCGTGCCCTCGCGCGCGACGATGTGGTCGGCGGCGATCGCCACCATGTAGCCGCCCGACGCCGCGACCTCGCCAAGCACGGCGACGACCGGCTTGGTCTCGGCGATCTTGCGCACCGTGCGGAAGAAGCTCTCGCCGCCCACGACGGTGCCGCCGGGGCTGTCGATGCGCAGGACGAGCGCTTTGGCCGCACCCTCGTCCATCGCGTCCTCGAGCGCTTCGATCAGGTCCGTGTCGTCGACGATGATGCCCGCGAGGCGCAGCTCGGCGACATAGGGGCTGTACTGGCGCGCGATGCCGCTCTTGCCCACGAAGAGGGCGATGGCGCCCGCGACGACCACCACGGCAAGCGTGCGCCACAGGGAACGCGAGCGCTTGAGCCGGCGTCGTTCGACGAGAAGTTCGGGATCGTTCATGGGTGCAATCTAGGGCCGGGGGGCTGCCCGCTCAAGGCCGGTGCTTGGCGGCCAAGTCGTGGATGCCCGGCACGAGGCCGGGCATGACGGATAGACCTTTACAAGCGCGTCATGCCCGGCTTGTCCCGGGCATCCCCGACTTTTGTGATTTCGCGACGCCAAGAAAAAAGGGCGGACCTTGCGGTCCGCCCTTCGTTCGTTCGAGGGAGGGAAGGGTGCGAGGATTACTCCTGCTCCTTCTCCGCCTTGCGCTTGAGGGCGGCACCGAGGATGTCGCCGAGCGAAGCGCCCGAGTCCGAAGACCCGAACTGCTGCATGGCTTCCTTGTCTTCCTCGATTTCGCGCGCCTTGACCGACATCTGGATCTTGCGGCTGGTGCGGTCCAGCTGCGTGATCTTGGCGTCGACCTTCTCGCCCATCGCATAACGCTCGGGGCGCTGTTCGGCGCGGTCGCGGCTCAGGTCCGACTTGCGGATGAAGCCCGTCACGCCCTCGGCCAGCGTCAGTTCGATGCCGTTTTCCTGCACGGCCGAGACCGTGCCGGTGACGACGTCGCCCTTCTTGAAGCCCGAGACGGCCGATTCGAACGGATCGGAGGTGAGCTGCTTGATGCCGAGCGAGATGCGTTCCTTCTCGACGTCGACGTCCAGCACCTTGACCTTGACCTTGTCGCCCTTCTTGAAGGCCTTGATGGCCTCTTCGCCGGATTTCTCCCAGTCGATGTCCGAGAGATGGACCATGCCGTCGATCTCGCCGGGCAGGCCGACGAACAGGCCGAACTCGGTGATGTTCTTGA